>JAEWXC010000073.1 GCA_023396115.1 Actinomycetes bacterium | reverse complement strand
GGGGGGCGCCGGCCGGGTCACGGGACCTGCTGGGTCACTTGATCTCGGCGCGCCGGATCCGGTTCAGACCGAAGGTGATCGGGATGACCACCCAGATCAGCGTCGCCACGACAGCCTGCGCGATGTTCTTGCCGTCGATCGGCTCACCGGGCAGCAGGAAGTCCGCGGTGGCGAACTGCAGGTCGATCCACGGGATGACGTCCTGGGCCCACTCGAAGGCGAAGTACAGCGTCGAGTAGACCATCAGCGGCACCAGCATCGAGGCCACGTAGAAGGCCGAGATCGCGCCGGGGCTGCTCAGGATCGCGGTGCCCAGGCCGAACGCCATCAGGAAGTAGAGCAGCTGCAGCGCCATGGTGGCGCCCAGCACCCGACCGTCGACCTCCCAGGTCGCGTCGCTGCCGTCCAGCGAAGCGGCCACCGGGTTGGCCAGCACCGCCAGCACGCTGGCCACCAGCACGGTGACCACGGCCAGGGTGACCACGGCCACCAGCTTGGCCATGAGCACGCGGGTCCGGTTCGACTCCAGGCCGAAGGTGATCAGGCCGGTGCGCTGGCTCCACTCGCTGGTCACCGACAGGATCGGGAAGACCGGCAGCAGGATGGACAGCGGGATCACCAGGATCTGCGCCCAGTCCATCAGCGCAGGCGCGCCGGTGTCGTCGGTCAGCCCGACCACGAGCAGCACGATCGAGACCGTGATCACCAGGAACAGCAGCGTCAGGCCCAGCAGCCACGCCCCGCCCTTGGTGTCGAGCATCTTGCGCAGCTCGACCTTGGCCAGCCGGCCGAACGGCACCGGGGCGGTGCCGGAGACGTCGAGGGTCGTCGACGCGTCGGGAACGGCGGTCGTGGTGCTCATGCGGGGCTCCCGGGGGTGAAGACCTCGCGCTGGGTGCCCGAGGTGAGTTCGAGGAACAGGTTCTCCAGGCCACCGTCGGCGGCGCGCAGGTCGGTCAGGACCACCTGGTGCTTGGCCGCCACCCGGCCCACGTCCACCGGGTGTGCCTCGACCCGGAACCCGGCGCCGACCGGCGCGAACGCCAGGCCGGCGGTCTCCAGGGCACCGGTCAGGGCGGCGGGGGTCTCCGCGGTCACCAGGGTGCCGGTACCGCCGCCCTGGGCCAGCAGCTCCTCCTTGGTCCCGCGGGCGACGATCTTGCCGTGGCCGATCAGGATCAGCTCGTCGGCGATCATCTCCACCTCGTGCAGCAGGTGGCTGGAGAGCAGCACCGTGCCACCGCGGTCGGCGTAGCCCTTGAGCAGGCCACGCATCCACCGGATGCCGGCCGGGTCGAGGCCGTTGGCGGGCTCGTCGAGGATCAGCACCGAGGGGTCGCCGAGCAGGGCGTGGGCGATGCCCAGCCGCTGGCGCATGCCCAGGGAGTAGTTCTTGACCCGGCGCTTGGACTCGCGCTCGTCGAGGCTGACCAGGGCCAGCATCTCGTCGACGCGCTCGTCGGGCAGGCCCATGGTGCGGGCGCCGATGGTGAGCACCTCGCGGCCGGTGCGGCCGGCGTGCTGCGCGGAGGCGTCCAGCAGGACGCCGACGTGCAGGCCGGGGTTGGGGATGTCGGCGTAGCGGTGGCCGCCGATGGTGATCTCGCCGTGGGTGGGCGGGGTGAGCCCCACCATCATCCGCATCGTGGTCGACTTGCCCGCACCGTTGGGACCCAGGAAGCCGGTGACCCGGCCGGGCTGGGCGGTGAAGGTCACGTCGTCCACGGCGGTGAACCCGCCGTAGGTCTTGGTGACTGCTTGAACGCTGATCATGACCACGATCCAACCCCGGTCGGCGGCGGGGCGACAACCCGACGCGCGGTGGTCGCCCGGTGACCAAAGTAGGGGGTCCCACCCGACCCCGGCAGCCCGCCGGACCGCGGCCCGGGCGCCTACGCTGGCGCCGTGCCCACCCCGACCACCCTGCACCAACCGCCGCTGCGCTGGTGGAGCCACGCGTGGCGGCTGCTGGTCTGCCTGCTGATCAGCACCGTGGCGGCGCTGATGAGCTTCACCCCGGCGATCGAGGACGGCTGGCCACACCCCACCGACGACCAGCTGGCCCTGGACATGCTGGTCGGGCTGCTCACCTTCGTGCTGGTGGGTCTGCGTCGTCGGTGGCCGGTGACCGTGACGGTGCTGGTCACCCTGGCCACGGCGGTCTCCACCTTCGCGGCCGGTCCGTCCCTGCTGGCCGCGGTCTCCCTGGCCACCCGGCGCCGGTGGCGCGAGATCGTGCCGGTGTGGGTGCTGGCCGTGGCCGCTGGTTTCTTCTACACCTGGTGGGTGCCGCTGCCCGACGACCTGCCCTGGTGGGCCAACCTGAGCCTGGGGGCGGTGGTGGCCGGTGCGGTGATGGCGTGGGGCCTGTACCTGGGCTCGCGCCGGGAGCTGCTGTGGACCTTCGCCGACCGGGCCACCCGGGCCGAGGCCGAGAACGAGCTGCGGGCGGAGAAGGCCCGGGGTGACGAACGCACCCGGATCGCCCGCGAGATGCACGACGTGCTGGCGCACCGGATCTCGCAGGTCTCGATGTACGCGGGGGCGTTGAGCTACCGCGAGGACCTGGACGCCCCGGCGATGCGTGAGGCCGCCGGGCTGATCCAGCAGCAGGCCAACGCCGCCCTGGCCGACCTGCGCGACGTGCTGGGCGTGCTGCGCGACCCCGGCTCGGGTGAGCTGCTGCACCGGCCGCAACCGGCGCTGGCCGACGTCGCGGTGCTGGTCGAGGAGTCCCGGGGCACCGGCATGGGCATCGACCTGCTCAGCACGGTCGCCGACTCCGACGTCCCGGCCTCGCTGGGCCGCACGGTCTACCGGACGGTGCAGGAGGGGCTGACCAACGCCCACAAGCACGCCCCCGGTTCCCAGGTCCGGGTGCAGTTGAGCGGTGGCCCCGGTCCCGGCCTGCACGTCGAGGTGCGCAACCCGGTCGGGTTCGCCAACGTCCCCGCCGCCCCCGGCGCCGGGCTGGGGCTGGTCGGGCTGAGCGAGCGCTACGAACGTGCCGACGGCACCCTGGAGGCCGGGGTGCGTGGCGGGGAGTACGTACTGGCAGGGTGGCTCCCGTGGCAGACGTGAACCCCGCGGAGTGCTCCGTGATCCGGGTGCTGGTGGTCGACGACGACCCGATCGTGCGCAGCGCCCTGGCGCTGATGCTCGGCGGCCAGCCCGACCTGGAAGTGGTCGGAGAGGCCGGTGACGGTCGCGCCGCCCTGGCCCAGGTGCGCCGCACGAGCCCGGACGTGGTGCTGATGGACATCCGGATGCCGGTGATGGACGGCCTGGCCGCCACCACCGCCCTGCACCGCGAGCCCGCGCCGCCCCGGGTGATCGTGCTGACCACCTTCGACGCCGACGACTACGTGGTCTCCGCCGTCGCCGCGGGCGCCGAGGGCTTCCTGCTCAAGGACACCCCGCCGGCCGAGATCGTCGCCGCGATCCGGACCGTCGTGGACGGCGACCCGATGCTGTCGCCCTCGGCCACCGCCTCGTTGATCCGCCGGGTCCGCTCCGGCGATGACAGCCGCGCCGAGCGGGCCGCGGCCCGCCTGGAACAGCTCACCGTGCGCGAGCGGGAGGTCGCGCTGGCGGTCGGCCAGGGGCTCACCAACGCCGAGATCGCCCGCTCGCTGTTCCTCTCGGTGCCCACGGTCAAGGCCCACGTCTCCAAGCTCTTCGAGAAGCTCGAGGTCACCAACCGGGTGCAGATCGCCATCTGTGTGCACGACGCCGGCCTGACCTGAGGCTCCCCCACCGCTTGTAACGCGCAGTTGGTCGTACAGACCGACTGGCATGCCGGCGCGTCAGTACCGCTGGCGGCGCGTTCGAACCGTGGCGGCGCGTCAGAGCCGTAGCGGCGCGTTCGATCCGTGGAGCGCGGACAACCCGACGGTCGAGCCCGAGCCGGGGCCGCTCAGATCTCGAAGACCGCGCCCGGGGTGGCCCGGTCCAGCGGACCGTCCCAGACCGCGGCGGCCTCGGCCATCACCACGGCCGGGTCGTGCCACGGGGGCACGTGGGTGAGCACCACGCGACGAGCGCCCGCCCGCACCGCCACCTCCGCGCCCTCGCGCCCGGTCAGGTGCAGGTCCGGCGGGTTGGGGCGGCCCTCCTCGAACGAGGCCTCCACCAACCACAGGTCGGCGTCCCGGGCCACGTCGTCCAGCTGCGGGCAGGTGCCGGTGTCGCCGCTGTAGGCCAGCACCCGGCCGCCGGCGCTGACCCGCAGCGCGAACGCGGTGACCGGGTGGTTGACCTCGATCGCCTCCACCGTGAACGGCCCCACCCGCACCGGCTCGGCGTAGGTGCGGAAGTCGAACTCCTCGTGCATGCCCGGGTCCAGCTCGAGGTCGTAGGCCCGCGCCATCCGGTCCGCGGTCCCCTCCGGTCCGTGCACCGCCAGCCGGGGCTGCGGGCCGGTCGGGTGGTACTTGCGCAGCACGTAGTAGCCGCACAGGTCCAGGCAGTGGTCGGCGTGCAGGTGCGAGAGGAACACCGCGTCGATCGCCAGCGGGTCGGTGGTCTGCTGCAACCGCCCCAACGCACCGCTGCCCAGGTCCAGCAGCAGCCGCCAGGTCCGGCCCTCGTGCTCGTGCTCGACCAGGTAGCAGCTGTTGCTGGAGTCCGGTCCGGGATAGGAGCCGGCGCACCCGATCACCGTCAACCTCATCGCGGCACCCCCGAGAACTGCGAGGCCACGCCGAGTTCGGGCCCCAGGAAACGTCGTCCCACCTCAGCGAAGTCCTCCGGCGCCCCGGTGGTGAGGAACTCGTGCACCGCCGGACCGGCCGGGCGCATCAGGTCACGCGCGGTCAGCACCCGGTAGACGTCCTTGGCGCACTCCTCGGCCGAGGAGACCAGGGTGACCTGGTCGCCCATCACGTAGGAGATGACACCGGTCAGCAGCGGGTAGTGGGTGCACCCGAGGATCAACGTGTCCACGCCGGCGGAGACCAGCGGGTCGAGGTAGGAGTGGGCCACCGACATCAGCTCGTCCCCCGAGGTCACCCCCGACTCCACGAAGTCGACGAACCGGGGGCAGGCGTGGGTGTGCAGGGTGACGTGCGGCGCCGCGGTGAAGGTGTCCTCGTAGGCGCGGGAGTCGGCGGTGGCGCTGGTGCAGATCACCCCGATCTGCCCGGTCCGGCTGGCCGCCACGGCGCGACGCACGGCCGGCTGGATCACCTCGACGACCGGCACGTCGTAGCGTTCACGCGCGTCGCGCAGCATCGCCGCGCTGGCCGAGTTGCAGGCGATGACGAGCATCTTCACCCCACGGCCGACCAGGTGGTCCAGGCACTCCAGCGCGTACTCGCGCACCTCGCCGAGCGGCTTGGGACCGTACGGCTGGCGGGCGGTGTCACCCAGGTAGAGCACCGACTCGTGGGGCAGCTGGTCGATCACCGAACGGGCCACGGTGAGACCGCCGAACCCGGAGTCGAAGATCCCGATGGGGGCGTCGACGTCACGGGTGCTCACCACGACAGCCTAGGCGGTGTCGGCACCGGTGCCCACGAATGGCGACCGATGTCACGCCCCCGGCGACGACGTCGAGCCGGACCCGGCCGGGCGCTCCTACACTGGCCGGGTGCTGATCTCGAGGAACCTCCCCGCCCTGCGCCGTACCGTCCGTGTCCCCGTGGTGGTGGCCTGCACGACGAGCCTGCTGCTCGGCGGCACCGCCTGCGCCGGCACCCCCGACGAGCGGTCCCCGGACGCCACCCACGCCTCGGCCGACCGGGACGGCACCGGCAGCCAGCGACTCCAGCCGATCGCCCCCGACGCCCCGCAGGTCGTGGTGGTCTCCATCGACGGGCTGCCCAGCAAGGCGCTGAGCAAGTACGGGCGGAAGACCACCCCGGTGCTGCACCGGCTGCTGCGCCGGGGCGCCGGCACCACCAACGCCCGCACCGCCCGGGAGCGGACCGAGACGCTGCCCAACCACACCGGCATGGTCACCTCCCGGCGGATCAACCCCCGGCACGGCGGCCACGGGGTCACCTGGAACGACGACCGGGCCCAGCCCGCCACCATCTCCGAGGCCGCCGGCTCGGACGTCGAGTCAGTCTTCAGCCAGGTCAAGGCCGCCGGCGGACGCACCGTCGCTGTCGCCACCAAGACCAAGTTCTCGCTGTGGAAGCGGTCCTGGCCCACCGCCTTCGACAAGTTCCGGATCGCCAGCTACGACGACGGAAAGGCCGTCCGGGTCATGGTCAAGGACCTGACCCGCAAGCGGGCCGCGCTGCGCTTCCTGCACCTCTCCGACACCGACAAGGTCGGCCACGCCCGCGGCTACCTCACCCCCGCCTACCGGACCGCCCTGGCCCGCGCCGACCGGCGGCTCGGCCGGGTGGTGACCGCCCTGCCCGACGACGCGATCCTGGTGGTCACCACCGACCACGGCGGCCGGGGCCGCAGCCACGGCGACGCCACCCGCAAGGTGAACTACACGATCCCGTTCGTCGTCCACGGACCCGGCGTGACCCGGGGCAACCTGTACGACCTCAACGACACCCTGGCCCGACCCGGCTCGCGACGTCCCTCCTACCGGGGCGCGCAGCCGGTGCGCAACGCCATGGTCGCCAACCTGGCCCTGGACCTGCTCGGGCTGCCCGCCCTGCCCGGCAGCGGGCTCAACGCCGACCAGTCGCTCGACGTCGGACCGAACTGAGCCGGCGGCCGCACCCCGCGGCGCAGCGTCTCTTCATTGGCCGAGGAGCGGCTCTGTCACTCGCCGCGCAGCGGCTCTGCCTATTCGCCGCGGAGCGGCCAGGGGTTGAACCGGCACCCGGCCCGCCCCTTCGACTGCTGCATCATCACCGGCGCCAGCTGGCCGCGGCCACCGCAGCGGGCGTGCCCACGCCCCAGCCAGTGACCGGTCTCGTGGTTGACCACCATGTGCCGGTAGTCGCGCAGCGACCGCTTCGCCGCGTTCCAGGCCGGCGAGGCGTGCTGCCAGCGGGTCTGGTTGATCACCACGAACCGGCCGACCCGACAGCTCCACTGCGCACTGCACCCCGAGGAGAACGTCGGCACCGTCGAGGCCTCGGCCAGCACCAGGGTGAAGCTGCCCCCGCGGGCCACCCGGCGGAACTCCACCCCGTGCCCGCGCCACCCGCGCGGGTCGTCGAAGGTCTGCTGGGCCTTGCGGGCGAAACCGCGCACGTCGGCGGTGATCCGACCGCGGGTGGCCAACGACCAGGTGACCGTGCGCCGCACCGGCTGGCGGTGCCGGGCCTTGCGGAACCGGCTGGACGCCTCGACCCACGGCTGCCCGGCGATCCGGACCCGGACCCGCACCTTGATCCGGTGCCCCACGTCCTGCGGCGCGATCCGGTAGCTGCGCGCCCCGGCCCGTCGTCCGCGGATCGGCTCCCCGTCACGCATCCACCGGAACCGCACCTCGTCGACGTCGCTACCGTGGCGCCAACGGCCGCGGGTGGCCCGGACCTTCTGGCCGAACCGGTGGTCGCCGCGGACCTTCGGCCGCTGACGCAGCTCGGGCTGGGGCGGCTCGGCGCGGCCGTCCACGACCACGACCGTGGCCGGGTCCGGGGCCGGGCTGTTCCGGGCGCTCGGGGCGCTCGGGGCCAGCGGGGCGGCGGTGGCCGGGACCAGGAGTACCACCAGCGCGAACAGGGTGGCCGCAGAGGCGGCAGCGAACGGGCGGATCACTCCGTCGAGGCTACGCGCGCCCCGGGCAGCCGTCACCCGGACGGCTACATGGGACGGGGTGGGCTCAGGCCCAGAGCTGGCCCTCGAGCCGGTCCTCGGCCTCGTCGACGGTGCCCTCGTAGGCGCCGGTGGACAGGTACTTCCAACCGCCGTCGGCGACCACGAACGCGATGTCGGCCGACTCGCCGGCCTTGACCGCCTTGGCGGCCTGACCCATCGCGGCGTGCAGGATCGCGCCGGTCGAGACCCCCGCGAAGATCCCCTCGAGCTCGAGCAGGTCACGCACCCGGCGCACCGCGTCCCGCGGACCCACCGAGAACCGGGAGTCGATCAGCGAGGCGTCGTACAGCTCCGGGACGAACCCCTCGTCCAGGTTGCGGAGGCCGTAGACCAGCTCGCCGTAGCGCGGCTCGGCGGCGACGATGCGCACGTCCGGCTTGGCGGAGCGGAAGAACCGGGAGACACCCATCAGAGTGCCGGTGGTGCCCAGGCCGGCCACGAAGTGGGTGATCTCGGGCAGGTCGGCGAGCAGCTCGGGACCGGTGCCCTCCTCGTGCGCGAGCGCGTTGGCGGCGTTGCCGTACTGGTAGAGCATCACCCAGTCGGGGTGCTCGGCGGCCAGCACCTTGGCCACCCGCACGGCCTCGTTGGAGCCGCCGGCCGCGGGGCTGGAGACGATCTCGGCGCCCCACATCCGCAGCAGCTTGCGGCGCTCCTCGGAGGTGTTCTCCGGCATCACGCAGACGATCCGGTAGCCCTTGAGCTTGGCCGCCATGGCCAGCGAGATCCCGGTGTTGCCCGAGGTCGGCTCCAGGATCGTGCACCCGGGCCGCAGGGTCCCGTCGGCCTCGGCGACCTCGATCATCTTCAGCGCCGGACGGTCCTTGATCGACCCGGTCGGGTTGCGGTCCTCCAGCTTGGCCCACAGCCGCACCTGCGGGCTGGGCGACAGCCGCGGCAGGCCCACCAGCGGCGTGTTGCCGACGGAGGCGAGCAGGTTGTCGTGACGCATGGAGGACCTTTCGGGTCGTGTGGGGTGGGGCTTCAGCGCAGGAACTGCTCGGGGTCGAACGTCGAGAGCGGGATGATCCGCACCCGCGGCAGCGGCTGCCGGAACGCGGCGACGTCGTCCTCGAGGTCGAAGACCTTGATACCCAGCCCGGAGAGCTGCTGGCTCATGAACTCGCGGAAGCCGATCAGCGCCAGCTGCCGGCGCCCGTCGAGCAGGTTGCCCAGGTCGCGGGCGAAGTCGGCGTCGTGGCTGACCAGCACCACGTCGGCGTCGTCGTGCTCGAGCAGCGCCGCCAGGGTGCGCTGGATACCGACGTCGACGACCTTCTCCTCGCCGCCGTCACCGGCCAGCGGCACCGGCCGGTAGTCCATGGCCAGCAGGGCCTGGACGAACGCGGTCGGCAGCGCACCGTTGGTGGCGTTGAGGAAGAACAGGCCGGTGACCGGCTGGTCCCACCCCTCCCGGACGAAGTCGGTGACCCGCTCCCAGCGGGGCCTCTCGTCGGGCGCGGGGCGCCGACCCAGGACGTTGTTGCCCAGCGTCGCGTCGATGTTCTCCCCGTCGACGAGGACGAAGGTGCGCCGCTGGGCCACGTCAGTGCTCCTGTTCAGCAGCCGCCGGCGACGGCCGGCAGCACGACGACCTGGTCGCCGTCGGAGAGGGTGGCGTCCAAGCCACCGATGAACCGGACGTCCTCGTCGTTGACGTAGACGTTGACGAAGCGGCGCAGGGCGCCGTTGTCGAGCAGGCGCTCACCGATGCCCGGGTGGTTGGCCTCCAGGTTCTCGATCAGCGCGCCGAGGGTGGCGCCCTCGCCGGTGACGGCCTTCTCGCCGCCGGTGTAGGTGCGCAGGATGGTGGGGATCCGGACCTCGATGGCCATGGGGTGCTCCTCGTGGGGTGCTGGGTGGTGCTGGACGGGGTGGTGGTGCTGGGTCAGGTGGCGAGCGTGGGGACGACCGAGATCTCCTCCTCGGTCACCTCCCCGTCGACGATCCTGTAGGACCTGAACTCCACGGGGCCGGGATTGTTCCCGTGCTCGCGGGTGGAGACCAGGACGTAGTGGGCGCCGGGCTCGCTGGCCAGCCCGATGTCGGTGCGGCTCGGGTACGCCTCGGTCGCGGTGTGGGAGTGGTAGACGACCACCGGCTCCTCGTCGCGCGACCACATGTCCTTGTAGAGCGCGAGCAGCTCGGTGGAGTCGAACTCGTAGAACGTGGGGCTGCCGGCGGCGTTGACCATCTCGACCAGCCGCTCCGGGCGGTCACTGCCCTCGGGGCCGGCCACGATCCCGCACGCCTCGTCGGGGTGGTCCCGCTTGGCGTGGGCGACGATCGCGTCGACGACTGACTGGTCGATGGTGAGCACCCCACGAGCCTAGGTGATCGCCCGGGCGCGACGACCCGCTGTCCGGCATGTGCCCGGGACGCACCACGTGACCCTGACCACCCGGCACCCGCCCACCGGGCCGGCGAGTTGTTCTTTGCCGTCCGACGATTTATCTTGATGTCGAGATAAAAGGAGCGTGCAGATGTCGGACGGGTCCCCCGTGAAGCAACTGACGGCGGCGGACCCGTTGACCCACCGGGGCATCCCCGTGGAACCCGAGCTGCGGGTGCTGGCCCTCGGGTCGTTCGCCAACCGGTTCGGGGCGGGCGCGGTGCTCACCACCTCGGCCCTCTACTTCACCCGGATCGTCGGGTTCAGCGCCGCCGAGGTGGCCCTGGCCCTCTCCGTGGCCGGCATCGTCGGCCTGCTCGTCCAGGTGCCCGCCGGCCAGTTCGCCGACCGGCGCGGCCCGCGCGAGGTGCTGATCTGGCTGATGGCCGGCGCCGCGCTCACCGCGTTCTGGCCGGTGCTGGCCGCGACGCCGCTGGTGCTCACCCTGCTGCTCGGCGTGCAGGCGTTCTTCGAGCGCTCCGCCAACGCGGTGCGCCAGGGCGTGATCGCCCAGATCGCCACCGGGGGCCGCGGGGTGCTGTTCAAGGCCTACCTGCGGGCGGTCACCAACTCCGCCCTCGGACTCGGCGCCCTGTTCGGCGGGCTCGCCCTGACCATCGACGAGACCTGGGCCTACGTCGGGGTCTTCGCCCTGAACACGGTCTTCACCGGGATCGCTGCCCTGGTCACCTCCCGGCTGCCGCACCTGCCGGCCCACCCGCGCGCCGCGGGCGAACCCCGCCTGGCGGTCGCCCGGGACCTGCCCTACCTGGTGGTCGTCGTGCTCACCGGCATCTTCGCGCTGCACTTCGTGGTGATGGACCTGGGCATCGCGCTCTACATCTCCGAGCACACCGACGCCCCGACCTGGATGGTGGCGACCCTGCTGGTGATGAACACCGCCGTGGTCGCGCTCTTCCAGGTCCGCTTCTCCCGGCGCAGCGACACCGTGGTGAGCGGCGCGAAGGCCCTGGTCGTGGGCGGGGCGTTCATCGCCGGCGGCTTCGTGGTGGTCTCCTTCGCCGACAGTGCCTCGGTGAGCGTGGCGGTGGCGCTGCTGGTCACCGGCTCACTGGTGCACGTGGTCGGCGAGATGATCGGCTCCGGCGGCCAGTGGAGCCTGCAGATGGGCCTGGCCCCGCACGAGAAGCAGGGTCAGTACCAGGGCTTCGCCGGGCTGAGCTGGGGCATCGTCGAGATCGGCGGCCCGCCGCTGGTGGCGTTCTTCTGCGTCGACCAGGGCCGGGAGGGCTGGTGGGCCCTGGCCGCGATCATCATGGCCACCTCGCTGGTCAGCGTCCCGGTCGCGAAGTGGGCCCTGGCCAGCCGCGCGCGCTACGGGGTCACCACGCACTCCGGCTGAGCCGGGTCAGGAGGTCAGCGCCCCCACGAGCGTCTCCTGCAGGTAGCCGACCCACTCGTAGATGTCGTGGGCCTGCCCGCGCGGGTCGTCGTCGGGCAGCGCCCGCCACCGGTCCTCGTCGTCCTCGTCGGTGATCTCCAACCGGACCGCGATCGCGAGCCGGATGTCGGTGAAGGAGCGCAGCCAGGCGTTGGCGGTGCCCTCGTCCAGCTCGACCTCCAGGAGCAGGTCCTGCTCGCCGGGCTCGTCGCCCAGGCCGGCCTCCTCGAGTGCGTCCACCACGGCCGAGGCCGCCGCCACCTTGCCCTGGCGCAGCGTCGACTCGGTGAACCGGCGGAACTCGCCGGCCGCCTCGGGGTCGTGCTTGTAGGCGCTGGGCAGCAGCCGCTGCAGCACCGGGTCGTCCGGCTCGGTGGTGGGGCCGGAGAAGTCGAACATCGCCTCCAGCGGGTCGTCGGACCCCACCGGTGCGGCCTGCTCGGAGTGCAGCACCTCGATCACCTGGCTGGCCAGCGAGCGCAGCAGGTCGGCCTCGAACTCGGTGAACCGTGCCTGGAGGGTGCCGCCGGGGCGGGGGCGGAAGAAGCCGGTCACTGGTCCCGCTCCAGGGTCGCCCACAGGCCGTAGCCGTGCATCGCCTCCACGTCGCGCTCCATCTCCTCGCGGCTGCCGCTGGAGACCACCGAGCGCCCGTCCTCGTGGACCTCCCACATCAGCTTCTCCGCCTTCTTCTTGGAGTAGCCGAAGTAGGTGGTGAAGACGTAGGTCACGTACGACATCAGGTTGACCGGGTCGTTCCACACGATGGTGACCCACGGGGTCTGGACCAGCCCGAGGTCCTCGGGGGTGGTGGTCGTATCGGCCGTGGGGTGGCTGACGGGGGTTGACACGTCCTCATGGTGGCACAGTGACCCCATGAGCCTGGCCCGCACCCGTTCCACCGCGCTGCTGACCGACCACTACGAGCTGACCATGCTGCAGGCAGCACTGGGCTCGGGCACCGCCGAACGCCGCTCGGTCTTCGAGCTCTTCGCCCGCCGTCTCCCCGAGGGCCGCCGTTACGGGGTGGTCGCCGGTGTCGGCCGGGCCCTGGAGGCGGTCGCGCAGTTCCGCTTCGACGACGAGGTGCTCACCGCCCTGGAGCGCGGCAACGTGGTGGACGGCGCCACCCTGGCCTGGCTGGCCGACTACGAGTTCCGCGGCGACATCTGGGGCTACGCCGAGGGCGAGACGTATTTCCCGGCCTCGCCGGTGCTGGTCGTGGAGTCGACGTTCGCCGAGGCGGTGGTGCTGGAGACGGTGCTGCTGAGCATCTACAACCACGACTCCGCGATCGCCTCGGCCGCCTCGAGGATGACCACCGCCGCTGGGGGTCGCCCGTGCATCGAGATGGGCTCGCGCCGCACCCACGAGGAGGCTGCCGTGGCCGCGGCGCGCGCGGCGTGGATCGCCGGGTTCGCCACCACCTCCAACCTCGCGGCGGCGCAGCGCTGGGGCGTGCCCAGTGCCGGCACGTCGGCGCACTCGTTCACGCTGCTGCACGACACCGAGCGGGATGCCTTCACCGCCCAGGTCGACTCACTCGGCGTGGGCACGACCCTGCTGGTCGACACCTACGACGTCGCCGAGGCCGTCCGGCTGGGCGTCGAGGTGGCCGGCACCGGCCTGGGCGCGGTCCGTCTGGACTCCGGCGACCTGGGGGCGCTGGCCCACCGGGTCCGGGCGCAGCTGGACACGCTCGGCGCGACCGGTACCCGGATCGTGGTGACCTCCGACCTGGACGAGTACGCGATCGCCGCCCTGGCCGCGGCGCCGGTGGACGGCTACGGCGTGGGCACCCAGCTGGTCACCGGCTCCGGGCACCCGACCTCCGGGTTCGTCTACAAGCTGGTGGCGCGCGAGGGCGGCGGCGAGATGGTGCCGGTGGCCAAGAAGTCCAAGGACAAGGCCAGCACCGGCGGTCGCAAGTACGCCCTGCGGCGCCGCGCCCCCTCCGGCACCGCGACCGCCGAGGTGGTCGGGATCGGCACTCCCCCGGTCGACGACGGTGACGACCGGGCGCTGCTGGTGCCGCTGGTCTCCGGCGGCGAGGTGGTCGGTACCGAACCGCTGGCCGCGGCACGGGAGCGGCACGAGCGGTCGCGGGCCGAGCTGCCGCTCTCGGCGCAGCAGATGTCCAAGGGCGACCCGGTGATCCCCACCCTCGTCGGCTGACCGTCCCCCCGCCCCGGCGTCGAGCACGTAGCCCGGTGGTCGAGCGTGCCGAGACCCGGACACCCGCGGGCTAGGGTCGGACCATGAGCCGAGCACTGGTGGTCGTGGACGTGCAGAACGACTTCTGCGAGGGCGGGTCGTTGGCCGTCACCGGCGGCGCCGCGGTCGCCGAGAAGGTCACCGAGCTCCTCGCGGCCCGGGCCGCCGGCACCGCGCCGGTCGGCTACGACCACGTCGTCGCCACCCAGGACCACCACGTCGACCCGGGCGCCCACTGGTCCAGCGAGCCCGACTACGTGGACTCGTGGCCGGTGCACTGCGAGGCCGGCACCCCGGGGGCGCAGTTCCACCCCGACCTGGCCACCGACCAGTTCGAGGCCGTGTTCCGCAAGGGCGCCCACGCCGCCGCGTACTCGGGTTTCGAGGGCACGGCCAGCGCCGACGGGGCCGAGGTCGGCCTGGCCGGGTGGCTGCGGGAGCGGGGCGTGCAGCAGGTGGACGTGGTCGGCATCGCCACCGACCACTGTGTCCGGGCCACCGCCCTGGACGCCGCCCGCGAGGGGTTCGACACCCGGGTGCTGCTCGACCTGTGTGCCGCGGTCTCCCCCGACACCCGGGCCACGGCCCTGACCGAGCTCGCCGCTGCCGGGGTCACGCTGGCCTGATCAGCACCACTTCTCCGCGACCGCCCGCACCACGGTCGCGTTGCGGTTGGTGGTCAGCGTCAGGCACTTCTCCACCCGCAACGGGTCGACCTGACCCGGCTGGTAGTCGGGGCCGAGCAGCAGGTGGACCGCGCGACCGCGCACCACGGCCTCGTGCCCGTTCCCGGACAGCGCCTCGACCCGGGCCGCCGTCTCCTCGTCGAGGTCCTCGCCCAGCAGGTTGACGTAGTGCCGGGAGAGATCCGGGCGGCCGGCGTCCAGCTCCGCCACGGTCTCGGCGATCTGCGCGACCTCCTGGGCGGTGTAGCTGATCACCCGCACCTCGAACCCCCGGTCGGCCAGGTAGGCAGCCTCCAACGCCGCCTCGATCCGGGCGCGGGAGCGCATGGTGGTCTCGAAGCGCACGTTGCCGGTGTTGATGTGCGTCGCGACACCGGTGAACCCGGCCGCCTCGGTGGCCGCCACGATGGCGTCCTTGGGGAACTTGCGCTTCGCCCCGAGGTTGATGGCGCGGAGGAACGCGATCCGGGTGCTCATGGGGACATCCTGCCCCGCCCCACCGAGGGCTCAGCCCCCACACACCCGGGCCCCGCCGGGTGGGCGCTCCAGGGCTCGCCGATCACCGGGCCATCCACCGGGTCGCGGCCGCGCTGATCGCCTCGGTCAGGTCGGTCATCAGCGGCGACTCCAGGCGCCAGTGCTGCCAGTAGAGCGGCACGTCGACCTTGCGCCCGGGCGCGATCTCGACCAGCCGCCCGCGGGCCAGGTCACGGGCGCACTCGTGGTCCAGCAGCATCCCCCACCCCATCCCGCGCCGGACCGCGTTGTCGAACTCGGCGACCGAGGGGATCCAGTTGACCGGCGGGGTCAGGTGGCGCCGGGTGACCCGCCGCAGGAAGTCGTGCTGCAGGGTGTCGGAGCGGTCGAAGGCGATCATCGGCGCCCGCCCCAGGTCCTCGGCCAGGGTGCCGCCGACCAGGTGGGTCTCCTTCCAGGCGGGCGTGCAGACCGCCAGGTAGCGCATGGTCCCGAGCTTGACCACGCGACAGCCCGGCACCGGGCGCGGGTCGGCGGTGACCGCGGCCATTGCCTCCCCGCGGCGCAGCAGCTCGGCGGTGCGGGTCTGGTCCTCCCGGATGAGCTCGAAGGTGACCCGGTGCCGGGCCTGGATCGCCACCAGCGCGTCGACCAGCCACGTGTAGAGGGCGTCGGAGTTCACCGCCAACGGCACCGAGGTGTAGGGCCGTTCAGCCGGGTCACCCTGCTCGTCCTCGGGCAGCTGGTCGGTCAGCTCGGCCAGCGCCTCGGCCTCCAGCAGCTCGGTCTGGGCGGCCAGCCGGATCAGCACGTGACCCGCCTCGGTGGGCTCCAAGGGCTTCACCCGGTGCACCAGCACCCGACCCACCCGGGTCTCCAGCGCCTTGATCCGCTGGCTCACCGCTGAGGCCGTCACGTGCATCTCCCGGGCGGCCAGCTCGAAGGTGCCCAGACGGACCGCCGTGGCCAGGGTTCTCAGCCCGACGGGGTCCAACTGTGTGAGGTCTTTCATGATGAAAGATTCTCATGATCTGTAAAAATCATGCGCTGGATTGAAGGCGTGTTGGAACCTAGCGTTGTCCTCATGCTGCACGTCGCCCTCACCGGTCTGCTGACCGGTCTCGCCCTCATCGTCGCCATCGGCGCCCAGAACGCTTTCGTCCTGCGCCAGGGAATCAAGGGCGAGAAGGTGTTGCCGATCGTGCTCACCTGCCTGGTCTCCGACGCGGTGGCGATCACGGCCGGCGTGGCCGGCCTTGGCGCGGTCCTGGAGCGGTGGCCCGGCGTGCTCCCGGTCGCCCAGGTCCTGGGCGGGCTGTACCTGGTCGCGTTCGGGGTGCACGCCGCGCTGCGCGCGTGGAAGCCGAAGGGCCTCGAGACCGGGGGCGGCACCTCGCTCAGCACGACCGGTGCGGTGCTGACCGCGCTCGCGCTGACCTGGCTGAACCCGCACTTCTACCTCGACGCCGTGCTGATGCTCGGCACCGTGGCCAACTCGTTCGGCGCCGACCGCTGGTGGTTCCTGGCCGGCAGCCTCACCGCCAGCGCGCTGTGGTTCTTCGGTCTGGGCTACGGCTCGCGCCTGCTGCGCGGCCTGTTCGCCAAGCCGGTGGCCTGGCGCTGGCTCGACTCGGCGATCGCCGTGGTCATGGGCAGCCTCGGCGTCGGCCTGATCCTGCACTGACCCTGCACTGGTCCCGCCCGCGCAGGGCAGGCGGAGGAGTGGCTCAGCCGGTCGCCCGGGCCGCCTCGACGGCGGCGAGCACCACGGCCGGGTCGATCGCCCACCAGGAGCCGTCGTCACCGGCACCGAGCGGCACGCCGCCCCGACCGGGCAGCACCGCCTTGGCCGAGAGGTGCACCGCGTCCACCCCGATCCCCGCGAGCCGGGGGATGTCCTCGATCTGCAGGCCGCCACCGGCCATCACCTGGCAGCGGCCGCGGGTGACCTCGACCATCCGGGCCAGGGCAGCCATCCCGTCGGCGACCCGGGGTGCCCCGCCGGAGGTGAGCACCCGGTCGGCCAGGTCGGCGACGGCGTCGACGGCGGCGACCGGGTCCGCCGCGTGGTCCACGGCGCGGTGCACGGTGACCTGCAGGTCGGGGGCCAGGTCGCGCACCAGCCCCGTCCACCGGGTGAGCAGGGCCAGGTCGACCTGGTCGTCCTCGGTGAGTGCGCCGATCACCACCCCGTCCACCTCGTCCTGATCGGCCAGCCAGACCAGGTCGGCCTCGACCTGGGCGATCTCGTGGGGCAGGTGCACGAAGTCGCCGGCCCGGGGCCGCACCAGCACGTGCACCTCGGCGCCCGTGTCGACGGCGAGCCGCACCAGACCCGCGGAGGGGGTCAGCCCGCCCAGCTCGAGGCCGGTGCACAGTTCCACCCGGTCCGCGCCCGCGACCCGGGCCAGCGCGGCGCCGGCCTCGGAGGTCACCGCGATCTCGACCTGCAGGCTCACCGGACCGGCTCCACGGCGGCGGCGCCGGTGTCCCCCGGCAGCAGTACCGCACCGGCGGCCACGTCCAGGTCCGCGACGTCGGTGTCGTAGGGGTACATCGGCCGCTGGATCCGCTGGTGCCCCAGCCGCAGCAGGTCCTGGTCGACCCCGCCGGGGGTGAGCGCCATGCGCCAGTCCGCCGCCATCTCGTAGAGCTCCGGCTCCAGGTAGCCGATCTTCACCACCACCAGGTCGGCGGTGCGCGGGTCCAGGCCGAGCCGGGTGAAGGCCTCCTCGGTGTGGAACGGGCGGCGTCGGCGGGTGAGGATCACGTCGACGTGCTCGGTGGCGATCACCACCTCGAGGTTCTCGCCGTCGTCGTGGGTCCGCGCCACGGCGGTGACCGTGCCGTCGAGCAGCACCGGCGGCTCGTGGCGGTCGTCGACCCGGGCGCCGACCGGGAGCCGGACCGCGGCCCCCACCCCGGCCTCGGCGGCCGCGTCGGCGGCGGTCCGGTCCGGGATCGAGGCGTAGACGGCGCGGCGTCCGCTGGCCGCCAGCTCGGGGCTCTCCAGCAGCCGGGCCAAGGTCCAGGTGACGTCCCCGGCTCCCCCGGCGGTCGGGTTGTCCCCGGAGTCGGAGACGAAGAACGGCCGCACCTCGCTGGCCAGGGCCAGGTCCAGCACCTCCTCGAGGCTGCCGACCGGTGCCACGAAGCTGAACTCCTCGCGTCGCTGCCACACCTGGCCGGCCAGGTCACGGGCGCGGTCCAGCGCCAGCTCGGCGTCGTCGCCGGTGACCACGACCACGCAGCAGTTGCGCGGCTCGTCGGCCCACGGGTAGCCGATCCAAATGCCGGCGTCCAGGATCCCGTCGAGCGCCTCGATCTCCGGCACCCGGGCGTACAAGCTGCTGGCCGGCTCCAGCCGGGTGCTGGTCATCTCGCCGGGCAGCAGGATCGGCACCGGCACCCAGGCCTTGGCCGGGCGGCGCTGCCCCACCGGCCGGGCGAGCCGGTCCACCAGGTGGCGGGCGGCCCGCTCCTTGGTCTCGTACCAGTCCACGTGCGGTGCGGTGCGGTAGGTGGTGAGCAGGTCGAGCCGGTCCAGCAGGGTGCGCGAGACGTTGCCGTGCAGGTCCATGCCGGTGCTGATCAGCACGTCGGGGCCGAGCAGGTCGCGCACCGCCGTGGCCAGGTCGCCCTCCATGTCGTCGAGGCCGACCACCGAGGCGGCGCCGTGCAGGTCCAGCACCATCGCGTCGAAGGGGCCGTGCTCGGCCAGGCCGGCCAGCAACTCGGCCTTGAGCGCCCGGTAGTCCTCCAGCGGGATCGGTCCCCCGGCGATGCCGCGGGCCTGCAGGATGCCGACCCACTCGGCGGCGTCGGCCAGGCTGCCGCCCGGTTGCCAGAACTCCCAGGCGTCCAGCACCTCCCGGCCGCGCCGCGGCCCGAGCATGGCGGCCGTGGTCAGGGCCGGGGAGAAGGTCGAGGCTTCCAGGCTGATGCCGCCTACGGCGATCCGGGGCAGAGAACTCACCCGGCCATCCTCACCCGGACGCGCCACGGCCCGACCACCCGGGGGTGGTCGGGCCGCAGCCGCGAGCGGGGCCGGCTCAGAGGTTGCCGCGCAGGTCCTGCTGACGCTCGATGGCCTCGAAGAGCGCCTTGAAGTTGCCCTTGCCGAACCCCAGCGAGCCGTGCCGCTCGATGAGCTCGTAGAAGACGGTGGGCCGGTCCCCGACGGGCTGGGTGAAGATCTGCAGCAGGTAGCCGTCCTCGTCCCGGTCGACCAGGATCTTGCGCTCCTTCAACTCCTCGATGGGCACCCGCACCTCGCCGATCCGGGCGCGGAGCTCGGGGTCGTCGTAGTAGGAGTCGGGGGTGTCGAGGAACGCGATGCCGTTGGCCCGCATCGCGTCGACGCTGGCCAGGATGTCGTTGGTGGCCAGCGCGATGTGCTGGCAGCCGGCACCGTCGTAGAACTCCAGGTACTCGTCGATCTGGGACTTCTTCTTGGCGATCGCGGGCTCGTTGAGCGGGAACTTCACCCGGTGGTTGCCGCTGGCCACGACCTTGCTCATCAGGGCCGAGTAGTCGGTGGCGATGTCGTCGCCGATGAACTCGGCCATGTTGGTGAAGCCCATCACCCGGTTGTAGAAGTCGACCCACTCGTCCATCCGGCCGAGCTCGACGTTGCCGACGCAGTGGTCGACGGCCTGGAAGAGCCGCCGGGGCGCGCCGGCGGGGCGGGTCACGGCGGTGCTGCGCGCGACGAAGCCGGGCAGGTAGGGGCCGGTGTAGGCCGACCGGTCCACCAGGGTGTGCCGGGTCTCGCCGTAGGTCGCGATCGCGGCGGTGCGGACGGTGCCGAACTCGTCGCTCTCGTCGTGCGGCTCGACCAGCACGGTGGCGCCCTGGGCCCGGGCGTGCTCGATGCACCGGTCGACGTCGGGGACCTCGATGGCCAGGTCGACGACGCCGTCGCCGTGGGCCCGGTGGTGCTCGGTCAGTGGGCTGGTGGGGGTGACCGCTCCGGAGAAGACGAACCGGGCCGAGCCGGAGCGCAGCACGTAGGAGACCGAGTCCCGGTGGCCGGTCTCGGGCCCCCGGTAGGCCTCCAGGTCCATCCCGAAGGCGAGCTGGTAGAAGAGCGCGCTCTGGGTGGCGTTGCCGACCACGAAGCAGACCGCGTCCAGGGCGGTGACCGGGAAGGGGTCGGCGGCGGCGTCGTACTCGACCAGGCCGACCAGCTGGCGCAGCTGCTCGAAGGAGAGCCCGGCCTGGGCCTCCTCGTCGGTGAGGGCGGTGAGGGTGGTGTCGGTGCTCATGGGCGTCACGGTGGCGGGGATCACACATCCTGTGCAACCGTGGCCCGGAACATCAGACACATTGCACAGCAACTGAGGGAGTCATGGACGATCTGGACGTCAAGGTGCTCGATCTCTTCAGCACCGAGCCGAGAATCGGGGTACTCGAGGCGTCCCGGCGTCTGGGGGTGGCGCGCGGCACCGTGCAGGCCCGGCTGGACCGGCTCGTGGCCCGCGGGGTGGTGCGCGACTGGGCACCCACCCTGTCGCCGGAGGCGATCGGGTTCCCGGTGACGGCGTTCCTGACGCTACAGATCCGCCCCCGGGCCAGTCACGAGTCCGTCGCGGCCCACCTGGACGGCATCCCCGAGGTGATCGAGGCGTTCACGATCACCGGCGCCGGCGACATGTGGGTGCGGGTCGTGGCGCGCAGCAACCAGGACCTGCAGCGGGTGATCGACCGGGTGCTGGCCGACCCCGGGGTGGAACGCTCCACGACGGTGATCGCACTGGACCAGCAGGTCGGGCAGCGGGTGCTGCCCCTGGTCAGGGCCGCGGGGACGTCGGGCGACTGAACCGTCTGTCCCGCTCAGCCCAGGCGGCGGGCGACCTCGGCCGCGGCGGCGACCACACGCGGTGCCACCACACCCTCGTCGATGGCGGCCCCCAGGGTGACGATGCCGACCGAGGCCTCCAGGCCGGGCACACCGGTCACCGGGGCGGAGAGGCCGTGGGCGCCGGACTGCAGTTCGCCGGTGGTGACCACGAACGGCCGGGCGCCGAGGGCACGGGGGTGGCGCAGCATCGCGATCGCCTTGCCCGCGGCGCCCTGGTCGAGGGCGTGCCGGGCACCGACCCGGTAGGAGACGTGGAAGTCGGTCCACGACGGCTCCACCACGGCCAGGGCCAGGGCCTCCTCGCCGTCGGCCACGGTCAGGTGCGCGGTGGCCCCGACGGTCTCGGCGAGCTGGCGCAGCACCGGGACCGCGAGGTCGCGCAGCACCGGTTGGACGGCGGAGGCCAGGTGCAGCACACCGAGTCCCACGTGCAGCCGGCCGGCCGCGTCGCGCCGCACCAGACGGTGCTGCTCGAGCGTGCTGACCAGGCGGTAGACGACAGTGCGGTTGATGCCCAGCGCGGCGGCGAGCTCGGTGACGGTGAGCCCGTCGGTGGTCTCGGCGAGCACCCCGAGCACGCGCAGTCCGCGGTCCAGGGTCTGCGAGGTCTCGGCCGCCATGGAACCCAGCGTAGCGGCCCGGTCCTCCCCGCGGCGTCCCCTCGATGCGGGAGGGCGGAGCTGCGGGTCAGGAGGTCTCCTTGACCGCCCAGTCCCGGATCCGGTTGATCCGCTCAATCAGCTGCGGCTCGGTGGCCACCGCGGCGGCCGGGCCACCGCACTCCTTGCGCAGCCGGGCGTGGGTGACCCCGTGCGGGGTGCCGGTGCGGTGGAACCAGGCCGCGACCAGACCGTTCAGCTCACGGCGCAGCAGCGCCAGCTGCTCGTGCGTGGAGACCTGCTGGACGGTGTCGGCCGGCACCGCACGGTTGGCCTGCTTCTGCTGCCGGGCCCGTTCGGCCTGGCGCGAGTGCAGCACCTGGCGCACCTGGTCGGGTTCGAGCAGGCCGGGGATGCCGAGGAAGTCCATCTCCTCCTCCGACCCCACGTGCACCTCGCCGGAGTGGCCGAACTCGCCGCCGTCGTAGAGCACCCGGTCGAAGGAGGCCGTCGAGCCGAGTGCCTCGAACGGCAGGCCCTCGAGCTCGGAGGAGGCGGCCTCGGAGGCGTTGGCCGCGGCGAGCAGCGCGTTCTCCGCGGCGAAGATGTCGTCCTCGTTGCTGATCCGCTTGCCCAGCACGTGGTCGCGCTGGACCTCCATCTCGGAGGCGAAGCCGAGAAGGTTCGGCACCGAGGGCAGGAAGACCGAGGCGGTTTCGCCGCGCTTGCGGGCCCGGACGAACCGGCCCACGGCCTGGGCGAAGAAGAGCGGGGTGGAGGTGCGGGTCGCCCACACGCCCACCGCGAGACGGGGCACGTCGACGCCCTCGGAGACCATCCGCACCGCAACCATCCACAGATCGTCGCTGTGGGTGAACTTCTCGATCTTCTTGCTGGCCGCCTTCTCGTCGCTAAGCACGACCACGGGCATCGACCCGGTGATCTGCTTGAGCGTCTTGGCGTAGGCCCGGGCCGACTCCTGGTCGCTGGCGATGACCAGTCCCCCGGCGTCGGGCACGTGCCGGCGCACCTCGACCAGCCGCTTGTGCGCCGCCTCGAGCACCGAGGGCATCCATGAGCCCTGCGGGTCCAGCGCGGTGCGCAGCGCCTGGGCGTGCATGTCCTTGGTCAGCGGCTCGCCCAGCCGGGCAGCCACCTCGTCGCCGGCGCGGGTGCGCCACGACATCTCCCCGGAGTAGGCCATGAACAGCACCGGCCGGACCACGTGGTCGGCCAGGGCCTCGGCGTAGCCGTAGGTGAAGTCGGCCACCGAGCGCGGGATCCCGTCCCCGCCGGGGGCGTAGGTGACGAACGGGATCGGGTTCACGTCGGACCGGAACGGCGTACCGGTCAGCTGCAGGCGGCGGGTGGCCGGCTCGAACGCCTCCCGGATGCCCTCGCCCCAGCTCAGCGCGTCACCCGCGTGGTGCACCTCGTCGAGGATGACCAGGGTCTTGAACCGCTCGGTGCGGATCCGCATGGCCAGCGGGTTGACCGCGACCCCGGCGTAGGTGACCGCGACCCCGGTGTACTGCTTCGAGGTGCGGCCCTGGCCGGCCGAGTAGCTGGGGTCGATCTCGATCCCCACGCGCGCGGCGGCCTCGGCCCACTGGGTCTTGAGGTGCTCGGTGGGCGCCACGATCGTGATCCGGTCGATGATCCGCCGGTTCAGCAGCTCCGAGGCGATGGTCAGCGCGAACGTCGTCTTGCCGGCGCCGGGGGTGGCCACGGCGAGGAAGTCGCGGGGGCCGGCGGCCATGTACTTGTCCATCGCCGCGGCCTGCCAGGCGCGCAACGATCCCGCGGTGCCCCAGGCGGCCCGTTCGGGCCAGGCGGGTGTGAGTGCTTGAGGGGCGGCGTCAGGCCGGGAGTTCACTCCGTGGGGCCCTGGCCGTCGCCGGGCTTGTCGGGGTTCATCGACTCCCAGACCTCCTTGCACTCCGGGCAGACCGGGAACTTCTCCGGCGCCCGGCTCGGCACCCACACCTTGCCGCACAGGGCGACGACCGGGGTGCCCATCACCATGGCCTCGGTCAGCTTCTCCTTGGGCACGTAGTGCGAGAAGCGCTCGTGGTCACCGGAGTCGGTGGGAACGGTGACCCGTTCCTCGACGGTGGTGGCTCCTGGCGAGAATCCGATGCTGGGCATGATGGGGCCAGTCTAGGCCCTCCGGGCACGGCGGCACAGACGGGCGTGCGGGGCCCGGGCGGGGGCCGCCGAACCGGATCGGGCTCAGTTCAGCTCGGGGTCGACCGGGCGGGTCGAGTGCCACGCCAGCTCGCCGGGTTGGCGGCGCAGCACCTCGCGCCACAGGTCCGCCACGTCGGCGGCGAAGACGTCGCCGGGCAGGCCCGCCAGCACGTACCAACTGCCCTCGGCGACCTCGGACTCGAGCTGGCCGGGGCCCCAGCCCGCGTAGCCGGCGTAGATGCGCAGCCCCGACAACGACCCGCGCAGCACCTCGGCAGGGGTGTCGAGGTCGACCAGTCCCAGCTCTCCGGCGACCTGCTTGACCCCGACCGGGATCTCCCCCGGGTCCGGCACCCGGCCCACGCCCAGCGCGCCGTCGAGTCCGACCGGCCCGCCGCGGAACAGCACGCCCGGCTCGTCGACCAGGTCGGCGTAGTCGGCCAGCACGTCGGCGACCGGGACCGGTGAGGGCCGGTTCACGACCACCCCCAGCGCACCCTCCTCGTCGGCGTCGAGCAGCAGCACGACCGTGTCGGCGAAGTTCGGGTCCACCAGCTCGGGGGTGGCCAGGAGCAGGGCGCCGGCACGGATCAGGGACATGTCCCCATCATGCCCCCGGCCCGGGTCCGGGCACGGTTCCCCCGGCCGCAGCACCACGGCGGACGGGCAACGCGCCGCGAGCGGACTCAGACGCCGACATACCGACGGTCGGTTCTAGACTGGACGAATGACCCAGCCGGCTTCCTCCAAGCTGACCCCGGTGCCCGGGACCAGCCGTCGACAGCAGTACTCCGCCTCCACGAAGAAGGCCCTCATCGACGTCGCGGAGGAGCTGTTCACGCTGAACGGCTACGCCTCCACGTCGTTGGACGCCATCGTGGCCGGCGCCCAGGTCACCAAGGGCGCGCTGTACCACCACTTCAGCGGGAAGCAGGCGCTCTTCGAGGCGGTCTTCGAGCGGGTCGAGGAGCGGGCCTCGCAGTACATCCAGGAGGCCCTCAAGGGCTACGACGACCCGTGGGAGAAGGCCCAGGCCGGTCTGCGGGCGTTCCTGGAGGCGGTGCGTGAGCCGGCCTACCGGCGCATGGTGATCCAGGAGGGCCCCTCGGTGCTCGGTTACGAGCGCTACCGGGAGCAGGAGGAGCGCTCGACGTTCGCCAACGTGCTCGAGATCGTGCAGTCCGTCCTGGCGGCCGGTGTGTGGGAGCTCGACGACGAGATGATGCACGCGTTCAGCCGGGTCTTCTTCGGTGCACTGAGCTCGGCCGGGGCCGCGGTCTCCAGCAGCGACGACCCCGAGATGGCCGCGGTGCGCGTCGAGACCGTGATCAGCTTCCTGCTGGCCGGTGTGCGCAGCCTGGTCGACTCCGGCGTCGAGCTGCCCGAGGTCTCCCCCACCGCCGACTGAGGCGGACACCCCACCACGCCACGTCGAAGGGCCCGGTCTCCGTGCGGAGACCGGGCCCTTCGGCTGGTGCGGGAACTACTTCTGGAACGTGACCCCGCCGTTGCCGGCCGGGACCAGCTCGACGAACGTGCGGCCGGTCGGCACGTGCAGCGAGTCGCCGTTCTTCAGGGTCAGGGTGACCTGGCTGTCGTGGTCCTTCTTGTGCCAGGTGGCCTTGATGACCCGTCCGCCGTGGAACAGGGTGGCCGGGCCCTTGCCCAGGAACTTGCTCTCGGGCACGAAGTTGCCGCCCGGGTCGCGGTAGCCGGCGTCGCCGATCTCGACGGCCATCACCAGCACCGTGTCGGCGTCGAACTTGTCGCCCTGGGCGGCGTAGGAGTTGGTGTTGTCGTAGGTGCCCTTGGCGTAGGTCCACTGGCTGGTGCGTCCACCGAACGAGGCGGCCAGGCTGGTGGCCTTCTTGCCCTTCGGCAGGTCGGCGGCGTCGCCGAACTCGAAGTAGGGCTTGATCTTCTTGTCCGGCTTGGTGCCCTTGGCGACCTCGGCCGCGTTGGCCATCAGGTTGTAGGGGGCGCTGCGGCCGGACTCGCGGAAGAAGCCCTTGGAGCCCTCCTGCACGAACTGGATCCCGGCCTCACGGACCCGGGCGATGGTGGGGCCGGCGGCGCCGGAGGTGATCACCCGGGCGCCGACGGGGGTGACGATCCCGATGTCGCTGGCCCGCATCGAGCGGACCGGGCCGACCAGCTCGGGCATCTTCGAGTAGAAGAACACCGCCAGACGGGTCATCCCGCCCTCGACGAGCTCCTCGACCACCAGGTCGGCCTGGGAGAGACCGACCTGCGGGGCAGCGCCGCCGGTGTTGTCGATCTTGGTCACCCACACCGGGTGCTTGGGCGCCTTGCCCTCGAGCACCTCGCCGGTGAGCGGCCAGGTCTTCGGCTCGGGGGCCGGCTCGCTGGTGGCGGCGCTGGTGGGTGATTCGGACTCCGGCTCCTCGGTCTTCTTCTTGTCACCGCCGCAGCCGGCGAGCAGCAGGCTGGAGACGATCAGCGGGACGGCGATGAGGCGGGCTCGGCGCACGGGGAACTCCATTCAGGTGGTGCCGGGGGACTCGGGGACCAGTGTGCGGGCGGCCTCCCCCGGCCGGGCGGAGGCGCGCCCACGCACGGTGGACTGGCGGGGGCGGCTCAGACCTTGCCGCCGCCGTCGACGTAGAGGGTCTGGCCGGTGATGTAGGAGGCCTCGTCGCTGCACAGGAAGGCGGCGGCAGCCGCGATGTCCTCGGGGAAGCCGACCCGCTTGACGGGGTTGGCCTCGGCGTTGAGCGCGCGGAACTCCTCGACGTCCATCTTGAGCCGGGCCGCGGTGGCGTCGGTCATCTCGGTGGCGATGAACCCGGGCGCGATGGCGTTGGCGTTGATGCCGTAGGGGCCCAGCTCCAGGGCGAGGCTGCGGGTGAAGCCCTGCACGCCCATCTTGGCGGCCGAGTAGTTGGTCTGGCCGCGGTTGCCCAGCGCCGAGATCGAGGAGAGGTTGAGGATCTTGCCGTACTTCTGGGCGACGAAGTGCTTCTGCGCCTCGCGGGTCATCAGGAACGGTCCGCGCAGGTGCACGGCCATGACCAGGTCCCAGTCGTCCTCGGTCATCTTGAACAGCAGGTTGTCGCGGGTGATGCCGGCGTTGTTGACCAGCACGTGGATACCGCCGAGCTCGGCGACGACCCGGTCGACGGCAGCGGTGACCGACGCGCTGTCGGAGACGTCGCACCCGATGCCGATGGCACGCGCGTCAGCGGTGACCTCGATCCGGCCGGCGGCCTCGGCGGCGGCGGTCTCGTCCAGGTCGACGAGGGCCACGGACGCCCCCTCGGCGGCGAAGCGCTGGGCGGTTCCGAAGCCGATGCCTCGTGCGGCACCGGTGATGACGACGACGCGACCGTCGTAGCGACCCATGGCAGAACTCCTCGATCAGGCGGGTGGGGTGGTCGCCGATCACTCTAGGGGCCGGGGTCGGGTGTCCCCCAGTCGCACCACGTCGCGGACCTCGCGGCACCGCGACCCCGGCTGCCGGGGGGCCGGCGTCAGTCGGGCGGCTCGGTGCCGGCGCGCAACCGCGCCGCGACCTCGGCGGCCTCTCCGTCGGCGTAGCGGGTGCGGGGCCAGAAGAAGCCGCGCAGTCCGTCCCCGCGGGTGCGCGGGACGACGTGGACGTGCAGGTGCGGGACGGACTGGCTGACGGTGTTGTTCATCGCGACGAACGAGCCCTGGGCGCCGAGCACCTCCACCACGGCCCGGGCCACGCGTTGCGCGGCGCCGAGCAGCGGGTCGCGGAGCCGGGCGGGCAGGTCGGGCAGGGTCGCGACGTGCTCGCGGGGCACCACCAGCACGTGACCGACGAACAGCGGCCGGGTGTCGAGGAACCCCAGCACGTCGGGTTCGTCGAGCACCAGGTGGGCGGGTGCGGTCCCGGAGGCGATGTCGCAGAAGAGACAGTCCACGGCTCCACGCTAGGGCGCGGTCGAGCTCCGGTACACCGCCGGAGGCCGAAACCACCGGAGCGGAACGCACGACCGCCCCGCTCCCGTGGCGGGAGCGGGGCGGTCGTGGCGCCGGTGTCGCCTCAGCGCACCTTCGTGGTCTTCGCGCTGGTCCGGACCACCGTCGCGTAGTGCGTCTTGGTCGCGGTGACCCGGACGCTGATCTTCTTGCGGCGGTCCTTCTTGGTGAGCTTGTAGGAGGCCTTGGTGGCGCCCTTGATCACCTTGCCGTTGCGCAGCCAGGTGTAACGCAGCTTCACGCTGCCCGGCTTCCAGTCACCGGCCACGACCTTGAGCTTCTTGCCGACCTTCAGCTTGCCCTTGATCTTCGGCTTGGCCGGGGTGATCAGCCCGACCGACGGGGCGGTCTCGTCGGAGGACTGGACTGCCGTGCTGGTCTCGTCGAACCGGCCGGTGGCACGGACGCTGATCCGCTTGCCCGCCACGGCGTTGGTGACCTTCCAGCTGGACCCGGTGGCTCCGGTGATCGGCCGGCCGTCGGCGAGCCACTGGTAGGACATCACCAGACCGGCCCCGGGCTGCCAGTTCTCGGCCCAGGCGGTGAGGGTCCGACCGGTCTGCGGCGTGCCGCTCACCCGGACCGCACCCGCCACGACCTCCACGGGTGCCGCGACCACGTGCTGCGTGCGGGCCGAGGTCCGGGACTCGTCGGTGTAACCGCCCAGGGTGCCGGTGACCTGCACGCTGATGTCGTACCCCAGGTGGGCCTCGGTGAGGGTCAGGGTCTCGCCGGTCTCCCCCTCGATGGGGAGTCCGGCACCGAACCACTGGTAGCCCAGTTCGACGCCCTCGGGACCCCAGGTGCCGGACTGCGCGGTCAGGGTCTCCCCGACCTGGGCGGTGCCGCTGATCGTCGGCGTCCCCGCCACCAAGGCGCCGCGGGTGACGTTGCCGGTGGCAGCAGAGGTGCGGCTGACGCTGACCCGCCCCGGGGCGGAGCCGGTGACGGTCACGGTGACCGGCTTGTCGACGTCGGTCGCGCGCGGCGCGAAGGTGCTCGCGGTGGCACCGGAGACGGGGGCACCGGCGACGTTCCACTGGTAGGCCAGGGTGACTCCCTGCGGCCCCCACTGACCCGGCTGGGCGGTCAGGGTGCTGCCGACCTTGGCGGTCCCGTCGACGGTGGGACGGGTGTACTCCACCGGTTTCGGGTCGTCCTTGACCAGGGTGCCGCTGACCGGAGCGCTCTCCGCGTCGACGGCGGGCTGGCCGGCGCGTCGACCGGTGACCCGGACGGTGAACCGGTCCGGGTCCCAGTTGAACTCGGAGGCGATCGGGGTCGAGGCGTCGATGGTGTACTCGGGCTCGGTGGCGCCGGGGATCGGGGCGTCGAGCACGTTGTACCACTGGTAGCTCAGCTCGGTCCCGGCCGGCCAGGTGCCGGGGTCGGCCACGAGCGTGTGGCCCATCTTGACGGTGCCGGACACGGTCGGGGTGCCCGGGGTGAACCCGCGGCTGGTGCCCAGCTGGACGGTGTAGTCGCGGATCGCCGGTGACTCACCGGCGGCGTTGGAGACCACGGTGGCGTCGGCGCGGCTGAACACGTTCACGCCCTCGCCGCCCCAGTACTCGGGGACCAGGTCGCTGCCGGCCGGCGGCAGGAACTCGACGGTCCAGGGACCCTCGTACATGATCCCGACCTGCCCGGAGGCATTGGACTGGATGGCGTCGGCGTCCCCGTACTGCGGGTTGCCCAGGCCGCCGCCCCACGCCGCGCTCACCGGGCGCTTGACCCGGACCTGGGGGTTCGGGATCGGGTTGCCCTGGGCGTCCTTGACGGTGAACCGGACCACCGGCTGGTGCTCCATGGTGAGGTCGACGACGGTCGGGTTGCCGAAGTCGACGTGGGTCTCGATGCTGTCCGAACCCCGCAGAACCGGCCCGTCGGCGGGGTTCTGGGAATCGAAGGAGGCCATGAGCCTGGCCTGGTACGGCTGGAACGGCGAGACGCCGGGCCCGGGGGCAACCGGCCGGGGGAACGCGTAGCGGCCGTCGGCGCCGGTGGTGGTGTACGTCGAGTCGACGCCGTTGAACAGGGAGACCGACGCGTCGGGGACCGGGGCCCCGGTCTCGTCGACCACGCGCCCGACCACGGTCCCGTTGTGCTGCAGCACGAGCGGCTCGGCCACGCTCTGCGCCCCACCGGAGACGTGGAACGTGCCCATCTCGGAGGACTTCGTCGTCCCGGGCCAGTAGATGTTGCTGTACGCCCCCCACTCGGAGTAGTACGCCCACAGCATGTAGTCGCCCTCGGGGACGTTGCCGATGCTCCAGGCACCCGACGTCGGGTTGGCCTGGGCCGTGTAGGTGGTCTCGTCCGGGGTCAGCGCCTGCAGGCTCACGGTGAGGTGCTGGCCGGCCGGGGCCTGCTCGCCGGAGGGCAGCTGCGCGATACCGCTGACGGTGCCGGTCGCGGCCTGCGCCGGTGCGGCGACCAGGAGGGTGAGCAGCAGCGCCGCCACCGCGAGCAGTGCGGACAGCACCGGCACGCGGGGACGCGCGAGGGAAGGAACGTGGGTCACAGGTTTCTCCGGGGGTCGGGGCACGGGCGTTGTCATCCTCCCCCGCCCACACCCCGGCCAACCCCAACGAAAGCGCGGGCCTGGTTCCGGCGGGTGCGGTGTTCACCACAGCCCGGAACTGCGGCGTCCACCCGCACAGGGGCTGGCACGACGACTGGCCCCGACCTGCTGGGGAACAGCAGGTCGGGGCCAGTGCAGAGGGTGAGGGCTTGACCGAAATGAGGCTTCAAGCGGAGATGCCTGTATCAGCGCACCGCCGGGGAATCTGGTTGCACACGGCAGATCGCGACTTTGCACATGCCCACATTCCGTGGTCATGCACCATAGGCGCATGTCTGTCACTGACCCGAACTGCGGCGTCTGCAAGACCATCCCCATGGCAGACGGGCGCACCTTCGAGATCAAGCACCCGTTCCCGAAAGCCTTGGAGCACTTCTACTCGCTTCCACCGCTGGGATCCGACAGCATCCCGGTCTACCGAGGGAACTTCGACCACGGGGGCAACCGTTACCGCGGGATCATCACCGTCGATCTGGCGCCTCGGCCCAACTTGGTCGCGCGCGGTGTTCGTGAGGTCAGCTTCGAAGACGGCCTCGAGGATCCCCTCGGCACGCGCGAGCCTGCTAGGTGGGTGGCCCACGACCAACTGTCGATCCCCACGAAGAAGGTACCGAAGCCTGCGAAGACCGTTAAGAAGCCCAAGAAGCCCACCGGCGAGGGCTTGTCCTCAGGGATGACCGCCCCTCATCTTGCGCCAATCGACGTCGGCGACCCGAACGACCTCGACTACATCACCTTCTTCCTACTCAATGGGTGGCACGGAGACGACGGACTCAACACTTGCTACGGCGGCCACGAACGGCGCGGTCGCATCGACCTGAAACTGGGAGTCTGGCAGCTACGCATCGAACCTCGTGGTGACATCACTCCTGACACGCTGTGCAAGCACCAACGCGCGACCGGGGACTCGACCGTCACCCACATCGGCCGGATACGTCGGAATGACGGCGCGCAGTTCGCCGCTGCAGAAGCGCTGGCCGTGCTAAGAGTCATCGAGTCCCTCGCCGGATTCGCGCTCGGACGGGTGACCGGGACGGTGCTGCCGGTGGGCTACCGGGACGGGCAGGCAGTCTGGACCAGGTGGCACTGCAACAGGGCGATCGACAGGCCCCTCGGCGGGCCCCCTTTTCTCGATCCTGCCCACACAGCAGCTCAGATGGCGGAGCTGTTCCGAGCCGGCTACGCCACCAGCTCGAACACGTTGCGATGGCAGGTCTTCAGGAACGCGCTGGGCTACCACTACTCGGCGGAATACGACGCGACGGTGAACATGAAGGTCCTGCTGCCGGTCTCCGCGCTCCAGCTGATCTCCTACGCGCACCTCGTCGAGGAACTGTCGGCGGGTGATCCCAACCATCTCACTGATGCGCAGTGGAACTCCAAGGCCCTAGGCACCATCGGGCAGCTGCGAAACGTCCTCGCTATCGTCAGAGCCGACACGAGCGTTCCCAAGCACCTCACGAAACTTGGCAAGGTACAGGCTGACATCACTGACATGCAGACCCCTTCACCGGACGCGCTCGACTGCGTTGTGCGCCTGCGGAACAAGGTCGCTCACCCGAAAATGAAGCACATCAACAAGTGGACGACCGAGGAGTGGGCCGAAACTGGCTTCGCCGCGACCACGATGTTCAACCTCGCCATGCTCTGGTGGCTCGGCTACGACGAACGCTTCCTCGGCAAGACTTCGGAGTACCGCGGGTCCGGCGACTCCGTCCACGTCCCTTGGCACAAGGCTTGACCGTTGACGATCGAAGCACTCAGAGGTGAATGTGGCTTGAGATCGATTCAGGTGTTCGCTGGCTCGTCGATGGCGGCCTCATAGAATGCGTCCGCCAGGGCAAGGACGACTCCATTGATCCCCGGACCGTCGCTGAAGAAGTAGTCAGCCATGGTGTTGTGGGCGCCCTGGTTGTCGATGACCGCCTCGGTCACCGCGGCCTGAAAGTCCTGAGACTCCAAGAACTGCTTCTTCGAGTTCACTCGGGTCTGCTTGACGAGGTCCGGATAGGCGAGCAGTCGCTGTACGAGTCCGTTGACGAACTCCCGGACCTGAGACTCGGCGAAGGACTCGGCTCCGAAGAGGTCATTCATCTTGTCGATGACGACCTGCAGGGCGACGTACTTCGGTTCCTGCCTCGCCCCGGTGCCTGCCGCGCTGATGCCCTTGAGTTGTCCGTCGCCGGTCAAGGAGATGTCGACCTGGGTGCTCTTGGTGTGCTTAACCCCGACCAGGACCACGTCGGAGAGGTCGACCTCTGCGAAAACGGTGGACTCACCGATCACCCGCTCAAGTAGCCGCAGGTAGATGGAGAGCATCTCTAGGTAGGGGTCGCCGTAGTCGACGATCTGGCTCATGAAGTCGTAGAGCCGCACGTAGGTGGAGACGTCCTTGCGGAACAGGTCGAGGGTGTTGAGGGTGACCTTGTCGTCGTCCTCCAGAGCCCGGGCGTAGCGGCGTGCGAAGTCGTGCTGGGCGGGGCTGATCGCCGCGGAGAGGGCGTTGTTGCCCTTGCGGGTGACCCACAGTTCGGCGACCTTGCGGACGTCGTCCTCGGTGTAGATGCCGGCCTGAGCGAGCTTGGTGACCAGGTGGATGACGACATAGGGGTCGGTCTCGGTCTCCAGGGTGGCGTTCTTGAAGTACGGCTCGAACGCAGCCTTGATGTCCTCGGGCTTGTTAACGAAGTCGATGACGAACGTCTTGCGCTTCTGCTCCCCGCTGGCGGTGCGGTGGGTGCGGTTGAGCCGCGAGAGCGTCTGCACCGCGGTGACCCCGGACAGCTTCTTGTCGACGTACATCGCCGAGAGCAGTGGCTGGTCAAAGCCGGTCTGGAACTTGTTGGCGACCAGCATGACTTTGTAGGTCTCGCCCTTGAACGCCGCCGCGAGGTCGGCGCCTGCGCCGGGGTTCATGTTGGCCTCGGTGAACTCGTCGTCCTTGCTCGGCGCCGGCCCCCAGTCCTCGCCCCAGACTTCGTCCTCGTCCATCCGCACTCCCCCGGAGAACGCGACCAGGGTTCGGTAGTTGTAGGAGGCGTCCTCGGCGGCGCGCTTGGCGATGTAGGCGTCGATGGCCTTCTTGTACTTCACCGCGGCCTTGCGGGAGTCGGTCACGACCATCGCCTTGGCCTTGGCCTCAAGCAGGTGGGCGACGTTGGCGTGGAAGTGCTCGACGATGTTCTGCACCTTCTGGCTGATGTTGGTTGGGTGTAGCCGCACCCACCGCATCAGGCCCTTGCGGGCGGCGCCCTCTTCGACCTCGCCCTCGCCATTGGCTTTGCCGGCGATCTTCAAGGCGGTCTCGTACGTCTGGTAGCCCTTGAGGACGTCGAGGATGTAGCCCTCCTCGATGGCCTGCTTCATCGAGTACAGGTGAAACTCCCGCGGCTTGCCGTCGGGGCCCTTGCGGCCGAACAGTTCGAGGGTCTTGTTCTTCGGGGTGGCGGTGAACGCCAGGTAGGAGATGTTGGGCGACTCAGCCCGCTCACGCATCTCCGAGGCCAAGATCGTCTCAACGTCGATCTCGCCGCCGTCCTCGATCTCCTGGATCTCCTCCGCGGTCAGGACCTGCTTGAGCTTGGAGGAGATCTGCCCGGACTGGGAGGAATGCGCCTCGTCTGCGATGACGGCGAACTTCTTGCCCTGCAGCCCGGCGTCGGCCCGGATCTCCTCCAGCGCGTGCGGGAAGGTCTGCACGGTCACCGCGATGATCAACTCACCGTTCTTCAACGCGGTAGCCAGCAGGTTGGACTTCGACTTCGCCCCCGCCTTCCGGACGTCCTCGGGGCTGATGGTGGCCACGATCTTGTTGCCGTCGAGCTGCCGGACCGCATCCTGGAGCTGCCCGTCGAGCACGGTGCGGTCCACGACCACGATGACGGAGTCGAAGACCTTCTTGTTGTCCACGTGCAGCCGGGCCAGCCGGTGCGCGGTCCAGGCGATCGTGTTCGTCTTCCCCGAACCGGCTGAATGCTCGATCAGGTACCGCTGCCCCACTCCCTCCTCCCGGACGGCGGACACGATGTTGGTGACCGCCTCCCACTGGTGGAAGCGCGGGAACAGCATGGACGTGCGCCGCACGGAGGTGCCGGTGGCGACGTCCCACTCCTCCTTGGTCTCCACCAGCATCAGCCGACCGATGATGGTGAGCCAAGCGCCCTTCTCCCAGACTCGCTCCCACAGGTACGCCGTCGCAGACTTGCCGTCCGCGCCGGGCGGATTGCCGGCCCCAGCGTCGTGACCGGTGTTGAAGGGCAGGAAGTGGGTCTTCTCCCCCTCCAACTTCGTGGTCATCGCAGCCAGGTCATTGGAGACCGCGAAGTGCACCAGTGCCCGGTGGCCGAAGGACAACAACGGCTCAGGGCGTCCGTTGGTGACCGGGTGGCGGTCCTTGCGGTACTGCTGGATCGCCTCGTCCAACGACTGGGTGAAGTCGGTCTTCAACTCCACCGTCCCCACCGGGAGCCCGTTGACGAAGAACACCAGGTCGATGCTGCGCTGGTCCGCGGTGGAGTAGTGCACCTGGCGCATCACCCGTACCCGCATCGCGGCGTAGTGGGCGTTCGTCGTCTCGTTGAGGGTCGTCTCGGGGCGGAACTGCGCCATCTTCAACCGGCCACCGCCGATGTACTGCACCCCGTTGCGCAGGATGTTCAGCGTGCCGCCCCCGTGCTCCAGTGGCTTGTCCAGCGCCGTGGTCAGCACGTCCAGGAACTTCGCCTGGGTGCCCGCCGCCTTGAGCGCCTTCTCGTAGGCGGGCTTCTGTGTCTCCTCAAGCCACGCGAACAAGTCCTCAGGGAACAGCGCCCGCTCGCGGTCGTAGCCAACGTCATTCGCCGAGTAGAGCCAGCCGTTGGCTGCGAGGTGGTGGCAGATCTCGGTCTCGAACACGACCTCGTTGTGGTCAGCCATCACGCCACCTCCCGTAGGTGGATCTGCCCCGTCACCGCGGCCGTGATCAGCGCAGACCGACGCTCTCGCGAGAGCTCGATGAAACGCTCGGTCTCGGATAGCAGCGCGTCGATCCTTGCGGTGCGCGCGTCGAGATAAGCCGCGATTCGCCGCTGCTCGTCGTAGGCGGGGATCGGCACCGGCAAGCTAGCGATCATCGGCATCCGCACCGAGGGCACTGTCGCTTGCGCACCGCCGTCACCGACCACGCGAATGAAAAATGTCGAGAAATACCAGTAGACATAGCGAGGGAACACTCTGTTGAAGTCGCGCAGCACGTATACCCGCTGATGAGCGGCGAACTTGCCGCGGAAGTGGTGGAACGATCGACCGACCATTGCCCCGTCTCCGGCCGTGATGATCGCCTCGGTATCGAACTCGTAGGTGTCTAGGGTCAGCGGCTGGTCCCCACGAACGAAGAAGGGGTACCCCTCATCGACCGCGTTCGCCGAGTCGCTCGACCCAGTCCCGATCGTGCACAAGTGACGCATCTGTGCCTGCTCAGCGTGAAGACCGGGCAGCCACGGAATTGGCTCGCGGGCCACTATCGGCGTCTCGGCGTGCATCGACGCGAACGCGTCGATCAGGGCGGCTGACCGTCGCTCAGTAAGCATCTCGATCAGGCGCTGCTGCTCCTCGAGAAGGGTGTCGATGCGGGCGGTCTCGCGGTCGAGGTAGTCGGCGATGGCGCGCTGCGTACGAAGAGGCGGCAGCCGTAGATCGAGAGCGACTAGTTGGGTGGCTGTGATCGCCGGGTACGACACGCCGGTCGAGTTCGCCTCGACCCGGGAAACAAACTCATCGCCCTGGAGGTACCAAGACAGAAACCTTGGGTCGACTTCTTCGCGCGGGCTCAGCACAGCAAAGCCAGTAGAGAACACGAGAACGCCCTCAAGAGGTGGCACAGTCGCAACAGCACGCAGGTACGTCCGCACCGTCGAAACGACCGTATCCCCGGGTTTTGCTAGGCGACGGGCGCGCGAGGGAGCGTTCCGAAACTCGATCGGTTTCCCGTCGGTGACCATCCGCCCCTGCGTAACGTTACCGATGTCGATGTAGACGAACTCAAAGTCTTGGTCGGTGCCGTCCGGAAGCACCGCAACGTTGGTATCACAGATGTACTTCAGGCGGGTGCGATGCCACTGATGAACCGTCATCCCTCAACCTCCCGCAGCAAGTGAAGGATCTTGGCGACCTGCTTCTCGAGGTCCGCGTCGATCTCGGCGAGAGGTCGGGGTGGGACGTACTTGTAGAAGTGGCGGGTGAAGGGGATCTCAAAGCCGGTCTTGACCTTGGCCCAGTCGATCCAGGCGTCGGGGACATGGGGCTCGACCTCGGCGTCGAAGTAGGCCTGGATGACCTCGATCTTGCCGGCGGCGCCGGCGGCGGAGCCGCCGTAGGTGAAGGGGACGTTCTCGGTGTCACGCTTCTTGGAGTCGGGCTTGGGCTTGCCCTTGCGGTCGACGACCGGGTTGCCGTCCTCATCGAGCAGCGGGCGATCGACGGTGATGGTCCAGTAGCCGAACTCGTCGTTGGCCAGGACCTTGGAGTAGTCGGGGTCGGCGTCGGTGAAGTCGGCGTACAACTGGAGCACCTGGGCACGGTCGGTGTCGCTGATCTCGCGGCCCTTGGAGCCGAGGTTTTTGCGCATCTTGGTCCAGAACGAGGTGCCGTCGATGAGTTGGACGGTGCCCTTGCGGTCGGGGTGCTTGGTGTTGTCGAGGATCCAGATGTAGGTGGCGATGCCGGTGTTGAAGAACATGTTGGTCGGCAGCGCGACGATGGTCTCGACCAGGTCGTTCTCCAGCAGCCACTGGCGGATGCTCGAGGGCCCGGAGGCGGCGCCGCCGTTGAAGAGCGGGGAGCCGTTCATGACGATCCCGACGCGGCCGCCGCCGTCCTCGGGTGCCCGCATCTTGTGCGCGAGGTGGAGCAGGAACAACATCTGCCCGTCGGAGGTCGCCGGCAGACCGGGCGCGAAGCGGCCGTAGGGTCCAGCTTCGTCGCGTTCCTTGCTGATGGCTTTGGCGTACTGCTTCCAGTCCACGCCGTACGGCGGGTTGGACATGGAGAAGTCGAACTGGCGCCCGGTGAACGCGTCGTCGGTGAGCGTGTTGCCGAAGGCGATGTTGGTCGCGTCGTGGCCCTTGGCGAGGAGGTCGGACTTGCAGATCGCATACGACTGGGGGTTGTACTCCTGGCCGTACAGGCTCAGCTTCGCGTCCGGGTTCTGGGCGAGCAGGTGCTCCTCGGCCAGGGACAGCATGCCGCCGGTGCCGGCGGTGGGGTCGTAGAGGGTGCGGACGATGCCGCCCTCGGTCAGGGCCTCGTCCTTCTCGGCGAACAGCAGTTCCACCAGCAACTTGATGGCGTCGCGCGGGGTGTAGTGGTCACCGGAGGTCTCGTTCGCGGCCTCGTTGAACTTGCGGATGATGTACTCGAACGCGTCACCCATGTCGGAGTTCGACACCACGTTCGGGTGCAGGTCCACGGCACCGAAGGACTTCACGACCTCCCTCAGGAGACCGGCCTTCTCCAGGGCCAGGATCTCCTTCTTGAAGTCGAAGTACTCGAAGACGTCGACGTCGGCGGAGAACCGGTCGACGTAGTCGGTCAGGTTGTCGGCGAGCCCGTCGGCGTCGGCTAGCAGGTTGGCGAAGGAGTAGTTCGAGGTGTTGTAGAACGGCCGACCCGTCGCCCGCTTGACCTCGACTTTGAGCCGTGCCGGGTTGTCGAACTTGGCGGCCAGTTCGCGGACGGCGTCACGGTCGGGCTCGAGGATGCAGTCGAGGCGACGCAGGATCGTGAACGGCAGGATCACGGTGCCGTACTGGTTGGGGCGGTAGGGGCCACGAAGTTGGTCAGCGATCGACCAGATGAAGCTGCCGAGCGTGCTCAACGATCTCCTCCAGCCGGAGCCTCGAGTTGGTGGTCGCCTGGCCAGACGAGGGCGTCTCTCCGGTTCTGCATGGCCCTATCTTGGCCCATCACTGCCCGAGCGACAGACGAAGCCGACAGACGACTGGCTGATCACCTCCTTCGGTCGCCTGTCCGCTCGTCCGTGCTCACGCGGCAGGGTGTTTCTCTGTTGAGTTCTCAAGTTGCCTGCAATGCCGGGCGTCCCCGCTGGAGGAACGTTCCGGCACCAACGCGACCGTCCGGCCGTCGTCGGGTAGCGCAGTTACGTCTCGGCGTGGAGGCAGACGTGAAGGGGTCGGAGAACCAGTTGGTTCTCCGACCCCTCGCGTTTAGGTCAGGATGCCCGGGCGAGCACCTGCATCACGCCCGCGTACTCGGGCGGCATCTCGTCCGGGATCGCCTGGGCTCGGCGGCACACGAGACAGTCCGAAGGCGACACCTCGTCTCCGATGTGGAGCAGGGAAGCCTCCCACCCTGCCAATCGGTCGAGGAGCGCTGCGCCGTACGGGACGTCGGAGACGATGGCTGCCTCTGTCGCCTCGAGCAGGTCCAGCAGCTCGTCCCAGTCGGGGAGTTGGCCGCCGAGGGTGCCGTGGGTCAAACAGCCGCCTGAGAGTACTCACCCAGACAACGAGTGGGCCCCACCAGATGGTGGGGCCCACTCGTTGTTGTTGCTGGGGCTGTGGAGGTCTCCCGAGCAGTCCCCCATCGCGGGAAACTGTTCGGGCCCATTTCGGGAAAGCCCTCAGTGTGGAGCTGCGGGTGTGATCCGTCAGGACATCCCGGACACATCTCTCAAGACATCCCGGACAACCTGACCCACGAGTGACCACACCCTCCGCCAGCCTCCGACCATGTCGAAAGCACGGCTGGTCATCACCGCGGTCGAGATCGAAGGACGCAGCGTCACCGAGGTCGCCACGACCTACGCCGTCTCACGCTCCTGGATCTACGAACTCCTCGCCCGCTACCACGCAGAAGGCGACGCCGCCTTCGAGCCGCGCTCGCGCCGCCCGAAGACCTCACCGACCGCCATCAGCGAACAAACCGTGCAGCTGGTCATCACCATCCGCAAGCAACTCCTCGACGCCGGCCTCGACGCCGGCCCCGACACCATCGCCTGGCACCTACACCACCACCACGACATCGCCGTCTCGGTCAGCACCATCGCCCGCACCCTGACCCGCCAGAGCCTGGTCGAGCCCCAGCCCAAGAAACGCCCCCGCTCCTCCTACATCCGCTTCGAAGCCGAGCAACCCAACGAGACCTGGCAGTCAGACTTCACCCACTACCGCCTCGCCTCCCACGCCGACACCGAGGTCATCACCTGGCTCGACGACCACTCCCGCTACGCACTGCACGTCTCAGCCCACCACCGGATCAACGGGCGAATCGTGCTCAACACCTTCACCGAAACCGCAGGTCACCACGGCTATCCGGCATCCGTGCTCACCGACAACGGTCTCGCCTACACCACCCGATTCTCAGGCGGCCGCGGCGGACGCAACGGCCTCGAGTCCGAACTGCAACGCCTCAACATCGTCCAGAAGAACTCCCGACCGAACCACCCCACGACCTGCGGCAAGGTCGAACGCTTCCAACAGACGATGAAGAACTGGCTCACAGCCCAACCCGTCCAACCGAGCACCATCAACGACCTGCAGACACTGATCGACCGATTCGTCGAGGCCTACAACCACCACCGGCCCCACCGCTCGCTAGCCCACCGAGCCACCCCCGCGACCGCGTACAACGCCCGCCCGAAGACCGGGCCGACAGCCGACCGGAGCACCGAAACCCACCACCGAGTGCTGTCCGACAAGGTCGACAAGGACGGCAAACTCAGCCTTCGCCTGAACGGCCGCATGCACCACATCGGCATGGGCGCTGAACACGCCCGAACCCAAGTCCTCAAACTCGTCGACGGACTCCACGTCCGCATCATCAACGCCGCCACCGGCGAACACCAGGACCCCGACCCAAGAAAACCAGAAGACCGGACCCAAGTTCTGGGTCCGGTCTGTCCGGTATCTCCTGAGAGATCACAGGGTGGAGCTGCGGGGAATCGAACCCCGGTCCTCGAGCGTCGATCCAGGTCTTCTCCGGGTGCAGTCCGTGATGGCGTTTTCTCGGCCCCGGTGCTCGCGACGGACACGTCACCGACAGGCTCAGTCAGGATGAAGTCCCGGCCATCCCTCCTGACAAGGTGTGGCCAGCAAGTCCTCTAGTCGAGGCCTGGGTCCGGGACGAGGACGGGTGCCCGGTCAGACCCTTCGGTCACTGCTCAGGCAGCGAGAGCGAAGTCGTTGCGATTGGTGTTGGCAACTATGTGTTTCCAGCGATCGTTTACGAGATGGCGCTGGCTTCTCGACCCGCTTCCCCTGGAACTAACGTCCCAAGTCGAAACCGATCAGCCCCTCTTGAGTTGTGCACCGCCAGTCTACGGGGTGGTCCGACACACGGCGAGCCGATATCGACCCTCGTGTGCCGGACCAGCACCGGGCCGGCGCTCGGACTCAGCGACCGAACCGGATGGTGCGGCTCTTCTTGGCGCCACCGACCTTCTTGACGGTCACCTTGAACCGGTCGGCACCGGCGGTGTCGCGGCGCTTGAGGTCGAGCAGGTCGACGTCGCCGTCGGCCTGGGCACGCTTGACGGCCGAGTACACCTTCTTGCCGTCGTGGCGCAGCACGACCTTCCAGCGGCTGCCGGGGCGGGCGGTGTCGTCGATGTCCACGTCGACCTCGAAGCGGCCGTTGTCCTTCTCGACCTGGAAGTCGACCAGGGACCCCGCCACCCGGAAGTGGCGCTGCTTCTCGACGTCGGCCTGGGCGGGGGCGGCGGTCACGGCGACGACCGGGACGGCGAGCACGGCGGCGGTGGCCAGGGCGGTGGTGCGGCTGCGGAACATCGGGTCCTCCTCGAGACTGCCCGGTGCTCCCCACCGGGATTGACTCCAGTCTGACCCCGCTCCGTGAACCCGGGGTGAGCCGAGGATGAAGGCCCTCTCATGAAGCCCCTGTCCGTCACGGGCACGTCGGAGTGGTCAGGAGCCGAGGAACAGGTCCGCGCCGTTGTGCCACAGCACCCGGGCCAACCAGTCGTCCCCCAGGTCGAGCCTTTCCAGCGCCTCGACCTGGTGGGCGTAGGGGTAGGGGATGTTCGGGAAGTCCGAGCCGAGCAGCACCTTGCCCGCCAGCCCCAGGTCACGCAGCCGGCCGAGCAGCTCGGGCGGGTAGACCCCACCCATGTCGTCGAAGAAGTCGGTGAAGGCCATCGTGGTGTCCAGCCCGACGTTCTCGTACCGCTCAGCCAGGTCCAGGAACTCGGTGTACTCCGGGGCCCCGGCGTGCGCGATGAGCAGCCGCAGCCGCGGGTGCCGGGTGAGCAGCTCCGCGACCGGCCCGGGACCGGTGAACTCGGTGGCCACCGGACCCGACCCGGCGTGCACCACCACGGGCGTCGAGGCCTCGGCAAGCAGACCCCAGGTCGCGTCCAGCAGCGGGTCGGTGACGTGGAACGCGCTGACCTGGACGTGGACCTTGACCAGCTCCAGGCCCTGCTCCAGCCGTGCCGCGACGTAGTCGACCGCCCCCGGCTCGGGGAAGAAGGTGCCGCAGTGCAGCGCCTCGGGCACCCGGGCGGCGAAGTCGGCGGCCCAGTCGTTGAGGAACTCGGCCATGCCCGGTCGGTGCGCGTACGGCAGCGCCGAGAAGTGCCGCACCCCCAGGCCGCGGAGCAGCTCGACCAGGGTGTCGTCGTCCGCGCGGTAGCGGATCGGCCAGGGCCGGCCGATCAACGGCCCGGCGGAGTCGAAGACGGCCTGCACCTTGGCCATCACCCGCGGCGGCAGGAAGTGGGTGTGCACGTCGAACAGGCCCGGCAGTCCAAGTCGCTCGACCGCAGCCGGGACGCCCTCGGCGCGCAGCACGGCGAGGTCCTCCCCCGCGGGCGGGCGGTCAGTCACGCATCCCCTTCAGTCGGCGCTGCACGGCGTCGACCTTCTCCCGGTTCGCCTGACGCTCGGCCAGGGCGTGCCGCTTGTCGTAGGCCTTCTTGCCCTTGGCCAGGGCGATCTCGACCTTCGCGCGGCCGTCCTTGAAGTACAGCTTGAGCGGGACCAGTGTGTAGCCCTTGTCGCCCAGCTTCTTCTCGATCCTGTTGATCTCGGACCGGTGCAGCAGCAGCTTGCGCCGCCGCCGGGCGGCGTGGTTGGTCCAGGTGCCCTGGGCGTACTCGGGGATGTGCACGCCGAGCAGCCACACCTCGCCGTTGTCGACCTCCGCGAACCCGTCGACCAGGCTCGCCCGGCCCATCCGCAGCGACTTCACCTCGGTGCCCATCAGGGAGATCCCGGCCTCCCAGGTGTCCTCGATGAGGTAGTCGTGGCGCGCCTTCTTGTTCTGCGCCACCAGCTTCTCGCCCTGCTCCTTCGCCACCTGCGCATCCTCTCAGGCGGGCGCAACCCGGTTTCCCCGGGGCGGCTCCCGCGCGGGTCAGGGCCGGCTCAGAGCCAGTTCATCGGGTTCACGGCCGAGCCGTTGACCAGGACGGTGAAGTGCAGGTGGCAGCCGGTGGACCAGCCGGTCGACCCGACGTAGCCGATCACCTGGCCGCGCTTGACCTTCTGGCCCTGGCGCACCACGTACCGGGTGGCGTGGTTGTAGACGCTCGCCACGCCGACGCCGCGCTGCACGCCGTGGTTGAGCACCAGCCGGTTGCCGTACACGGTGCTCCAGTACTTCTGCATGATCGTGCCGTCGGCGGTGGCGTACAGCGGGGTGCCGCAGCCGGCGCCGAAGTCGGTGCCGTCGTGCAGCGAGTAGTAGCCGTAGATCGGGTGGGTGCGGTACCCGTACGGCGAGGTGACCCGTCCGTTGACCGGGTGGTTGAGGAAGCCGCCGGTGTTGCCCGGGGTGTTGTTTGCACCGTTGTTGAGCGCCTGCTGGCGCAGCTTCTCCTTGATCCGGTTGGCCTCGGCCTCGAGCTGGCGCAACACCTTGCGGTCGGCGGCACGGGCGGCCACCGCGGAGGCGCGGGTCTTGCGGGTCCGCTTCACCTGGGCGGCGACCGTGGCAGTGGCCGAGGCGGCGCTGGCCTCCAGCGACTCCATCTCGACCAGGTGGTCGGCGGCGGCCTGACGGGACGCGGCGACCTCGTCGGTGGCCTCGCGCACCTGCCGGGCGGTGACCTGGAGCAGGACCTTGGCGGCGCTGAGGTCGTCGTAGGCGCGGGTCTCCCGACCCACGACCGCCGACTGGGCCTCGGCACCTCGGGTCAGGTCGGCGGGGGTGGCCGAGTCCAGCAGCGAGGAGAAGGCCAGCAGCTGCGGGTCGCCCTGGGTGTAGATGTCGGTGACGACCTGGACCACCTGGCCCTGCTGGTCCTCCACGTTCTGCTTGCCGGTGGCGAGCTCGGCACGAGCGGTGGCCAGCTTCGCCTCGGCGGCCACCAGGGCCGCCTGCATCCGGGCGTCCTCCTCCTCCGCGGCGCTCACCTTGGACCGGGCCACGGCCAGCGCGGCGCGGGCGGAGGCGAGCTCCCCCTTCGACGACTCCCACGCGCGTTGCGCCTTGCGGAACCGGGCGCTGGAGTGCTCCAGGTCCGAGTGGGCGTGGTTGATGTCCTTCTGCACCTGCTTCTGACGGTCCTTGAGGTCGTCAGCACTGGCGAGGGACAGGTTCAGCGCGCCGGCGCCCATGACCGCCACCAGCGTGGTGGCGAGCAGGCTCCGACGAGCGGTACGGGGGAAGAAGCGCACCGGTCAGCCTTCGGTCGTTCGGGGAAGTGAACGTCTCGACCGTAGCCGAGCGGGGTCACACCTTGAGGTATTTGCGCGTCAGCACGAGTGTCGGGAGCACGGTCAGCAGCGGCCCGAGCACGGCGATCGCGCCGATCGCACGCCACAGCTCACCCATCCCCACCCACGGCATGAAGCCCAGCGACTGCGCGGGCCCCTCGTGGATCCCGAACCACATGAACGCCGCGAGCGCCCCGGAGGCCAGCAGCACACCGAAGAGTGCGGTGACCAGGGCCTCCATCAGGAACGGCAGGGTGATGTAGAGCGAGGAGGCGCCGACCAGGCGCATGATCCCGATCTCCTTGCGCCGGGCGAACGCCGCCAGCCGGATGGTGTTGCCCACCAGCAGCAGGGCCGCCAGCACCAGGAAGGCCGCGGTCCCCAGGGCCGCCCACTGCAGCGCATTGATGGAGCCGTAGATCGGCTTCAGCGTCTCGCGCATGTCCCGGATCCCCGAGACGCCCTCCAGGCCCTCGACGGCGCTGGTGATGCCCTCGAACTCCTCGGGGTCCTTCAGCTCGATCCACACCGACTCGGGCATGTCCGCGGCGGTGACGGCGGCGTTGGGCCCCTCGAAACGCTCGGGCCCGAGCAGCTCCTTCAGCTTGGTGAAGGCCTCCTCGGAGGTCTCGGTGTGGTGGCTGGCGACCTCGGGGTTGTCCTCGACGACCGTGAGGATCGCCTCGCGCTGCGCGTCGGTGACGGCACTGGTGCACCGGGCCGACTCGTCGTTGTCCTTGCACAGCCACACGGTGATCTGGAGCTGGCTGCCCCAGTGCTCGGCGGCCTTGGCCGCCTGCTGGTTCATCAGCACGCCCAGGCCCACCAGGGTGAGCGAGACGAAGAGGGTGAGGACCACCGCCAGGTGCATCGACAGGTTGCGACGCAGACCCTGGCGCAGGTCGGAGAAGATGTGACGAAGCTGCATGGGGAAGTAGTCCTTCAGTGTCCGAAGCCGTAGACGCCCTGGGCCTGGTCGCGCACCACGCGACCGTCCTCGAGCTCGATCACGCGCTTGCGCATCTGGTCGACGATCCCGGCGTCGTGGGTGGCCATGAGCACGGTGGTGCCGGTGCGGTTGATCCGGTCCAGCAGCTTCATGATCCCCACCGAGGTGGTCGGGTCCAGGTTGCCGGTGGGCTCGTCGGCGATGAGGATCTTGGGCCGGTTGACGAACGCCCGGGCCACGGCCACGCGCTGCTGCTCACCACCGGACAGCTCGTCGGGCAGGCGGGTGGCCTTGCCCTCCAGTCCGACCAGCTCGAGGGTCTCGGGGACCAGCCGGTTGATCTCCTTGCGCGGGGTGCCGATGACCTGCAGCGCGAACGCGACGTTCTCGGCGACGGTCTTGTTGTCCAGCAGCCGGAAGTCCTGGAAGACGGTGCCGATCTCGCGGCGCAGCCGCGGCACCTTCCAGTTGGCGAGCCGGTTGATCTCCTTGCCGGCCACGTGCACCCGCCCGCTGGTGGGGCGGTGCTCGCGCAGGACCAGACGCAGGAACGTGGACTTGCCGGACCCCGAGGAGCCGACGAGGAAGACGAATTCGCCCTTCTCGATGTCCACCGACACGTCGTCGAGCGCCGCATGGCTCTGGCCGGGGTAGGTCTTGATGACCTTCTCGAAGCGAATCACGTCCATCGACCCTAGTCGAGCGACCCTGAGGTCCGGCCCCGGGCGCGCCGGGCTGCGACTAGATTGGGGTGGTGCCCTCCCCCACCGTGCCGCTCCTCCCCCGTGCCGTGGTGGCGTTGGGCGCGCTGGTGCTCCTCACCTCCGGGTGCACCGGCGACCCCGGCGCCGAGGACCCGCGCACGGACGCACCGTCCACCGCCGTCCCGCTGGACCAGGTCGAGGTGTCCCGGGAGGACCTGTGCGGCGCGGTCGAGGAGGACCTGGTGGTCGCCGGGCTGCCCGACGACGAGTCGCTGAGCGTGCAACTGGTCAGCTGGGGCAACGGCGACCCGGTCGGCGGGGACCCGGACCACGACCTGGGGCTCGAGGTGGGCTGCACCTGGCGGGTGGGCGAGCGGGCGCGCGACCCGTTCGCGTCGGTGTGGGTCTTCGTCCCACCCGTGAAGGTGAGGGCGGCCCGGGCCTGGGCGCGGGCCGAACCCCCGCAGGACTGCCGCACCGTGCCGGTCACGTTCGGACAGTCCGGCACGGCCTGGACCTGCCGTGAGTCGAAGCCGCGGGAAACCGTGCGCTGGGCCGGGCTGTTCGGTGACGCCTGGCTGACCTGCGAGCTGCAGGGCCCGGGCGCGGTGAGCCGGGCCGAGACGTTCTGTCCGGGCGTGGTGCGCGCCGCCGCCACCGGCTGACGGGCGCACACACCCCCGGGAAGCACCCGACGGCGGCACCCGGTCGAGTACCGCCGTCGTGAGGGGGTGGGTCAGTTCTGCTCGGACTTCTCCACGCCCCGGCGCCAGCGGATGCCGGCCTCCAGGAAGGCGTCGAGGTCGCCGTCGAAGACCGAGGCCGGGTTGCCCGACTCGTGGCCGGTGCGCAGGTCCTTGACGATCTGGTACGGGTTGAGCACGTAGTTGCGCATCTGGTCGCCCCAGCTGGCGGCGACGTCGCCGCGCATCTCGTCGAGCTGGGCCTTCTCCTCGGCCTTCTTCAGCGCGAGCAGCTTCGCCTTCAGCACGACCATCGCGGAGGCCTTGTTCTGCAGCTGCGACTTCTCGTTCTGGCAGCTGACCACGGTGCCGGTGGGGATGTGGGTGAGTCGGACCGCGGAGTCGGTGGTGTTGACCGACTGGCCGCCCGGGCCGCCGGAGCGGTAGACGTCGGTACGGATCTCCTCGTCGGGGATGTCGATGTCGTCGGTCTGCTCCAGCACCGGGACCACCTCGACCGCGGCGAACGAGGTCTGCCGGCGGCCCTGGTTGTCGAACGGGCTGATCCGGACCAGCCGGTGGGTGCCGGCCTCGACCGAGAGGGTGCCGTAGGCGTAGGGGGCCTTGACCGCGAAGGTGGTGGACTTGATGCCCGCCTCCTCGGCGTAGGAGGTCTCGTAGACGTCGACGGGGTACTTGTTGTGCTCGGCCCAGCGCACGTACATCCGCTGCAGCATCTCGGCGAAGTCGGCGGCGTCGACACCACCGGCACCGGAGCGGATCGTCACCAGGGCCTCGCGGGCGTCGTACTCGCCGGAGAGCAGGGTGCGGATCTCGAGCGACTCGACGGCCTTCTGCACGCGGGCCAGCTCGGCGTCGGCCTCGGCCAGGGAGTCGGCGTCGTTCTCCTCCTGGGCGAGCTCGACGAGCACGGCCAGGTCGTCGATGCGGCCGGCCAGGTCGGTGAACCGGTCCACCTCACCGTTGAGCACGGAGAGCCGACCGGTCACGCGCTGGGCGTTCTCCTGGTCGTCCCACAGGTCCGGTGCGGCGACCTGCTCGCCGAGCTCGGCGATCTCGGCGCGCATGGCGCCCAGGTCGAGCACCTGCTCGATGGTGTGCATGGTCGCCTGGAGCTGCTTGATCTCGGCGTCGAAGTCGGTACTGGCCACGATCAGCAAGATTACGTCACCACGGGCCAGGTCCGGTCCTCGGCGTGGTTGAGTACCCCGACTCTCCCGACCACGACGCGCCCCGCAGCAGGCTGGCACTCACCACCCACCACTCCCGGAGGACACCATGTTCCAGCCTCGCGACTCCCACCCCGGCCAGCGCCGGTTCCGTTCCCTGCTCCGCACCGCCACCGTGTCCACCGCGGTGGCGGTGTCGTGTGCTCTGACTGCCGCGGCGGCACCCGCTGTGCATGCCGCCCCCGCCGCACCGGCCAGCACGACCACGGAACCGGTCGTGGTCCGCGACCCCGTCGGTGACGTCAAGGCCGACCGGTGGTCGCGCCGCCACCACCCACGGGCAGTGCGTGCCGTCGACGTGCGGTACGTGCGGGTGACCCGCTCCGCCCGAGGGCTGCTGCTCGAGACCCGGGTCCGTGGACTGTTGAAGCGTCCGCGCCAGCAGATGCAGATCATCGGGTTGTGGCCGGCCGCCAACGGCGGACCGTCGCAGGGCGAGGCACCGGACGACCTCGTCACCTCGTGGGGTTCGGTCCAGCACCGCACCGGGTTCACGACGATGCCCGGCTCGGAGGAGCTCTGCACTGGTGCGACGTGGAAGGTGCGTCGCCAGGCCAAGCTGCTGCGCCAGTTCATCCCCACCGAGTGTCTTCCCAGCGGACGGTTGCGACTGTTCGTGGCCAGCTTCGCCGAGACCCGCGGTGGACGTGACCTGGCCCAGGACCTGGTCCGCCGCACGCTGCCGGAGTGAGCCGGCCTCCCCGGACGACACCGTCCCCGACGCCTCGTGGCGCCGGGGACGGTCTGCGTCATGGGAGCTACTGCACGCCGACCACCACGTCGAGCAGGTCCAGCACCGCGGCGCCGAGGGTCACGAAGAGGAAGCCGAGGACACCCAGCGGCATGGACCCGGCGATGACCGAGAGCACGTCGTTCGCCCCCTGGCCCTTGCCGTCGGCGGCTGCCTCGGTTTTCTCCTTCGCCTGGTTCGCGCTGGCCTCCGCCCTGTCGAGCGCCCGGCTCACCGCCTCCGCCGAGGTCGACTCCAGGCCCACGGGCAGGGTGGCTCTGACCTGCCCGACAGCGTCGGCCGCGGCCGACACGTCGCGCACCACGTCCGTCGGGATCGCTGGCTTGGTGCGGGCCGCCATCCACGCCACCACCACCTGGGCCACCACCAGTCCTGCGCCCAGCACCAGGCAGGCGAACCCGTAGGTCTGGGCCGTGCTCATGGGGCCAGCACTCCCGTCAGCAGGGCGTCGCGCCACCGGCCCGCCGTGACGTCCAGGTCCAGGCCGGCCAACCACCCGCGGATGGCGCCGCTGCGGACACCCTCGTTGGCGATCCAGTCGATCTCGTCGTCGGCCTGGCCCGGTGTGTGCACCGTGCCGTCCTTGTTCAGCACCTCGTCCCCCTCGCGTCGCGGGATCGACTGGCGGTGCAGGCCCACCAGCACCCACTGGTCGTTGAAGACCGGCGCCCCCGACGAGCCGGGTTCGGTGTCGGCGGCGTACCAGAGCAGGTCGTCGAGTCGGTCCAGGACCTGGTTCGCCCGGAACGCCACCTGCTTGCGCTGCCCGCGGGGGTGCTGGACCACGTTGACGTGCTCCCCCACGGTGATCGCGTCCTCGTCGTCGACCAGCAGCAGCGGCACCGGCCCGGTCCCGGGGTCCTCGGCCGGGGCGACCGGTTCGGCGAAGGCGACGAACGCGACGTCCAGACCGGGGTCGGCGACGAAGAACGTGCCCGGGTCCAGGGACAGGCGCCGCGCGCTGCGTTCGGACCCGGTCAGGTCCAGCTCGTAGTCCAGGTCCACGACGGCACGTCCTGCGGTGCCGGGGTCGCCGAGCACGTGGTGGTTGGTCATCAGCAGGCCGGGCGCGACCAGGGAGCCGGTGCCCTCGGGCGCCACGTTGCCGGCCGCGTCCCGCAGCGAGACCCGGACGACGCTGCGCACCGCCCGGACCCCGCGCTCGAGGTAGTTGGTGTGCACCAGGTCGTTGCGGTTGATGATCCGTTCGGCCGCGTTCACCTCGTCGGGGCTGGGCTCGGTGCCGGCCGGTTCGAGCCGCTCGGGGTGCGCGACCAACTGCTGGGCGCGTCGGACCAGGTGCCGCGGGTCCTCGTGGGCCCGGGCCAGTTCGTGACGCAGCAGGCTGCGTCGTTGCTCCAACCGGGACTGGAGTTCGTCGGTGTCCCCCAGCACCCGGGACGCACTGCGGTCGCCCATGCGAGCACCTCCTCGCCGAGTGTGCGGCCCGGACCGCCTCCTCTCCCACGATCCGCCGCGACGCAGGCGGCAGCATCCCCGATTCTGGTCATGCTGCCGTCACGGCCGCCCGGGGTCGGCCCGGTGGGGTCATGCTCGAGGGACACGCCGGCGCCGGGCCGGCCGGCCGGTCGGGGGCTGCGATGGGCACCGTGGTCGACATCCACTGCCACACCTTCAACGGCGACGACCTGCCGATCCGCGGGTTCGTGCACAAGGTCGCGCTCCGCGACGCGGACGGCCTGCCCGCGCGTGGGGCGATCGCGGCCCTGGTCGACCGGATCGTGCAGGCCGGGGCGCCGGGCCACGCCGAGGAGACGCGCCGGTTGGACACGTTGCTGCTGGGGTCGCGGTCCGGGTTCCCCGAGTCGCTCAGCTCGGCCCGGGTTCCCGATCTGGACGCTGTGGTGGCCGAACGCGTTGCCCAGCTGCAGGCCAGTGACCCGGAGCTGCTGGCGGCGGCGCGGGCCGAGGCCGGCGGGGAGGTGGTGACCACCGAGGGACTGCGCGACCTGCCGGCACTGGTCCGTCGTGGGATCGCCTTCGGCGCCCTGTTCACCCAGCACCGCTGGGAGAACACCGTCCACCTGGTGCGCCAGTTCCCGTCGGTGGACCTGTTCACCCCAATGCTGGTGGACCTGGGGTTGGGGGTGGGCGACCCGCCGGAGACCACGGTCCGCGAGCAGGTCGAGCTGCAGGAGAAGATCAGCCGGCTCTCGATGCTGGGCCGGATCCCGGACGCACCGTCGGTGCGGGTGCACCCGTTCGTCGGTTTCGACCCGCGCCGGCAGATCGCCTCGGAGAACCGGGGGGACCCGTTCACCGCCCTGGACCGGGTGAAACTCTCGGTGGAGCGGTTCGGGTGCGTGGGGGTCAAGCTGTACCCGCCGATGGGGTTCCGGCCCCTGAACAACGCCACCAGGGGTGGGGGTCCGGTCGGGCAGGACGGCCCGCACGTGGACCGGGTGCTGCGCGAGCTGTACACGTGGTGCCTGGAGCAGGACGTGCCGATCACCGCGCACGCCAACAGCACCCAGGGCTCCAGCAAGGACTACGACCGCTTCTCCGATCCCGCGGACTGGGCCACGGTGCTGGCCGAGTTCCCCGGGCTGCACCTCAACCTGGGCCACTTCGGCGGCACCCACACCCCCGTCGGCACCGGGTGGGCGGGCCAGATGGCCCGACTGGCGGGCACCCCCGGGGGCGAGCACCTGTACGCCGACGTGAGCAACCACAACACCCGCGACGCGGGGTACCCGCGGTACCGCGACGAACTGCGTGCGCTGCTGCGGGGCGACGGTGCGGCCATGCGCGAGCGCGTCATGTACGGCTCGGACTGGTTCATGCTGGTCCTGCTGGAGAACCTCGACACGTTCCTGGCCGACCAGGAGGCCGACCACCAGGAACCGAACGATGACCCCGAGGGATTCTTCGGCGAGCGCGCCCTGCGCTTCCTGGGGTTCGACGACCCGGGCAACCGCAACGCCCAGCGGCTCCTGGCGCGCTACCGGCACTACGCCCCCCACGACGTCCCGGAGTGGCTGGCCCACTGACTCAGCGCCGCACGGTCACCACCGCAGCGCCCTGGGCGGCGACCTGGGGCGCCTCGGGTGAGCCGGGCACCGACAGCGGCAGGTCGAGCGGGGCCCGCAGGGTCACCCGCACCGTGTTGCTGCCCGCCTCGACGGTGACCCGGGCCTGCAGGCCGGGGAACTGGTCGGCGGCGCGGGTGTTGCGCAGGTACTCGGCGACGCCTTGCTCGACCTGGGCGCGGACCTGCGGCAACCGGTCGTCGAGGCCCTGCAGGTGGACCGCCCGGGCTCCGCGGTCGGCGCCGTACAGGGCGGCCCCGTCGGCCAGCGTGTTCAGGCCCTGGCGCTGCAGGTAGGCGGCCGAGGCGTCCACCACCACCGCCACCCCGATCAGCAGGATCGTGGCCATGCCGATGATCAGCAGCGAGATCTGGCCGACCTCGTCGCGCCGCCGTGCTGGACGGGCCGTCACGGTGACTGCCGTTCGACGTACTGCCCCACGGGCAGGGTGTGGCTCGCGCTGAGTGCGAAGGTCGGGGCTCCGCCGCCGAGCACCGAGGGCAGCAGCGGCAGGTCGACCCGTGACCGGACCCTGACCGTCACCACGGAGGTGCCGTCCAGGCACCGCCCCCGCCCGAGGCTGCACCGGACCTCCACGTCCACCGGGGCACCGGTGACGCCCTGGTCGGTCAGCGCAACGCGAGCGGCGGCCTCGGCGCGCTGCTGGGCACTGGCCTCGTCGGGCGCGAGCACGAACGCCCGACCGGCCGCCCGGGCGGCGGTCGCCACCCCGAAGGAGCCGCGCTGGACCTCGAACACCGAGAGCACGATCCACACCACCGGCACCAGCAGCAGCACCGCCAGCCAGATGAATTCGAGCAGCGCCGAGGCGGACTCGTCCCGGGCACCCCGCAGACGTGCCGGGGCAGCGAGCAGGGCTCTCACCGGCGCTCCAGGACGGCGTGCCCGGCGACGTCGACCTCCACCGCCGGTCCCCCGAGACCCAGTGCCGGGACCCGCGCGTGGATGCGCACCTCGTAGGCCGGGGCTCCCCGGAGCTGAACCCGGTGCAGCGACAGGTCCTCGGCGAACTTCTCCGAGATCGCGCCTCGGACACTCTCCCGGGTCACCGCCAGGCCGCGTTCCGGGCCGCCGTCGAGGGTGGCCGCCACGCGGGCGCCCTCCGAGGCGGCGGAGGCCAACGTGTTGCGCACGTGCAGCACCAGGGCCAGCTGCAGGATGCCCAGGAACAGCGGCAGCAGCAGGACCATCACCAGGAGGTAGTCGACGACTGCCGATCCCTCCTCGCGACGGTTCACCAGTTCGAGCCGCGGACCTGCGCGAACGCGGCGTTGAGCAGCTCTCGGAGCTGGTCACCGGCCAGGACGCCGAGGGCCGCGACGAGACCGGCGGACATGACGGTCACGAGCACCCATCCGGGTACGTCACCGCGCTCGTCGCGGCTCCGACCGCCGGGCGGATGCGCCGCGAGCTGGGGGTGGATCACCAGGATGACCAGCCGAGTCAGGCTCTCCATGGTGCTGTCCTTTCTTCCGAGGATGTGGGTGGAACGATCGTGGGGGCGTCAGGGTGCCGCGAGGCTCAACCCCAGGACGCCCGGGTAGAAGGCGAAGACGACGGTCACGGGCAGGACCAGGAAGACGACCGGGACCATCATCACGACCTCGCGCCGCGCCGCGGCCTCGATGAGGTCGCGTCTGCCGGCCTCGCGGACGTCGGCGGCCTGGGCGTGCAGCACGTCGGCCAGCGGGGTGCCGCGCTCGACCGCGACCGCGACGCCCTGGGCGAACCGGGAGACGACCGTGACGCCGGACCGGTTGGCCCACCGGTCGAACGCCTCCGCCACCGGCTCACCGGTCCGGATCTCGGCCAGCACGCGGGCCAGGTCGTTCGACAGGACGCCCCCGGAGCGGCTGACCACCCGGTCCAGCGCCGCGACCGGGCCCTCGCCGGCGGCCACCGCCAGCGCCAGGAGCTCGGCCACCGTGGGGAACTCCGCGACCACGGCACGTTCCCGGGCGGTGACCTGGCTGGTCAGGCGGTTCTCCCGCAGCAGCACCCCCATCACGAAGCCGAACAGGCACAGCACCAGCACGAGGACCGGGTGGGCACCGGCGGTGACCGAGCGCCACAGACCCAGCGCCGCACAGATCGCGAACCCGACCAGCCCCCACTGGACCTGCTGGATCCGGAACTCGTGCAGGGTCAGGTCGAGGTCGGCCCGGACCAGGCGACGCCGCACCGACGGGGCTCCGCCGAGCACCTTCTCGACCAGGTCCGCGGCGCTGCGCAGGCTCGGCCCGAAGATGCCGACCGCCGCGGCTCGGGTCGAGGCGACCGGTGCCCCGGTGGCGGGCTCGGGTGACAGGTCGCGCACGTAGGGCAGCACCCGGTCGGCCAGGGCGGGGCGTCGCACGGCGCGGACGCGGGCCGCGACGAGCAGCAGCCCGGCCGCGGCCAAAGCCCCGAGCACGGCACCCCACACGGTCGGGCTCATGCCAGGATCCTCCGCTCCGTGGGGAGTCGGCCGATCCGCAGCATCGTCCGGTAGGCGACCAGGCACAGCACACCGCCGACCAGCAGGACGGCCGCGCCGACCGGGCTGGCGTAGCGGTGGATCGCCTCGGTCTGGAAGGACATGAACAGCAGCACCAGCCACGGGGCGGCGACCGCCATACGGGCTCCGTTGACCACCCACGCCTGGCGCGAGAGCATCTCGCTGCGGGTGCGCAGGTCGTCGCGGAGGTAGCCGGACAGGTTGCGCAGCAGGCGTCCCAGCTCTCCACCGCCGACCTCGCGGGCGATCCGGAGGCCCTCCACGACACGGTCACCGACCGGGTCGGCCAGACGGGCCTTGAGCGCGTCCAGGGAGTCGTTGAACCGCCCGGTGAGCTGGTAGTCGATGCCGAACTCCCCGAACGCCGGACGGAGCGGTTCGGGGCCGGTGCTGCCGAGGGCGCTGACGGCATCGGGCAGCGACATCCCGGCCCGCACCGCGCTGGCCAGGTTGTCGACCGCCTCGGGCCAGACCTCCGCGAACTCGTGCTGCCGCTTGCGTGCCCGGGACGACAGCACCATGAGCGGGACCGAGGAGGCCATCACCGCGAAGGCGAGCGCGACCGGGAAGGTCTGGGAGATCGCCTGCACGACCAGCAGCGACACGCCGCCGGCGACCACCGACACGGCGATCACCCCACTGGGAGCCACGTGCGCCAACCCGGCAGCAGCCAGCATCTGGGTCAGTCTGCCGGGCGTGCGCGAGCGGGTGCGGGGGCGCCGCGGGACACAGCAGGCCGTCCAGACCAGGAGCAGACCGGTCCCGAGCACCAGGCCGAGGAGGGCACCCATCAGCCGTTCCGCCCCAGCAGTCCGGCCAGGTCGATGCCCAACCGGGAGAAGCGCTCGGGGCGCGGCGGCATCCCGCCCATGTCGACGAGGTCACCGTCGGTGCGCACGAAGATCGGGGCCACCTCGATCACGTCCTGCTCGACCCGGCCGGGGACGGCCGCGATCTCGTTGACCCGGCGCACCCCGGTCTCGTCGATGCCCAGGTGGACCACCAGGTCGACCGAGGCGGCCACGGTCGGGACCACGAAGCGGGAGCCGATGTTCTCGCCGGCGAGCAGGGGCAGGGTGCACAGTTTGACCAGGGCTTCGCGGGCGCTGTTGGCGTGCAGGGTCGCCAGACCCGGCATCCCGGAGTTGAGCGCCAGCAGCAGGTCGAGGCACTCCTCGGCCCGCACCTCCCCCACCACGATCCGGCTGGGTCGCATCCGCAGCGACTCCTTGACCAGGTCGCGCAGCCGGACCTCGCCGGTGCCCTCCAGTCCGGCCTGACGGGTCTGGAGGGCGACCCAGTCGGGGTGGGAGAAGCGGAGCTCGAAGACCTCCTCGGCACTCACCACCCGGTCCCCACCGGGGATCGCCGCGGCCAGACAGTTGAGGAAGGTGGTCTTGCCCGTCTGGGTTCCCCCGGCGACCACGACGTTGAGCCCGGCCCGGATCGAGGCGTCCAGGAAGTCCGCCGCGGCCGGGGTCAGGCTGCCCAGCTCCACCAGGTCGCGCAGCCGGGACGCCCGCACCACGAACTTGCGGATGTTGACGGCCGTGAACCCGCGCGAGATGCCCTCCAGCACCACGTGCAACCGGTGTCCCTGCGGCAGGACGGCGTCCACGAACGGCTGGCTCAGGTCGATCCGGCGCCCCGAGCTCTTGAGCATCCGTTCCACGAGTTCGCGCACCCCGGCCTGGGTGAGCACCAGGTTGGTCAGCTCGTGCCGTCCGCGCCGGGCGACGAAGACCCGGGAGGGGTCGTTGATCCAGATCTCCTCGACCTCGGGGTCCTCCAGCAGCGCCTGCAGCGGACCGAAGCCGGCCACCCGCGCCACCAACTCGCCCACTGCGGCCTCGTTGTCGGCCAGCGGCAGCACCGCGCCGGTGAGGCTGCGTTCGTCGTGCTCCCGCACCGCCCGCTCGGCCAACCGCCGCACGGTGGCACCCTCACGCTGGGGGTCGACCCCCTCGCCGCGCACGAGCTCGCGGACACGCGCATCCAGCGCGTCGAGCTCCGACCCCGTGGGGGCAGCACGCATCGTCGTCATTCCGGCGTCTCCGATCCCGAGTACGGACACCTGTGCTTTCGCATCCCCCTTGCTACCGGTCCGGAAACACCATGTCGAGCAAAGAAACCGCCGCCTGTGGAGAACTCGGTCCCGGATCAGGCTTCCGCCGGCGCTCCGAACACCGCCCGGCAGGGGCCTGGTGCGCTCCCGGAGTCGCGTCGGACCGGCGTCCCGGCGCCGCGCAAGGGGGGAGGTCAGCGTCGCGCAAGTGCCCGGTCAGCGCCACACAAGTGCCCGGTCGGTGCAGAAGTGCCCGGTCAGCGCCACGCAAGTGCCCGGTCAGCGCCACGCAAGTGCCCGGTCGGCGCAGAAAACGCGCGGTCGGCGGGGACGTGACCCTCGGGTCAGGAGGTGGTGCGGCGCAGGCAGACCAGGGCGAAGGTCTGGCCGACCGAGCCGCGCAGGCCGTAGGTGTAGTCGGAGCGACCCATCCGCGGCTCGCAGTGGGTCCGGGCGGCCAGGCGCACCTTGGCGTCGGTCAGCACCCCGTCGAACGCCACGGTGCGGGCGTACGTCGAGCGGAACGCGTGCGGCTTGGCGCAGCCCACCCAGGCACGGCTGCTGGTGGCGCACAGCGTGTAGGCCGCCGGCATCCGCGAGGCCACCCGGGTCGGGCGGGCCTGCTTGGTGCGCAGCAGACGACCCGCGTCCCAGTGCCCCACCGCGCAGCTGGCCCAGCGGGCGCCGCGGCGCTGCTGCTTGCGGGTCGGCAGGAAGACGAAGTAGCCGTAGGTGCTCCGGGCGTAGTCGGCGTTGGCGTAGCCGCCGATCTTCTTGCGCACCGCAGCCACGCACCGCTCCTTGACCGCAACACTGGTGACCGAGTCCCCCAGGTCCATCGGCAGACCCGCAGGCACCTTCGCCTTGCCGACGACCCACAGGGTGTGCGGCTTGCCGCACCGGATCGCCTTCGCCTTGAGCGAGGCCTTGCTGGCCTTGGCCAGCGTCACGTCGAAGCAGCGCCCGGGCTTCGGGGCCTTCGGGACGGCCCGCCCGGTCGGCTCCACCGCAGTCTCCACGGCGGCACCGCCGCGGTCGACCGGTGCGCCCGGTGCGACACCCGGCTCGGCCTGGCTGGCCGGAACCACGCTGAGGGCCATCGCCGACACGGCCACGGCCACCAGGGCCGTGCGCAGACGCTGGGGAACTCGCTTCATGGGGCACACCTCGCTCGGGTCCACCGGGTACACCCGGCGGCAGTGTCATCGACGGCTCCGACCCTCGCACGGCCCGCGGGGGCGCGGAGCCTTTCGGTGGAACACGTTCCACTCAACTCGGGCGACTGCCCAGATTTTGCCGTCGGCACCGCCCGCGGCCGGTCCGTCGGAGCAGGGTTGGCCGCCCGCGCGCTGGGTAGGATCGCCGCGCACCACCTGAGCACCACCCGTCAGCACCGTCACCGCACGACCGAACACCAGGAGACCTCCCATGAAGAAGCCCGTGCTGCGCGTCGCCCTCGCAGCCTCCGTCCTCGCCCTCGGCACCCTGACCGGGTGCGGCGGCGACAACACCGAGGCCTACTGCGACGAGCTGAAGAGCGTCGGCAAGGACCTCTCCAACATCGGTGAGGACCCCGACCAGGTCCAGAAGGCGGTCGACAAGTTCAAGGACATCTCCAAGGACGCCCCCGAGGAGGTCAAGGCCGACTGGGAGATCCTCGTCGACAGCATGGAGATCATGGCCGACGCGTTCGCCGGCATGGGCGACACCGACGCCTCCGCCGACCCCGAGGCCGCCATGAAGGCACTCGAGGAGGCCCAGGAGAAGATGAAGGACCTGGACCAGGACAAGCTCACCAAGGCCAGCGAGGACATCGACAAGCACGCCAAGGACGCGTGCAACATCGACCTCAAGGAGCTCACCGAGTGACGATCACCGACTGGTGATCCACCGAGCACCTGCAGGACCCCGGACCGCACGGTCCGGGGTCCTGCAGCTCCCCACCCGACACCGGCACCTCACCGGCTGTTCACCGACGCCGAGGGTTGAACGCCACCACGGCGGGGAAGGGTTTCCTCGTCAGACCCCGCACCGACCGGTGCTCCACGAACGGGAGAAACCCTCATGCGCAAGCCCACCGTCCGCATCGCTCTGGCCACCACCGTGCTCGCCCTGGCCGGCACCCTGAGCGCCTGTGGCGGCGACGACACCAAGGCCTACTGCGACGACTTCAAGGCCCTGGGCACCAACGTCCCCGACATGAGCTCCGAGGACGCCATCTCGGACTGGATCGGCGAGCTCGAGGCTGTGGCCGAGCAGGCCCCCAGCGACGTCGAGGGCGAGTGGGACACCGTCGTGGAGAACCTGAAGAAGGTCCAGGAGGGCGACACCACCGCCCTGACCGAGTACACCGAGGCGTGGACCAAGATCGGTGAGCACGCCCAGGACAAGTGCGCCTGACCTGACGCACCCGACGGCCCCGCCGCCCCGGCGTCGGGGCCGTCGGCGTCTCCGGAGAACACCGACCGGGCACACCGACCCGGCAGTCCCGGAGGGACTCAGAGGGCGAACAAGTCGCCGTGCTCGGCCACCCGGGCCAGCACCTGCTCGGGCGTGAACTGGTCCAGCCCCAGCTCGTCCTCGGCCCCGGCCGCCACCTCGTCCCAGGTCACCGGTGTCGCCACCCGCGGCCGGTCGGTGCCGCGCAGCGAGTACGGCGCCACGGTGGTCTTGGAGCCGGAGTTCTGCGACCAGTCCAGGAAGACCTTGCCCTGGCGGCGGGTCTTGGTCATCGTGGCCGTCACCTGGCGCGGCAGCCGCTTCTCCAGCACCGAGGCCACCTCGTGGGCCAGCTCGGTGGACGCCTCCGCACCGGTGCCCGGCGGCAACGAGGCGTACAGGTGCAGGCCCTTGGAGCCGCTGGTCACCGGCGTCGAGGTGAGACCCCGCCCGGCCAGCTCGTCGCGGACCTCCAGCGCCACCGCGCAGCACTCGTGCAACCCCGCCGGGGGCCCCGGGTCGAGGTCGATCACCAGCCGGTCCGGCGGCTGCACGCCCTCGGCGGTGACCCGCCACTGGTGCACGTGCAGCTCCAGGGCAGCCAGGTTGGCCAGCCAGGTCAGCGTGGCCAGGTCGTCGACGACCGGGAAGCGCAGCGTGTCGCCGTGCCGGGACGGTGCCCGGCTGCCGGTGGTCGGCACCTCCTCGGTCCGCACCCACGACGGCGTGCCGGCCGGCGCGTTCTTCTCGAAGAAGCTGCTGCCCTCCACCCCGTGCGGCCACCGGATCCGGGTCACCGCACGGTCGGTGAGCTGGGGCAGCAGCACCGGCGAGACCTGGGCGTAGTAGTGCAGCACCTCCCCTTTGGTCCACCCGGTGCGCGGGTACATCACCTTGGCCAGGTTCGAGATCTTCAGGGTCCGGCCGTCCACCTCGACCAGCACCGACTCCTCCGCCGGGCTCACCGGCCCACCCCCTCGGTCAGGTCGTGGGCCGACAGGTCGGCGCGCACCCCCTGGTAGGAGGGCTGCCGCAACCGGCCACCACCCGCCCCCAGGCTCTCCACGTCGACCACCAGCACCGGTTCCACCCAGGTGGTGCCCCGGGCGTCCACGGCCGGCACCTCGTCGCAGAACGGCGAGGTCGACCGGGTCAACCCGGCCACCGCCGCCGCCAGGGTGCGCGAGGCCGTGGTCGAGATGCCCGACCCGACCCGACCCCGGAACTGCCACCCCTGGGCGGTCCACTCCCCCACCAGCAGCGAGGCCAGCCGGTCGGCGGTGCCGACCTGGGGGCGCCACCCGCCCACGACGTAGGAGCCACGCAACCGGTGCGGGAACTTGAGCCAGGCCCGGCTGCGTTCACCCGGTCGGTAGGGCGAGTCCAGGCGTTTGGAGACGATGCCCTCCAACCCCTGCTCGGCGGTGGCGGTGTGCAGCGCGACCCCGTCGTCGTAGGCGCCCGGCACCTGCCAGCCCGCCTCGGCCAGCAGCGGCGCGAGCTGCTCCAGCTCGGCGCGACGCTCGGCCAGCGGCCGGGTGACCAGCTCGGTGCCGCCGCTGCGCAGCACGTCGAAGACCATGAACGTCGCCGGGACCTTCTCGGCCCACCGCGCGGCGGCGCCGGCCGCCCGCACGTGGATCCGCTCGGCGAGGACCCGGAAGTCGGGGCGGCCCGAGGGGTCGAGGCCGATCACCTCGCCGTCCAGCAGCAACCCGTCCCCGGCACTCAGCGCGGTGCCCTGCAGCCTGCGGGCCGGCAGGGTCAGGTCCGGCCAGGCCGGGGTGACCACGTTCTCGTTGCGGCTGGTCAGCCGCAGCCCGTCGTCGGTGAGGTGGGCCAGCACCCGCATCCCGTCCCACTTGACCTCGTGGGACCAGCCGGGACCCGTGGGCACGTGGTCCCCGGCGGAGGCAAGCATCGGGCGCATGGCGGGAAGTCTCCCACCATGCGCCCGGTGCGTGTGTCGTGACGGTGCGCCCTCGGCGCGGTGCGTCAGCCCTGCTGCTCGACCAGCTGCTTGGCCAGCGCGGCCGAGGCCGGGTAGTCGACCTTGGCAACCGGGGTGCGGGGCACCTCGTCGACGAAGAAGACGGCCTTGGGCACCTTGTAGTTGGAGATCTTGGTCTTCGCCCACTCGGTCAGCGCCTCGGCGGTGAGCTCCGAGCCGTCTCGGCGGTGCACCAGCGCGGTGACCTGCTGGCCCCAGCGCTCGTGCGGGGTGGCGACCACGACGGCGTCGAAGACCTCGTCGTGCTTCTTCAGCATCGCCTCGACCTCCTCGGGGTGCACCTTCTCGCCACCGGTGTTGATGGTGACCGAGCCGCGACCCAGGACGACGACCGAGCCGTCCTCCTCGCGGACCGCGAAGTCGCCGGGGATGACGTAGCGCTTGCCGTTGACCTCACGGAACGTGGCCGCGGTCTTGACCGGGTCCTTGTAGTAGCCCAGCGGGATCGAGCCGGTGCGGCCGAGCATGCCGGTGACACCGACCGGGGCCGGGTTCATGTCCTCGTCGAAGACCTCCACGTCGGCGGAGACGCCGAAGCGGGCCTTGCCGTCCGAGGACCCGTCGTCCATGCCCTGGCCGGTCGCACCGGTCTCGGAGGCACCGTAGGAGTCGAGCAGGAAGCGACCCGGCAGGGCCTCACGGATCTGCTCGCGCACGGCCAGCGACAGCGGAGCGGCACCGTTGGAGACGGCCATCAGCGAGCTGAGGTCCCAGCGGCCGGGGTTGTTCTTGATGGTCTCGGCCACCGGGCGGCCCATCGCGTCGCCCAGGAAGGTCAGCGAGACGACCTTGGCGTGGTCGACCAGGTCCAGGATCTTGGCCGGGTCGAAGCTCTTCTCGGTGAACAGACCCACCGTCGCACCGGCGACGTGCGCGTTGCCGAGGATCCACTGGCTGCCGCCGTGCATCATCGGGCCGCAGGCCAGCAGGATCATCGGGTTCTCGTTGGCCTTGGCCTCCTCGGCCAGCTGCTCGAGCGAGTCGAACGGGGCACCGAAGCGGCTGGCGTTCAGCGCGCCGCGGATCAGGTCCTCCTGGCGCCACTCGACACCCTTGGGCATGCCGGTGGTGCCACCGGTGTAGATGACGTACTTATCGTCACCGGTACGGCCGGTGACCTGCCGCTCGGCCGAGGCGGACTCCATCGCAGCGTCGAGCTCGGGACCCATCACCAGGACGTGCTTGAGGCGGTCGGTGCGGACCTCCTCGACGGCCTCCAGGTACTCCGGGCCGACGATCGCGACGACGGCGTCGCAGTTGTCGTAGAGGTAGGCGAGCTCGTCCTTGAGGTACTTGTAGTTGATGTTGATCGGGACGGCGCGCGCCTTCAGGGCGCCGTAGAACGCGTCGACCCACTCGATCCGGTTGTGGCTGTGGACCGCGATGTGGTCGCCCGGCTGCACGCCCAGGGACACCAGCAGGTTGGCCATCCGGGTCGACCGCTCGTCGATCTCGGCGAAGGTGTAGTCGCGCTCCAGCGAGGCCACCGCGATGCGGTCACCCAGGGTGTCGGCCATGGTCTCGATCATGTCGCCCAGGGTCATGGGGCGCTGCGTGGTGGTCATGGACTCATGGTGACCGACCGCACAGCACCGAACAAGAACGCGTTCCACTGTGAGGGAGTGCACTCCCACCCACCGGATCAGGTGGTAGGCATCCCGGCGGCACCTCGGGCACGCGCGCGGGCGGGCACACCTGAGAACTCTCGGGACGCCGACGACCCGGCACCCTCCCAGAGGTGCCGGGTCGTCGTCTCCCGCTGCGCGGGGCGGTGCAAGCGCGGTCAGGCGGGGGCGCCCGCGGACTCCGCCACCAGTGCGGCCGCGGTCTCGGCGGTCGCCTTGTAGTCGACCTTGCTGACCGGGGTGCGCGGCACCTGGTCGACGAAGAACACCCGCTTGGGCGCCTTGTAGTTGGCCAGCAGCGACTTCACGTGCTCGACGACCTGCGCCTCGGTGAGGTCGGCGTCCTCACGCAGCTGGACCAGCGCGGTGACCTGCTGCCCCCAGCGCTCGTGCGGGGTGCCGGTCACGGCGGCGTCGAAGATGTCGGGGTGGCGCAGCAGCGCGCTCTCGACCTCCTCGGGGTAGATCTTCTCGCCGCCGGAGTTGATGCACACCGAGCCGCGGCCCAGCACGATGATCGAGCCGTCCGGCTCCTTGCGGGCGAAGTCGCCGGGGATCACCCAGCGCTTGCCGTCGATCTCCTTGAACGTCGCGGCGGTCTTGACCGGGTCCTTGTAGTAGCCCAGCGGCATCGGGCCGGAGCGGGCGAGCATGCCCTCCTCACCCACCTGGGTGGGTCGGTCGTCGGCGCCGAGCACGTCGACGTCGGGCCCGATGTTGAACCGGGCCTTGCCGTCGGAGGAGCCGTCGTCCATCGAGGAGCCGGCCGCACCCGTCTCGGAGGCGCCGTAGGAGTCGAGGATGAACCGGCCGGGCAGCGCCTTGCGGATCTCCTCACGCACCCCGATCGAGAGCGGCGCGGCACCGTTGGACACCGCGGCCAGCGAGCTGAGGTCCCAGCGGTCCGGCTCGGCCAGGATCGCCTCGGCGACCGGGCGGCCCATCGCGTCGCCCAGGAACGTCAGCGAGACGACGCCGGCGTGCTGGACCAGGTCCAGGACCCGCTCGGCGGAGAAGTTCGCGTCGGTGAAGAAGCCGATCGTCTGTCCGGCGACGTGGCCGTTGCCCATGATCCACTGGCTGCCGCCGTGCATCATCGGGCCGCAGGCCAGCAGCACCATCGGGTTCTCCACGGCCTTCGCCTCGGCGGCGAGCTGGTCCAGCCCCTCCAGCGGTGCCCCGTAGCGCGCGGCGTTGAGGGCGGCGCGGATCAGGTCCTCCTGACGCCACTCCACGCCCTTGGGCATGCCGGTGGTGCCGCCGGTGTAGATCATGTAGCGGTCGTCGCCGCTGCGCTCGACCTGCGGCCGCTCGGGCGAGGCGGCAGCGGTGGCCGCGTCGTACTGCTCCCCCATCACGAACCAGTGCTCCACCAGGTCGCCGGCAGCCTCGCGGGCCAGTGCCTCGAACTCGGGGGCCACCACGGCCACCGTCGAGTCGGAGTTGGAGTAGATGTGGCGCAGCTCCTCGGCCAGGTACTTGTAGTTCACGTTGATCGGGACCGCGCCGATCTTGAACGAGCCGTAGAACGCGTCGATCCACTCGACGCGGTTCGGGCTGTGCACGGCCACGTGGGTACCGGGCTGCACCCCGGCGTCCAGCAGCATGTGGGCGAACCGGTTCGCGCGCTCGTCGAGCTCGGCGAAGGTCCAGGTGTGGTCCAGGGTGACGATCGCGGGACGGTCCGGGACGGTGTCCGCCATGGTCTCGAGGACGTCGGCGAGAGTGAGGGGTCGGGTGGCCATGGCGCGGAAGTTACCGGAGTCGCCGCCCCTGCGGGTGATGTCGGTCACATTCGGTTCCAACATGGGGGCACCTCCCCATCTGTCCGGGGCCGTGCCTGCCGCCGCCCTGCACGCCCCCGGCCGCCCGGCACGGTCGGTCATACTGGTCCCTCGGGCACCACGGACACGGGAGGAAGCATGCGGGCGATCTGGAAGGGCGCGGTCTCGTTCGGTCTGGTGAACGTGCCGGTCAAGCTGTACGCCGCCACCGAGTCCCACGACGTCTCGTTCCGCCAGGTCCACGCCAAGGACGGAGGACGGATCCGGTACCAGCGGATCTGCTCCCTGGACGGCGAGGAGGTGCCGTACGCCGACATCGCCAAGGGGTACGAGACCGAGGACGGCGAGATGGTGATCCTCGACGACTCCGACATGGCGGCGCTGCCGTCGGCCTCGTCGCGGGAGATCTCGGTGGAGAAGTTCGTCCCGGCCGAGCAGATCGACCCGATGCTGTTCGAGAAGAGCTACTACCTCGAACCCGAGTCCACCGGCGCCAAGCCGTACGCGCTGCTGCGGCAGGCCCTGGTCGAGTCCGACCGGATGGCCGTGGTGACGATCGCGCTGCGCCAGCGCACCTCCATCGCGGTGCTCCGGGTCCGCGAGGACGTGATCGTGCTGCAGACGATGATGTGGCCCGACGAGGTCCGTACCCCCGACTTCCAGGTCGGTGACGGTGAGGCCAAGGAGGCCGAGGTCACGATGGCCAACATGCTCGTCGAGACCCTGTCCGGCGACTTCGACCCGGCCGACTACGCCGACGACTACGCCGAGGCCGTGGAGACGCTGGTGAAGGCGAAGATCGAGGGCGGCGAGGTGCAGCGCACCGAAACCTCCACGCGCACCTCGGGCGAGGTCGTCGACCTGCTGGCTGCCCTGCAGCGCTCGGTGAGCGCGGCCAAGGAGGCTCGCGGCGAGCCCGCGGGGGACACGGACGAGGCTCCGGCGGGGAAGGGCACCAAGAAGGCGGCCGCGAAGAAGCCGGCCAAGAAGACCACGAAGAAGGCCGCCAAGAAGGCGAGCTGATCGCTCGTCCTCCCGGCGGCCCTCGGGGGTGGTCGGGGTGGGTGCTCGGTGGTGCGGTGCGGCACGTGCTGCGGGGTCGGACCGGGCTCAGGCGACCTGACGGAACGGGTCGTGCTCGGAGAGGATCTTGTCGATCCGGGCCTGGTCGAGGCGCTGGTGCACGCTCTGGTTCTCCTGGTTGTCGCGGATGACCTTGGCCAGGGTGAACGACGAGCTGACCAGGAAGAGCGCCGTCATGCCCAGGAAGCCACGCGCCCACGGGTCCAGCGGGAGGTAGAGCACCGCCCACAGGACGCCCAGCAGCGAGACGCCGAACGAGATCGCGGCCTGGACGAAGAAGGCGGTGGTGTTCTTGGCGGGGGTCTTGGTGTTGTTCTCCATGACCAGAACCCTGCCGGGGCCCGGCCGCCCGTGAGATCCGCCCGGGTACTCAGTCGCGGGTACTCGACCCGGACGCACCTGCCCGCGCAGCGGCGGAGTCGCCGAACCGGCGGTGGGCCAGGTTGAACGCCCAGTCGACGGTGCGCGGCGCCAGCAGGGTCACTGCCTCCCCCACCCGGCCGGCGACCGTCCCCCGGGCCACGGGTCGCTCCTCGCAGGCCCGCAGCACCTGCCGTGCCGCAGCCTCCACCGACAGGCCCCGCCCGGCGTAGGCCTCGGTCGGGGCGACCATCTCGGTGGCCACGATCCCGAACCGCAGGTTGGTGACCCCGATGCCGTGGTGGCGTTCCTCGCGGGCCAGCACCCGCGACCAGGTGTCCAGCGCGGTCTTGGAGGCCAGGTAGGCGGAGAACTTGGGGGCCTTGAGCTGCACACCCCAGCTGACCACGTTGACCACGTGGCCGAACCCCTGGGCACGCATCGCCGGCAGCAGCGCCAGGGTGAGCCGTGCCGGCGCGGTGAAGTTGATCGCCATCGACCGCTCCACGTCGTGGAACCGGTCCTGGCTCAACGACAGCGAGCGGCGGATCGAGCGGCCGGCGTTGTTGACCAGGTAGTGCACCCCGCCGGGTGGGACCGCGGCGACCAGCGCCTGCACCGCGACCGGGTCGGTCAGGTCGGCCGGGAACGCCCGGGCCGTCCCGCCGGCGGCCTCGATCTCGGTGACCAGGGTGTCGAGCAGGTCGGCGCGACGGGCCACCAGGAGCACCTCGGCACCGGCCGCGGCGAACGCCAGTGCGCTGGCCCGGCCGATCCCGGAGGAGGCGCCGGTGACCAGGACCCGGCGCCCGGCCACCGGTGAGGGGCGGCCCCGGAGCCGACCCCAGCGGGCCCCGGCCGCGGGGAACGGCCCGAACCGGCTCACGCCGCCTCCCACCGGAACAGCTTGGCCGCCAGTGCCGTGATGACGGCCGCGAAGGCCACCAGCAGCGCGCAGGGCAGCAGCACCGAGGTCCACGCCTCGCCCCGGACCATCACGTCCATCATCGCGTCGTTGAGCCAGAACAACGGCAGCACGTGGGCCAGGGTCTGCAGCCACTGCGGCGCCGCGTCGAGGGGGAAGAACGAGCCGGACAGGAACGCCATCGGCATCACCACGAAGTTCGCCATGTTCACCGCCCCCTCGGTGGTCTTCGCGACCGCACCGGCCAGCAGGCCCACCGACATGAAGCACAGCGTCCCCAGCACCAGCACCGGGATGCTGGCCCACCACTGGCCGGCCAGTTTCAGGTCGAGCGCGACGACGCCCAGGCCCAGGAAGATCGCCATCTGTCCCAACGCGATCGCCACGGTCACCGCGACCCGGGCGGCCACCAGGGTGCCCGTGGAGACCGGGGCCAGCTGCAGCCGGCGCAACAGCTTGGAGTTGCGCCACCCGTTGAGCGTGGCGGCGGCACCGAACGCGGCGCTCATCGCCACCGCCCAGCCCAGCAGGCCCGGGGTGACGAACTGGATCGCGGTGAACGAGTCGTCCTCGACCGGCTGGGTCTCCAGGGAGAAGGCCGGCGGCTTGCCGGAGGCGGCGACGTTGGCCCGGTCGACGTAGGCCTGCAGGGTGCCCGCGGTGATCGCGGCCTTGGTCTGGTCGGTGAGGGTCACGTGCGCGACGAGACGGTCGCCGACCTGCTGGACGGCCACGTCGGCATCGCCCTTGCGGACCTGCTCCACCGCACTGGCCGCCGACTCCACGGTCGGGGTGACCCGGGTGATCTGGAAGGTCTCCTCGAACGCCTCCCGGGCCCCGGCCGGCATCGAGTCGAACAGCGCCACGTCGCCGATCTGCACCATGTCGACCTTGGACTGGGTGCTGGACCCGAGCAGGCCACCGAAGAGCACCAGGAACATCAACGGGAAGATGATCGCGAAGAAGACCGAGGCCCGGTCCCGCACGAACCCCTTGAGGATGGCCACCGACAGGTGGAGGAACGCGCTCACGCCCGGTACTCCCGTCCGGTGACCTCGAGGAACACGTCCTCCAGGGTGCCGCGGGTGACCACGGTCCGCTCGGGTGCCTCGAGGGTGTCGATCAGGGCCGCCGGGCGGTCCAGGCGCAGCACCCGGCCGTGGTCCATGATCGCCACCCGGTCGCAGAGCACCTCGGCCTCGTCCATGTGGTGGGTGGTGAGCACCACGGTGCGTCCGGCGCCGTTGACCTCGCGCAGCAGGTCCCACAGGTTCCGGCGGGCCTGCGGGTCGAGCGCGGAGGTGGGTTCGTCGAGGAAGACCAGCTCCGGTTCGTGCACCAGCGCGCAGGCGATGGAGAGGCGTTGTGTCTGGCCACCGGAGAGCTGCTCGACCCGGACCCCGGCCTTGTCGGTCAGGCCGACGATCTCCAGCCACCGGTCGGCCTCCCCGGGCGCGACCCCGTAGAGGCTGGCGAAGGTCACCAGCTGTTCCCGTGCGGTCAGCCGCTCGAAGAACGACGAGGCCTGCAGCTGGACACCGATCCGGCGCTGGTGCGCGGCGTCGCGCGGCCAGGGCGAGCGTCCCAGCACCGACACCGACCCCGCGTCGGGCCGGCGCAGCCCCTCGATGATCTCCAGCAGCGTGGTCTTGCCCGCCCCGTTGGGCCCGAGCACCCCGAAGAACTCGCCCTCGGCGACCTCCAGGCTCACCTCGTCGACCGCCTTCAGGTCCCCGTAGCGCTTGAGGAGTCCCTCGACCCGGATCGCGACCACGTCAGCACCACCCGTCCAGCGGCCGGGGGCCCCCGGCCGCCGCGCACCGTGTACGCACTCAGCCCACCCGTCCCCGGCCCACCCCCCACCCCCCCCACAA
>JAEWXC010000071.1 GCA_023396115.1 Actinomycetes bacterium | reverse complement strand
GCGCTTGCACGCGCGGTAGCCCGCCTCGTGGGCGGCGGCCGAGGTCAGGTAGAAGGTGACGTTCTCGGGCTTCGGGGTGCGCGCCGGGCACGACGGCCGGCAGTAGATGCCGGTCGTACGGACCGCGGTCCAGAAGACGCCGTCGAAGCGACGGTCACGGCTGGAGACCACGCGGTAGCAGGCCGCGGGGTCCAGCTCGCCCGTCGCGTCCCTGATCCCTGCGGTGCCCATGCGTCCATTGTGCGCCACCGGCACCCGGGTCTCTGGCGGAAAACGGACACGGCGACGGGCCTGCGCGGTACAGATGCAGCGAGGCCCGGATCCGTGTGGATCCGGGCCTCGACGTGGTACCCCGGAAGGGATTTGAACCCTCGCTACCGCCGTGAGAGGGCGGCGTCCTAGGCCGCTAGACGACCGGGGCAGATCGTTGCCGTGGCAACGAGAGAACACTACATCGGGCACACCGTCGACGCACAATCCGGACACGCGTCCGTCGGTGTGCGACGCACCACAGACCCCGCCCCCACGGAACCGGACACCGGCGCCGCCCGGGGCGCACCCCGGACACGACGAAGGCCCAGGTCCTGGTGGACCCGGGCCTTCGTGGCTGGTACCCCGGAAGGGATTTGAACCCTCGCTACCGCCGTGAGAGGGCGGCGTCCTAGGCCGCTAGACGACCGGGGCGTTGCTGCGAACAGCGTGGAGAAGGAACTTCTCCGGATCAGTCCCGGACGAACCGGAACCGAGCTGGGGTACAAGGACTCGAACCTTGACTAACGGAATCAGAATCCGTCGTGCTGCCAATTACACCATACCCCAAGGGCGCGCCTCCGAGCTTCCCTTGCGGGCTGCTCCGGGGGTGCGATCCAGAACCATACACGGGTCGGATCAGGGCGCCAAAACCGGCTCCCGGGGCGGCCAGGAGGTGACGTTGCGGAGCCCCATCCGGCGTGCCAACCACCAGGCCATGGCCAGGTAGAGAGCCGCCTGGACGAGCGTCACGGGCACCTGCCACCAGGTCGATCCCGACGGGGTCATCGCGGCGGTGATGTCGTCGAAGAACAGGGCGAAACCGAACGCGACGACGTTGTTCACCACGTGCAGCGCGATCGCCGCCTCGAGGCCCCCGGTGACCAGGACCAGGACCCCGGCGAGCAGGCCGAAGGTGAGCCGGTCGATGAAGATCGGAGCCTCCTGGGCGCCGTGCATCAGGGCGAAGACCACGGCGGATCCGACCACGGCGACCACCTTGCTGGCGGTGTGCGAGCCGAACATGCCGCCCCACGCCTGCATCAGGTAGCCGCGGAACAGGTACTCCTCGGCCGCGGCCTGGAACGGCACGAGCAGCACGATGACCAGCAGGAAGTTGCGGGTGGTCTCGGTGAACGCGTTGGCCGCGGCCTCGTCGGCCCCGTTGCCGGTCGAGGGCAGCACGACGCTGAGGAACATCGTGACACCCATGGCGACCACCGACAGGCCCAGGCAGGCCGCCAGGTAGCGCCAGCGCATCCGGCCGACGACCGAGTTCAACCACCCCGTCCGCAGCCCGTGCAGCATCCGCTGGACGGCGAAGACGACCGGGATGGTGCCGGCCAGCGACCCGAGCAGCAGGGCCAGCGACAGCGGCGTCAACGGGTCGCCCTCGAGCAGGACACCGATCCAGTCCGCGGCGTCCTCGACGGAGCGCCCGTCCACCACGATGCCCCAGATCATCACCAGGAAGCCGAGCAGCACCGGCACCGTGACCAGGCCGATGCTGCCGATCAGGAACATGCCGACCAGGGAGCGCCACCAGCTGCCGTGGCCCAGGGCGTGCAGCTCGGGGTAGGACTGGCCGTCGAGGCGACGGGGCAGCTGTTCGCGGACCACGGGCGCCGGCCCGCCCGCCGGCCACCCGGGGGTCCCCCAGCCGCCTGCCGGGGTCGGGGCGGTCGGGTAGGGCTCCGGGGCGCCGGTCGGCTCGGACGGGGTGCCGCCGGGCGGCGGGAACCCGGGTCCGGGGGGTGTCGGCTGCGACATGGTGGCTCCTTCGCCGGTACTGGTCGTCATGCCCCGATGCTGGTCGACCGGGCCGGGGCGCCGCATCGGACCGTGGTCGCCGGTCCCCCGACCTTGGTAGGGATGGTGCCGCACCCCCGGTTGCGGGGTGGGGCACTCACCGGCGGATGCCGGAGGGTCAGCCGAGGGCGGCAGCCAGGCGGGCCAGGGAACGGTCCCGGCCGAGCAGCTCCATCGACTCGAACAGCGGCGGCGACACCTTGCGGCCGCTGATCGCGATCCGCACGGGCCCGAACGCCAGCCGGGGCTTGAGACCCAGACCGTCGATCAGGGCCGAGCGCAGCGCGGCCTCGATCTCGGCGGTGCTCCACTGGCCCAGGTCGGCCAGCGCGTCGTGCGCGGCGCGGACCACCTCGACGCCCTTCTCGTCGATCGCGTCGGTGCGGACGAAGTCCGCCTCGTCGACGAAGAGGAACCCGAGCATGTCGGGGGCCTCGGCGAGCTTGTTGATCCGCTCGGCGACCAGCGGCATCGCCAGTTCGAGCAGCTGCGCGTCGGCGTCACCGACCGGGTCGGAGACGACCCCGGCCTTCTTCAGGAACGGCAGCACCCGGTGGGTGATGTCCTCCACGCTCAGCATCCGCATGTGCGAGGCGTTGATCGCCTCGGCCTTCTTCAGGTCGAAGCGCGCCGGGTTGGGGTTCACGTCGGCCAGGTCGAAGGCCTCGACCATCTCCTCCAGCGTGAACACGTCCCGGTCGGCCGCGATCGCCCAGCCCAGCAGTGCCAGGTAGTTGAGCAGGCCCTCGGGCAGGAAGCCCTGGTCGCGGTAGAGCGCCATGTGCGCCTCGGGGTCGCGCTTGGAGAGCTTCTTGTTGCCCTCCCCCATCACGTACGGCAGGTGGCCGAACTCCGGGGTGAACTGGGCGACACCGATGGCCTCCAGGGCCGCGAACAGTGCCACCTGGCGCGGCGTGGAGGAGAGCAGGTCCTCGCCACGCAGCACGTGGGTGATCTCCATGGTCGCGTCGTCGACCGGAGCGGTGAGCGTGTACAGCGGGTCGCCGTTGGCGCGGGCCAGGGCGAAGTCGGGCACGAACTCGGTCTGGAAGGTGATGTCACCGCGGACCAGGTCGGTGAAGGTGATCTCACCCTCGGGCATCCGGAACCGGACGACCGGCTTGCGGCCCTCGGCGATGAACGCGTCGCGCTGCTCGTCGGTCAGGTCGCGGCAGAACCCGTCGTATCCCATCACCTTCGACCCGGCGGCCTTGCGGCGCGCGGCGGGCTCGTCGCCGGTGCAGTAGCAGTCGTAGGTGTGGGAGGACTCGGCCAGCTTGGCGAGCACGTCGCGGTACAGGTCGGTGCGCTCGGACTGCTTGTACGGCGCGAACGGGCCACCCACCTCGACGCCCTCGTCCCAGGCCAGGCCGAGCCAGCCCATCAGGTCGATCAGCGAGTCGTAGGACTCGGTGGTGTTGCGCTCCTTGTCGGTGTCCTCGATCCGGAACACGAAGGTGCCGCCGTGCTTGCGCGCGAAGGCCCAGTTGTACAGAGCCGTGCGCGCCAACCCGACGTGCGGGCTGCCCGTCGGGGACGGGGCCATGCGGACCCGGACGGGACGGTCGGAGGACGAGGTCATCGAGAAGCCACCTTGTTCATGAGAGAGCCGATGCCGGCGACCGAGACCTCGACCTCGTCGCCGACCTGCAGGGGGCCGACACCTGCGGGGGTGCCGGTGAGGATGACGTCGCCGGGCAGCAGCGTCATCACGCTGGAGACGTGGGCCACCAGCGCGGGGATGTCGTGGACCATGTCGGCGGTCGTGCCGTCCTGGACCAGGTCGCCGTTGACGTGGGTCTGGACCGCGCGTCCCTCGGCGAAGTCGTGCGGGTCCAGGTCGGTCTCGATCCAGGGGCCCAGCGGGCAGAACGAGTCGAACGACTTGGCCCGGGTGAACTGGACGTCCTTGGCCTGCAGGTCGCGGGCGGTGACGTCGTTGGCGACGGTGTAGCCGAAGATCACGTCGGTGGCCTTCTCGGCCGGGACGTCGCGGCAGATCCGCCCGATCACCACGGCCAGCTCGCCCTCGTAGTGGACGTTCTCCGACTGCGGCGGGTACTGGATCGCGTCGCCGGGGCCGATGACGGTGGTGTTGGGCTTGATGAACATCAGCGGCTCGTCGGGGACGGGCGTGCCCATCTCGGCGGCGTGGTCGGCGTAGTTCTTGCCGATCGCCACCACCTTGCTGCGCGGGATGACCGGGGCGAGCAGCTGCACGTCGGCCAGTCGGTAGGTGGTCTCCAGGGGCTTCATCCCGACGTAGAGCGGGTCGCCGGCCAGCGCCACGACGACGCTGTCGGGGTCCGGCTGGCCGAACTGGTCGACCTCTCCGGTCACGATGCCGAACTGGGGGTCCTCGCCGGTGGTGAATCTCGCGATGCGCACGGCGACGAGCCTATCGGGTGGCTCAGCCCTCATCCGCCACTCCACCCGCTGCTGGCCGGTGGATCCGGGCTGTCTCAGACGTCGATCGAGCCGCCGGTGCGCCAGTAGACGCCCGCCTCCCGGGTGAGGAAGCCCTCCTCGACCAGGTAGCGGCGCAGGGCGGCGTGGTCGTCGTGGAACTCCACCAGCGCGGCGTTGACCTCGACCTCGGGATAGGTGCGTCCGAGCTCGAAGACCTGCGCGATGTGGTCGAGCACCAGCAGCCGCTTGTGCCGGCGGGTCGGGATCGCCAGCAGCCGGCCGTCCGGGCCCACGAACCGGCGCAGCACCGCGGCGTCCTCGGGGGTGCGTTCCACCATGCCGCCAGCCTGCCACCGGGTGCCGGGCCGGTCCACCACCACCTCCCGGACGGGCCGCGGCGGATTTCTGGTCGCCGGGCGTTCGTCCTAACCTCTCGGGCCATGGAGTGGATCGCGCGGGCGGAGTGGGAACCCCGCGCCCGGGCCCACGCCGAGCGGGTCGACTCGTGGACCCGACCGCACCTGGAGCGCCGCCGTGACGGCACCCGGCACCCGGTGCACGACTTCCTCTTCACCTACTACTCCCACCGCCCGGCGCAGCTGCGTCGCTGGCACCCGGGGTTCGGCACCGGGCTGCTCGACGCCGACGGGTACGAGGGCCTCAAGGGGTACGCGGACGGGACGGTCACCGCCGAGCACGTCGCCGCCCAGCGGCCCGTGGTCGAGGCGATCCACCGGCTGCTCGTCGCGACCTCCGGGCGCGAGGCGTCCTTCGGGTGCTTCGGGCTGCACGAGTGGGCGATGGTGCACCGCGCCACACCCGAGCAGGTGCGCCACCACGCCTGGCCGTTGCGTCTGGGCGGCGCCGGCACCGATGCGGTGGCGGAGTCGCACCGGATCGCCTGCTCCCACTTCGACGCGTTCCGCTTCTTCACCCCCAGCGCTCGGCCGTTGAACACGCTGCAGCCCGGGCGCGACGACCGGCCCGAGTTCGAGCAACCGGGGTGTCTGCACGCCGGGATGGACCTGTACAAGCACGCGTTCCGGCTCAGCCCGATGGTCCCCTCGGACCTGGTGCTGGAGGCCTTCGAATTGGCCCGGGAGATCCGGGCCCTGGACATGCGTGCCTCCCCCTACGACCTGTCCGGCCTGGAGCCGGGTCCGGGCGAGGACTGGTCGCCGGTGAGGATCGAGACCGCCGAGGGCAAGCGGATCTACGCCGAGGCGCAACGGGGGTTCTCCGAACGCGGGGCACCGATCCGAGATGCGCTGATCGGGTGGTGCGAGCGGCTGCTCGCCCCCGCGACCTGAGCCGTCAGGACTCCCTCGGGGACCCCAGCACGCTGAGTGCCGCCTCGTACTGGGCACGCTCGAACCGGAACGGGCCGAGATCGCCCAGGTCCCAGTCCCGGTGCCCCTGCCGGAAGTGGGACCACACCACGCGGTCGGTCCCCACCTCCACCCGGGCCGTGAGCGGCCAGCAGCCCCACTCCCCGCACCCGCAGCCGAGCAGGACCGTGTCGCCGTCCTCGGACCAGGTGAGAACGGGCGAGCCCAGGTAGTGCTCGGGTCCCACCAGGTGCTGGGGCAGGCCGGCGTAGTCACCCGCGATCATGGGGCTCCCCCCGGCCCGGGCGAACGGCAGTTCCACGACGGCCGCGTGCTCGCACAGGTCCCGGCCGTTGACGAACAGTTCGACCCCACCGTCGTTCACCTCGACCCGGAGCACGTCCACGTGGTGCACGCTACCGACGTACGCGTCCGACGCCGGGCGCCAAGGACCCCAGGAACTCCAGCAGGGCCGTGTTCACGGCGTCGGGCTGTTCCTGCTGCACGTGGTGCCCGGCCCCGGGGACGACCACCTCGGTGAGGTCGGTGAACAGCCCCGGGTCGGTCTGGGTGAACTTGCGCACCGGGTCCGCCTCCCCGACCAGCAGCATTGCCGGGACGGTGATCGGCTGGCCGCGCCAGCGGCCCTCCCAGGCCCAGTCGGCGTCGGCGGCCCGGTAGGAGCCCAGTCCGCCGGCGAACTCACGGCCCGGTCCCCCGCGGGTGAACTCGGCGACGTGGGCGTCGAAGTCGGCCTCGCTCAGCCACGACCACGGCAGCGGCGGCGCCTCGGGCAGCGCGTCCAGGTAGCTGGTGCCCGCGTCCGGGTGGGAGAAGACCGAGAAGTACTCCCCCTGGGCGGACAGGGCCCACAGCAGCCGGCGCAGGAACTCGGCGGCGTGCTCACCACCCAGGTCGGCCTCGGCGCGGCCCACCTCCTGGAAGTAGTGCAGGTGCAGGAAGTGGCCCACCGCCAGGTCCTGCCACAGCCGCGTCGGCGGCGGCCCGTCGGGCAGGTCGGCGAACGGCACGGTGCCGACCACCCCGCGCAGCCGGTCGGGGTGGTGCCGGGCGAGGTTCCAGGCGTAGCGGGAGCCGAAGTCCTGCCCCACCAGCACCGCCGGCTCCGCCAGGTCGTCCAGCAGGCCGAGCAGGTCGGCCTCCAGGTTCTCGGCCTCGTACCCGTCGGTCGGCCGGTCCGAGCGGCCGTAGCCGCGGGTGTCGACGGCCACCGCGCGGTACCCGGCCGCGGCCAGCACCGGCAGCTGGTGCCGCCACACCGAGGAGACGCCGGGGAACCCGTGCACCAGCAGCACCGGCGGCCCCTCACCGGCCTCCACCACGTGCAGGTCGATCCCGTTGCTGCGTACCGTCCGGCTCTCCACGGGCCTCACGCTAACGGCACCGCCGGGGCCGTGGGCCGATCCGGCCACCAGCCGGTGAGCCACCCTCCACGGGCACACGGTTCACCGGCCGGGCGCGTCCGGGACGCGGGTGGTGCGGTGTGGTGAGGGCCACCGCGCTGGCGACTGCCCCGGGCCCGCGCGACCGCCCTAGACTGGCCGGCGGTGCGCAGCGGGACTCCCCTGGGCCGGACCGCTGCGGCGGACTGCACGGCCACCTCCTCGCACCCCCGCCGGCTCGACCGGCGGACATCCGGAAGGACCTCCGTGTCACCACTGGTCGCCTACCGCAGCCTGTTCTCCCTGGTGGGAACCGGCTACGTCGTCGTCTCCCTGATCGCCCGACTCCCGCTGGCAATGAGCCAGATCGGGGTGCTCCTGCTCGTCTCCGACCTGACCGGCAGCTACGGGGCCGGTGGTGCCTGTGCCGGCGCCCTGGCCGTGACCGGTGCGATCGGAGCGCCGTGGTGGGGTGCGATGGCCGACCGGATCGGGCAGCGCCCCGTGCTGACGGTCCAGTCGATCGGGGCCGCGCTCGGGTTCGTGGCGATCCTGGTGGTGGCGCACAACGACCTGCCTTGGGCAGCCACGGCCGTGGCGTGCGCCGTGGCGGGCTTCCTGATCCCGCAGGTCGGGCCGCTGTCCCGGGTCCGTTGGCGCCCGCTGACCCAGGACCTGCCGGACCAGGAGCGACTGGTCTCCAGCGCCTTCTCGTTCGAGGGCGCGGCCGACGAGGCCGCCTTCGTGCTGGGGCCCACCCTGGTCGGGCTGGGCGTCGCCCTGGCCAGCCCCACCGCCGCCCTGCTCGGCGCCGCGGTCCTGCTGGCGGTCTTCGGCACCTGGTTCGCGCTCAGCCCGCACGCCACCGGTCCCCACGGGCGCCCCGCCGACTCCGCCACCACCGGGCTGCTCAACCCGGCCCTGGTGCTGCTGTGCGCCAGCCAGCTCGTGATCGGGACCGTCTTCGGATCGGTGCAGACCGGCACCTCGGTCCTGGCCACCGCGGCCGGGCGCCCGGAACTGACCGGCTTCCTGCACGCCCTGCTCGGGGTGGGCTCGGTGGCCGCCGGCCTGGCGGTGGCCGCGCTCCCGGCCCGCTTCGGCCTCTCCGCACGACTGCGCTGGTTCGCCCTGGCCCTGTTCGCGCTCGCGGTGCCGCTGCTGACGGTGGACTCGATGGGCTGGCTGGTCCCGGTGCTGCTGGTGCTCGGCATCAGCCTGGCGCCGTACATGATCACGACGTTCACCATCGGGGAGCTGATCACCCCGGTGTGGCGCACCAGTGCCGCGATGACGCTGCTGGCCGCGGCCACGGTGCTGGGCTACGCCCTGGGCGCCTCGGTGGCCGGACAGCTGGCTGACCGCGGTGGCCACTCCGGGGCGTACGCGGTGACCGTCGCGGCCGGCGTCGGTGCGGTCGGCGTCGCCTGGCTGGGGCGCCGGGTGCTGGACCGGGCGTTGGAGCAGGCCCGCTCGCTCAAGGCCTGAGCACCCGCCCCGGTGCGTGGGGGCGGGCTCACTCGCCGACGACCGCGCCCACCTGCTCGGCCAGGTGCACCGCCCCGGCGACGTCGAGCTTGGTGCCGCGCAGCTGGGCTGCGGCCAGGTCGACCCGGTCCAGGTTCGCACCGCGCAGGTCGGTGTCGTGCAGCACGGCCTCCCGTACGGTGACGCCCTCGAGGTTGGCGTCGCGCAGCACCGTCCCGGTGAGGTCCGCGGCCGAGAGGTCGGCCTCGCGCAGGTCCAGGCCGGTGAGCTCGAGCCGGGCCAGGTTGGCGTGCCGCAGGACCACCCCGCGCCACATCCCCCCGACGATCCGGACCGGTCGCAGCGCGCACTCGGCGAACGTGGAGCCGGCGACCTTGCACCCGGTGAAGGTGGCGTCGAAGAAGTTGCAGCGGCGGAACTCGCAGGCCACGAACGCCGTGTCGGTGTGGGTGGAGGAGTTGAACCGGCAGCTGCGGAAGGTGCAGCTCTCGAACACCGCCCCCGAGGTCACCGCCTCGGAGAGGTCGACGTCGTCGAAGGTGCAGGCCAGGAACTGGGTGTTGGCGAGGTCGTCGCCGTACCAGTCCTCCCCGGAGAAGGTCCTCGACTCCACCACGCGCGCGTCCACCACTCCAGCCTAGGAGCGCACCGGTGCCAGCGCGCCGGCGATCCCGACGAGCACCAGGTCCAGGCCGGTGCCGAAGTCGTCGGGGCGCTGGTCCTGCTCGATCGCACCGAGCCGGGCCGCCGTCTCCCGGGCCTGCTGGGCCACCGCGTGCCCGTGCACGTAGTGCAGCAGGGTGCGCGCGGCCACCTCTGCCGTCGCCGGGTCCAGCCCCCCGGTGCGCAGGCGGGTCGCGAGGTCCTCGAACGGGGCGGCGCCGCCGAGCCCGAAGGCGAACATCGAGGAGACCACGTCGGCCCCGTCGGGGTAGCTCAGCAGGGCCGCGCGCAGGTCGGTGCAGCACTGCCGGACCTGGTCCTCCCAGACCTCGGGGTCGGGTGCGGGCAGCGCGGGGCGGGTCGCGACGATCTCGTCGGCCACCGCGCCCAGCAGGGCCTGCTTGTTGGCGAAGTGGTGGTAGAGCGCCGACTGCTGCACGCCGAGCTCGGTTCCCAGGCGGCGCATGGTCAGGTCGGGCAGCCCGACCTCGGCCAGGATCTGCACCGCCTTCGTCACGACGTCAGCGCGGTTCACCGATACCTCCTGTTTGACCTGCGGACCGGCGCAAGTCTAGCCTGAACGCCGTTCACTGAACGCCGTTCAGGACGGCCCTGCTCCTCCGGAAGGACCCCGATGCCCCTCTCCTCCCCCGATGCGCCCACGGATCGGCACGCCGTGACGCCGGAGACCCCCGCCGCCCGCCCGCGCCGTTCCATCGGCACCGACATCGCGCTGATCGCGGCGTTCGCGGCCCTGGTGGCCGTCTGCGGTCTGCTCCCCGCGCTCAAGGTCAACGGTCTGGTCCCGATCACCCTGCAGACCTTCGCAGTGCTGCTGTGCGGCGCGGTGCTCGGCAGCCGACGCGGGTTCCTGGCCGTGCTGCTCTACCTGGTGGTCGGGTCGGCAGGCCTGCCGATCTTCTCCGAGGGGCGTGCCGGACTTGGCGTCTTCGCCGGGCCGCGCGTGGGCTACCTGGTCGGCTTCCCGTTCGCCGCTGCCCTGTGCGGCTTCCTGGTCGAGCGGCTGCCCGCCACGGGCCGCAAGGCGGGTGACGTGGCCCTGGTGTTCCTGTGCGGCCTGGCCGGCAGCGCCGCCTTCATCCACACCCTCGGGATCGCCGGTCTGGTCTGGCGTGCCGACATGACCTGGACCGCCGCGATGAAGTTCGAGCTGACCTACGTGCCGGGCGACCTGCTGAAGAACCTCGCGATGGCGCTGGTGGCCACCTCGGTGCACCGAGCCTTCCCGGACCTGCGCCCGCGTCGGGGCCGCGCCCGCTCGTGAGCCGCATCCAGATCACCGACGTCGAGGTCCGCGCCGCCACCACCGGCGCGGACCTGACGATCCTGCACCCGACCACCCTGGACCTCACCGAGCAGCGGATTGCCCTGGTCGGGCCCAACGGGTCGGGCAAGTCGACGCTGGCCCGCCTGGTCAACGGGCTCGTCACCCCCTCCAGCGGTCAGGTGCTCGTCGACGGCCTGGACGTGGCCCGGCAGGGACGCGAGGTCCGTCGACGGGTCGGGTTCTGCTTCACCGACCCCGCCGCACAGCTGGTGATGCCGACGGTGCTGGAGGACGTGGCGCTGTCGCTGCGGCGGTTCCACAAGAAGGCCGCCGACCGGGACGCCGCCGCGCTGGAGGTGCTCACCGAGTTCGGGCTGGCGCACCTGGCCGAGCGCAGCGTGCACAGCCTCTCCGGCGGCCAGCGCCAGATGCTCGCCCTGGCCGGGGTGCTGGCGTGCCGCCCGGACGTCCTGGTCGCCGACGAGCCCACCACGCTGCTCGACCTGGGCAACACCCGGCACGTCGCCGAGGTGCTCTTCGGCCTCCCCCAGCAGCTGCTGCTGGTCACCCACGACCTGGACCTGGCGGCCCGCTGCGACCGCGCGCTGCTGGTGCGCGACGGGCGGGTCGCGGCCGACGGCGGGGCCGCCGAGGTCGTCGAGCACTACCGGGCCACCGCGTGAGGTCGGCATGAACCTGTTGGGCCAGTACCGACCCGGGCACACGTGGCTGCACCGACTGCCGGCCGGGGCCAAGCTGCTGGCGCTGGTGCTCGCCTCGATCGTGGTCATCGGCATCCGCTCCCCCTGGCTGGCCGTCGGCACGGTCGGGGTCGCGCTGCTGCTCAACGTCGTGGCCGGAACGGGTGCCCGGATGCTCCTGGCGCAGCTGCGCGGGCTGCTCCTGGTGGTCGTGCTGCTCGGTGCCTGGCAGACCTGGCAGAACGGCCCGGCCAGGGCGGTGGAGTCGATCGGTGACCTGGTCGGCCTGGTGCTGCTCGCCACGGTGCTGACCGTGACCACGCCGGTGGACCGGATCCTCGACGTGGTGCTCGTGCTGCTGGGTCCGCTGCGGCCGCTCGGGGTGGACCCGCAGCGGGTCGCGCTGGCCTTCTCGCTGATGCTGCGGTTCCTGCCGGCCACGATGGAGCTGGCCACCCAGACCGGGGACGCGGCCCGGGCCCGTGGACTGGAGCGCAGTCCGCGGGCCCGGCTGGTGCCGTTGGTGATCCGGGTGGTCGGCAACGCCCGGGCGACCGGTGAGGCGCTGGATGCCCGGGGTGTCACCGACGACTGACCCCGACCGGGCAGTTTGTTTCCGACCGGGCGTTCGCGTGACGCCGACCGGGCACTTCCGTGGCGCCGACCGGGCGGTTTGTTTCCGACCGGGCGTTTGCGTGACGCCGACCGGGCAGTTTGATTCCGACCGGGCGTTTGTGTGGCGCTGACCGGGCGTTGCGTGAGCGACGCGCGCGTACGAAGTCGGCGGGAGACCCGGCGATCAGGTCAACAGAGCCGCGGGGTCACCACACCGGCGGCCGGCGGTGCGACCAGCCGGCGGCCGCCTCGATCTGCGCCGACAGCGAGAGCAGCAACTCCTCCTCCGCGGGCCGCGCCGCGAGCATCACCCCCACCGGAAGACCCGAGCGGTGCCAGTGCAACGGCAACGACACCGCCGGCATCCCGGTGACGTTCCAGGCACTCGTCCAGGGCGTGAACCGCTTCTGGGCCTCGAAGTCGGCCGCCGGGTCCACGTCGTTGCGCAGGTCCCCGACCGGGAGCGGGACGGTGGCCAGCGTGGGGGTGAGCACGGCGTCGTAGGGAGCCAAGGCGGCGAGTGCTGTGGCGGCCAGGCGGCGCATCGCCCCGATCGCGAGTCCGAACTCCGGCCCGGAGACGGCATGCCCACGGTCGCTGAGCCAGCGGGTCAGCGGGCGCAGCCGGTCTTCGCGGCCCTCCGGCGCACTGGACAGCGCGGTCAGGACCGCCCAGCACGTCTCGAAGACCGCCACCGCCTCGCGCGGCAACGGCACCTCGATGTCTTCGACGTCGTGACCGAGCCGTTCGAGCAGCAGGGAGGCCGACTCGTAGGCCGTCAGCACCACCGGGTCCACCTGGACGTCGGCGATGACCGGGGTCGCGAACCGAGCGATGCGCAACCGGCCGGGTGGCCGCTCGCACGCGGCGAGGAAAGTGCCATCGGGGGCTGGCGCCCACGTCGGGTCACCCACACGACGTCCGGCCAGGACGTCCAGCATCGCAGCGGCGTCACGCACGTCGCGGGCGAGGGACCCGGCGGTGGCCAGGCCCACCGGGTCGCCGTACATCGGGGCTCCGGAGATCCGGCCCCGACTCGGCTTGAGTCCGACCAGCCCACAGCAGGAGGCAGGGATCCGGATCGAGCCGCCGCCGTCCGAGCCCTGCGCGACGGGTACCAGGCCAGCGGCCACCGCAGCAGCTGCTCCGCCCGAGGACCCTCCGGCCATCCGGGTGGTGTCCCACGGCGTCACCGCGGGCGGCAACCCCTCGGGCTCGGTGTAGCAGGGTGAGCCGAACTCCGGGGTGCTGGTCTTGCCGAGGCTGACCAGGCCGGCGGCCTCGATCGAGAGGGTGACGTTGTCGGAGACCTCGGGAACGTAGTCGTCGTAGGCCGCGGACCCGAACGTGGTGCGCACGCCGGCCGTGGTGTTGAGGTCCTTGATCGCCGTGGGGACACCGAACAGCGGCGAGGCCCCGTCGGGTCGCGGTCCCAACGCGGCGGCGCGTTCGAGGGCGAGTTCGGGGGTGCGGGTGACGAAGGCGCCCACCCGGTCGGCGCGGGCGAGGTAGTGCTCGGCCAGTTCGACCGGGCTCACCTTGCCGGCCGCGACCAGTCGCCCCTGGGCCAGTGCCGTCAGTTCGTGCAACACGCTCACAGTCGCGACCGTACCGGCCCGGGTGTCCTCGCTCGGGGTGGCGACACGGGGTGCGCGATCAACGCCGCGGCGTCACGCAAACGCCCTGTCGGAAACAAACCGCCCGGTCAGCATCGACAACGTGCCCGGTCGACGCCACGCAAGTGCCCGGTCGGCGACAAAGTGCCCGGCCGGCGCCGCGCAAGTGCCCGATCGGCGACTAAGTGCCCGGTCG
>JAEWXC010000065.1 GCA_023396115.1 Actinomycetes bacterium | reverse complement strand
GGGGGGGCCGGCCCACCACGGTGGCGGTCGGCGTCCGCAACGGCATCCAGGGCCTGGACGTCTCCTCGGTGGAGAACGTGCAGGTCGGGCTCGCCGGGACGGCCCGGGCGCGGGTCTCACCCTCGGTGGCCTCCCTGGGCACCCTGGAGCTCCTCGACGACGGCGTCGCCCGGTTCCGGGTGGTGCTGACCAAGCGGTCCACCCAGCGCCTGGACTGGACCGCGGTGGGTGACTGGGGCGTCACCAGCGACTCGATCACGCTGCATCCCCTGGGGAAGCCGGTGAAGCTGCGCAAGAAGCTCACCGGGCTGCGGTTCTGGGCGCCGACCGACCTGATGTGGCGGCAGAAGGGCATCTGGTTCGTCAACCGGAAGTTCGCCTACCTGGGGTTCCCGCCCCGCGGCGGCCGGCCGACGTGCCGCAAGGCCACCTCGAACGGCAAGAAGCGGGGGTGCGTCCGGTACTCCTGGAAGAAGAAGTCCTCGGGCAAGAAGGGCAAGAAGCAGGTCCGCCAACTCCGGATCGCGGGCAAGAAGGTCAAGGTGAAGGGCAAGGGGCGGGCGCTGGTCTGGCGCAAGCGCACCTACCGCGCCATGGTCACCCCCCGGGCCGGATCACGCTGGGCGGTCGCGCTGCGGCACACCAACGCGACCACCTCGGGCACCCTGGAGTACCTGGACCTGCACCTGCGCACCGACGGCACCTTCGGCTCCTACCGCCGGGTGTACGCCCGGGCGGCCGGCCGGATGCCGGAGGGCACCGGGCGCTACACCGTCGGGAAGAACGGACTCCTCACGCTCCGCTACGACTCGGGCCGGGTGGAACGGACCAACGTCGCGGTGCTCACCGGCCGGGACGGCCGCCCCAACCCGTGGGACGTCGGGCTGTTCGTCGGGGACCAGCAGTACACCTACGACTGAGGCGGCAGTGCGCACCACCTACCTCCCGCCCGTCCGATTCGTGGCGAACGGCTGGTCGGCCGCGCCGTTGTGTGGTTTCCTCCCTCCGGGGAGGGAGATCCTCAGGTTCACACTGTCGCGGTTGGGAGGCCGAGGCGGCGTGGTGGTCGGGCCGTGTTGCCCGCCGGGCCTGGTCCTCACCCACCCCGGACTGAACGGGCCGCCACTCTGGGAGGGAGGCGGCCCGTTCGCCGTTCCCGGACCACGAGGGCTCGCGGTCTCGCAGATCTCAGGGCTCGATCAGGCCGACCCGGACCGCGTAGCGGGTGAGCTCGGTGCGGTCGCGCATCCCGAGCTTCTGCAGGACGTTCTCGCGGTGACGTTCCACGGTGCGCACCGAGATGCTCAGTTCGACGGCGATCTCGCGGGAGGAGAATCCCTCGGCGATCAGCTTGACCACCTCGTCCTCACGCGGCGTCAGCACCGCCCGCGGCAACTTCTCGCCGCGCCGCAGCCGCTCGAGGTAGTCCCGCACCAGCCCGCTCTCAGCCCCGGGGTAGAGGAACGGCTCGCCGCGCAACGCCGCCCGGCAGGCATCCACCAGGTCCCGGTCGGCCACCGACTTCAGCACGTACCCCGAGGCGCCCACCCGCAGCGACTCGAAGAAGTACTGCTCGTTGTCGTGCATCGAGAGCATCAACAGGGTCGGGGGGTTGCGTCGGCGACTGATCTCCCGGGCGGCCTGCAGTCCGGTCATCCGGGGCATCGCCACGTCGAGGATCGCCAAGTCCACCTCGAGGGTGCGCAGCACCTCGACGGCCTCGGCCCCGTCGCCGGCCTCGGCGACGACCTGCAGGTCGGGTTGGGCGTCCAGGATCATCCGCACACCGCGGCGCACCAGGGCGTGGTCGTCGGCCAGCAGGATCCGGGCCGGGGCCGTGCTCATCGTTCAACTCCTGTCGGGGGGACGGGGACGCTGAGGTGCACCTCGGTGCCGGTGCCCCCGGGTGGGCGTCGGGTGTGGAACGCACCGCCGACCAGGGCAGCCCGCTCGGCCATGCCGCGCAGCCCGGTCCCGGTCGCGTCGGGGAGCAGTCCGCGGCCGTCGTCGGTGACGGTCAGTTCCAGACGCTCACCGACCACCTGCAACCGGACCTCGACGCTGGCTGCATCAGCGTGCCGGGCGACGTTGGTCAACGCCTCCTGGGCGATCCGGAACACCACCACCTCGGTGCCGTCCTCGAGGTCGGGCAGCACCGCGTCGACGTTGCGGGTGACCAGCGTGGGCCCGTGCGAGAACAGGTCCTGGGTCAGTGCGGCCAGGGCACTGCGCAGGCCGAGGTCCTCCAGCACGTGCGGGCGCAGCTTGCGGGCGACCGCACGCACCTCGGCCAGGCTGGCCCGGGCGGCGTCGCGCAACCGGGCGGCGTCGGCGGGCGTGACCTGCTCGGACTCGGCCAGCATCCCGGCCTCGAGCAGGATCGCGGTGAGCGACTGGCCGACCCCGTCGTGCAACTCCTGGGCCACCCGTGCACGTTCGGCCTCCTCGGCCGCCAGAGCCGCGGCCGCGGCCTGACGCTGCCCCTCCTCGATCCGGGCGAAGAGGTTGTTCACCGACCGGGTCAACCGCCGTGCCACGCCCCGGGCGGGGACGTCGAAGCGCTGGGCGGGGTCGGCGGCCCACTCCCGGTCCAACTGGGCGGCGAGGCGGTCCAACGGGCTGACCAGGTTGTGCACGACCCAGGCGTTGGTGACGCCTAGCAGGGCCAGGCCGACCAGCAGGATCACCACCTCCGAGAGCACCGGCTGGCTGGAGACGGTGGCCGGGGAGAACGCGAGGACAGCGGTGCCGGCGGCGAAGACGACCAGGTTGAGCGCGACGATCCGGCCCCACAGGGGGCGGTCGACGGAGGAGAACCGGAATCGGGTCACCGCGACAGTCTCGCACCGCCGCAGCTGCCTACCGGTCCTGAACTCCGGCTCCGGGCGGAATGTGGGGGCACGCTCCCATGTGACCGGCGCCCGCGATCACGCAGGATGGTGGTGCGGCGACCCGGACCGGCCTGAGG
>JAEWXC010000094.1 GCA_023396115.1 Actinomycetes bacterium | reverse complement strand
GCGCACCACCCGGCCCGGGCCCAGGCGGGCGGCCCGGCCGGCACGCTGCTCGGCCGAGGCGCGCGAGACGGCCACGGTGACCAGTCCGGACATCCCCCGCGCGGCGTCACGGCGAGGCTCCCGGGAGAGGCCGGCGTCGACCACGGTGCGCACCCCGGGCACGGTCAGGGACGACTCGGCCAGCGCGGTGGAGACCACCACCCGCGCCGGCGCGTCCGGGGTGCGGCCGGCCACGGCCCGGTCCTGCTCCTCGGGCGGGATCCGACCGTGCAGGGCGAGCACGTCGTGCCCGGGCAGCAGTGCGCCGACCTGCTCGACCACGGTCGCGACCTCGCGGGCACCGGGCAGGAAGACCAGGGTGTCGTGCTCGGGGTCGCGACGCGCCACCGTGGCGGTGGTGCGGGCGACGTGGGCGAGGAACTCGCGGCTGACCCCGCGCTCGTCGGTGCGCGGACCCGCCGCCGGGGCCCACTCGACCTGCAGCGGGTGCAGTGCCGCGGGTGAGTCGACCACCGGGGCCGGCTGCTCGCCCCCGAGCAGGCCGGCGAAACGGCCGGGGTCCAGGGTGGCCGACATCGCCACGAGGCGCAGGTCGTCGCGCAGGTCGCGCACGTCCAGCAGCATCCCCAGCAGCAGGTCGGTGTCCAGGTCGCGTTCGTGGACCTCGTCGAGCACCACGGCGCCGACGCCGCGCAGCTCGGGGTCGGCGAGCAGACGGCGCACCAGCAGCCCCGGGGTGAGGAACTCGACCCGGGTCTCGGGCGAGGTGCGCCGTTCACCGCGCACGCTCCAGCCGACCCGGTCGCCGGGCTCCGTGGTGTCGAGGTGTGCCAGCCGACGGGCCGCGGCCCGAACCGCCACCCGGCGGGGCTGGGTGACCAGGACCCGCCCACCGGTCGCGTTGGCGACCACCGGGGGCACCACCGTCGTCTTGCCCGACCCGGGCGGTGCCTGCACGACGCACGCGGCCGCGGGCTCGGCGAGCAGTTCTCCGAGGCGTCCCAGCATGCTGCTCGCCGTCAGCCCCGCGCCGATGGCAGTCAGGTCGAAGGGTCGGTCCACGCCCGTCAGTGTCGCAGTGCGGCACCGGTGAGGCTCGACCGGCCCGCTCCCGGGAAAAGCACCAGCGGCCCCGGACACGAGGTCCGGGGCCGCTGGTTCAGATCAGCGAAGAGCTAACTACTTCACTTGGTGATCTTGGTGACGCGACCGGCGCCGACGGTGCGACCGCCCTCGCGGATCGCGAACTTCAGACCCTCGTCCATGGCGATGGGCTGAATGAGCTCGACGGTCATCTCGGTGTTGTCACCGGGCATCACCATCTCGGTGCCCTCGGGCAGGGTCACCACGCCGGTCACGTCCGTGGTACGGAAGTAGAACTGCGGGCGGTAGTTGTTGAAGAACGGCGTGTGACGGCCGCCCTCGTCCTTCGAGAGGATGTAGACCGAGGCCTCGAAGTTGGTGTGCGGGGTGGTCGTGCCCGGCTTGATCACGACCATGCCGCGCTCGACGTCCTCGCGCTTCGTGCCGCGGAGCAGCAGACCGACGTTCTCACCGGCCTGGCCCTCGTCGAGCAGCTTGCGGAACATCTCGACACCGGTGACGGTGGTCTTCTGCGAGGTCTCGCGGATGCCGACGATCTCGACCTCCTCGTTGACCTTCACGATGCCGCGCTCGATGCGACCGGTGATGACGGTGCCACGACCGGTGATCGTGAAGACGTCCTCGACCGGCATCAGGAACGGCTTGTCAACCTCGCGCTCCGGCTGCGGGATGTACTCGTCGACCGCGGTCATCAGCTCGCGGATCGAGTCGGCCCACTTCTCCTCACCCTGCAGGGCGGGGAAGGCGGCCACGCGCACGACGGGGATGTCGTCGCCCGGGTACTCGTACTCGCTGAGGAGCTCGCGCACCTCCATCTCGACGAGCTCGATGAGCTCCTCGTCGTCGACCATGTCGCACTTGTTCAGCGCGACGACGATCGACGGCACGCCGACCTGGCGGGCCAGCAGCACGTGCTCCTTGGTCTGGGGCATCGGGCCGTCGGTGGCCGCGACCACCAGGATGGCGCCGTCCATCTGCGCCGCACCGGTGATCATGTTCTTGATGTAGTCGGCGTGACCGGGGCAGTCGACGTGCGCGTAGTGGCGCGCCTCGGTCTGGTACTCGATGTGCGCGATCGAGATGGTGATACCGCGCTGACGCTCCTCGGGGGCCTTGTCGATGGTGTCGAACGGCGACGCCTCGTTGAGGTCCGGGTAGGTGTCGTGCAGAACCTTGGAAATCGCCGCGGTCAGCGTCGTCTTTCCGTGGTCGATGTGACCGATGGTTCCGATGTTGACGTGCGGCTTGGTCCGCTCGAACTTCGCCTTAGCCACTTGGGGCTCCTCCTGGTGTGTTGTTGCTTGACTCGTGAAAAAGGGGTGGTGCTTTGCCGAGGATCCGACAGCGAAACTTACTCGCCGCGGACCTTCTTGATGATCTCGTCGGCGATGTTCGTGGGAACCTCGGCGTACGAGTCGAACTCCATCGAGTACGACGCCTGACCGGAGGTCTTGGACCTCAGGTCGCCAACGTACCCGAACATCTCGGACAGCGGCACGAGGGCGTTGACGACGATGTCGCCGAACCGCTCCTCCTGCGCGCGGATCTGACCGCGACGGCTGTTGAGGTCGCCGATGACGGTGCCGAGGAAGTTCTCCGGCGTGGTCACCTCGACCGCGAACATCGGCTCCAGCAGAACGGCCTGCGCACGCTGCGCGGCCTCCTTGAAGCCCTGCAGACCGGCGATCTTGAACGCGAGCTCCGAGGAGTCCACGTCGTGGTAGGCGCCGTCCTCGAGGGAGACCTTCACGTCGACCATCGGGAAGCCGGCCTTGACGCCGAACTGCATGGCCTCCTGGGCACCCTGGTCGACCGAGGGGATGTACTCCTTCGGCACGCGGCCACCGGTCACGTTGTTGACGAACTCGTAGCCGGCACCCAGCCCGGTCTCGGGGTCGATGTTCGGCTCGATCGACATGACGATCTTGGCGAACTGACCCGAACCACCGGTCTGCTTCTTGTGGGTGTAGCCGTGGTTCTCCACCTTGCGGCGGATGGTCTCGCGGTAGGCGACCTGCGGCTTGCCGACGGTGGCCTCGACCTTGAACTCGCGCTTCATGCGGTCGACGAGGATCTCCAGGTGGAGCTCACCCATACCGGCGATGATGGTCTGCCCGGTCTCCTCGTCCGTCTTCACGGTGAAGGTCGGGTCCTCGTCGCTCAGGCGCTGGATCGCGGTGCCCAGCTTCTCCTGGTCGCCCTTGGTCTTGGGCTCGATCGCGACCTCGATCACCGGGGCCGGGAACGACATCGACTCGAGCACGACCGGGTTGGCCTGGTCGCACAGGGTGTGACCGGTCTTGGTGTCCTTCAGACCCATGACGGCCACGATCTGGCCGGCGCCGACCGACGCGATCTCCTCACGCTTGTTGGCGTGCATCTGGTAGACCTTGCCGATCCGCTCCTTGCGACCCGAGACCGAGTTGTACACGGTCGAGCCGGCCTCGAGCTTGCCCGAGTAGACGCGGACGTAGATCAGCTTGCCCAGGTGCGGGTCGGCGGCGATCTTGTAGGCCAGGCCGGAGAACGGCTCGTCGTCGCTGGGCTGGCGCAGGATCTCGACGTCCTCGTGGTTCGGCTTGTGGCCGACGATGGCGTCGATGTCCAGCGGCGAGGGAAGGTAGTCGACGACCGCGTCGAGCAGGGGCTGGACGCCCTTGTTCTTGAACGCGGTGCCGAGCAGCACCGGGTTGAGCTTGTCGGCCAGGGTCGCGCGACGGATCGCGGCCTTGAGCTCCTCCAGGGAGAGGTCCTCGCCCTCGAGGTACTTCTCCATGATCTCGTCGTCAGCCTCGGAGAGGGTCTCGAGCAGCTTCTCGCGCCACTCGTCGGCCTGCTCGGCGAGCTCGGCCGGGATCTCCTCGACCTCGTAGTCCTCACCGATCTTGGTCTCGCCGCGCCAGGTGAAGGCCTTCATGGTGAGCAGGTCGACGACACCGAGGAAGTCGGACTCCGCACCGATCGGGATCTGCAGCACCAGCGGGGTGGCGTTGAGGCGGTCGACGATGGTCTCGACCACGCGGAAGAAGTCCGCACCGGTGCGGTCCATCTTGTTGACGAAGCACATCCGCGGCACGGAGTACTTGTTCGCCTGGCGCCACACGGTCATCGACTGCGGCTCGACGCCCGCGACACCGTCGAAGACGGCAACGGCGCCGTCGAGGACGCGCAGCGAGCGCTCGACCTCGGCGGTGAAGTCCACGTGACCGGGGGTGTCGATGATGTTGATCTGGTGGTTCTTCCACCAGCAGGTGGTCGCAGCAGAGGTGATCGTGATGCCACGCTCCTGCTCCTGCTCCATCCAGTCCATCGTCGCCGAACCCTCGTGGGTGTCGCCGATCTTGTAGTTGATACCGGTGTAGAAGAGGATGCGCTCCGTCGTCGTGGTCTTGCCCGCGTCGATGTGCGCCATGATGCCGATGTTGCGGACCTTGGTGAGGTCCGTGGTGATGTCAACGGCCACTGAAGTTCACAGTTCCTTAGAGGTGGGAGTGAAAGGTGTGCCGGGTGGCCCGCCCGATCGGGCAGGCCACCCGAGAGGTCACCAGCGGTAGTGCGCGAAGGCCTTGTTGGACTCGGCCATCTTGTGCGTGTCCTCACGCTTCTTCACAGCGGCACCGAGGCCGTTGGAGGCGTCCAGGATCTCGTTCATGAGGCGCTCGGCCATCGTCTTCTCACGACGGTCGGCGGCGTAGCCCACGAGCCAGCGCAGGGCCAGCGTGGTCTGCCGGTTCGGCTTGACCTCGACCGGGACCTGGTAGGTCGCGCCACCGACACGGCGGGACTTGACCTCGAGGGCGGGCTTCACGTTGTCGAGCGCGCGCTTCAGGGTGACGACGGGGTCGGTGCCGGTCTTCTCACGGCAACCCTCGAGGGCGGTGTACACGATGCGCTGGGCAACCTGCTTCTTGCCGTCCTGCAGGACCTTGGAGACGAGCTGCGTCACAACCTGCGAGCCGTAGACCGGGTCGACGACGAGAGGGCGCTTGGGGGCGGGACCCTTACGAGGCATGTCACTTCTCCTTCTTCGCGCCGTAGCGCGAACGGGCCTGCTTGCGGTTCTTCACACCCTGGGTGTCAAGCGTGCCGCGAATGATCTTGTAGCGCACACCCGGAAGGTCCTTCACACGACCGCCGCGCACGAGCACGATCGAGTGCTCCTGCAGGTTGTGGCCGACACCCGGGATGTAAGCGGTGACCTCGACGCCGGAGCTCAGACGCACACGGGCGACCTTGCGGAGGGCGGAGTTCGGCTTCTTCGGGGTGGTGGTGTAGACGCGGGTGCAGACGCCACGGCGCTGCGGAGATCCCTTCAGGGCAGGCGTCTTGTTCTTCGACACCTTGTCCTGGCGGCCCTTGCGGACCAGCTGCTGAATGGTGGGCACCGGGTGGTTCCCCTTCTGTTTCTCTGTCTCAACCCGGCACGGTGCCGGGTTGGTGTGTACTGCATGTGTGCCTGTCGCGACCACGGTCGCTCCCCCACCGGGGCAGGGGCTCGACTTTCGGGCACGCGCGACGGTCTGGCTGTCCCAGACACGGGAACCGAGGCTACTCGCCCGCGACCACGGGGGTCAAAACGACAGCGGGGCGCCGGCTCGAGGCCCGGAACAGCGCCGCGGCCCCCAGGGCACCCAGCACCGTGACGGCCCCGCCGACCAGCAGGGTCCAGCGGGCCCCGAACACCTCGCCGACCCAGCCGACCACGGGTGAGCCGAGCGGCGTGCCGCCCATGAAGATCATCATGTAGAGCGCCATCGCCCGACCCCGCACGTGGGGGTCGGTGTGCAGCTGGAAGTAGGCGTTGGCCGCGGTGATCATGGTCAGCGCCGACAGCCCCAGCAACGGGGTGACCAAGGCGAAGGAGAGGTAGCCCGGCATCAGTCCGGAGGCGATCTCGACCAGCCCGAAGACCACCGCGGCGACGACCACCAGCCGCAACCGCACGTCGGTGCGCCGTGCCGCGACCAGGGCGCCGGTCAGCGACCCCACCGCCATGATCGAGCCGAGCAGGCCGTACTCGCCGGCACCCTTGCCGAACTCCTCGGTGGCCATCAGGGCCGAGGTCATCTGGAAGTTCAGCCCGAAGGTCCCGGCGAAGAAGACGATCGCCAGGATCAGCATCAGGTCCGGGCGGGCCCGGACGTAGGCGAAGCCCTCCCGGACCATGCCGGGATGCCGCTCCAGCGGTTCGGGCGTGGCCAGGGCGGCGGCGTCCATGGTGCGCAGCGCCCACACCGGGGCGGCGTAGGAGACCGCGTTGAGCAGGATCACCCAGCCGGTGGCCACCGCTCCCCCGCCGAACGCCGCGATCAGCACACCGGCCAGGGCCGGCCCGACGATCCGGGCGGCGTTGAACGAGGCCGAGTTGAGCCCCACCGCGTTGGAGACGTCGTCGGGGCCCACGATCTCCGAGACGAAGGACTGCCGGGCCGGGGCGTCGAAGACCGAGGCGGTGCCCAGGACCAGGGCCAGCAGGTACACGTGCCAGGTCTGCACCGTCCCGGTGACCGCGAGCAGCCCGAGCACGGCAGCCGGCAACGCCATGCCCAGGTTGGTCAGCTGCAGCAGCCGCTGCTTGGGCATCCGGTCGGCGACCAGGCCGGCGAACGGCGCCAGCAGCAGGAACGGGAGGAACTGCAGCCCGGTGGTGATGCCCAGCGCGATGCCGCTGCCGGACAGTTCGAGCACCAGCCAGTCCTGCGCCACCCGTTGCAGCCAGGTCCCGGTGTTGGACACGAAGCCGCCCGCCGCGTACCGGCGGTAGTTGGGGATGGACAGGGAGCGGAACGTGGGGCTCAAGCGGTGGATCGTCCTTCAGTCGTCGTCGGTGAGTCGTTGCAGCAGCCCGGTCGCCCGAGCCAGGAGGTCGCGCTCGTCGGCGCTCAGCGCGTCCAGGCGGCGGGCCAGCCAAGCGTCGCGACGGTCCCGGTCGGCCAGGACCTTGTCGCGGCCGGCGTCGGTGAGGCAGACCAGCACCTGGCGGCCGTCGGTGTCGTGCGGGCGCCGGCGGACCAGGCCCTCGGCCTCGAGGCAGTTGACGGTGCGCGTCATCGTCGGCGGCTGCACCTTCTCGAAGGCGGCCAACGCACCGATGGTCTGCTCGCCGTGCCGGAAGAGCGCCCCGAGTACCACCATCGCCGGGATGGACAGGTCGTTGTCGGGGTGGCGCTGGCTGACCAGCTGCCGGCGCAGGCGCATCGTCGCGTGGCGCAGTTCGGCGGCCAGCGCGGTGGATCGGGTGGCGGTCGGCACGTTCCTTAGCCTATCTCATTACCTAGGGTAATGAAATACGACGAACGAGGGCGTGGCCGCCCCGGTGCGGCCACGCCCTCGTCAGCGTGCGTCGGCGCTCAGCCCAGCCAGGAGCTGATCGGGGAGATCGCGAAGTAGACGACGAACATCGCCGCGATGATCCACATCAGCGGGTGGATCTGGGCGACCTTGCCGCGCACCACCTTGATCAGCACGAACGCCAGGAAGCCCGCGCCGATGCCGGCCGAGATCGAGTAGGCGAACGGCATCAGCACGATGGTCAGGAACGCCGGGATGGCGACCTCCAGGTCGTCCCAGTCGATCTCCTTGACCTGCTGCATCATCAGGAAGCCGACCAGCACCAGCGCCGGGACGGCGGCCTCGGAGGGCACCACCTTCACCAGCGGGGTCAGGAAGGTCGCGAGCAGGAACAGCACACCTGTGACCACCGAGGCCAGACCGGTACGCGCGCCCTCGGCGACACCGGAGGTCGACTCGATGTAGGAGGTGTTGGAGGAGACCGACGCGGCACCACCGGCAATGGCGGCGACCGAGTCGACGACCAGGATCTTGCGGGTGTTCGGGGGCACGCCGTCGGCGTCGTTGAGCCCGGCCTCGGCGCCGACCGCGGTCATGGTGCCCATGGTGTCGAAGAAGTCGGTCAGCAGAAGGGTGAAGATCAGCAGGAATACGGTGACGACACCGACGTTCTCCCAGGAGCCGAGCAGGCTGAACTTGCCGACCAGACCGAAGTCGGGCTTGGAGACGAGGTCGTCGGGCAGGCCCGGGACGTTGAGGTTCCAGGCGGTGGGGTTGAACGTGCCGTCCTCGTTCTGGGCCGGCGGCACGGTCGCGAACTTCTCCACCAGGATCGCCACGACCGTGGTGACCACGATCGAGATCAGGATCGCGCCGCGCACCTTGAGCGCGTACAGGGCCAGCACGAGCACCAGACCGAAGCAGAAGACCAGCACCGGCCAGCCCTGCAGGGTGCCGAAGACGCCCAGGGTCAGCGGGGTGCCGCCGCCCGGGCCGACGAAGCCCGCGTCGACCAGGCCGATCAGCGTGATGAAGAGACCGATCCCGACCGAGATGGCCACCTTCAGCGGCACCGGCACCGCGTTGAACACGGCCTCACGGAAGCCGGTCAGCACCAGCACCAGGATCACGATGCCCTCGATGACCACCAGACCCATCGCGTCCGCCCAGGTCATCTGGGTGGCGATGGAGTAGGTGACGAAGGCGTTCAGTCCGAGCCCGGCGGCGATGGCGAGCGGGAAGTTCGCCACGAGACCCATCAGGATCGTCAGGACGCCGGCCACCAGGGCGGTGGCCGCGGCGATCATCGCGAAGTCGAGCGTCTCGCCGTTCTTGTCGGCGCCGCCGGTCAGGATGATCGGGTTGAGGACGAGGATGTAGGCCATCGTCAGGAACGTGACGAGACCGCCGCGCACCTCCTGGCCGACGGTGGAACCACGTTCGCTGATCTTGAAGAAGCGGTCCACGGCGCTTCCGGATCCCGGGGAGGGCCGCTTGCCGGCCTCTGTCTGAGTACTCACGGACGCACAGTGTGGCAGAACGTTTTCTGCCTCGACTAGCGTGGGGCCGTGGACCGTGACCCCGCCGACGTCGAGCCGCCCGCCTCCCGTGGTCTGATCGCCGACGTCGAGCCCCTCGACGTGGACGGTGTGCGCACCGTCGAGGTCGGCACCGCGGTGTGGTTCCTCGGCTTTCTGGGCCTGCTCCCCTTCTACGGGCGGCTCAGCGACTCCGGCAACCTGTGGTGGTTGTGGACCTGCATGGCCGGGGTCGGCCTGGGCCTGTTCGGCATCGAGGTCTGCCGCCGGCGGCGCGACGCCCGCCGCGCCGCGCAGAGCGGCTGAGCCTCACTCGATGTCGACGACGGCAGCGTTGCCGCGTCCGTCCACCTTCAGCACCGCCACCAGGTCGCCCCGGGCGGCCCGCCGTTCCAGGTCACGTGCCTCCGACTGCGGCACGAACCAGCTCTCGATGCCGCAGCGCACCCGCCACCCCTCGCCCCGACAGGTCAGGTACGGCCCCTGGGTGGGGCGCTGCGAGACCGGTGCCGCCGAGACGGTGAGGTCGCCCTCGGTGCGCAGCGGCAGGAAGACCTGCCCCTCGGGCACGTCCCACTCCTCGTCCCGCAGCTGCTCCTCGTCCCACTCCGGCTGCACCTGCAGACCCGGGTAGCCGAGCTGCACGTAGGCGCCCCGGAACGGGTCGATCGGGTCGACCGGGCCGACCTGCACGCGGTAGGTGTCGCCGGTGAGTCGGGCCGAGAGCTGGGGGTGCACGCCCAACGCCGTGACCAGACCCAGCAGCCCGGTGAGGGCGGTGACGGTGAGCACCCGCCCGCGCGTCGTGGTCTCCATCTCAGGCCTCCGGTCCGGTCGAGGGGTCGGTCTCGTCGATGCTGGCCGCCACGGTGCGCCGCAACCGGTCGAAGCCGACGCCGGTGCCCAGCAGCACCACCCCGAGCAGCAGGAACAGCCAGGCGCCCTGCACGATCGGTGCAAACACCGCGAAGCTCTGGAACACCGTGAAGACCACCAGCGCGCCGGTGCTCAACACCCCCAGCAGCCAGGAGTCGCGCAGCGCCCCGAGGGCACCCACCCCGACGGCCAGACCCACGTACAGGGCGACCGCGACCAGGGCGTGCAGCACGTCGTTGGCGCCGACCGCGTCGACGTCCTGGGTGGACCCCCACCGGGCCAGACCCACCGCCACGGCCACCACCCCGACGGCCACCAGGCTCTGCCAGCGTGCTGCCCGGTCGGCCCGCACCAGCCAGGGGGTCGCGGCACCGACCAGCCCGACCGCCAACGCCACCCACGCGAAGACCGTGACCCCGCCGACGTCGTCGGACTCCACGGGCACCGCCGCAGCGAAGAGGGTGGCCAGGGCTGCGGCCGCGCCCACGTGCAGCCACGGCCCGGCGAAGGTGGGCCGCCCCCGCTCGTGCAGCGAGCTGAGCCCCACCGCGCCGACGGTGACGGCACCGCCGAGCACGATCGCGGTCAGGAACTCGGGGTCCTCCCCCAGCCCCTGCCACAACACCCACCCGGTGCCGGTGGCCAGGCCGACCAGCAACGGCCCCCGGGCGGTGCGCAGGTAGGCCAGCGCCAGCGCCACCACCGACCAGCAGCCGATCAGCCGCGGCTCCCAGGCCGGGACCTGCAGCGACTGGGCGGCCTGGAAGACCACCGCCCCGGCCCCGAGGGCGACCACGGTGCGCAGCGACCCGACCAGCGCCGCCGACGCGCGCCGTGCCTCGAGCCACTCCGAGGCGACGAGCACAGCGACCCAGATCGCCAGCAGCAGACCGAACCGCACGCCAGGACTGATCTGGTCGAGGTTCGCGGCCACCAGCCAGACCAGGCCGATGCCGACGAAGGTGCCGCCCACGGCGAGCAGGGTGCGGCCCAGCGTGACGCCGCGGCTGGCCCGGTAGCGTCCGACGATCGCCGTGGCGGTGGGGGCGTCCAGCAGTCCGGCACGCTGCCAGTCCGCCACCTGGGTGCGCAGCCACTCCAGCTGGCGGGGAGTCGCGTGCAGGGGCTCAGCGGTACCCGGCGGCGGTGCCGCGGGGCGCGCGGGCTCGGTCTTCGAGGTCATGGGTACATGGTGGACCAGAGCCCGCCCGCTGGCGATGGGTACCGGGGCTCATCCGTGCCACCCCGCCCGGAGCGACTCGGGCCACGTCGCGCCGCAGCGCGCCGGCCCGGGTGGACGACCTCAGAAGTCTTCGATCTCCTCGGTGAGGGAGTCGAAGACGTGGTCCGGCAGCGACTGCGGGCGGTTCTTGCGGGCCAGCTTGACCTCGGAGTGAGCGCCGCAGCCGTGGTCCCGGGAGACCACGCGGCCGTCGTCGTTGGCGTTGCCGTTGGCGCAGACCACGAACGTCGCGGAGAGCGGACCGGCCAGCGCCACGCTGAACCCGCAGGTGCCGCAGTGGTCCGAGGCAGCCTTGGCCAGCGGGCTCTCGGGGCCCGCGTCGCCGTCGTACCAGCGCTCGGCGGTGCGTTCACGACCCTCGACCGACAGGGTCCGGACCCGGCCCGCGAACAGGTCACCGGCCACCCGGCGGACCTGGCTGAGGTCGTCGTCGGAGAGCTCGTCGTCACCGGCCGACCAGGTCGGGACCAGACGGACGTCCTCGTCCTCCACGGGCAGCAGGTCGCCGGGGTTCAGGTCGCCGGGCTGGATCCGCTCGGCGTAGGGCACCCAGGACGGAGCCACGACCGACTCGGGGCCGGGCACCAGGACGACCTCGTCGACGGTGACCCGCTCCTCGTCGGCGGCGCGGGTGATGGTGACGCTCCAGCGCCAGCCCACGTACCCGGCCCGGGCGCACTCGAACAGGTGGGTGAGCACCAGGTCACCGGTGACCTCGGCGTCGTCGTGGACGGCCAGGTGGGCCCCGACGTCGGCCGGGTCGGTCTCCACGGCCAGCGCCGCGCGGGCGGCGTCGACGGAGGACTCCAGGATCGGGTCGAGGAGAGGTGCGGTGGTGGTCACGGGGCAAGCATCGCAAATCACCCCCACTGCTGTCCCGTTCGGGTCCACGTCGGCGAGGGTCGGGGACGAACTGCCCGCCGGTTGGGCAGGATGGCGCCATGACGGAGCCGACGCCCGAGGAGCCCGGCACCGGCACGCGGGCCAGGTCCGCGGGCCGGTCACTGGGTCGTGGTCTGACCGGGGCAGCCCGGGCCACCGGACGCGCCGGCCGGGCCGGGGTGGGCCGGGCCCGGCAGGCTGCCCGCGCCGAGGGGGCGGGCGAGAGTGGTCTGTCCCGCCTCATCGAGCTGCACGCCTTCAACGCCGCCGGGGACGCGGCGGTCGCGATCTCGCTGGCCGGCACCCTGTTCTTCCAGGTCCCCTCCGGCGAGGCGCGCGGGCAGGTCGCGCTGTTCCTGGCGCTGACCCTGCTGCCGTTCGCGGTCGTGGCACCGTTGATCGGTCCCTTCCTGGACCGGTTCAACCACGGCCGACGCTGGTCGATCGGCGCGACAATGGCGATCCGCGGGTTCCTGTGCTGGGTGCTGGCCGGGGCCGTGGCGGGCGAGTCGGCCTGGATGTTCCCGGCCGCGCTGGGGGTGCTGATCGCCTCCAAGGCCTACGGCGTCACCCGGGCCGCCGCCATCCCCCGGCTGGTCCCGCCCAACCTGACGCTGGTCAAGGCCAACGGCCGGACCTCGCTGGCCGGGGTGGTGGGCGCCGCGGTGTCGGCGCCGCTGGCCGGCGCGGCCTCGCTGCTGGGGCCGGAGTGGTCGCTGCGCTACGCGTTCGCGCTGTTCGTGGTGGCCACGATCTGGGCGATCCGGCTGCCGGAGAAGGTCGACTTCAGCCAGGGCGAGGAGCCGATGACGCTGGGCCCCGAGCCGAGCGGACCGCACCGCGGCATGCGGATCCCCCCGCCGGTGGCCTTCGCGCTGCGCGCGAACTGCGGACCGCGGTGGATGTCGGGGTTCCTCACCATGTTCATGGCGTTCCTGCTGCGCGAGCACGGCGTCGACGGTTGGCGTCCCGAGCTGCTGCTGGGCCTGGTCGTCGGTGCCGCCGGGCTGGGCAACACCCTGGGCATCGCCCTGGCCTCCCTGCTGCGGCGGATCAACCCGGCGGTGACGGTGGTGCTGGCGCTCTTCGCCGACCTGGCCGCGGTGCTGCTGGCCGCCCTGCACCCCGGGGTGGTGACGTTCGCGACGCTGGGCCTGGTGGCGGGGTTGTCGCAGTCACTGGCGAAGCTCTCCCTGGACTCCACCATCCAGGCCGAGGTCGCCCCGAAGGTGCAGACCAGCGCGTTCGCCCGGTCCGACACCGCCCTCCAGCTGGCCTGGGTGCTGGGCGGGTTCATCGGGATCGCGATGCCGCTGCGGCCCGGACTGGGGTTCACGATCGCCGGGTGCGTGCTCGGGGCGTGGATCGTCTTCGTGCTGGTGCGTCGTCCCGGACGCAGCCCGGCCGCCCCGCCCCCACCCGAGCCGGAGCCCGGGCCCGAGCCCGGCGACAACGGTGGGGAGGACACCGCACCGTTCCGGACGGTGGGGTGAGGTCGGCTCAGGCGTCGAGCTGGTCGGCCAGCGCGCGCAGCAGCTTCGCGGCCGGACGGGCCGTGCGGGCCTCGGGGTGGCGGCCGCGGCGGTAGGTCTCCCCCACGCCGTCGAGCAGGCGGATCAGGTCCTCCACGATCGGGGCCATCTCCTCGGGGGAACGACGCTGGGCCTGGCGCTGGTTGCGCTGGACCGAGGCGGGGGCGTCGAGCAGGCGCACCTGCAGCGCCTGGTCGCCGCGTCGGCCCTGGGCGATGCCGAACTCCACGCGGGCGCCCTGCTTGAGGGACTTCACCCCGGCCGGCAGCGCGTCGGTGTGCACGTAGACGTCGTCGCCGCCGTCCTGGCTGAGGAAACCGAACCCGCGCTCGGCGTCGAACCACTTCACCTTGCCAGTGGGCACCGCGCACTCCTCCTGCTCGCGTGCGCCCGGTCGTCGGGCGCGTGATGTACGAAGCAGCGCCGGGGTTCCGGCGCTGCGCGTGGCCGATGGTAGTCGGCGCTCCCGACGCACCACCACCGAGATCTCCCGGGTGGGGTCTCGGCAGGCTCGACCACCGGGGACTGGGCTCGACCACCGGGGACTTGGCTCGACCACCGGGAGCAGGCTCGACCAGCGGCGCGGCGGCTCAGCCGGTCGGGTCGGTGTGGCCGTCGTTGAGGGCGCCGCTGCGGAACCCGCGGGGGTCGACGACCACGTCGCTGAAGCCGGCGTCGCGGACGGCGTGGTGCAGCTGCTGCTCGAGCGGGCCCGGCAGCGGGAGCAGCGCCACGTCGAGCTCCACCGAGGCGGTGCCGTCGAGGTCACGCACCCGCAGGTCGTCGCTGGTGGTGCCGGCGCGGGCCAGGACCTCACGGACGGCCCGCTCGGCCCGGTCCACCCGCACCAGGCGCCACGGCGTGACCTCGACCCCGTAGGCGACACGGCTGGCCAGGCAGGCGGCGGCGGGCTTGTCCCAGGTGGGCAGCGCCCAGGCCAGCGACGCCTCGCGCACCATCGCCTTGGTGAACCCGGCATCGGCGAGCGGGGTGATCGCCCCCCGGTCGCGCGCCGCGGCGATGCCGGGCCGGAAGCCGGCGACCACGTCGTCGGCGTTGGTGCCGGTGGCGACGTGGGCCACGCCCAGGTCCCCGGCCAGCGCGGTGAGCACCTCGAGGAGTTCGTCCTTGCAGAACCAGCAGCGGCGCGTCGAGTTCTCCCGGTAGCCCGCTCGGTCGCCCTCGTGCGTGACCGGGGTCAGGTACCGCACCCCCAGGGACTCGGCGAACGCCCGGGCCGGGGCCCGTTCACCGGCGGCCAGCGACGCCGACAGGCCGGTGCCGGCCACCACCCGCTGCGCCCCCAGCGCACGGACGGCCGCGGCCAGCAGGAACGCGCTGTCCGCACCCCCGGAGTAGGCCACCAGCACCGACCCGCGGGCGCGCAGGTCCGCCTCGAGGCGCTCGCACGCGCGGGTCAGGTCGGTCTCCACCAGGCCACCGTAACCACCGGCCACCCCTGCCGGGGCGGCTCAGTCAGCCGCGGCGCACCCGCATCTCACGGTCACCGAAGCGGACACGGTCGCCGTCGCGCAGGGTGGTCCCCCGACCGGCCACCAGCGGCTTGCTGATGCCCTGGCGGACCAGCACCGACCCGTTCGTGGAGCCCCGGTCGAGGGCGACCAGCACGCCGTCGCTGGCTACCGCGACCTGGGCGTGCGTCTTGGAGACCGACATGTCGGCCGAGGCCAGCGGCACCAGGTGCGCCACCGGCTCGCCGGGACGCGGTTCGGGGTTGCGTCCGATCAGCACCAGCCCGGTCACCTCGAACTCGGGGCCGCCGTCGAAGGCGACGAACCAGGTCGGGGTGGGGTGGTGCTGCACCGGGACGCGGGGTTCGGACTGGACCGAGCGGATCACCGTGCGTCCGGCGGGGTCCTCGTCGCCGGCCTGGGCGGGGACCCGGGGCCCGTCCTCGCCCGAGAGCGCGCTGCGCGGCGGCGGCACGGGGCGGGACCGGACGCCGCTGCCGGTGCGCGAGGCGGTGGCCGGTTCGGCCGCGGGGACCAGCCGGAGGGTGGTCAGGTTGACCACCCCGGTCGGGGTCTGGGCGACCTCCACGTCGACCTCGACGGGGGTGGCCGGGCGGGCGTCGACGACCGCGGTGCCGGCGACCCGGTCGTGCCAGCCGCGGCGCATCCCGGAGCCGTCGACCAGCGCGGTCCAGGCCAGGGCGAGCCAGGCGAAGCCCCCGGTCAGGATGCCGGGCAGGGCCAGCACCACGCAGCGGCGCAGCGCCGCCCCGAAGCCGACGGGTTCACCGGGTCGGTCGACCCGGACCACGGCCAGGCCGGTGAGCTGCTTGCCGGGACTGGTGCCGCGCACCGCCACGAGGGTGACCAGCACCAGCCACACCAGCAGCAGGACCCCCACCCCGACGCCGATCGAGGCACCCAGCGACAACCCGGCCTCGGACGCGACCACCCCCGACGCCACGCCCGGCCCGAGCTGGACGAGGCGGTCCGTGGCGAAGGCCAGGAACCGGCGGTCCAGCCCGGCCGGGACCGGCACGGGGGTGGGCGTCGAGGTCACGGGAGAGGTGCGCCGGTCACGGAGCGGTGACGTGGATGGTCACACCGTCGCCCAGGTCGATGATCGCGCCCGGGAGGAGCTGGACCGCGATGCCGGCGTGCAGCTCCTCGGGCTCCATGCCCGGCTGGACCACGACGGTGCCGTTGGTCGAGCCGAGGTCGCTGACCACGGCGGCGCCGTGGTCGGCGCCGGAGCCCGGGCGCACCTCCAGGTGCGTGGAGGAGATCTCCTGGTGCGGGCTGGGCACCGTCACCAGGCGTGGCTCCTCGCCGACCTGGAAACGTCGTGCCTCCGGTGCCCGGCCGAACAGGATGGCGCGGTCCACGTCGATGGTGTCGCCGGTGGAGAGCACCAGCCGGGCCACGGGCTGGGCGGTGACCGCCGGGGCCTGCGGCTGGCCGGGGATCCCGGTCGGCGGCGGGACGACGTCGTGCACCAGACCGGAGTGGGTCCGGCCGTCGTGGTCCTCGTAGGGCTCGGGGGCACCTGCGAACGGGCCGGACTGGCCCAGCGGGTCGGGGCCACCCAGCGGCGCACCGCCCCAGCCCTGGACCTCGGGCGCGGGAACCGGCGTCCCGAAGGTCGGTGCCGTCGGGATCGGGCCGATGCCCAGCGGGTCACCGGTGTCGATGTCGCTGACGTCGAAGGCCGGGGCGGAGGGAGGCAGGTCCGCCTCGACGGCCGCAAAGGTCTCGGTGGGCAGGTCGGCCAGCTCCGGCTCCGGCTCGGGCTCCGGCTCGGGCTCCGGCTCGGCGGGGACGTACGCGGCGGGCACGACCGGCTCGACGGCGACCGGTTCCGGCGCCAGCTGGACGACCGGGGCGGCCTCCGCCACCGGCTCGGGAGCCTGCGCGACGACGGGCTCGACCACCGGGGCGACCGGCTCGACGACCGGCTCGGCGGCGACCGGGGCCGCGGCGGGCGCGGGCAGCGGCGTCGCGGGGTCGCTGAGCCGGGCCACCCGGACCAGACCGGTGCCGACCACCAGCTCGGTCGGGTCGAGCACCTCGGAGTCCATCTCGACGACCACGCCGGTGACCGCGTCGGCCTGCTGGTCCACCCACGTCATCGCGCCGGTGCCGTCGGCCACGACCACCCCGTCGGCGGTGGCGAGCTGGACCCGGACGTTGCCGCGGGCCAGGACCCGGACGCCCTCGCCCTCACGCACGACCAGCGCGAAGCCCGACAGCGGGCTGAGGCCACCGGCCAGCAGCAGGTCGAGCACCTCGGGGGCACCCGCACCGGCATCGACCAGGTCCCAGGTGGCCGCGACTCGCCCGCGCTCGGCGGGGGGCAGCAGGACCGTCACGGTGTCGCCGAGCACGGCGTACCAGGTTCCCTGGAGGTAGGACTTCATGGCAAGGCTCCCAGCTTGGTCTCCAGGCCCCCGCGCCGGTGCGCGGAGGCGAGCGTCTCGTCGGTCATCAATCCCACCACATCGACCACGACCGCAGTGGCGTTGTCGCGTCCTCCCGCCGCCAGGGCGGTGCCGACCAGGTGGTCGGCGGCGTCACGGGGATCGGTGGTCTCCAGCAGGATCTCGGCGATGGTCGCGTCGTCGACCATCCCACTGACCCCGTCGCTGCACAGCAGGAGCCGGTCGACCGACCCCATCGGCAGCAGGAAGAAGTCGGGGGCGACCCCCTCGGGGCTGCCCAGGGCGCGGGTGATCACGTGCCGCTCGGGGTGCCGGTTGGCCTCCTCGGCGGTGATCTTGCCGGCGTCGACGAGCTCTTGGACCACGGAGTGGTCGACGCTGACCTGCTCGAGCTCGCCCTCGTGGACCCGGTAGATGCGGGAGTCGCCCAGGTTCGCCAGCAGCCACTTGAACCCCTCGGCGTCCTCGACGACCAGGGCCACCGCGGCGGTGGTGCCGGCGTGCCAGGTGCCGGCCCCCTGGGCGGCACCCCATTCACGGATCCGGGCCTGGCAGCGCGCCATCGCGGCGACCACGGCCTCGGTGCCGCGCCGGGGGTCCAGGCCGCGCACGTCGAGCTGGCGGAACTCCTCGACCGCGATCGAGGAGGCGATCGCGCCGCCCGCGTGCCCACCCATGCCGTCGGCGACGAGGAACAGCGGCGGCGAGACGAGGTAGGCGTCCTCGTTGACCTTGCGGACCAGTCCGACGTCGGTGGCCACTCCGTGGTGCAGGTCCACGGCCTTCATCCCCTGCCCCAGGGGCGTACGGGGCTGGGTCGGCAACGACGACGGGCACGGGGCACGGGCAGTAGCGTAGGAGGGGTGGCCGGACAGCTCGACGCCCCCCGCACCCTCGCCGACCTGCTCCGAGGGTGGCCGGACGCGCGCGTGAGCGCGCTGCTGACGGCGCGCCCCGATCTCACCACTCCGGCCCCTCACGACTCTGCTGCGTTGGCGTCGCGTGCCGCGACCCGCTCTTCGGTACTGATGGCTCTCGACCAGCTGGACCGGCTCGAGCTCTCGGTGCTTGATGCCCTCGTGGTTTCAGGTCAAACCACTTTCGAGGAACTCTTCGCGATGGTGAACGCCGCGCGTCCGGCTTGCGAGGCGGCACTGACCCGGGTGTCCGACCTGCTGCTGGTCTGGGAGTCCCCCACCGGGCTGCGCGCGGTCAACGGGGTCGCCGACGCCCTGCGCAGCGACCGGCGCAGTGCCGTGGGTGCGGTGCGCCCGCTGGGCACCGAGCTCCCGGCAGGCGTCGAGCCGGTCACCGCGTTGGCCGGCCTGTCCGACCCGGCCCGCCGGTTGCTGCACCACGTCGTGGAGCACCGCTCCACCGCGGTGGCGGCCTCGGGTGGTGCGGTGGCCCGGGCCCAGACCGAGCTGGTGGAGGCCGGGCTGCTGCGACGCCGCGACGCCCACGTGGTGGTCCCCGGCGAGGTGGTGCTCGCCCTGCACGGCGGCACCACCACCGCCGACCCGGTCGACGCGGTGCCCCCGGTGCCCACCACGGCCCGCAGCCAAGAGGTCGTGGACCGCACCGCCGCCGGCGCTGCGTTCGAGGCCGTGCGCCGGGTCGAGCTGCTGCTGGACGGTTGGGGGCAGCACCCGCCGGGGGTGCTGCGCAGCGGTGGCCTGGCCGTGCGGGACCTCAAGGCCGCCGCCCGGGACCTGCACCTGGGCGAGTCGCAGACCGCGCTGCTCGCCGAGACCGCCCGCTCGGCGGGTCTGCTGGCCGAGTCCACCGGCGGTACCGGCGAGCTGGCCTGGGTCCCCACCGACTCCTTCGACCAGTGGGTGGCCCAGCCGGCGTCCAGCCGCTGGGAACGCCTGGTGCGCGCGTGGTGGGACAGCCGGCGGGTCCCCGCCCTGGTGGGCACCAAGGACTCGGCCGGCAAGACCTGGAACGCCTTGGCGCCCGAGTTGAGCAGTGAGTTCACCGCCGAGACCCGGCACCGCACGATGGCGGTCCTGGCCGAGCTGGCCCCCGGCGAGGTGGTGGCCGCCGGGACCGGACCGGCCGGTGTGGTGGCCCGGCTGGCCTGGTTGCGCCCGCGGCGTCCCGTGGCCGTGCAGGACCAGGTGGGCTGGGCCCTGGCCGAGGCCGAGATGTGGGGGCTGACCGCGTTCGGCGGTCTGTCCACGGCGGGGCGGGCGATGGTGTCGGGAGAGTTCTCCGAGGCCGTGGCGGCGTTGGAGCCGCTGCTGCCCGCCCCGGTCGAGCAGGTGCTGCTGCAGGCCGACCTGACGGCCGTCGCCCCGGGTCCGCTGCGCAGCGACGTGGCCCGCGACCTGCACCTGCTGGCCGACGTGGAGTCCCGGGGAGGGGCGACGGTCTACCGGTTCGCGGCCGGCTCGGTGCGACGCGGCCTCGACGCCGGCTGGTCCACCGCCGAGATCCATGCCTTCCTGGACCGGGTCTCGGCCACCCCGGTCCCGCAGCCGCTGCACTACCTGGTCGACGACGTGGCCCGCACCCACGGCACCGTGCGCGCCGGGTACGCCGAGTGCTTCCTGCGTTCCGACGACACCGCTGCGCTGGACGTGCTCTGCTCGGACCCCGCGGCCGCCCGGCTCGGTCTGCGCCGGCTGGCCCCCACCGTGGTCATCAGCGCAACCGGGCTGGAGGAGCTGCTCCCCCGGCTGCGGGAGCTGGGGCTGGCGCCGGTCGTGGAGGGCCTCGACGGCACCGTCACCGCCCACCGCGCCGACCTGCACCGGGCCCGCACGCCCCGACCACCCCGCGGGGAGGCGGTCGAGTCCGCCCGCGCCGGGGCCCGGGTCAGTGCCGCGCTCAGCGCCCTGCGGGCCGGGGACACCGCGGCCGCGAACCGGCCCCGCGGGAGCACGGTGAGCCGCACCGCGGCCGACCACCTCACCGCGTTGCGCCAGGCCGCCGAGACCGGGGCCAGCGTGGTGGTCGGGTACGCCGACAACCACGGCACCGTGACCGAGCGGGTCCTGGACCCGATCCGGGTCGAGGGCGGCGAGCTGACCGCGCGGGACCACCGCAGCGACGACGTGCGCCAGTTCGCGGTGCACCGGATCTCCCAGGTACGGACCCTCGAACCCCGTCCGTAGGATCGGGACATGGACTACGTGGGGTACGCGGGCCGGGCTGCGGCCCTGCTGAACAGTCCGCTCACCCACTCCGACGACCTGCTCGCGCTGCCCGTCGACGGCCCCCGGCCCGGCGCGGAGGACCTGCCGGTGCTGGCGGCGCTGCGCCGCGACCTGCTGGTCGTGGTCACCCTGGCCCAGAACGAGGACCTGGACCGGGCGGCCGACGCCCTGAACGACCTGCTCGTGGCGCACCGGGTGGTGCCGCAGGTCCAGCTCGGGGATCCCACAGGTCGGTTCACGCCGTCCGGGGCCACCGCCGCCGAGCTGCTCACCGGGCAGGTGCTGCTCGGGTTGGCCTCGTTGCTGCTGCGCCCCGGCCGCCCCCGGTTCGGCTTCTGCCACGGCGAGGGCTGCACCAACGTCTGGGTGGACACCTCGCCGGGCGCCACCCGCCGCTTCTGCTCCACCCGCTGCTCCACCCGGTTGCACGTCGCCGCGCACCGGGCCCGCACCCGCTCGACCCGGAAGGCCCCCCGTTGACCGACGGACCGCTCATCGTCCAGTCCGACAAGACCCTGCTGCTGGAGATCGACCACCCGCGCGCCTCCGACTGCCGCAAGGCGATCGCCCCGTTCGCCGAGCTGGAGCGTTCCCCCGAGCACGTGCACACCTACCGGCTCACCCCGCTGGGGTTGTGGAACGCCCGCGCCGCCGGGCACGACGCCGAGCAGGTGGTCGACACCCTGCTCACCTACTCCCGCTACGCGGTGCCGCAGGGCCTGCTGGTCGACGTGGCCGAGACGATGGGGCGCTACGGGCGTCTGCAGCTGACCAAGCACCCGGTGCACGGGCTGGTCCTGGTCTCGGTAGACCGGCCGGTGCTGGAGGAGGTGCTGCGGGCCAAGAAGGTCGCCGGGATGCTGGGCGCCCGGATCGACGAGGACACCGTCGCGGTGCACCCCTCCGAGCGCGGCAACCTCAAGCAGGCGCTGCTCAAGCTGGGCTGGCCCGCCGAGGACTTCGCCGGCTACGTCGACGGGGAGGCGCACCCGATCGACCTGGTCACCGACGGCTGGGAGTTGCGCGACTACCAGCGTGACGCCGCGGAGTCGTTCTGGCACGGCGGCTCCGGGGTGGTGGTGCTGCCGTGCGGTGCCGGGAAGACGATCGTCGGCGCGGCCGCGATGGCCCACGCCCGCGCGACCACGCTGATCCTGGTCACCAACACCGTCTCGGCGCGGCAGTGGAAGGACGAGTTGCTGCGCCGCACCACGCTGACCGAGGACGAGATCGGCGAGTACTCCGGCGCGGTCAAGGAGGTCCGCCCGGTCACCATCGCCACCTACCAGGTGCTGACCCTGCGCCGGAAGGGCACCTACCCGCACCTGGAGCTGCTGGACGCCCGCGACTGGGGTCTGGTGGTCTACGACGAGGTGCACCTGCTCCCGGCGCCGATCTTCCGGATGACCGCGGACCTGCAGGCACGGCGCCGGATCGGGCTGACCGCGACCCTGGTCCGCGAGGACGGCCGTGAGGGTGACGTGTTCAGCCTGATCGGGCCGAAGCGCTACGACGCGCCCTGGAAGGACATCGAGGCACAGGGCTGGATCGCGCCGGCAGAGTGTGTCGAGGTGCGGGTCTCGCTGCCCGACGGCGAGCGGCTCGCCTACGCCACCGCGGAGGCCGAGGACAGGTACCGGCTGGCGGCCTGCACCGGCGAGAAGACCCTGGTGCTGCGCCGGCTGGTGGAGCGGCACGCCACCCAACCGACCCTGGTGATCGGGCAGTACCTGGACCAGTTGGACGAGATCGCCACCTCGCTGGGCGCCCCGGTGATCACCGGGGAGACACCGGTCAAGGAACGCCAGCGCCTCTTCGACGCGTTCCGCTCCGGCGAGGAGCGGCTGCTGGTGGTCAGCAAGGTCGCGAACTTCTCCGTCGACCTGCCCCAGGCCGAGGTCGCGATCCAGGTCAGCGGCTCGTTCGGCTCCCGCCAGGAGGAGGCCCAGCGGCTGGGTCGGCTGCTGCGCCCCAAGGGCGAGGGCCGCTCCGCGCACTTCTACACCGTGGTCACCCGCGACACCGTCGACGCCGAGTTCGCCCAGAACCGGCAGCGGTTCCTGGCCGAGCAGGGCTACGCCTACTCGATCGTCGACGCCGACCAGGTGCCCTGAGCGGCTGGCTCAGCGGGGCGCAGGAGTCCAGTTGGTGTCCGAGGCCGCCAGCGCCCCGGCGAGCATCCGGCCCGCGGCCCGCGAGGTGATGCGGTTCTCGGGGTCGGGCACCAGCATCCGGCGCCGGTGCCGTCCGACCACGGTCCCGGACGCGGTCACCGCAGCCACCCGGTCGACGTACGGCTGGAGGTGCTCGGGCCAGTCCTGCGCACCGACACGCTTCATCACCGCCTCGATCCGGCACACGAACGCGGCAGCCCCGTCGGCCGCGAAGCGCTGCCACTCCTGCTCGTCCAGCGGCTCGGGGCGACGGCCCAGCTCCACCAGGGCCTGCAGCTCCACCGGCGTCAGCAGCGAACGGCGCGTGGACGACGACCCGTCACCGGGGACCACCCCGACCTCGTCGAGCCGCTTCGTCAACACGTAGGCGTCACCCAGCACCAGCGGGGCGGACCGGTGCCGACGTCGGGCCCGCTCCAGCTCGGTGACGGCCTGGTCGGCCCACCGCTCGCCGTGCTCGTCGAGCCACTGCTCCCAGTCCACGACCGGGCCGCGCAGCAGGTCCTGCTGCCAGCCCCCGACGAGCACCTGGGCCAGGCCCGGCCACCACAGCACCGCCTTGCCCAGCCGTCCCGGGGGCGTCGTGCGGGCCCGCAGGTGGTCACCGGCCGGTCCGGGCGCGACGACCACGACACCGGGGCCGGTCGCCGCACCGGGTGCGGGCGCGTCGGCCTCCAGGGCGGGGCTGCCGTCGGCGTGGACCGGCACGTTGCGGCCACTCCGGACCCGCTGCACCACGCCGTGCAGGGCAGCGGCCGCCGCGGAGGCCGGGACCGTGCTCGGACGCTCCCACTCGGAGGTCGCCGGCTCGGCGCGCAGCAGGTCCAGGTCGCCGATGATCCGGACGCCGAGTCCCTGCAGCTCCTCGATCTGGCGCTCGGTGAGTTCGCGCAACTGGTCGAGACGGTCCGGGGGCAGCAGGATCTTGGCGCCGGCGGGGTCGCGGGGTTCAGCCTTGAGGTCGCGGCTCGCGCCCATCCGCACCATCCGGAAGTGCAGCTTCGGGTTCCAGTCGTGGGCGCGCAACGGGCCGTTCACCGAGCGGAGCAACTCGGTCTCGCCCGCGTTGAGCGACCGGTTCCCCTTGCCCTCCACCAGCGGCAGCGCCCCCGCGGGGAGGCCGAGGAGCTGCTCGAACACCTCGAGCTGCCAGCGGTGGTCGGTCTCGTCGACCACGACCACGCTGACCCGGTCCGGGCCGAACTCCTCGACCCACCGGCGCGTCATGCCTCCCCAGGCCTGGCGGTACCAGAACCCGGAGTCGGGGTTGTCGAGGATCGTGCTCAGCCACGTGTCGAAGGGCAGCCGCACCCCGGCGACGATGCGCTGCTGCCAGAAGGACGGGATCAGCTTGTCGAAGCGACGGACCATGCGCACGACGTGGGTCCTGTCGTGGCCCACGTCCTGACCCAGCTGCTGGATGCCCTCGGGGCGCAGCGCGCAGAAGGACTCCGAGCTGACCACCGCGCGCAGGTCACCGGCATCCTCCAGCCGCCCGACCAGCTCGTCCCACGACGACACGTCCCACGATCCGCTGCCGAGCTGGCCGTCGGTGCCCAGCAGACCCACGGCGGCCCGGTAGGCCTGGGGCCGCGGGTCGGGGTAGGCGGCGCCGAGCGCCGGGAGCGTCTCGCGCACCTGGTGGAAGGCGGCCTGGACCGCGGACGTCCCGGTCTTGTGCGGCCCGACGTGGAACAGCCGGGTACCGGCCGGGAGCGGAGCCACGGAGGTCATGGGGCGCATGATAGCCAGCGCACCACCGCCTGCTTCCGGGTGCCTGACCGCGTGCTCAGCCCGGATCCACCGGCCGGCCGCGTCGCGAGCGGCATCAGATGCGTGGCTCGGCAAGGCACACCAGTGAGCGCGTGCTGGTTGCCCGGTGAACTGGTGCAACGCAGCCGAGGTGCCCAGCTGGTGACGCGCAGCAGCGGGTGGATCGGTGGATCAGGGCTCAGGACCCGCCGGTCAGGAACCTCGCGCGGATCCGGTCGACCCGGTGGCTGGACTCGCTGACCTCGACGGTCCGGTCCCGGTTCACCGAGCGCCGCTGCTGCCGCAGCACCGGGCTGCCGGGCTCCAGCTGCAGCAGTTCGGCCTCCCGGTCGCCGGCCACCGCCGAGCGGAGCACGTCCTCGGCCCAGGTCGGGTGCAGGCCCCGGGACTGCAGCTCGTCGTAGAGGCTGTGCGGGGGCCGGTCGAGCAGGAAGCCGGGGAACAACGCCTCGTTGAGGTAGACCACCGAGAAGGACACCACCTGGCCGTCGACCAACCGCAGACGCTCCCAGCGCAGCACCGGGTCGTCCGCGGTCACCTCCAGGGCGCGGGCCAGGGACTCGGTGGCGCGGGCGCGGCCCAGGAAGAGCGTGCGCGACTCGACGGTGCTGCCGTTGCGCACCGCCTCCTCGGTGAGTCCGGTGACCCGCGAGGGGCTGACGTCCCGGCGGCCGACGAAGGTGCCGCGGCCCGGGATCCGTTCCAGGACGCCCTCGGCCACCAGCGCGTCGATGGCCTGGCGCACCGTCATCCGGGCCACCCCGAAGCGGGCCACCAGGTCCCGCTCGGACGGCGCGGCCGTCCCGCTGGAGGCGTCACGCAGCAGGTCCCGGACGTACTCGCGCACCTGGACGTGCTTGAGCGCCCGGCGCGAGCCGTCCTCCCCCGGCGTGGCGGACTGGGCTGTCACACCGGTCACCCTAGGTCGCGCCCGACGTCGCGTCCGGCGAGTGGGGCGAAGTGGCCCGAACGGGCGGTGCGGCCTGACCGATCGTCGGACCCGGCCGTCATTCGAACGGGTGATCGAAGATCGGCGTAGGGTGGGGGCCGTGGCGGACTACCAGGCGACCCTGTTCCCGGCCCCGGGCACGATGCTGCTGACGCCCGAGCGCCGGCAGCTGGGCCGCGGGGCGTGGCTCGACGTGCAACGCACCTGGTTGAGCGAACCCGACGAGGTGCTCAGCGCCCTGCTGCACCGGACCCCGTGGCGGGCCGAACGGCGTCAGATGTACGACCGGGTGGTCGACGTGCCGCGGCTGCTGCACACCTACGGCGAGGGCGACCCGCTCCCCCACCCGGCGCTGACCCGGGCCCGGACCGAGCTCGACGCCCACTACCTGCCCGAGCTCGGTGAACCGTTCGCGACCGCCGGCTGCTGTCTGTACCGCGACGGTCGGGACTCGGTGGCCTGGCACGGCGACACCATCGGTCGGGGCGCGAGCGAGGACACGATGGTGGCCATCGTCTCCCTGGGCGACCCCCGTCGGCTGCTGCTGCGCCCCCGCGGCGGCGGACCCTCCACCGCCGTGCTGCTGGGTCACGGGGACCTGGTCGTGATGGGCGGCAGCTGCCAGCGCACCTTCGAGCACGCGGTGCCCAAGCAGGCCCACGCCGGACCCCGGGTCTCGGTGCAGTTCCGTCCACGCGGGGTGTTCTGACCCGCGGGCCGGGGGCGACTCAGAAGGAGACGGTGGGCGGGGCGTCGTGGCTGGCCGGAGCCTCGTAGAAGTCGCGCTTGGAGACCCCCGCGACCCCGGTGAGGAACATCCACGGGATCGTCTGCGTGGCGTTGTTGAGGGTGCGCACGGCGTCGTTGTAGTACTGCCGGCTGAAGGAGAGCTGGTTCTCGGTCTCGGCCAGTTGCTTCTGCAGCTCCAGGAAGTTGGTGTTGGCCTTCAGCTCCGGGTAGTTCTCCGCGACCGCGCTGAGGTTGACCAGCGCGCCCTGCAGCTGCGCGTCGGCCGCGGCCCGGGCCGCGACGTCATCGCCCTGCGCGGCCTGCTGCACCTGGGCGCGGGCGGCGGTGATCGACTCCAGCAGGCCCTTCTCGTGCGCGGCGTACCCCTTGACCGTCTCGACCAGGTTCGGGATCAGCTCGGCCCGACGGGTCAGCTGCACGTCGATGCCGCCGAGCGCCTCCTGGGCACCGATGTCGGAGCGGCGCAACAGGTTGAACCCCGCCACCACGAACCCGACCACGGCGAGCACGAGGACGAGCAGGACCAGCAGGACGATCATGGGGTCTCCCGGGGAGTCGGTGGGGTGGAGCTGGCTGCGAATCTAGCGGTTCCGGCGCGGCTCACCAGGAACCACCGCCGCCGCCCCCGCCGCCACCGCCACCCGACGAGCCGCCGCCGGAGGACGAGGAGGACTGGGTGGCCGCGTAGCTGGAGATGGCGCTGTCGAGCGTCCGGCTGAAGCTCTCCTGCACGGCCCGCCCGACCTGGCCTGCCCCGGCGCCCGCGCCGGCACCGGCCAGGTAGTGCGGCTCGGGCGGCGGGCTGCCGGTCTCCGCGGTGTACTTGGCCGCCCAGGCCTCGGCACACCCGAAGGCCACCGCCCACGGGATGTAGGCGGTGTAGAGCTCCTCACGCCCGGAGAAGTCGAACCGGTCCCGGCTCGACGGGGTGGACAGCACCCGCTCGAACCCGCCGACGCGGCTCCACAGCTCACGCCCGCGGGCGGTGCGGCGGGTCGAGGAGCCGGGCATCAGCGCCCAGAACCCGAACACCGCGTAGCCGCCGGGGACCAGCGCCACCATGGTGGCCGGGGCGAAGCCGAACAGGAAGGCCGCCAGCACCGCCGCGCCGATGACGGTGAGCCAGGCGGTGCGCGGGGAGGCGCTCATGACGCCCTCGCGCAGCGCCCACTCCTTGACCGCGGTCCCCGTGGCCGACACCGAGCTGGAGAGGGTCCGCCCGGCGGTGACGCTGTCCGGGAGCGCGGTGAACGCCTGCCCGGGCGTCACCCCCAGGGAGTGGGCCTGGGCGGCGGTGACCGGGTCGGTCGCGGTGACGCCGTCCAGCCCGGTGACGGTCCAGCCGCGGTCGGTCACCTCCAGCGTGGTCAGGCCCTGCTGGGCGGCGTGCATCAGGTTGCCGACGTAGTGGTCCCGGGTGCTCCTCTCGCGCAGCACGAACCCTGCTTGCGCGGGTCCGATCCCCTCCGGCGGGGCGTAGGTCAGCGGAAAGCCGGGGGCCGTCTCGAAGCTGCGGCGCGAACGGCGCCAGCCCAGCCACGCCGCCCCGGCGGTGAGCAGCAGCACCAGCGGGGGCCCCGGCAGCCAGGAGCCCAGCACCCGGTGCCAGCGGGTGTGCCACGGCATCTGGTGCTCGGGGTCGGGGGCGGTCATCGCCAGCTGGGCGTCGATCGTCACCGGGGTGCGCCGGTCCAGTCCGCCGGTGCTGACCACGATCCGGCGACCGTCGTCCTCCAGCTGGGCGGTGCAGCCGTCTGCCCTGCCCTGCCCGACCATGCAGCGCGGCTCGCCGACCACGGCCGCGGGCAGGTCGACGCTCAGATGGGTGGTGCCGATCTGCTGCTGCCAGCCCGGCGGGACGAGGTTCCAGTAGAACCGGGCCTCGCCGTCCACGCCGGCCAGCAGCACGTCGTCGACCCGGTAGGACAGCTCGTAGGTGTGCACCCCGGCGTCCAGGGTGCGGTCCGCGTCGCCGACCTTCGCGACCTGGTAGCGGCCCCAGCCGGAGCTCTCGTCGGCCCAGGGTTCGACGCGGCCGTTGCGGGTCACCGTCAGGTCGTGGGCCCGCCGGTGCTCACGCGGGGCGTTGGGGTCGAAGGTGTCGAAGAACCGGAAGATGCCGTGCCGGTCGCTCCCGACGCTGACGTCGAGGGTCTCGACGGCGTCCATCCGGCCGCGGTCGTCGACCACGAACCGGGCGTCGTAGCGGGTGATCCGGGTCGGCTCGTAGGCGTCCGGGGCATCCCGGACGGAGTCGTGGACGAGAGCGGGGAGACACACCAGCGCGGTCAGTGCCACCAGCATGGCTGCTGAGGCGACGAACTTCCTCACGTGGTGCTCTCCCCGCTCCCGGCGTTCACGACAGCCCGGTCACTTGCCGAAGGCCTCGCTGTACATCTGGGTCAGCTCCGGGTTCTTCTCGGCGCTGAACCCGCAGAGCACGACCTGGCCGTCGGTGGCGGCGACCAGGTACTCCTGGCCCTCGACGAACGAGGACTCCTCCTCGCCCAGGCCCCCGCCACCGGGACCGGCGGCGTCGAGCTGGAGCGTGTCGGCCTCCTGGCCGGCGTAGGTGGTGTCGACCTCGAGGGTGATCACGTCGCCCTCGACGCCGGTGACCGTGGCGGCCACGGCGGTGTCGGTGTCCGCCAGGGCGTCGGCGGTGGGCACCATGCAGCGGCCGGGCGGCTGGGCGGGCAGGGTCAGCGTGAGCACGGTGCCCTCGGTCGTGTCCCGGGCGACCGGCGGGGTGTCGTCGTCACCGTTCGTGGCGAAGAAGACGCCGGCGCCGGCGACCGCGGCGACCGCCGCTGCGGCGACCGCGACCTGCCAACCGCGGCGCCCCGTGGGCTGGGTGGTGTTCTGGGTGGACTCGGACATGGCTGCCTCCATCAGTCGGGCGACCCGGTGCGGGTCGGCAGGAGGGAGTTCGGCGGCGGGGTCGATCGACCCCAGACGGGCGAACAGTTCGTCGTCGTTCATGCCTGGCTCCCTTCTGCCCCTTCATGTCCGGCCGCGCTGCGGATCTTTCCGATCTCCTCGGCCAATTTCTTCTTCGCCCGGTGCAACCGGATGCTGGCCGCGTTCGAGGTGGTGTCCAGGACGGTCGCGATCTCCGCGGGCGTCAGCTGCTCCCACGCCCACAGCCGCAGCACCTCGGCGTCGTCGGCACGCAGCGCGGCCAGCGCCTCGGCGACCTCGTCGTCCCCGGGTGCCGGTTCGGGGGCGTGCCGTGGCGGGTCGATGACGGAGATCTTGCCGGCCACCCGACGCTGCCGCCGGGCTGCCCGCTCGTGGTTCGCCAGCTGTAGCCGGGCCACCCCGTAGGCGTACGGGAGGGGTTCGGTGGGCAGCGCGTCGAAGCGTCGCCAGAGCACCAGCAGCACCTCGGCCAGCACGTCCTCGGCGTCCGCGGGGTCGGCGACGCGTCGGGCCAGGAACCGGCGCAGCGGCTCCACCAGCTCACCCACGACAGCGCTGTAGCGCGCCTCCCTGTCCCCCGGCACGGGCGTCACGCTAGCCGATCGGCGACCCACCGGTGGCGCTGCTCGGGCCCGCCCCGGCTCACCGCAGCGGGTCGAAGGGCAGCAGCGCCGGCGGCAGCGTGCCGGTGCACATCTGCTCGGCCAGCAGCCGGCCGGTGGCCGGACCCAGGGTGATGCCCCACATCCCGTGGCCGCCGGCCACGAAGACCCGCGGGGACCGGGTGGCTCCGATCAGCGGGAGGCCGTCGGGGGTGCAGGGACGCGCACCGACCCACTCGTCGCGCCGGTGGTCCAGGTCCGCGCCGCGCAGCAACGGACGGGCGGCGTCGACGATGGCCTCGATCCGGCGGGTGTCCAGACCGGCGTCGGCGGGCCGGAACTCCATCATCCCGGCCACCCGGAGCCGGTCACCGGCCGGCGTGCAGGCGACCCGCTGCGCCGGGAAGTAGACGGGACCGTGCGGGACCGGGTCGACCGGCACGGTGAAGGAGTAGCCACGTCCGGCCTGCACCGGCGTCCGCACCCCGAAGGGCCGGGCCAGCTCGTTGAGCCACGCGCCGGAGGCGATGACCGCCTGGTCGTACTCCTCGCCGGCGACCTGGACCTTGTCGCCCCGGTCCCGCAGGCCGTTGACCTGGATGCCCGAGACGATCCGCGCGCCCCGCTCGGTGACCGAGGCGGCCAGGGACTCCAGGTAGGAGCTGGGGGTGATGTAGCGCTGGTCGTGCAGCAGCAGCGCCGCGCCCACCTCACCCGAGAGGGCCGGCTCGACCGACCGTGCCTCCTCACCGGTCAGCACGTCGAACTCGATCGGCTGCCCGGAGGCGCGGATGTGGGTGATCTCCTCGAGCAGCGTCTCGCGCTCCTCGGCGGTGCGGTAGGCGGCGATGAACGACTCCGCCGCCAGGGTGGGCTCGGTGACACCACCGGCGGCGAGCAGGTCGAAGGAGTCCAGGGCGGTGGAGTTGATCGGCACCAGCGAACGCATCGCCCGGCGCCAGCGCGGCATCGTGGAGTTGCGGGCGAACCGGACCAGGAACTCCAGCAACCGCGGGTTGGCCGAGACCGGCACGTAGACCGGGGAGGCGGGGCTGATCACCGCCCGGATCCCGTACTTGAGCACCGCCGGCTCGGGCAGCGGGGTGGCGATGCCCGGGGTGAGCCACCCGGCGTTGCCCCAGGAGGAGCCGGCCGCGACGCCGGTCCGGTCCAGCACGGTCACCTCCACCCCCCGCTCCTGGAGGAACCAGGCGGTGGCCAGGCCGACCATGCCGGCCCCCACCACGACGACCTTCTCGGGCGCGCGCGACGGTGTGCTCATGAGCAGAGCATGCCCCGGTTTGCCCGTGTGACCAAGACCACACTGCGGGTCCGTGGGTGGGGAGCGCGGGGCGGCCGGCACCACCACCACCGGCGGCCCCGGAGTTGTAACACTGATCTGTCCCTTCTGATGCGGTGACAGACCACCGCATCAGAGGTGACAGATCAGTGTTACATGAGCGGGGCGGGGCGCCGGAGCAGCGGGACAGCGGAACGGCCCGCACCCCCCAGGGGTGCGGGCCGTTCGCGACCTGATCGGGTGATCAGAAGTCCATGCCACCCATGCCACCGGTCGGGTCGCCCATCGGGGCGGCCTTCTCCGGCTTGTCGGCCACGACGGCCTCGGTGGTCAGGAACAGCGCGGCGATCGACGCGGCGTTCTGCAGCGCCGAACGGGTCACCTTGGCGGGGTCGATGATGCCCGAGGCGATCATGTCGACGTACTCGCCGGTGGCCGCGTTCAGGCCCTCGCCCGACGGCAGGTTGGCAACCTTCTCCGAGACGACGCCACCCTCGAGGCCGGCGTTCTCGGCGATCTGCTTCAGCGGCGCGGTCGCGGCCTTGCGGACGATGTCGGCACCGGTGGCCTCGTCGCCGGTCAGGTCCAGACCGTCGAACGCGGTCGCGGACGCCTGCACCAGGGCGACGCCACCACCGGCGACGATGCCCTCCTCGACGGCAGCCTTCGCGTTGCGCACGGCGTCCTCGATGCGGTGCTTGCGCTCCTTGAGCTCGACCTCAGTGGCCGCGCCGACCTTGATGACGGCCACGCCGCCGGCCAGCTTCGCCAGACGCTCCTGCAGCTTCTCGCGGTCGTAGTCGGAGTCCGACTTCTCGATCTCGGCGCGGATCTGGTTGACCCGACCCTCGATCTGACCCTGGTCGCCAGCGCCCTCGACGACGGTGGTCTCGTCCTTGGTGATGACGACCTTGCGGGCCTGGCCGAGCAGCTCGATGCCGGCGGTCTCCAGCTTCAGGCCGACCTCCTCGGAGATGACCTGGCCACCGGTGAGGATGGCGATGTCCTGGAGCATGGCCTTGCGGCGGTCACCGAAGCCGGGAGCCTTGACGGCGACCGACTTGAAGGTGCCCTTGATCTTGTTCACGACCAGGGTCGACAGCGCCTCGCCGTCGACGTCCTCGGCGATGATGACCAGCGGCTTGCCGGACTGCATGACCTTCTCCAGCAGCGGCAGCAGGTCCTTGACCGAGGAGATCTTCGAGTTCGCGATGAGGATGTAGGGGTCCTCCAGGACCGCCTCCATGCGCTCGAGGTCGGTGGCGAAGTAGGCCGAGATGTAGCCCTTGTCGAACCGCATGCCCTCGGTGAGCTCGAGGTCGATGCCGAAGGTGTTCGACTCCTCGACCGTGATCACGCCCTCCTTGCCGACCTTGTCCATCGCCTCGGCGATGGCGTCACCGACGGTGGTGTCGCCACCGGCGGAGATGGTCGCGGTGGCCGCGATCTGCTCACGGGTCTCGACGTCCTTGGCGGCGGCGAGCAGCGCCTCGGAGACGCTGGCCACGGCGGCCTCGATGCCGCGCTTGAGGCCCATCGGGTTGGCGCCGGCGGCCACGTTGCGCAGGCCCTCGCGGACCATGGCCTGGGCCAGGACGGTCGCGGTGGTGGTGCCGTCACCGGCGACGTCGTCGGTCTTCTTGGCGACCTCCTTGACCAGCTCGGCCCCGATCTTCTCGTAGGGGTCCTCGAGCTCGATCTCCTTGGCGATCGAGACACCGTCGTTGGTGATCGTGGGGGCGCCCCACTTCTTCTCCAGGACGACGTTGCGGCCCTTGGGACCGAGGGTCACCTTGACCGCGTCGGCGAGGGTGTTCATCCCACGCTCGAGGCCGCGACGGGCCTCCTCGTTGAAAGCAATCAGCTTCGGCATAACTCCTGCGATTCCTGTCCGGAAGTCTGGAATTGCGTCGACCGGTGGGCTGCCCGCGACGGACGGCGCGGCTGCCCGACGGACCCTTCCCGTCGGCGCTTCGCACCTCAGCGTCACCCGTGACGTGTTGTCACTCTCTGGTCGAGAGTGCCAGCCTCATGTTTAGCACTCGGGTGGTGAGAGTGCAAACGAAACGGGACTCCCGGAGCCGGGTCCGACGCCGCTTCCCTGCACGCCGGTCCGGGGTGTCGGCGGTGGGCGCTAGCGTGGCCGCACCGCCGGGGACGGAGAGGGGGCGGGATGGGTCGGCACCTGTGGGCCTTCGACGTCGACGGCACCCTGCTGCGCTCCGACGGCACGATGAGCCGTGCCGTGCGGGAGGCGCTCCGGTCGCTGGCCGAGGCCGGCGACGTGGTCGCCCTGGCCACCGGGCGCAGCCTCGCCGCCACCCGGGAGGTGCTCGAGCTGCTGCCCTGGGTGGAGTGGGCGGTCTGCGCGAACGGCGCGGCCACCCTGCACCGGGGCGGGCCCCGTGCGCGGCCGCACGCCCTGGTCCACCACCACGACCTGCCCGCGGCACCGCTGGTGCGCCACGTCCTGACCACCGACACCGCGGCCCGGGTCGCGGTCGAGGACGCCTCGGGGACGTGCGCGGTCAACGAGCACTTCGAGCCGGGTGAACTGATGGGCGTGAGCGAGCGGCGCGAGGTCGGCCTGCTCGGGGCCCACGGCGCGTTCCGGGTCACCGTGCGACCGAGCCGGCCGGGCACCACCTTCGGCTTCGAGCACGACGTGTCGGTGCTGGCCCGGCCCGACATCGGGCGGCGCACCTGGTTCGACCTGGTCGCGCCGGGCGTCGACAAGGCCACCGCACTGGAGCGGGTCCGGGTCCGGCTGGGCATCGAGCCGGGCCGCACGCACGCGGCCGGCGACGAGTCCAACGATGTCGGCATGGTCCGGTGGGCGGCGCACGGTGCCGCGCTCGGCGACCGGTGCACGGAACTGGCAGCGGTGGCTGACCGGGTGCTCCCGGACGCGGACGCCGACGGGGTGCTGGACTTCCTGGCCGGCGCCGCGACGACCCGCCCGGTCGCCGGCTGAGCCGGCCGCTGTCCCGGTCGCCGGCGGTGTGCTCAGCCGAGCCGGCGCTGCACCAGGTCGGCGAACGGGACCGCGTTGCCGGGCATCACGTCCAGGTAGAGACCCGGCTCGGTGGCCTCGATCTCACTGACCCGCCAGGCGCCCTCGTGGTGCAGCAGGTCGATCCGGGCGTAGTCCAGGGAGCGACCGCCGAACTCCGCGGCGACCGCGACGCCGGCCAGCGCGGCGGCCAGGCACTCCGGGTCCGGGTCGACCGGTTCGGTGCGACCCCCGAAGTGCTCGTGCACCCGCACCTCCTCGCCTACCGGCCACTTCTGCACCTGGGCCACGGCCAGTCCGTCCAGCACGTAGACCGACACCTCGCCGGCGGTGCGGACCGACTCCACCAGGGGCTGGACCACCACCCGCAGGTCGGTGAGCCGCGGGTCGGCCGGGTCGTCGACCACCAGCACGCCCTCGCCCCCGGCGCCGGTGCGGGGCTTCACCACGCAGCGACCGAACCGGGCGACGGCGGCCCGCAGCTCGTCGGCGTCGGCGGGGGCCACGGTGGGCACCCCGATGCCGTCGGGGAGGCGGGACAGGTAGGCCTTGTCGACGTTCCAGGCGAACACGTCGGCGCCGTTGAGCAGCCGGGACTGGTCCAGCGAGCGGGCCCAGGTGAGGAACTCCGCCCAGCGTCCGGTGTAGTCCCAGGTGGAGCGCACGGCCACCAGGTCGGCGCCGCGCCAGTCGACCTCCGGGTCGTCCCAGCAGACCCACCTGGCCTCGATCCCCCGGGAGGCCAGCTCGGCGTCGAGGGCCTCGTGGCCCGGTTCACCAGCAGCCAGCGACCCCAGGCCGGGCTCGTCACGGTCGGCGGTCACCAGCAGCACAGTCATGGGACGCCACGCTAGCGAGCCGTTCCCACCCCGTACCCTCGGGGCGTGACCACGCCTCCCGAGCTGCTCCGCCTGCGCTCCAGCATCGACAACATCGACGCCGCTCTGGTGCACCTGCTCGCCGAGCGGTTCAAGGCCACCCAGGCCGTCGGCCACCTCAAGGCGACGATGGAACTGCCGCCTGCCGACCCGGACCGCGAGGCCCGGCAGATCGAGCGGCTCAAGGAGTTGGCCCACGACGCCGGGCTGGACCCGCAGTTCGCGGAGAAGTTCCTCAACTTCATCATCGCCGAGGTGATCCGGCACCACGAGGCGATCGCCGCCGGGGACGCCCCGGCCCACTGAGCCGCCACCCCGCGCAGCTCTCCCGCACCACGACACGCGCCCCCGCCCACCCGGCTGTCCGGGGAGCGGGGGCGCGTACGCGCCGGGTGGGGTCAGTCGCCCAGGCCGGTGGCGGCGAAGGCGCTGTAGTTCGGCGCGATGGTGGCCGCCGGGCCGACCTGCTCGCTGATCGCGTCCAGGGTCTTCAGGCCCATGCCGGTGTTGATGATGACCGTCTCCAGGGTCGGGTCCAGCTGGCCGGTCTCGACCAGCTTGCGGGTCACCGACACCGTGGTGCCGCCGGCGGTCTCGGTGAACACGCCCTCGGTACGGGCCAGCAGCAGGATGCCCTCGCGGACCTGGTCGTCGGTGACGTCCTCGACCGCGCCGTTGGTGCGGCGGCAGGTGTCGAGCACGTAGATGCCGTCGGCGGGGTTGCCGATCGCCAGCGACTTGGCGATCGTGTCCGGCTTGACCGGGCGGATCGCGTCGATGCCGGCCTTGTAGGCCACCGAGACCGGCGAGCAGCCCGTGGCCTGGGCACCGAAGATCCGGTACGGCCTGTCCTCGACCAGGCCCAGCTCGATGAGCTCCCGGAAGGCCTTGTCGACCTTGACCAGCTGCGAGCCCGAGGCGACCGGGATGACGATCTGGTCGGGCAGGCGCCAGCCGAGCTGCTCGGCGATCTCGAAGCCCAGGGTCTTGGAGCCCTCGGAGTAGAACGGGCGGACGTTGACGTTCACGAACGCCCAGCCGTCCTCCTCACCCGCGATCTCGGAGGCGAGCTTGTTGACGTCGTCGTAGTTGCCCTCGACCGCGACCAGGGAGTCGGTGTAGACGGCCGAGTTGACCTGCTTGGGCTTCTCCAGGTTGGAGGGGATGAACACGACCGTCTTGATCCCGGCCCGGGCACCGGCGGCGGCCACGGCGTTGGCCAGGTTGCCGGTCGAGGGGCAGGCGAAGACCTTGGCGTCGAGCTCGACGGCGGCGCTGAGCGCGCAGGCCACGACCCGGTCCTTGAAGGAGTGGGTCGGGTTGGTGGAGTCGTCCTTGACCCACAGCTTCTCGATGCCCAGGGCCTTGCCCAGGTTCTTCGCCTCGAGCAGCCGGGTGAAGCCGGGCTCCATGTTGGGGCTGTCCTCGATGTCGGCGGGGACCGGGAGCAGCGCCTTGTAGCGCCAGATGTTGCGCGGGCCGGCCTCGATCTCCTCGCGGGTGACCGCGGGGTAGGAGTAGGCGACCTCGAGGGGGCCGAAACAGTCCGGACAGGCGTAGAACGGCCCCAGGGGTGCGACGTGGCCGCACTCCTTGCAGGACAGTCCGGTAGCGTTGCCGAAGGCGCCTTCGCGCAGGCCGGTGGTGGTGGTGTTCTCGGACACGACAGCGCTCATGGGATTCCTCCTCCTCATCAACCCCACGGCGACTTTCGCCCCAGGCCGGAATTGGCACCGTTTCCGCGACCGGCTCCGTACGGAGCTCGGGAGGTTCGCGGCGGTTGCCGGGACGTCATAGGGCCGTTCCCTCAGTCCCTCTCGATGAGCTGCGCTCCACGGTAGGCGGTCGTCTCACGATGCGCACATCGCATCCACGATGTGGGATAGCGCGTCTCACGGCCGCCTGCGCACCCCGGACATGTAACGCGCAGTTAGTTGGTCCAACCGTCTGGCATGACAGTCGGTCAGTACGAGTAACTGCGGGCGGATTCAGCCGGTCGTTGCACCACGACTGATTGCGTGGTCTGAGAGTAGTTCTTCAAGGCGCTGGGCTGGGGTGTCCCAGTCCAGCGTCTTGCGGGGTCTGGTGTTGAGTTTCCGG
>JAEWXC010000085.1 GCA_023396115.1 Actinomycetes bacterium | reverse complement strand
CCTCCGGGTCGACCGGGTCGGGCGCCGGGTCGTGGGCCGGGGCGCTGTCGACCGGCGCCGTGACCCGCGCGGTCAGGCGGGTCAGGAACAGCAGCACCGGGACCGCGACCGCCGCCGCCACCAGGGCCGGCAGCAGGTCCGCTGCTCCGGCCTCGGGCCGCAGCAGGGTGAGCACCCCCGCCGTCCCGACCAGCGCCACCAGCACACCCACGCCGAGGCCGGGGCGGCGTCGCGCCAGGACCCCCGCGGCCGCGGCGAGCAGCAGCGTCACCAGCACCACGCTGCCGATCAGGATCGGCTTGTCGCGGCTGCCGAACTGCGCGACCGCCCACTCCTTCACCGGGGTGGGGGTCAGGTCGATGACGGTGGAGCCGACCGCCAGCACCGGGGAGGCGGCCGGGTTGACCCACGCGGCGACCAGGTGCCCGGCGGCCATGCCGGCGAGCGTGGCGAGCACCCCGGCGACGGCGTGCTGCAGGTGCGGGACGAGGCGGTTCATGGGGGTGGTTCGGAGCCGACGGCCACCCGGATGGGACATCTCCGAGGGACGGGCCCGGCCTCGCGCACCCGTCCGCTGAGCGACCGGATCGCCCGCCCGCGGTGCCACCTCTGGAACGCCGGGGTGTGATCCAGTTCACTGGGAGCGTGGACGACTCAATGCGCAGCCAGGTGGCCGACTCCTGGCACCGCTCCGCCGCGGCGGGCGTGCGGGCCGACGACGCCGAGGCGCCGATCACCCTGGACGCCGACGTGCTGCGCGACCACCGCCGCGCGCACCCGCTCTCGGCGGTGTTCCCGCTGCTGGACGACGTGCTCGGTCAGGCCGCGCGTGACTGCGACGCGATCATGGCCGTCTCCGACGCCGCCGCCCAGCTGTTGTGGGTGTGCGGCTCCAGCCACGTGCTGCGCCTGGCCGAGCAGATTGGCTTCGTCGAGGGCGCCAACTGGGACGAACGGGTCGCCGGCACCAACGCCCCGGGCATGGCACTCACCCTGGACCAGCCGGTGAGCATCATCGGCTCGGAGCACTTCCGCCGGTCGGTGCAGAAGTGGAGCTGTGCGGCCTCCCCGATCCACGACCCGGTCACCGGGGAGCTGCTCGGCGTGCTCGACGTGACCGGCGGCGACGCGATCGTGGTGCCGCAGACGATGGCGATGGTCCGGGCCGCGGCCCGGATGGCGGAGAGCGAGCTCGCCCAGGCGCACCTGCGCTCGACCGCGCCCCCGCCCCGCCGCACCGGGTTGGGCATCCGGATCGAGGCGCTGGGTCGGCACGAGGCGCTGGTGACCGTCGAGGACGGTGCCGGACGCAGTGAACGGTTGCGGCTCAGCCCCCGGCACAGCGAGATCCTGGTGCTGCTCGCCTCCGCGCCGCGGGGGCTCTCCGGCGACGAGTTGGGGGTGCTGCTGTACCCCGACGACCAGTCGGCCTCCACCCTGCGTGCCGAGATGAACCGGCTGCGGCACCTGCTCGGCGACGAACTCGTCGCCTCGCGTCCCTACCGGCTGGTGGCCGAGGTGTCCGCGGACTGGCTCGGGGTCGGCGCCCGGGTCGCGTCCGGTGACCTGGGCGGTGCGCTGGGCCGCTACCCGGGGCCGCTGCTGCCCCGCTCGGTCGCGCCCGGGGTGGAGCGGCTGCGCGAGGAGGTCGGGCAGACCCTGCGGGTCTCGGTGATCGGCTCCGGTTCGGCCGACCTGATGTCCACCTGGACCCGCTCCTCGTGGGGTGCCGACGACTACGACATGTGGCTGGCCCAGCGGGCCGCGATCGGGGACTCCTCGCCGCTGCGGCCGTTGGTGGAGGGGCAGTTGGCGCGCCTCGACGCCGAACTCGCCTGACCCGCGCGGCCTGACGGCGCGTCGCCGGCGTTGTCGGAGCGCGACGGCGACCGGGCACTTGCGCGACGTCAAGCGGGCACTTGTGCGACGCCGACCGGGCACTTAAGTGGTGCCGCCCGGGTGCGCGAGACGCCGACCGGGCAGTTGTGCGGCGCTGACCGGGCACATGTGCGACGCCGACCGGGCAGTTGCGCGACGCCGACCGGGCACTTGTGCGACGCCAACCTCCCCTTGGGTGGCCGGACCGATTCGGCTCGCAACGTTGATGCAACGTGCCGCTGCCTAGCGTGTGACCCACGTCACCCGAACGGATGGCGACCCCGGACCCAGGAGACTCCCGTGACCGTCTACGCAGCCCCCGGATCGGCCGACTCGACCATCGAGGTGAAGAGCCGTTACGACCACTTCATCGGCGGCGAGTGGGTCGCCCCGGTGAAGGGCGCCTACTTCGAGAACATCTCGCCGGTCAACGGCAAGCCGTTCACCGAGATCGCCCGCGGCACCGCCGAGGACATCGAGGCGGCACTGGACGCCGCCCACGCCGCCGCCCCGGCCTGGGGCGCCACCTCCCCGGCCGAGCGGGCCAACATCCTCAACAAGATCGCCGACCGGCTCGAGGCGAACCTCGCCGACATGGCCGTCATCGAGACCTGGGACAACGGCAAGGCGGTCCGCGAGACCCTCAACGCCGACATGCCGCTGGCCATCGACCACTTCCGCTACTTCGCTGGCTGCATCCGTGCCCAGGAGGGCGGCATCAGCGAGGTCGACGCGACCACCTACGCCTACCACTTCCACGAGCCGCTGGGCGTGGTCGGCCAGATCATCCCGTGGAACTTCCCGATCCTGATGGCGGTGTGGAAGCTCGCCCCCGCGCTCGCGGCCGGCAACTGCGTGGTGCTCAAGCCCGCCGAGCAGACCCCGTGGTCGATCCTCAAGATGTTCGAGATCATCGGCGACCTGCTCCCCGCCGGCGTGGTCAACATCGTCAACGGCTTCGGCGTCGAGGCGGGCAAGCCGCTGGCCTCCAACCCCCGCATCGCCAAGATCGCCTTCACCGGGGAGACCACCACCGGCCGGCTGATCATGCAGTACGCCAGCGAGAACATCATTCCGGTCACCCTGGAGCTGGGCGGGAAGAGCCCGAACATCTTCTTCGACTCCGTCAACGCCGAGAACGACGCCTTCCGCGACAAGGCGCTCGAGGGGTTCACGATGTTCGCGCTGAACCAGGGCGAGGTCTGCACCTGCCCGTCCCGGGCGCTGGTCCAGCGGTCGGCCTACGACAGCTTCGTGCCCGACGCCATCGAGCGGGTCAAGGCGATCAAGCAGGGCAACCCGCTCGACGACACCACGATGATGGGCGCCCAGGCCTCCAACGACCAGCTGGAGAAGATCCTGTCCTACCTCGACATCGGCAAGCAGGAGGGCGCCAAGGTGCTCACCGGCGGCGAGCGGCTGGTGCTCGACGGCGACCTGGCCGAGGGCTACTACGTGACCCCGACCGTCTTCGAGGGCGACAACTCGATGCGGATCTTCCAGGAGGAGATCTTCGGCCCGGTGGTCTCGCTGACCTCCTTCGACGACGAGGCCGACGCCCTCAAGATCGCCAACGACACCCTCTACGGCCTCGGTGCCGGGGTTTGGACCCGCGACGGGTCGCAGGCGTTCCGGGCCGGTCGCGAGATCCAGGCCGGCCGGGTCTGGACGAACTGCTACCACGCCTACCCCGCGCACGCCGCGTTCGGCGGGTACAAGCAGTCCGGCATCGGGCGCGAGAACCACAAGATGATGCTCGACCACTACCAGCAGACCAAGAACCTCCTGGTCAGCTACTCGCCCGACAAGCTCGGCTTCTTCTGAGCCGTACCCACGGGGGTCTGACCCCGCCGGCGCCGCCCGGGGACCAGTCGGCGTCGGCGGCTCGCCCCCACGACAGGCAGGAGCAGCGACGATGCAGGACCCGGCACAGGAGGTGAGGCGCGTGGACGTGACCGACGAGGCCGCCCGGATGATCCGGCACCTGATCGACTTCCACGGTCCGGTGATGTTCCACCAGTCCGGCGGCTGCTGCGACGGGTCCTCCCCGATGTGTTACCCGTTGGGGGAGTTCCGCACCGGCGACGCCGACGTGCACCTGGGCGACCTGGACGTCGGTACCGAGCAGCCGGTGCCGGTGTGGATGTCGAAGGCCCAGTTCGAGTACTGGAAGCACACCCACCTGACCATCGACGTGGTCAAGGGTCGGGGCGCCGGCTTCTCCCTGGAGGCCCCCGAGGGCGTGCGGTTCCTGATCCGCTCGCGGGTCCTCACCGACGAGGAGTTCGCCCGCCTCGAGAGCAGTTGAACCTCGGCTGGCCCCTCCCGCCCCCCGGGGGAGGGGTCAGCCGATCGGAATCGGGTCGGCGGGGAGCAGGTGCTGTTCCCTGACGACCTGGAGCGCCAAGGTGATCGCGGCCGCCTTGCGACGCAGGTCCTTGACCACCGCGGAGTCCTCGTCGCTGAAGGTCGTGTGCCGGCGCAGTTCGTGCTCGACGCCGTCGTTCATCAGGCTGAGCTGGTCCCACACGTCGGGCTGTGCCTCGAGGTGGAGATCCCGGCGGGCGTGGGCCAGTGCGACGAGGCCCTCGAGGGTGGCCTCGACCGTGCCCTGGTTCGCGTTCAGCAGGGCGGCACCGGTGACGGCGGCGGCGCCGCTGCCGACCAGCCCCCCGGCCGTGGCGAGTCCTCCGACCATGCCGCCCGGGCCGAAGGTGGCCAGCGCGGACGTCACCGCGGCAGCACCCGCCACCCCCGGGGCGGCCGAGAGGGCGAGACCTCCGGTCGCGGCGACCAGGGCAACCCCACCCACCCCCAGGAGCACCCACTTCCACGGGCCCGAGGAGGACTGCTTGAGCTGGTTGCGGGAGAACTCCAGGGACTTGACGCACTGCCTGCCGACCAGCGATCCCAACCCCATCGAGGCACTGAGCCGTGCCATGGCCGTGTGGGTGCGTCGGGGATCCACGCGGACTTCGTAGGCTCCCAGGGGATTGCTCATCGCGACCCGGATCAGCAGGGGCAGGGCCTGCTCTGCGCTCAAGTGGGTCGGTGACAACGGAGCCGGTGCCACCTCGTGCAGCTCCGTGTTCGCGGCCAGGAAGTCGACCGTGGTGGCCCCGGGGAGGCGGCCGGCGCTCGCCAGGGCGGAGCGCAACCTGGTGGCCTCCTCGTACTGGCTCATGCTCAGCGCGGCGCCGAAGCGTGCGGTGAGGGCGACCTGCCTCTCGGAGGTGCCGTCCGCGTGGAGTTCGGCGAGCACCCGGTGGCCGTACCCAGCGGTGAGCACGGTCAACAGTTCGTCAGCTCCTGCGGCCCCCGACATGCCCCCGGGGACGGGGACGATCGCACGCTCCCGGGACCCGAAGACCGCGTCAGCGACGACCTCGGCCACCACCGGGTCGGACAGGTAGGCCCCCGACGTGTGCGCGGCGAGCCGGATCCGCAGGTTCAACGACCACGGGGCGGCGTGGCTGACCCCGCGCAGGTACGTGACCGGGTCGAGGCTCCCGTGGATGTTCACCCACGAGCGCACGTTCGGTGGCGGGGTGTCCCAGTGCTCCAGCCGGTCGTGGAAGAGCTTGCCCGGCAGCGGGCTGCCGAGGGTCACCAGGCTGACCTCGATCCCGGGTGCGAGGCGGGCGATGACGTCCAGCGCCACCACGGACCCCAGGCTGTGGCCGATCAGGACGACCCGACCCGAGGTCGGCATCAGTCGGAGGATCCGGTTGACCACCCGTGCGCGAACCCACTTCTTCTGGGCGTAGGCCTTGGCCTGGTCGAGGAACTGGCTGCTCAGGGAGGCCACACCGTTGAGCCCCGGGGACGGTGACACCGAGGTCACGGTGGGACCGAGCAAGTCCTCCAGCCGGGAGGTGGTGAACCCGACCTGCCGGAGGTGCGCACGACGCTGACTCTCGTCCTGCCGTGGCCAGGTGATCGGTGCCAGGGTGTGCCGGTCGTCGTCCGGGTTCGACGTCAGGGCGTGCTGGTAGACCGGCGCCAGCACCGTGACGTGGGTGAGGTCTGGTCGGCCGACGGCAGTCAGCGACGGAGCCAGGGCGTTGCGGATCCCGTGGACGGTGGGCCGGGAGTTCACTCCGTGCAGGAACACCACGGTGGTGTCAGCCAGTGCGTCGGTCATCTCGTCCTCCTCAGGTCCAGAGGATGCCACCACACGCTCCCGACACGCCGCGCCGTTCGCCGCCGGGTCAGCGGCGCCGGGCCACCAGGGCCAGCGCCCGCCAACCGAGCAGGAAGAAGCCGGTGAAGCCGGTGGCCACCAGCACGAACGCGAACGCGGTGCCCTGGTCGGTGAGCTGGCGCAGCACCATGCCGACCGGAACCGTCAGCGCCCACACGACCGCGCCGCTGAGCAGCGACGCGGTGGAGCGGCGGAGCACCGCGAGCGCCAGAAGGTGCCCCAGCAGCGCCCCGACCAGGAACGGCCAGGCCGTCTCCAGCACCCCGGCCACCGGGTGACCCGAGTCGTGCTCGCGCCTGCCGACCGCGGCGAAGACCAGCACCACCAGCGCATCCAGCAGCCCCACCACGACCGGGGAGAGTGGGCGGGCGCGGTCTGCGGTGGGGGTGGACACGGCCCCATCCTCCCGCACCGCTGGTCGCGACAGGTCCGCGAGGCACTGGTCTGGACCAGTGGCCGTGTCTGCGTCGTGTCGCAGACACACCCCCGAACCGGGGAGCACCATGGGCAGGTGCGCAACGACCACCACACGGTGGTCGCCGCCGTGCTCACGGACCCCCCCGGCCTCGAGCGTCGGATTGTCCGCGCCATGGCGGCGATCGCCCTCGCCTCCGCCCTCCTCGGTGCTGCCTGTCTGCATGCCTGGGGGGCCTCGCCCCCCGTCGTGCTGACCGTCGGCTCCCTCCTGCTCGCCTGGCTGCCCGGCCTGGAGATGATGCGCCGACAGGCGCGCCAGCTCGGACGCCACTGACCCCATCGCCTCCCACGGGCCCGCACCGGTGTCGGTGCCGGGTGACACGCTGGTGCCGTGGCGAGGATCGAGCGGGCCGACGTGCCCCACACGTACGTGCAGCGCCTGCGCGAGCTCGTCGCGCACCTGCCCGAGCTGCGCGAGGAGGAGGCCTGGACGGGCGTGCGCTGGCGCGTCGGCCAGGCCACCGTGGGTCACGTCTTCGGCGGCGAGGACCAGCTGATCCGGATCACCCTGCGGGGTGAGCCCGACGAGGTGCTCTCCTTCGAGCACCTGGGGCACCCCTACTTCCGCAGCGGCTGGGGCGGCAACGTGATCGGGCTGGTGCTCGACGACGCCACCGACTGGACCGAGGTGGGCGAGCTGCTCACCGACTCCTTCTGCCTGCAGGCCCCGCAACGCCTGGCCGAGCAGGTCCAGCGGCCCCCGGCGCCCGGTGCGTCACCGGGACCCGACGCACCCGCTGCGGCAGGATGACCGCCATGAGCCAGACGCCCCAGACCCCTGCCGCCCTGGTCCACCTGGAGGTCGAGGGGGCGGTCGCGACGATCACCCTGGACTCCCCGCACAACCGCAACGCGTTGAGCACCCAGCTGGTCACCGAGCTGGTTGAGCACCTGGCCGCGGCCGGCGCCGACCCGGCGGTGCGCGTGGTGGTGCTGCGGTCCTCGGGCAAGGTGTTCTGCTCCGGGGCCGACCTGTCCCAGGCCGCCACCGGGTCGATGACCGACGGTGCCCGCGCGATCGTGGCGCTGCAGCGCCAGATCCTCACCCTGCCCAAGCCCGTGGTCACGGTGAACCTCGGTGCCGTGCGGGCCGGGGGCATCGGGATCGTGGCAGCCGCCGACGTCGCGCTCAGCGCCGAGACCGCCACGTTCGCGTTGACCGAGGTCAAGCTCGGGCTCGCCGCCGCGGTGATCAGCCTGACCGTCTTCGAGCGGATGAACTCCCGGGCAGCCTCGCTCGCCGCCCTGGGTGGCGCCGTGTTCTCCGGCAGCCAGGCCGCGCAGTGGGGTCTGGTCACCCGGGCGGTCCCGGCCGAGGACCTGGAGGCGGCGGTCGAGGAGGTCGTGCTCGAGCTCGCCACCGGAGCCGCACAGGGGCTGCGCGCCACCAAGGAACTGCTCAACGCCGACCTGGTCGCCACCCTCGACGCGAAGGGGGAGGCGATGGCCTCGCTGAGCGCCAGCCTGTTCGGCTCCCCGGAGGCCAAGGACGCGATGGTGGCGTTCCTGTCGAAGAAGGGCTGAGCCACCCGACCGTCGCGTCGGTAGCGTGGAGCCATGGACCCGATCCGGACCCCCGCCACCCGGCCGAGCCAGCCCCGCTGGGTGGTGGCGGCGTGGGGGAGCGGTGGCTTCCTGGCGGTGCTGTGGGCCAGCGAACTGCTCGACATGCTGCTGGGCCACCGCCTCGACGAGGAGGGCATCCGCCCGCACTCCACCGAGGGGCTGAGCGGCATCCTGCTGGCCCCGCTGCTGCACGGCGACTGGGCGCACCTGATGGCCAACTCGGTGCCGGTGCTGCTGCTGTCGTTCCTGGTGCTGCTCTCCGGGGTGGGGGTCTTCGTCAGGGCCACCGCGGTGATCTGGCTGCTGGCCGGGGTCGGGACGTGGCTGTTCGGCGGCGAGGGCACCATCCACCTGGGCGCCTCGAGCCTGGTGTTCGGCTGGTTGACCTTCCTGGTGCTGCGCGGGTTCTTCCACCGCGACGGCGTGCAGGTGCTGATCGGGATCGGTGTGCTGCTGGCCTACGGCTCGATGCTGCTGGGCGTGCTGCCCGGCACCCCCGGGATCTCCTGGCAGGGCCACCTGTTCGGCGCCGTCGGCGGCGCGGTGGCCGCCTGGTGGGGCTCCGGCGAGGCGCGTCGCGAACGCCCCCAGCCCGGGTACGAGTCCTACGGACTGTGAACCCGCCCGGCCCCGGGGCCGGGGCCCGCGGGGCCGGTCGTCGCACCGTCGGCCCGTTCGTCGCCGCAGTGCCCGTGGAGTGGTGGGTCCACCTGCGCGCGGCTGGGTCGGCCGCGTAGATTGGACGGTCGGCCTGCCGCGGGAGACGCAGGCCCGAGCCGAACAGGAGAACGGTGCAGGTGAGCGACGAACTCGCAGCGCACGAGATCGCGACCGAGCAGGCCTTCGTGGACCAGGTGCACGTGCACCTGGAACGGACCGTGGGCGCCGCCCAGCGGCTCGCCGCCGAGGGGCACTCGCGCGGCAAGCTGGGCCACGAGGGCGGGCTGGTCGAGCGGGACGCGATGGTGTTCCAGGCCGCGAAGCGGATCTCGCAGCTCGACGCGGCCCGTGAGGGACTGGTCTTCGGCCGCCTCGACCTGCGCCCCGAGATCGACACCGCGCCCCGCTACATCGGCCGCGTCGGGCTGCGCGACGACGACTACAACACCCTGCTGATCGACTGGCGCGCCCCCGCCGCCGCCGTCTTCTACCAGGCCACCTCCGCCGAACCGCAGAACGTGGTGCGCCGCCGGGTGCTGCGCAGCGAGCACCGCACCGTGGTCGGGGTCGAGGACGAGCTGCTCGACGCCGAGGCCGACACCGACCTGCCGATCGTCGGCGAGGGCGCCCTGATGGCCCAGCTGAGCCGGGCCCGGGACCGGTCGATGCACTCGATCGTCGCGACCATCCAGGCCGAGCAGGACAAGGCGATCCGCGCCCCCGGCAAGGGCGTCGTGTCGATCTCCGGCGGCCCCGGCACCGGCAAGACCGTCGTCGCGCTGCACCGCGCGGCCTACCTGCTCTACTCCGACCGGCGCCGCTACGAGACCGGCGGCGTGCTGGTGGTGGGCCCCTCGGGCGTCTTCATGCGCTACATCGAGCGGGTGCTGCCGAGCCTGGGAGAGACCGCCGTGGCGCTGCGCTCGCTCGGTGAGGTCGTCGACGGCGTGAAGGCGTTCCGCCACGACGAGCCCGCCACCGCCGACGTCAAGGGGGCCGCGGTGATGGCCGAGGTGCTGCGCCGCGCCGCCCGTCAGCAGGCACCCGGCAGCCCGCGGGAGTACCGCACGTTCTGGTTCGACGACACCCTGGTCCTGGACGGTGCGCTGCTGGGTCGGTTGCGCCGCCAGCTGATGAACCAGGGCTACCGCAACCGGCAGCTGCCGCGGGTCGCCTCGACGCTGCTGGACGCGCTGTGGCGCCAGGTGCGCGGGGAGCGCGGCCGGGACCGCGGCCGGGAGTCGTTCAACGAGGACCTGCTCTCCCAAGCCGACTTCGTGCAGTTCGCCACCGACTGGTGGCCGCCGCTGGACGCGCCGACCGTGCTCGGCTGGCTGCGCGACCCGGAGCTGTTGGCCCGGGTCGCCGACGGCCTGCTCACCGCCGAGCAGCAGCGGCTGCTGGTGGACTCCTGGACCGCCCACCCCGACCTGTCGGTGGCCGACACGGCGCTGCTCGACGAGCTCCGCTACGCCTTGGGTGACGTGCCGCAGCGCACCGAGGACGACCACGGTCTCGACGACCACGTCGGTGGCGACCTGGTCGAGCTGACCACGGTCTCCGACCGCGACTACGCCCCCTCGGGCCGGGCCTGGCAGCCGCCGACGCACCGGATCGAGGACGACGGCTACGCCCACGTGCTGGTCGACGAGGCCCAGGACCTCACCCCGATGCAGTGGCGGATGGTGGGCCGTCGCGGCCGCACCGCCTCGTGGACCGTGGTCGGGGACCCGGCCCAGTCGTCGTGGCCGGTGCCGGCCGAGGCGAGCGCCGCCCGGGACGCGGCGCTGGAGGGCAAGCAGACCCACGCCTTCCACCTGTCCACCAACTACCGCAACTCCGCGGAGATCTACGCCTACGCCGCCGACTACGCCAAGCGGGTCGGGCTGGAGGCGGACCTGCCGACCGCGGTCCGGGCCACCGACGTGCCGCCGCGCGAGGAGCACGTCGACGAGGCCGCGCTCCCGGGTGCGGTGCGGGCCGCGGTGGCCGACCTGGCCGGGCGGCTGGGCGGCACCATCGGGATCGTCGTGCCGGTGGCGCGGCGCCGGGAGGTCAACGGCTGGCTGGCCGGCTGGGACGAGTTCGCCGACGACGCCGCCGGTGCCCGAGCCGCGGTCGAGGGTGCGGTCGTGCCGAGCGGCGAGGACCGGATCGTGGTGCTCACCGGCCTCGACACCAAGGGCCTGGAGTTCGACGGGATCGTCGTGGTCCGGCCCGGCGAGATCGAGTCGGAGTCGGCCACCGGACGCGCCACGCTCTACGTGGTGCTCACCCGGGCCACCCAGGAACTGGTCGTCCTCGACTCCTGAGGTGCACGAGCCCGGTCGGTCACACCGCCTGAGGGTGGGATCGGCTGGCGGTCACATCGAGCCTTCGAAGAGGCCCAGGGTGTTCCCGTCCGGGTCGGTGAAGATCGCGAACCAGCTGGTGTCGGTGATCGGCGACCTCGGCACCACCACCGCCCCACCGGCTGCGGCGGCCTTGGAGAGGGTCTCGTCGATCGAGTCGACCTCGACGTAGGTCACCGGCTGGGTGAACTGGTCGCGCGCCACGAGTGCGCCGCCGGAGATCTCGTTGGGTGCCTGCCACATCGGGTACCCCTCGAAGCCGGGCACCTCGTTGATCGACCAGCCGAACAGGTCGGTGTAGAAGCCGTTCGCGGCGGCCTGGTCGCCGACCGGGATCTCCACGTGGGTGATGTCGCCGTGGGCCATGGTGCTCTCCTCGCTGTGGGTGCTGCACGGGAAACCGGGACCGTTCCACGCTAGGACCGATCCGGCTCCGCGACCACCCCCTGCGCCCGTCCACCCGGCCCGGCCGCCGGCCCGCTCGGCCCGCCGTCGATCCGCCCGGCCCGTCGTGTCAGTTCCAACGCGCCACCACCGGTTCCAACGCGCCGCCACCGGTTCGACCGCGCCGCTACGGGTTCGACCGCGCCACCACCGGTTGTAACGCGCTGTCCATGGGTCCAACGCGCCGGCATTCCGGACGGTTGGATCAACTAACTGCGCGTTACAACTTCGCCGGGTGGTGCCCCAGAAGCCCCAGGAGTCCCAGTAGCTCCCGGAGCCCCACGAGCCTCAGGGCGCCTGCTCCAGGCCCGCCTCCCGGAGGGCCTCGTCCAGGCGGGCCAGGGCGACCGGGCCGACCCCGTGCAGCGCCGCCAGGTCGGCACGCCGCCACCGGGCGACCTGCTCCAGGGTGTGCACCTCCACACCGCGCAGGGCCCGGGTGGCCGGGGCGCCGATGCTGCGCGGCAGCGGGGTGCCGTCGCGGCGCGGGGCCCGGTCGGTGCGCGGCCCCTCCGGGCGCAGCGCGTCGACCACCGCCTCGCCCCGCGGGGAGATCCGGTAGCCGATCGCCAGGGACTCGGTCAGCCCCCGCTCCTTGAGCTTGCGCACGTCGGTCTTGAACGGGGCGGTCTCCCGGCCCAGCTGCGCGGCCAGCTCCGGTGCCCGCCGCTCCGGGAAGTCGTCGATGATCCGCAGCGTCGCCGCCGTCCAGGGACCCGAGCCGGACGCCGCGTCGAGCCGGTCCAGCCAGGCCAGCAGCTCGGCGAGCTCCTCGGCGCCCGGCACCCGGGCCCGCAACTCCTCACGCGGGTCGGCGCCACCCCAGGTCAACCCGACCCGGTGCACCGGACGGGTGCCCTGCCCCTCGCGGGGTGCCAGTGCCCGGCGCAGCGCCGCCAGCGACGGCGCCCCGGCCCGGCGGGCGTCGTCGGCGGTCAGCGAGGCCAGGGTCACCTGCTCCACCGAGGTCACCTCGACCACGCCCAGCCCGGTCCGCATCCGGGTCCCGACCTTCACCCGCGGCCGGTCCCAGCGTCGGAACGCCAGGTCCACGGTCCCGGCGCGGATCGCGGCCAGCTCGGCGGGTCGGATCATCATGGCCCGAGCATCGCACGGCCCACCGGGTGGTACCGGTGCTCCCGGGTCGGTGCGCCCCCGTAGGGTTCCGGCATGACCAGCACCCCTACCGCAGCCCAGGACGTCCGAGCTCTGCTCGCCGGCATCCGGGAGCACGCGGCGTGGGCGGTCATCCGGCGCAAGGCCGAGCCCGGCGCCGGCATCGTGGGCGGACCGGTCAGCACGGTCTCCTCGATCATGGACATCCCGCTGCGCGAGGGCGTTCCCGGGTCCGGTCGCAGCGCCGACCACCTGGTCGCGGTGCCGTTCCGCCAGGTCGCCGAGCGCGGGTTCGACGCCATCGACGACGGTGCCCCGCTGACGGTGGTCGAGATCGCCGAGGAGCACGAGGTCTCGGTCGCCGACCTGCTCGAGGCCCTGCCCGACGCCCCGGTCGAGTTCACCGACCGCGGCGGCTTCGAGACCTCCGACGCCGACTACGCCGAGGTCGTGGAGCGGATCATCCGCGATGAGATCGGCCAGGGCGAGGGCGCCAACCTCGTCGTGGGTCGCCACTACCGCGCGGTCGTGGCCGACTGGGACGCCGACAAGGCGCTCACCGTGTTCCGGCGGCTGCTGGAACGCGAGCGCGGCGCCTACTGGACCTTCTGCTTCTTCACCGGGGACCGGTACCTGATCGGCGCCAGCCCCGAACGGCACGTCAGCGTCCGCGACTCCCAGGTGCGGATGAACCCGATCTCGGGCACCTTCCGGGTCACCGGCGACGCGGTCACCGACGCGGGCGTCGACAACACCCTCAAGGCCCAGCTGCTGGAGTTCCTGGCCGACGAGAAGGAGATCTACGAGCTCTTCATGGTCGTCGACGAGGAGCTGAAGATGATGTGCGACATCTGCTCCGACGGCGGCCAGGTGCTCGGCCCGTTCCTCAAGCCGATGACCCGGCTGATCCACACCGAGTACCTGCTGGCCGGGCGCTCGGAGGCCGACCCCCGCGCGATCCTGCGCGACACCATGTACGCCGCCACCGTCACCGGGTCGCCGGTGCAGAACGCCTGCCGGCTGATCAGCCGCTACGAGACCGAGGGCCGCGGCTACTACGGGGCCGCGCTGGCGCTGTTCGGTCGGGACGCGGCCGGGGCGCCCACGATGGACTCCCCGATCCTGATCCGCACCGCCGACGTGGCCCCCGACGGCCGGCTCAAGGTCACCGCCGGCGCCACCCTGGTCCGCGACTCCGACCCGGGCTACGAGGTCGCCGAGACCCACGCCAAGGCGGCCGGGATCCTGGGCGCGTTCGGGCTGGTGGCCGGCGGCTCCGTCGCACCGCAGGGCATCGCCGACCTGGCCCGCGACGAGGACGTCCAGCTCGCCCTGGCCGCCCGGAACCGTCGGCTCTCGGGGTTCTGGCTCAACGAGCAGGACGGCGACGCGGTCGACCCGCGGCTGGCCGGCAAGCACGTGCGGATCCTCGACGGCGAGGACGACTTCGTGAACATGCTGCGCCACGTGCTCGCCTCGTTCGGGATGACCTCTGACGTGGTGCGGCACGCCGACTACACCGACGGCGACCTCGACGACGCTGACCTGGTGATCGTCGGCCCCGGTCCCGGCGACCCGCGCGACGGCGACGACCCGAAGATGGCGCGGCTGCGGGACGCGGTGGCCCGTCTGGTGGAGCGCGAGCAGCCGTTCCTGGCGGTCTGCCTGGGTCACCAGGCGCTCTGCCACCACCTGGGCCTCGAGCTGGTCTACAAGGACATCGTCTTCCAGGGCACCCAGGCCGAGGTGGAGCTGGCCGGGCGCACCGAGCACGTCGGCTTCTACAACACCTTCGTCGCCCGGGTGGCCGGTGACCTGCCGGCCGGGGTCCGGGTGGACGCCGACCCGGTCACCGGTGACGTGCACGCCGTGCACGGTCCACACTTCGCGGGGATCCAGTTCCACGCCGAGTCGATCCTGACCCGCCGGGGCCACCGGTTGATCCACGACCTGGTCGACGCCGTCCTACCGTAGCCAGCAACGACTTCAACACCCCGGGGGAAACACAGGTGCACGTGCGCAGGACCGCCACGACCCGCAGGCGACGCTGGACGCGGGCGGTGGTGACCCCGGCGGTGCTGCTCGGGCTGCTCCTGGCCGGCTGCAGCGAGGAGAAGGTGGTCAGCGAGCGCCCGCTGCCCGAGGTGCCGGCAGCCACCACGCCGGTCCCGGCGGCCACGGCGGAGGACCCCAACATCGTGCTGGTCCTGATGGACGACTTCTCCACCGACCTGCTGCCCAGCCTGGCCAGCGCCGCCCGGATGGCGCGCGAGGGCGCCAGCTACCCGCACTCCTACGTGGTGGACTCGCTGTGCTGCGTCTCCCGCTCGAGCCTGTTCACCGGCCAGTACCCGCACCAGACGGGCGTGCGGACCAACACCTCCGGGGTCAGTGACGGCGACGGCCCGATCGGCGGCTACCCGGCGTTCCGGGACCACGGCAACCGGGAGCGGTCGTTCAACGTCCGGCTCCAGCAGGCCGGCTACACGACCGGCTTCGTGGGCAAGTACCTCAACGAGTACGAGTACGTCGCCGGGGCCGTGGACATGCCTCCCGTGCCGCCGGGCTGGAGCGAGTTCAACGTGCTGTTCGGCTCGGCCTACATGGGCTGGGACTTCGACTCGACCCACACCGAGGACGGTCAGGTGAAGGTCCGGCACCACCCGGCCCCCGACGCCGACGCCTCCGACGAGGAGAAGGACGCCGCCTACGCCGGCCAGGTCACCGAGGACTACGCGCTGGACTTCATCCGCCGGCACCGCGACTCCGACACCCCCTACTTCCTCGAGGTGGCCCCCTACGCCCCGCACAGCCGCACCAACAAGGAGGGCGCCTGGCCCGGCGAGCCGCTCTTCCCGGCGGCGTTCCGCGACCGCCCCCGCGACGGACGCCCCGGCAACTGTGGTCCGGTGGCCTGCTCGGAGTTCACCAAGCAGGCGTTGCCCGGCTACCGCGACGACGCGGGCGACAACACCCCGGTGCTCGCCGACGGCACCCCCGCACCGGCCTGGAACCACGTGCCGCCGGCGCTCCCGGACCGGGCCTACATCGCCTCGCTGCGCCAGCGCGCCCAGATGGTGCAGTCGGTGGACCGCACGGTGCAGAAGATCCTCGACGAGGTCGGCGACGACACCTATGTCGTGTTCACCTCCGACAACGGCTTCCACCTCGCCCAGAACGGCCTGAGCCGCGGCAAGGGCACCGCCTACGACACCGACGCCCGGGTGCCGCTGCTGGTGGTGGGCCCCGGGATCACGCCGGGGGAGCGGCGGGAGATGACGACCAACATCGACCTGGCGCCCACCTTCGAGCAGCTGGCCGGACTGAAGCCCGAGCCGTTCCGCTCGGGCCGGTCGCTGGTGCCGAGCCTGCTCGACGCCGACAGCAGCGAACGCGACCACGTCTTCGTCGAGCACACCTCCGAGCCGGGTCAGGCCGGCGACCCCGACCGGGCGTTCAACGGCCACGAGCTGGACCGGATCCCCGGCTACCTGGCGGTCCGCAGCCGGACCGGCCTGCTGATCCGCAGCGACCTGGGTCCGTTGGCCGGCCACGAGCCGGACGAGCCGTTGCCCGGCTACGAGTTCTACTCCTACGACCAGGTGCCGTGGGAGCGACGCAACCAGTTCACCGACCCCCGCTACGCCCCCGAGGTGAAGGCGCTGATGGCCAAGCTGGAGGCCTTCGACCGGTGCGCCGGGGCCCGCGGCGACGACCCGGTCACGCCGCGTTGCCGCCGCGCGCTGCGCTGAGCGGGCCGGCCCCGCAGTAGGTTGTGCCGGTGCCGGCAGCACCCGATGTCCCCGACGTGGTCGTGGTCGACCACCACGACTCCTACACCCACAACCTGGTCCACCTGGTGGCCGCGGTCACCGGCGTCGCGCCCCGGGTCGTGCAGCACGACGAGGTCGAGGTCGGCGAGGTGCTGGCGCACGAGTTCGTGGTGCTCTCCCCGGGTCCCGGCAGTCCGCACCGAGCCACCGACTTCGCGGTCGGCACGGCGGTGCTGCACGACGCCACCCGCCCGGTGCTCGGGGTCTGCCTGGGCCTGCAGGGGATGGTCGTCGCGCACGGCGGCCGGGTGGACCGGGTGGCGCCCGCCCACGGCCGGGTCTCCCGGATCAGCCACGACGGCACCGGCCTGTTCACCGGCGTCCCGGACCGGTTCGAGGCGGTGCGTTACCACTCCCTGGCCGCACTCGAGGTCCCCGAGGAGCTGGCCGTGACCGCGCGGTCCGAGGACGGCGTGGTGATGGCGGTGCGTCACCGCAGCCTGCCCCAGGCCGGGGTGCAGTTCCACCCCGAGTCGGTGCTGAGCCGGCACGGCACCCAGCTGGTCGCGAACTTCCTGGCAGGTCGGCTGTGACGCCGCACGAGGTCTTCTCCCACCCCCGGGCGTTCTGGCTCGACGGCGCCGGCTGGGACACCCCCGGGCTGGCCGGCTGGTGCGAGCCGGGCGACGTCTCGTTCAGCTACGACGCCGCCGCGGGCCTGGTGACCCGGCACCGCGACGGGGACTCCCGGGTGGTCGGGACGGACCCGTTCGAGGTGCTCGACGAGGTGCTCGGTGACGACCCGTGGGTGGGCTGGTTCGGCTACGCCAGCCGGCCCGACCTGCCGGCGCTGCGCGGCTCCCGGCTGCCCGACGCGGTGTGGATGCGTCCGCGCCGGCTGGTCGAGGTGCCCCCGGTCGAGGTCGCCGGTGCCCCGGTGCCCCCGGCCCCGACCGACCGGCCCGAGCAGGCCTACCGGCAGGCGTTCGCCGAGGTCACCGAACGGCTCCTGGCCGGCGACTCCTACGAGGTCAACCTGACCGTGCGGGAGCGGGCCGCTGCCGCCGCGGACCCGCTGCACGTCCACGCCCGGCTGCGGGCCACCAACCCGGCGCCGTTCGCGGGGCTGCTCGCCCACGACGTCCCCGGGGCGCGGGGGTGGCTGGTCAGCAGCTCCCCGGAACGGTTCGCGCACGTCGCCGACGGCCGGGTGGTGACCCGACCGATCAAGGGCACCACCCCCCGCGGCGCCACGCCCGCCGAGGACGCGGTGCAGCGCGACCGGCTGGCCCGCGACCCCAAGTTCCGGGCCGAGAACCTGATGGTCACCGACCTGCTGCGCAACGACGTCGGCTCGGTCAGCCGGGTCGGCACCGTCGAGGTGCCCCAGCTGATGGCGGTCGAGTCCTACCCCGGCGTGCACCAGCTGGTCACCACCGTCACCGGGCAGCTGCGCCCCGACGTGGACGCCCTGGGGGCGGTGCACCACCTGTTCCCGGCCGGGTCGATGACCGGCGCCCCGAAGCGGCGCACCATGGAGGTCATCGCCGCGGTGGAGGCCGATCCGCGGGGGGTGTACGCGGGGGCGTTCGGCACGCTGACCCGGGACCGGGCCGACCTGGCGGTGGTGATCCGGTCGCTGTGCACCGCCGGGGACGGCACCTGGGAGTGGGGCACGGGTGGCGGGATCACCGTCGACTCCGAGGTGGAGTCCGAGTGGGCCGAGCTGCGCTGGAAGGCCGAACGGCTCCGGGCCGCCCTGGACTGAGCTGGACTGAGCCGGGCTGAGCGGTCCTCAGGCGCTGCCGGCCAGTGCCCCGGCCGCCGGGAGCCACAGCTGCATCCGCGCGCCTCCGGCCGGGGAGCGCCCGGCCCGGACCGCGCCGGCGTGACGCTCGGCGACCTGGCGCACGATCGAGAGACCCAGCCCCGAGCCGGGCATCGCCCGGGACTCCTCGGAGCGGTAGAACCGGTCGAAGACGTGCGGCAGGTCGGCCTCGGAGATCCCGGGGCCCTGGTCGTCGACGGTCAGCACGCCCTCGCCCAGGGTGACGGTGATGGTGCCGTCCTCCGGGGACCACTTGGCGGCGTTGTCGAGCAGGTTGGTCACCGCCCGCTCCAGCGACGCCGGCTCGCCGCGCACCACCCATGCCGCCAGGTCGACGTCGAAGGTGACGCCGGGAGCGCGGCGCCGGACCCGGCTGATCGCGGCCTCGACCACGTCGACCAGGTCCAGGGTCTCGACGTTGTGGCTCATCGGCTCGTCCCGGTTCAGCTCGACCAGGTCGCCGACCAGGGCGGAGAGCTCCTCGATCTGGGCGCGCACGTCGTCGAGCAGCTCGGTACGGGCCTGGTGCGGCAGCCCGCCGGACCGGTCGGCCTGGCTGAGCAGCTCCAGGTTGGTGCGCAGCGAGGTGAGCGGGGTGCGCAGCTCGTGGCTGGCGTCCGCGATGAGCCGGCGTTGCCGGTCCCGGGACGCGGCCAGCGAGGCGAGCATCTGGTTGAACGCGCCCGCCAGCCGGGCGATCTCGTCGTCGCCCTCGACGGCCAGCGGGGTCAGGTCCTCGGTCCGGGCGATCTGTTCCACCGCGGCGGTGAGGCGGCGCACGGGGCGCAGGCCGTTGCGGGCCACCATCCACCCCGCCGCTGCGGCCGCGACCACCCCGAGGCCGCCGAAGAACGCCATCAGCTGGGTCAGCTGGCGCAGGTCCTTGTGCAGCGAGGTCAACGGCTGGGCCAGCACCAGGGCCTGGCTGTGGCCGGCCTGCACGGTCGCGACCCGGGTCGGCACCCCGTCCTCGTCGACCAGGGTCCGCACCGAGTTCTTGTCCATCCCGGCGGCGACCCGGACCTCCGGTGCACCGAACGGCAGCACCGCCCCCTTGTCGACGGTGCGGTAGCGGCCGTCGGCAGTGACGAAGTAGATCCGCACGTCGGCCGCACCGAGCACGAACGACGGCACGCCGGGGGTCGCGGTGATGGTGGCCAGGACGTCGGACTGGGCGGCCTTGTTGGCCCGGTTGAGCAGCGACTCGTCCAGGGTGGACTGCAGCTGGGCGCGGATCAGCACGTAGGAGGCGAACGACATGGCCGCGATCGAGAGCCCCACCGCGATCACGGTGAGCAGCGCGACCCGGCTGGCCAGGGACCGCCGGTAGTGCCAGCGGTTCATGCGTCCTTCAGCACGTAGCCGACGCCGCGGACGGTGTGCAGCAGCCGCGACTCGCCCTCGGCCTCGGTCTTGCGACGCAGGTAGCCGACGTAGACCTCCAGCGAGTTGGCGGTGGTCCCGAAGTCGTAGCCCCACACCTCTTCGAGGATGAACGCCCGCTCCAGCACCCTGCGCGGGCGGCGCAGGAACATCTCCAGCAGGGTGAACTCGGTCCGGGTCAGCTCGATCTGGCGCCCGGCGCGGTGCACCTCGCGGGTGGCCAGGTCCATGGTGAGGTCGGAGAACGCGAGCACCTCGCCGGTGCCCTCGTCGGGCGCGACCACCCGGCGGAGCAGGGCCCGGATCCGGGCCAGCAGCTCCTCGAGCGCGAACGGCTTGGTGAGGTAGTCGTCGGCCCCGGCGTCCAGGCCCTCGACCCGGTCCCCGACGGCGTCGCGGGCGGTGAGCACCAAGATCGGCACGTCGTGCCCGGCCTGGCGCAGCGCCCGGGTGGCCTCCAGGCCGTCCAGCCGCGGCATCATCACGTCCATCACGACCAGGTCCGGGGCGGTGCTGGCGAACCCGGCCAGCGCCTCGGCGCCGTCGTTGGCGGTCACCACGCGGTAGCCGTTGAACTCCAGCGAGCGGCGCAGCGACTCGCGCACCGCCTTGTCGTCGTCGACGACCAGCACGGTCGCGGTGGATTCGGGGCTCACGCCCCCAGCGTGCCAGTTGTGCCTGAAGCCCGCCTGAGAGTGGGGACTCCGGCGGGTCGTGCGGGCGCAGGTTCCGTGCTGGCTCGGTGCGGTTCAGCGCTGGTCGAGGGCTGCTGGAGTGCCGTCTCAGTGCTGGTTCAGTGCCGGCGGGCGACGTCCCCGGCGCGTGCCCCGTACCCGCCGCCGAACATCACCGCGTGCACCAGCAGCGGGAACAGCTGGTGCAGAGCGGTGCGGTCCTCCCAGCCGTCGGTGAGCGGGGCGACCTCGGTGTAGGCGGCGGTGGCCCGGGCCAGGTGCGGCAGCCCGAACAGGGACAGCATCGCCAGGTCCAGCTCCCGGTGCGCGCCGTGCACCGCCGGGTCGACCACGTGCACCCGGCCGTCGAGCCCCCACAGACAGTTGCCGTTCCACAGGTCGCCGTGCACCAGCGAGGCGGGTTCGTCGGGCAGCAGCGTCTCGAACCGCCCGGCCACGGACTCGACCGCGGCCAGGTCGTCGACGCCGAGCACGCCCCGGTCCCGCGCCAGCCGGGCGTAGGGGAGCACCCGGCGTTCGGCGTAGAACCGCGGCCAGGTCATCGGCTCCACGGGTGCGTTGGGCAGCGGCAGCCGGGCGATCCAGCCGTCGGCAGGTGCCCCGAACCCGGCGGTGGGGAGCGAGTGCAGCGCGGCCAGGTCCCGACCGAACGCGGCCGCGGTGTCGGCCGAGGGGCGGGTCGGTTCGACCCAGTCCAGGACCAGGCAGTCGTCGTCGGCGGCCAGCACCTCGGGCACCGCGACCGTCCCGGTCTCCCGGAGCCGGATCAGACCGTTCGCCTCGGCGGCGACCTGACCGGGTCGGGCGTGCTGCAGCGTCTTGACGAAGACCATCCGGGAGTCGTTGAGCCGCAGCCGGTGGGCGGTCGCCACGTCCCCGCCGGCCACCGGTGCCGCACTGACCACCGGCACCCCGAGCAGCTGCTCGACGCGGCGGGCGATCACCGGGCGGCGGGTCATGGGCGCTGCGCCAGCCTCTCGGTCACGGCCGAGACCAGCGCGTCGCTGGTCCGTTCCACCATGGCGAGCACCTCCCGGAATCCGTCGTCCCCACCGTAGTACGGGTCCGGCACCTCGCCGCCGGTCCCGACCGGGTCGAAGTCGCGGAACAGGGCCAGCCGCTCGGTGCGGCCACCGGCGTCGGCCAGGTTGGACTGGTCCATCACCAGCACCAGGTCCTCGGTCTCCTGCCACTGCGCCTGGTAGTGGCTGGCCCGGTGCCGGGTCGCGTCCAGGCCGGCGTCGGTGAGGGTGGCGGCGGCGCGCGGGTCCATTGGCTTGCCCCGGTGCCAGTCGGCGGTGCCGCCGGAGCGGACCTCGACGGCCTCGCCCCACCCGGCCGCCGCGAACCGGTCCTCGAGCACCACGTGGGCCATCGGGGAGCGGCAGATGTTGCCCAGGCAGACCACGGCCACCCGGTAGCGGCCCGCGGTGCGGGGGGCGGGAGCCTTCACTCGTCCCGGCCCAGCAGCAGGTTGGCGCCCCACCCGACGACGGTGATGACGAGCGCCCCGAGCAGGGCGGTCCAGAATCCGCTGACGTGGAACCCGAGGCCGACCTCGCCGGCGATCCAGCCGGACAGCATCAGCATCCAGGCGTTCACCACCCACAGGAACAGGCCCAGGGTGAGGATCACGAACGGCAGCCCCAGCAGCTTCAGCGCGGGCGCGACGATGCTGTTCAGCACCCCCAGGATCAGCGAGACGACCAACCACGCCTGCCACTTGTCGGCGAGTTCCGCGCGGCCCTCGACGGCGCCCTCGAACCAGATTCCGTCCAGCATCCAGGTGGCCACCGCCAGGGCGGCGCCGGTGCTCAGCAGCCAGGTCACGAACCTCATGGGGCGAGGGTAGCCAAGGGCAGGTCGGACGCTCCGGGGATTGGTGGTCGCGCGGCCCGGGTGGTCGCGCGGCCTCCGGTGGTCGAGCGTGCCCCGCTGGTCGAGCTTGCCGAGACCCCCGCCCCGCCGGTCGAGCCCGCCCCCGCTGGTCCAGCTTGCCGAGGCCCCCCGGGTCCCACCGCGGCGCTCAGGTCAGCGGCACCGGGTCATCGGGGTGGTCCTCGGTGCGCGAGGACTGGGCCAGCAGGATCCCCACCACCACGGTCACGCAGCCGACCGATGCGACCAGGCTCAACGACTCCGCGAACCAGGCCCATCCCAGCGCCGCGGCCCCGACCGGCTCGAGCATCGCGATCGCGGTCACCGTGGTTGCCGGGATGTGGCGCAGCGCGACCAGCTCCACCCCGAACGGGGCGAGGGTGCCGAGCAGCACCACCCACACCACCACCAGCCACAGCGGTGCGCTGAGGTGGTCCAGGGCGCCGAGCAGGGACACGTGGGCGCCCAGGTCGACGTCGACCCGCCACACCGGGGCAGCGACGTTGAGCACCACGGCGCCGACCCCGAAGGCCCACAGCATCACCGACACCGAGGACATCTCGGTCTGCGCCTCCTCGCCGAGCAAGAAGTACGCGGCGAACGTGACGGCGGCACCGAAGCCGGCGGCCAGCCCGATCGTGTCGAAGCTGGCGCCTCGCCAGGCTTCGGTGGCCGCGGCCAGCCCGGCGACGGCCAGTCCGAGCCCCCACCACAGGCGCGAGCTGACCTGGGCGCGTTGCACGTAGCGCGCCCACAGTGCGACCAGGAACGGTGCCTGGTACTCCAGCAGCAGGGCCAGGCCGATGGTGAGGCGGTCGATGGCCACGAAGTAGAAGAACTGCAGTGCCGCGACCCCCAGGATGCCCATCGCCACGACCACCCACGCGCTGCGACCGCGGGGCACCCGCAGCGCGCTGCGTTCCACCACCAGGGCGAGCAGCAGCAACGCCACGAACGTGCCGGTGACCCGCAGTGAGGTGAGCTGGGCGGAGTCGATGCCGTGGCGCAGCGCGACCCGGGAGACCCCGGCGTTGACGATGAACAGCACCGCACCCAGGACCACCAGGGCGGTACCGAGGGCGCGGCGCGGGGCCGGTGCGGTCATCACCTGCGCATTGTGGCGCAGGTAGCCTCGCTGCGTGGTTGACGTGGGGGGCACCGGCTCGATGCTGCTGTTTGCCGCGTGCGCCGGGGTGGTCGCGCTGTTCCTGGCCTGGGGTCTGAGCCGGTGGAAGGGCTGGTTCGGGCCGTTGGTCGGGTGCGGGTTCGTGTGGTGGCTGGTGGTGATCGGGCTGGTCACGATGGTGCCGTTGGCCGGCATCGACCTGGCCGTCCCCGAGGACGCCGCGCAGCAGACCTGCTCCACCGACTACGGCGGCCCCGCGCCCGACGGTTTCTGGATCTTCGACGGCGGTCAGCGGCTGCTCAACACGGTGCTGTTCGTCCCGGCTGGGCTCCTGTGGGTGCTGCTGGTCTCCCGGTGGCGGGCCGGCCTGGTGCTGGTGCCGGTCGGGCTGGTGCTGCTGGTCGGTTACTCGGTGGGCATCGAGTTCGCCCAGCTGGAGCTGTCCCGGATCTCCCGGGCCTGCGACGTGACCGACATGGTCGACAACTCCCTGGGCGCCCTGATCGGGACCGGGATCGGGATCCTGGCGCTCCCGGTGTTCCGTCCCTGGCGGCACCGCACCTCCCGCTGACCGCGCCGACCTCCCCCCTTTCGTGACGCCGACCGGGCACTTGTGCGACGCCGACCGGGCACTTGTGCGACGCCGACCGGGCACTTGTGCGACGCCGACCGGGCACTTGCGTGGCGCTGACCGGGCACTTCCGCGACGCTGACCGGGCGCTTGCGTGGCATCGACCGGGCGGTTCCGCGCGTGCAGCCGAGGTGACCCGCGTCACCGGCGGACGTAGGTTCCTCCCATGACCACCGTTCCCCCTGCCCGGGCCTGCGTCGGCACCATCCCCGCCTACGTGCCCGGCCGGCCACCCATGCCGCGACCCGGACTGACCAGCCACAAGCTCTCCTCCAACGAGAACCCGTACCCGCCCCTGCCCGGGGTCCTGGAGGCCGCGGCCGAGGCGACGCGTCGGATGAACACCTACCCCGACATGGGCAACGCCGCCCTCTACGAAGCGCTGGCCCAGCGCCTCGGGCTGCCCGTGGACCGGTTCGCGGCGGGGACCGGCAGCGTCGCGCTGATCTACCACCTCCTGGCGGCCTACTGCGCGCCCGGCGACGAGGTCGTGCACGCGTGGCGGAGCTTCGAGGCGTACCCGATCGCGATCACGGCGGCCGACGCGGTCGATGTCGGGGTGCCGGTCACCGCGGACGGTCGGCACGACCTGCCGGCGATGCTGGCCGCGGTCACCGAGCGGACCCGCGTCGTCATGCTCTGCACGCCGAACAACCCGACCGGCCCGGGGCTCACCCACACCGAGGTCCGCGAGTTCGTCGCCGCTGCGCCGCCCCACGTGCTGGTCGTGCTCGACGAGGCCTACCTCGAGTTCGTCCGGATGGACGACCCGCTCGACGGTCCGGCACTGCTCGGGGACCACCCGAACGTGGTGCTGCTGCGCACGTTCTCCAAGGCCTACGGGCTGGCCGGGCTCCGGGTCGGCTACGCGGTGGCACACCCCGAGGTCGCCGCGGCGATTCGCGCGGTGTCGCTGCCGTTCGGTGTGGGCGTGGTCGCGCAGGCTGCTGCCGTCGCCTCGCTGGAGGCGCACGACGCGCTGATGGAGCGGGTCGAGACGCTCGTCGCCGAGCGGGATCGCGTCCTGGCCGGAGTCCGGCAGGCCGGCTGGGAGGTGCCGGACCCGCAGGGCAACTTCGTCTGGTTCCCGATCGCCGACCCGACCGAGTTCGTCGCTGCCGCGGAGGGCCTGGGCCTGACCGTCCGTCCGTTCGTCGGCGACGGGGTGCGGGTCAGCATCGGCGAGCCCGAGGGGAACGACCGGGTCATCGAACTGGCGCAGCAGGTGCGCCCCGCCTGAGCCCGGCCGGTGCCCCGGGCTCCCGAGCCGCGGAAGTGCCCGGTCGGCGTCACGCAAGTGCCCGGTCGGTGCCGCACAAGTGCCCGGTCGGTGCCGCGGAAGTGCCCGGTGAGCGTCACGTAAGTGCCCGGTCGGCGTCCGGGTCCGACGATTGCCCCGCGCCCGGGCCGGTGTCAGGTGCCGGTTCCGGGCGCCGGTCGAACTCGCGGAACGAGGGGACGACCAGGGGCGCCATGGTCGCGATCAGGTACACCCCGGCACCGATCACCAGGGCCGGCGAGATGCCCAGGTGGGACGCGGCGAGCCCGCCGAGCAGTCCGCCCAGCGGCATCAGTGCGTAGCAGAAGGCGGTGTTCAGCGCGCCGACCCGACCGAGCAGGTGGGTGGGGATCCGTTCGTAGATCACCGCTCCGAGGATCGGGTTGATGAAGCCCGAGGCGAAGCCGGCGACCACCTGGGTGGCGAACAGCACCCACAGCGGCGCCCCGAGGGCGAAGGCCAGCATCCGGGGTGCGCCGGTCAGCAGGAACGCGACCACGTAGGTGGCGAACCGGGGGAGTCGGTCCGCCAGTCCGGCGGCCACCACCGCGCCGGCCGCCGACGCGGCGAGCATGGTGAGCATCAGAGCGCTGAGGACGCCCACCCCGTGCCCGGTTCCGCGCACCCACACCGGCAGCCAGACGGCGGCGAAGGCCAGGTCGACCAGGTTGGTCACCGCCACCATCACGCTCATCCCGAGCAGCACCGGGTCGCGGCGCAGGAAGTCCCAGCCGCTGCGCAGTTCCGTGGCGTACCGGGTCCGCTCGTGGTCCTCGGAGCGGGCGCCGAGCCCCCGGGTGCACCAGGTGATCACCAGGCAGGAGACCGCGAACGTGGCGGCGTTGACCAGCAGGGCGTCGGCGGCGCCGACCAGCGCGACCAGTGCGCCCGCCAGGCCGATCCCGGCCATCGATGCGGTCCGCTCGACGGCCCCCGACAGACCCGTGGCCCGCTCCAGAGAAAGCCCGGCCACGCGAGCCAGCTCGGGGGTCATCGCGGCCTTGGCGGCGTCGGCCGGTCCGGAGAGCGCCCCGGAGAGGGCGACGAGCAGCAACAGGCCGGGGAAGGAGAGCCACCCCGCGTGGTGCAGCACCGGGACGGCGGCCAGGACCGGGACCGAGCCGAGGTCGCCGGCGATCGCCACCCGGCGCGGCCCGACCCGGTCGATCAGCGGACCGGAGACCGCCTTGACCAGGACCATCGGTGCCATCTGCGCCGCAGCGACCAGACCGGTCTGGGTGGCACTGCCCCCGGTGGTCAGGACGAACCATGGCAGCGCGAGCATGGTGAGCCGGGACCCGAGCAGCGCGACGGTGTCGGAGACGAGCGCCCCGACGAACGGGACCCGGCGGGTCATGACGGGTCCGCTCCGGGCTGTGCGGACCCCGGCAGCGAGTCGGGTGCCGAGCCGGGGGTCGGGGTCGACTCGGAGGCCGACTCGGGAGCCGACGGGTCCGGCACCTCGGGGAGGGGCACCTCGGGCCAGACCAGGGTGTTGACGTTGACGACGAACGGCAGCGCGCCCTCCTCCGGCTCCGCCGCGTCGACCTCGCTCATGAACTCCTCGATCACGCCGCGCAGCCGCGTGGTCAGCGCGAGGGCCTGGCGGGGGCTCATCGCGGTGACCCAGTCCGACATCGCGCTCGGCTCCTGCCACTGCGGGGGCAGGGCCGGGTAGCGCGCCGCGCCCCGGGCCAGGTACTCGGTGTACGTCGCGGCGACCGCGTGCAGGTAGGCGAACTCGGTCTCGGGGTCGTCGTGACGCGAGGTTGCGGAGGTCTCGGTGGCGTCGTGGGCCGCCCGCCACCAGCGCTCCCGGCCGTTGCCGAGGTCGGGTGCCTCGACGATGAACCCGTGCGTGGCCAGCTGGCGCAGGTGGTAGCTGGTGGCGCCGCTGTTGAGTCCGAGGGTCCGGGCCAGGGAGCTCGCGGTCGCGGGGCCGCCGATTCGCAGCATCCCCACGATCCGCAGCCGCAGCGGGTGGCTCAGTGCGCGCAGGCCCTCGGGGCCGGGAGTGATGGTGCTCATGCCGACACCGTAGATCGCAAAGGCTTCTTTGCAAAGAGGTCTTTGCGGTTTCGGTTGAGAAAGTAAGTTGAAACTGGAACCATGTGGGGCATGAGTGCTGAGGGCAGCTACGTCGAGCAGGGCCGTGAGTACGAGCGGGACATGGCCTACCTCCCCGACCGGATCACCGCCGAGCCCGGCCGCAGCCAGGACCCGGTCGGGCACGACCGCAAGCCCGCCGCGATCACCGCACCCACGTGGCCGGTCGAACCCGGGCGCTACCGCCTCGTCGCGGCGAAGGCGTGCCCGTGGGCCAACCGGGCGATCATCGTGCGCGACCTGCTCGGCCTGGGCGACGTGATCTCGCTGGGCACCCCCGGCCCCACCCACGACGCCCGCAGTTGGACCTTCGACCTCGACCCCGACGGCCTCGACCCGGTCCTGGGCATCCACCGGCTGCAGCAGGCCTACTTCGCCCGCGACCCCGAGTACCCCAAGGGCATCACCGTCCCGGCGATCGTTGACGTGCCGACCGGCGCTGTGGTCACCAACGACTTCCCCTGGATCACCCACGACCTCTTCTTCGAGTGGAAGGCCCACCACCGGCCCGACGCCCCCGACCTCTGGCCCGCCGAGGTGCGCGAGGAGATGGAGGAGGTGATGCGCCGGATCTTCACCGAGGTCAACAACGGCGTCTACAGGTGCGGGTTCGCCGGCTCCCAGGCCGCCTACGACGGCGCCTACGACCGGCTCTGGACCGCCCTGGACTGGCTCGAGGAGCGGCTCGCCGACCGGCGGTACCTGATGGGCGAGGCCATCACCGAGGCCGACGTGCGGCTGTTCACCACGCTGGTCCGGTTCGACCCGGTCTACCACGGCCACTTCAAGTGCAACCGGAACAAGCTCACCGAGCTGCCGAACCTGTGGGGCTACGCCCGGGACCTGTTCCAGACGCCCGGGTTCGGCGAGAACGTCGACTTCGAGCAGATCAAGCAGCACTACTACGTGGTGCACGCTGACGTGAACCCGACCCGGATCGTGCCGAAGGGCCCGGACCTGGCGGGCTGGACCTCGGCGCACGGGCGCGAGCGGCTGGGCTGAGCCGGGAGCCGGGAGCCGGGAGCCTCAGCCCCGCTTCAGCACCTCGACCTGCTCCTGGAGCTTGGCCAGGTTGTTGGCGAACGTCGTGCGCGACCACCCGCCGGGCATCGCTGCCTGGTGGTAGAGCCCCTCGCCGATCAGCATGATCGTCTCCGCGGCGCCGGAGTCGCCGACCTCCTCGCGGATCATCGCCAGCCACGCCTCGTGCACCGTCTCCAGGGTGGCCACGGCGGGCTCGTGTCCCGACTGGGCCAGGCGCAGCACCGCCTGGTAGGTGCTGTCCAGCGGGGCGTCGGTCACCCAACTGGTCCGGACGAAGTGCTGAGCCGGTCCCTCGGGAGCCTGCGCCATCTCGGCCAGGTCGGCGGAGGTGACCTCGTCGAAGCGGGCGAGCACCGCCTCGGCCAGGGCGTCCTTGCTGCCGAAGTGGTAGAGCAGCCCGCCCTTGGAGACCCCGGCACGTGCGGCCACCGCGTCCATCGTCGCGGCCCGTTCGCCCTCGGAGCACAGCAGCGAGATGTAGGCGCGCAGCACCTTCTCGCGTGCCTTGGGTGGTCGGGCCATGGCCGCGAGGATAGTCGCTACCCCCGCCAGGCCAGTCGGGCGCCGTGCCCGTGCGCCCAGGCCAGGGCCCGGCCGTCGAGCGAGAGCACGAAGCCGTGGTCGGGTGGCGGGGTGAGGCCGGCGACGTCGGGGAGGTCGAGCACGCGGGGGCCTTCCAGGGCCAGCCAGTGACATCGGCCGGAGCGCACCAGCTCGCCGAGCCGGGTGACCAGCCGGCGTCGGGCGGCGGCGTCGAGGTAGGCGACCGCGGCGCTGTGCTGGACCACCGGCCTCGCACTGGACGCCTCGGCCAGGGCCAGGGCCTCGTCGAGCCGCTCCAGCATGTCCCCGGCCAGCGTGGTCGGCGGCTCCCGACGGGTCACCGCGATGCCGTCGCGCAGCCGGGCCAGACGGTCGTCTTGCCCCGGCCAGACCAGGTTCTCCAGCCAGGCGACCGCATCCGGGTCGGTCAGGTCGACGGGGGCCAGGTCGATGCCGGTGCGGCGCGCGACCACCGGGTGCCGGGTGGGCACGGGCACCGGACCGGTGGTGGTCGCGGTGAGCACCGGACCCCCGGAGCCGGCGAGCTCGACGGTGCCGTCCGGACCCTCCCAGCGGTAGTCGTAGGCGTCGGGGAACAGGCACAACCCGGCACTCGAGCCCAGCTCGACCAGGGCCAGCGGTTCGGCGGGCAGCAGCCCCAGGGCGGGCACCAGGGAGGCCAGTCGGCGGACCTCGTTGGTCTGGGTGGCGCGCTGCTCGGCGGTGTCGCGGACAGCGGCGGCCCCCGGTCCGAGCAGCACCCGGCGCAGGCCCGGCAGCGGGTCGTCGGCGTGCACCAGGTCCGGGTGGTGCCAGCGCACCGCGGCGAAGACCAGGTTGGGCTGCTGCAGCCGGACCGGCCAGCCTGCGATCAGGGTGAGCAGCTCCTCGTCGCGCGCGACGGCCCCGGCCCAGTGGGCGTAGGCGGGAGAATCCGCCATCTCGACCACGGCGGAGGCGTAGGTCTCGGCGAGATCGGTGGGGTCGGCGACGGGTTGCACGTGGCCTCCTGCGGTGCTCTCGGGTCCGGGCGGCCAACCTACGGCCGCGGCGCCGGGAGGCGTGACGGCGGGGTGTTCGCAGGCGTGGGGGAGGGTGTCGGCTCCGACCGGTCGACACATGGCGCAGGTCGCCTCGAAAAGAACTCGTAACTAAACCGTCTGGACGGTATAGTTATAGGCATGACCATGCTCCAGCTCCGCCCCAGCACGCCGCAGACCCTCCAGGGGTCCCCGGCGCGACGATGGGCGGCGCTGGCGGTGCTGATGTTCCCGGTGCTGCTGGTCTCGGTGGACAACACCGCCCTGAGCTTCGCCGTGCCGTCCCTGGCCCGCGACCTCGCCCCGAGCGCCAACCAGCTGCTGTGGATCATCGACGTCTATCCGCTGGTGCTCGCGGCGCTGCTGGTCGCGATGGGTTCGTGGGGCGACCGGATCGGACGGCGTCGGATCCTGCTCATCGGCGGGACCGGCTTCGCCCTCGTCTCCGTGGCCGCGGCCTTCGCACCCGACGCCGGCAGCCTCGTCGTGGCCCGCGCCGCCCTGGGCTTCTTCGGCGCGATGCTCATGCCCGCCACGCTCTCGCTGATCCGCAACATCTTCACCGACGCCGCCGAGCGCCAGCGCGCCATCGCGATCTGGGCCGCCGGCTTCTCCGGTGGCGCCGCACTCGGCCCGCTGGCCGGCGGCTGGCTGCTCGAGCACTACTCGTGGGGCTCGATCTTCCTGCTCGCCGTCCCGGTGCTGCTGCCGCTGCTCGTGCTCGGCCCGGTACTGCTGCCCGAGTCCGCGGACCCCGACCCGGGCCCGGTCGACCTGCTCGGCATCGCCATGGTCACGGTCGCGCTCGGTGCTGCCGTCTTCGCGGTGAAGTCGGCCGGCTCGGGTGGAGCCCTGGCCGTCACGCTCGGTGCTGCCGTGGTGGGCGTCCTGGCCGGCATCGGGTTCGTGCGCCGGATGCTCGACTCGGCCCACCCGATGCTGGACGTCCGGTTGTTCCGCAACAAGGTCTTCTCCGGCGCCCTCGTGGTGAACCTGGTCAGCGTCTTCGCGATCGTGGGCTTCATCTACTTCATGTCCCAGCACGTGCAGCTGGTGGCTGGCTACTCGCCGATGCGCGCCGCCGTGCTGATGCTGCCCGGCCTGGTGCTCACGGTGATCTTCGGGCTGCTGGCCGTGCCGCTGGTGCGCCGGGTGGGTCCGGCCAAGGTGGTCGTGGCAGGTCTGCTGCTCAACGCGGTCGGCTACGCCGTGGTCGCACTCGGTGGGTCCGGCGCGGCCCTGGCGGCCCTGCTGGTCGGCTTCATGCTGCTCTCCGCCGGGGTCGGCATGGCCGAGACGATCAGCAACGACCTGGCCCTCTCGGCCGTCCCGCCTGGGAAGGCCGGTGCCGCCTCGGCGGTCTCCGAGACGGCCTACGAGGTCGGCGCCGTGCTGGGCACCGCGGTGCTCGGGACGCTGCTCAACGTCGCCTACCGGACCGGGCTCGAGGTGCCCGCCGGGGTCTCGGCTGACCTGGCCGAGTCGGCCCGGGCGACCCTGGGTGGCGCGGTCGAGGTGGCCACGCAGTTGCCCGCCGGGCAGGCGGCCGACCTGCTGGCCTCCGCGTTCACGGCCTTCGACCACGGGGTGCTGCTCATCGCCGGGGTCGGTGCCGCGCTGAGCGTCGCCATCGCCGTGCTCGCGGCTCGGTTGCTGCCCCGCCGCTGACCGGGCACCTGTGCGGCGCTGACCGGGCAGTTGCGTGGTGCTGACCGGGCACTTGCGTGGTGCCGACCGGGCACTTGCGTGGCGCTGACCGGGCGCTTCCGTGGCGCCGACCGGGCACTTCCGCGCTGACCGGGCACTTGCGTGGCGCCGACCGGGCACTTGCGTGGCGCCGACCGGGCACTTCCGCGCCGACCGGGCAGTTCCGTGGCGTCGACCGGGCAGTTCCGTGACAACAACACATCGGCGTGCAATCATATTCGTATGTACGAAAATGTGCGGGGGTTGGACGAGTCCCGGGTCGCGGTCTGTGCCGAGATCTTCTCGCTGCTCGCGGACCCGACCCGGCTGCGGATCGTGATCGCGCTGGCCGTGGGCGAGCGTTCGGTCGGCGACATCGCCCAGCAGGTGGGCAAGTCCCAAGCGGCGGTGTCGCAGCACCTGGCCAAGCTGCGGATGAGTCGCCTGGTCAGCACCCGGCAGGACGGCGCGCGCATCTTCTACCGGCTGGCCAACGACCACGCCCTCGAGCTGATCTCCACCGCCGTCCACCAGGCCGAGCACGCCGTCGGCGACCCGCTCAGCCACGCCCACGACTGAGGGGGAGCGCATGGGACACGGACACGGTCACGGACATGCCGCCGGCCGGGCCGCGGACCGGTCCCGTCTGGCCAAGGTGCTGGCGATCACCGTCACCGCCCTCGTCGTCCAGGTCGTGGGCGCCTGGTGGACCGGGTCGTTGGCGCTGCTGGCCGATGCCGGCCACATGGCCACCGACGCCTCGGCGGTGGTGATCGCCCTGTCCGCCTCGTGGGTGGCGAGCCGGCCGGTGCGGGGCCGCGCCACCTTCGGCCTGCACCGCGCGGAGATCCTCGGCGCCGTGGTCAACGCCGTCGTGCTGCTGGGGGTGTGTGGGGTGCTCGGCTGGACCGCGCTGCGCCGCCTGATTGAGCCCACCGAGGTGCACGGGGTCGGGATGCTCGGCTTTGCGCTGGTCGGACTCGCCGCCAACGCCTTGTCGTTGACGGTGCTGATGCGCGCCGACCGCAGCTCCCTCAACATCCGGGGTGCGTTCCTCGAGGTGCTCACCGACACCCTCGGCTCGTTGTTCGCCATCGTGGCGGCGGTCGTGATCGCCACGACCGGGTTCCTCCGGGCCGACGCCCTCGCCACATTGGCCATCGCGGTGCTGATCCTGCCCCGCTCGGTGAGCCTGCTGCGCGACGCCGGAGCGGTGCTGCTCGAGGTCGCGCCCGCCGGGCTGGACCTGGACGAGGTGCACCGCCACCTGTCCGAGGTGGACGGCGTCGTCGACGTGCACGACCTGCACGCCTGGACCATCACCAGCGGCATGGCCAGCCTCTCGGTGCACGTGTCCGTCACCGACGAGGTGCTCGCCGCACGCGGGCCCGGACCGGTCCTGGACGCGTTGTCCCGGTGCGTGGCCGACGACTTCGGGATCGCGCACGCCACCTTCCAGGTCGAGCCGGTGGGGCATCGCCACCACGAGGACCTGGGCGAGACGGGCTGCGACTGACGCCCTGGCCGCACAAGTGCCCGGTCGGCGTCACGTAAGTGCCCGGTGGGCGCCACGCAAGTGCCCGGTGGGCGTCACGTAAGTGCCCGGTGGGCGCCACTCAAGTGCCCGGTGGGCGTCGCACAAGTGCCCGGCCGACTTCGCGAAAGTGCCCGGTCGGCGTCGCGGAAGGGGGGGAGGTCGGCGTCGCGCAACGGGGGAGGTCGGCGCACCCGCAGGCCCCCCGGGACAGGCGCCAACTTTCTCGCCCGGACCCTCCCCGGTACGGTGTGAGCACGCCTGTGGCGCGGGTCACACCCCGACCTCGCGACAGGCCCCTGACACGGCGGCGGCGACCCCGCAGCCCGGCGAGAGGAGCGTGCGTTGTCCCACCACGGATTCGGCCCCGACCTGGCGGAGGTCTTCGGACCCGGCCAGAGTGACGGCGGCCCGGAACTGGTCCAGCTGCTCACCCCCGAGGGCGAGCGGGTGCACCACCCCGAGTTCGACCACGACTTCAGCGCCGAGGAGCTGCGCGGCTTCTACCGCGACATGGTCCTGACCCGCCGTCTGGACACCGAGTCCACCGCCCTGCAGCGTCACGGCGAGCTCGGCATCTGGGCCCAGCTGCTCGGTCAGGAGGCCGCGCAGATCGGCGCCGGCCGCGCCCTGCGCCCCCAGGACCACGTCTTCCCGACCTACCGCGAGCACGGCGTGGCGTGGTGCCGCGGCGTGGACCCGCTGGCTCTGCTCAGCCTGTTCCGCGGTGTCGACCACGGCGGCTGGGACCCGGCCGAGCACAACTTCGGGCTCTACACGATCGTGATCGGCGCCCAGTGCCTGCACGCCACCGGCTACGCGATGGGCATGCAGCGCGACGGCGTCGTCGGCACCGGCGACGCGGAGCGCGACGCGGCCGTCCTGGCCCACTTCGGTGACGGCGCCTCCAGCCAGGGCGACGTCAACGAGGCGTTCATCTTCGCCGCCTCCTACAACGCCCCGGTGGTCTTCTTCTGCCAGAACAACCAGTGGGCCATCTCTGAGCCGATCGAGCGGCAGAGCCGGATCCCGCTCTACCAGCGCGCGCTCGGCTTCGGCTTCCCCGGCGTCCGGGTCGACGGCAACGACGTGCTGGCCACCTACGCCGTCACCCAGGCCGCCTTGCAGCGGGCACGCGACGGTCAGGGCCCCACGTTCGTCGAGGCCTACACGTACCGGATGGGCGCGCACACCACCACCGACGACCCGACCCGCTACCGGCTCAGCGACGACGTCGAACGCTGGAAGCTCAAGGACCCGATCGAGCGGGTCAAGGTCTACCTGCGCCGTCACGGGCTGGCCGACCAGGCCTGGTTCGACGAGGTCACCGCCGAGGCCGACGAGCTCGGCCACCGGCTGCGCGAGGGCACCAAGTCGATGCCCGACCCGCAGGTGATGAGCATGTTCGACGAGGTCTACGCCGACGTCCCGCCCGAGCTCGCCGCCCAGCGCGACGGCTACGCGGCCTACCTGGACTCCTTCGAGGAGGCGGCCCGATGAGCACCACGCAGAAGGTCACCCTGGCCAAGGCCCTCAACATGGGGCTGCGTCAGGCGATGGAGGACGACGACAAGGTCCTGCTGATGGGCGAGGACGTCGGCCGTCTCGGCGGGGTCTTCCGGATCACCGACGGGCTGCAGAAGGACTTCGGCGAGGACCGGGTCATCGACTCCCCGCTGGCCGAGTCCGGGATCGTCGGCACCGCGGTCGGCATGGCGCTGCGCGGATACCGCCCGGTCGTGGAGATCCAGTTCGACGGCTTCGTCTACCCCGCCTACGACCAGATCGTGTGCCAGGTCGCGAAGATGCGGTTCCGGTCCAAGGGCCGCAGCCCGATGCCGATGGTGATCCGGATCCCGTTCGGTGGGGGGATCGGCGCGGTCGAGCACCACTCGGAGTCGCCCGAGGCCCAGTTCGCGCACACGCCGGGGCTCAAGGTCGTGGCCTGCTCCAACCCGGTCGACGGGTACTGGATGATCCAGCAGGCCATCGCCTCCGACGACCCGGTGATCTTCCTGGAGCCCAAGCGCCAGTACCACGCCGACAAGGCCGAGCTGGACGTCAACGCCACCCCGGAGCCGCTGTTCACCTCGCGGCTGGTCCGCACCGGCGAGCACTGCACGGTGCTGGCCTACGGCCCGACGGTGAAGACCGCGCTCAAGGCGGCGCAGGCCGCCGAGGCCGACGGCACCTCGCTGGAGGTCATCGACCTGCGCACCCTCTCCCCGCTGGACCTGGACAAGGTGCACGAGTCGGTGCGCCGCACCGGCCGCGCGGTGGTCGTGCACGAGGCGCACAGCAACCTGGGCATGGGCGCGGAGCTGGCCGCCCGGATCACCGAGGAGTGCTTCTACTCCCTGGAGGCCCCGGTGCTCCGGGTCGGCGGGTTCGACACGCCCTACCCGGCGTCGCGGATCGAGGAGGAGTACCTGCCCGACGTGGACCGGCTGCTCGACGCGGTCGACCGGACCCTGGACTTCTGAGGGGAGTGCGAGATGGCTGAGTTCCTGCTGCCCGACGTGGGCGAGGGCCTGACCGAGGCCGAGATCGTCACCTGGCACGTCGCCGAGGGCGACACGGTCGCGATCAACGACATCATCTGCGACATCGAGACCGCCAAGTCGATCGTCGAGCTGCCCAGCCCGTTCGCGGGCACCGTGCAGCGGCTGATGGTCGAGGTCGGTCAGATGGTCGAGGTCGGCACGCCGATCATCGCGATCGGTGACGGCGCCGCCGAGGCCCCGGCCGAGAGTGCCGCCGCGCCGCAGCCCCCGGCCGAGATCGACCTGTCCAACCCGGCCGCGACCGGCGGCGGTGAGGGTGAGTCGCTGGTGGGTCGGACCAAGGCGGAGCGTCCGCCCACGCGGCGTCGTCGTCGAGGCAGCGCCACCCCGACCACCGAGGCCGGCGCGAACACGCAGATGCAGGTGCAGGGGGCGTTCTCACCCGGTGGCGCCCAGTCCGACGCGGTCGCGGCCTCCGACGAACCCGTCGTCCCGGCCGCGGCCGTCGCGCCTCCCGAGCCGGCCCCGGTGCCCGAGTGGGTGCCGGCCCGCAGCGCCGGCCAGGTGCGGGTGCTCGCCAAGCCGCCGGTGCGCAAGCTGGCCAAGGACCTGGGCGTGGACCTGTCCACGCTGGTCGCGACCGGACCGCACGGCACGATCAGCCGTGACGACGTGGCGGCCGCGGCCGACGGCGGCTCCCCGACGAGCGCGGTGCCCTCGAGCCCCGCCCCCGTGGCTGCCCGCGTGGGCGCCGGGTCCGGTCCGCGCGAGACCCGGGAGCCGGTCAAGGGCGTGCGCAAGATGATGGCGCAGGCGATGAGCGACTCCGCGTTCACGGCCCCGCACGTCACCGAGTGGATCAGCGTCGACGTGACCGCCACGATGCAGCTGCTGGAGCGGCTCAAGGCGCACCGGGACTTCCGCGACCTGCGGCTCTCCCCGCTGGTGCTGCTGGCCCGGGCCTGCCTGCTGGCGCTGCGGCGCACCCCGATCATCAACTCCAGCTTCGACGCCGAGGCGCAGGAGATCGTCGTCAAGCACCACGTCAACCTGGGCATCGCCGCGGCGACCCCGCGGGGTCTGGTCGTCCCGAACGTCAAGGACGCCGACGCGATGGACCTCTCCGAGCTGGCCACTGCGCTGGCCGAGCTGGTCGGGACCGCCCGCGAGGGGCGCACCCAGCCGGCCGAGATGGCCGGCGGGACGTTCACGATCACCAACGTGGGGGTCTTCGGGGTCGACGCCGGGACGCCGATCATCAACCCGCCGGAGTCGGCGATCCTCGCGTTCGGGGCCGTCAACCGGCGCCCGTGGGTGGTCGGCAGCGGTGACGAGGAGCGGATCGAGGTGCGCGACGTGACCACGCTGGCGCTGTCGTTCGACCACCGGCACGTCGACGGTGAGGCCGGGTCGCGGTTCCTCGCCGACGTCGCCGCGGTGCTGAACGACCCGGGCCTCGCCCTCACCATGTGAGCCGTGCGCCACAATGAGGCCGTGACCAACGCCGAACGTGAGCTGACCCACCCGGTCGACCTCTGCCTGGATGATGGACGGTTGAACCCGGCGGCGATCGGGTGGTCGCGCCGGCCGCTGCACCGGGCCAACATCACCGGGTGGGGCCGCAAGAAGCAGTGGGAGTACTGGGGGATCGTCACCCCGACGCACGTGGTCGGGGTGGTGCTCAGCAACCTCGACTACGCGGGGCTCTACTCGATCTACGTGCTCGACCGCGCCACCGGGCGCGAGCGCGAGGTCGACACCGTGGTGCCGCTGGTCCGTGACGCGGTGCTGCCGCGGCACTGCGGCGAGGGCACCGCCCGCAGTGCGGGCGGGAACGTGTCGGTGGTGATCGAGCAGGAGCCCACGGGCTCGGTGCTGCGCGCCACCGCGAAGGGCATCGACTTGGAGGTCGACCTGCCGCTGGAGGGGCGCGACAGCCTCGGGGTCGTGGTGCCGTGGCGGGACCGCCGCTTCCAGTACACCGTCAAGGACCTGGGGCGCCGGGTCTCGGGACGGCTCGTGCTCGACGGGGTCACCCACGTCATCGACCCCGCGGACTCGTTTGCGGTGCTCGACCACGGGCGCGGCAAGTGGCCCTACGCGATCACCTGGAACTGGGCCGCCGGGGCCGAGCCGGGCACCGGGCGCGCCATCCAGCTCGGGGGCCGCTGGACCGACGGCACCGGGTCCACCGAGAACGCAGTCTTCGTCGACGGGGTGCTGCACAAGATCTCCGAGGACCTGGCCTGGTCCTACGACACCTCCGACCCGCACCGCCCCTGGCGGATCAGCGGGCAGCGGGTTCAGGCCACGCTGACCCCGTTCCACGTGCGCCGCTCCCGCACCAACCTGCTCGTCCTGTCCGGTGACACCCACCAGGCGTTCGGCACCTGGTCCGGGTGGGCGCTCGCCGACGACGGCACCAAGGTCTCCCTGGACGGGCTCACCGGGTGGGCCGAGGAGGCGCGCCAGCGCTGGTGACCCCGTCCCCGCCGCTTGTAACGCGCAGTTAGTTGGTCCAACCGACTGGCATGCCGGCGCGTTCGATCCGGTGGCGGCGCGGTCGTGACGTCGTGGCGCGGTGGAACCGCTGGCGGCGCGTTCGATCGGTACTGGCGCGTTCGATGGCACCGGTCCACGCAAGTGCCCGGTCGGCGTCGCACAAGTGCCCGGTCGGCGAGGGTCGTGGCGTCGCACAAGTGCCCGGTCGGCGACGGCCCCGCTCACGCAAGTGCCCGGTCGGCGACGGTCCCGCTCACACAAGTGCCCGGTCGGCGACAGGAGGCCGGCGCAGCAGCGCACGGTCAGACGGTGGGCTCCGGCGCGGCGAGCATCCCGGCGATCATCGCGATGGTGCCCAGCACCGTCGACTCGGACCGGTCCATCTCGGTCCCGTCCTGCTGACCACGCTGCTCCAGGTCGGCCAGGAGCCCGGCCATCACCGTGGTGAGCGCCTCCATGCGCCGACGCCGGGTCGGCGGGGTGAGGTGACCGATCTGGGCGGCGATCCGGTGGCTCACGATGTTGACCACCGGCCAGCGGGTGGCGTCCTGCAGCGGCTCGCTCACCACAGCCAGGTGGCGGACCTGGGAGAGGAACCGGGCGTAGTGGGTCGACCCGTCCGCGTAGGGCACCTCGAACATCGGGCGGACCAGGATCTCCAGCAGCGCCGGGACCGAGTCCTGGGCCCCGGACACCTCGTGCTCGGAGAGCAGCTCCACCTGGCGGTCGGCCAACTCCCGCAGGCGCCGTTCGAGGATCGCCACGATCAGGGCCTCGCGGGAGCCGAAGTGGTACTGCATCGCTGACCGGTTGCGCTGCCCGGCGGCCTCGACGATGTCGGCCGACGGCACGCTGGCACCCCGCTCGGCGATCAGTCGTTCCCCGGCTGCCATCAACTCGTCACGTGCTCCCACGCATCCATCGTACCCAGATCAGAACTGACGATTGCACATCTAATACATTTTCATTACTATCCGCGACATGACGAATGTTGAGCACGTGGACGTGGTGGTGGTGGGCAGCGGAGCCGGCGGCATGGTGACCGCCCTGGCCGCGCGGGACCTGGGACTCGAGGTCCTGGTCGTGGAGAAGGCGCCCTGGTACGGCGGCTCCAGCGCCTTGAGCGGCGGAGGGGTCTGGGTGCCCAACAACGACACCGTGGTCGCCGCCGGTGTCAGATCCTCGCCCGCCGACGTGGTGACCTACCTCGAGGCGATCACCGCCGGCGCCGTGCCCCGGGAGCGGATCGAGGCCTACGTCGCCGCCGGTCCCGTGATGATGCGCTGGCTGGAGGGCCTCGGCCCGCACGTCCGGTTCGCCCACGTGCCCGGCTACAGCGACTACCACCCCGACCAGCCCGGCGGCTGCCCGGAAGGTCGCTCGGTGGAGCCCCTGCCGTTCGACCTGGCCGAGCTCGGGACCGCCGGTCGGGCCCAGCGCCGCTCGACGATCACCCCGCCCGCCGGTATGTTCCTCACCGCCGCCGAGTACTCGCGCGTGGCGATGCTGCGCCGCACCGCGCGCGGCCTGTGGACCGCCCTGCAGGTCGGCGTGCGCACCGCCTGGCACCAGCTGCGCCGCCGCCGCACCGTCGCCCTTGGTCAGGCGCTCGTGGGGCGGCTGCGGATGGCGATGCTCGAGGCCGACGTGCCGCTGTGGCTGGAGGCCCCGATGCTCGACCTGCTCACCGAGGACGGTCGGGTCGTCGGGATCGAGGTCGACCGGGCCGGCACCGGACCTGTGCAGGTCCGGGCACGGGCCGGCGTGGTGCTGGCCAGCGGCGGGTTCGAGCGCGACGCCGAGCTGCGCGCCGAGCTGCTGCCGGCCGTCGGGGCCCGCGACGTCAGCGCCGGGGCGTCGTCGAACACCGGGGACGGGCTGCGCGCGGGCCGTCAGGTCGGGGCGGCCGAGGAGTTGATGCACAGTGCCTGGTGGATGCCGGTGGTGCAGCTGCCCGACGGCAAGGTGCAGGTGCTGGTCTCCGAGCGCTGCATCCCCGGCTCCCTGGTGGTCGGCCCCGACGGCGAGCGGTTCGTCAACGAGTGCGCCCCCTACGACGACTTCGTCCGCGCCCAGCTCGAGGCCGGGCACCCCCGGGTCTGGCTGGTGATGGACGCCCGGGCGCGCGCCCGGTACCCGTTCGCCGGCCTGGTGCCCGGGCAGCCGGTGCCCCGCGCCTGGTTCCGGTCCGGGCTGGCCCACCGCGCCGAGACGCTCGACGGCCTGGCCCGGGCCATCGGGGTGCCGGTCGAGGCCCTGGAGCGGACCGTGGCCGAGTTCTCCGCCGACGCCGGCCGGGGGGTCGACCGGCAGTTCGGCCGCGGCGACAGCGCCTACGACCGGTACTACGGCGACCCGACCCTGGCCAACCCGACGATGGCGCCGTTGCAGCGGGCGCCGTACCTGGCGATCGCGCTGGAGGCCGGGGACATCGGCACCCGCGGCGGCCTGAGCACCGACGCCCGCGCGCGGGTGCTGCGCCCCGACGGGTCGGTCGTGCCCGGGTTGTACGCCACCGGCAACGTCGCCGCACCGGTGATGGGGGAGAGCTACGCCGGCCCCGGCGCCACCATCGGGCCCGCGATGACGTTCGGGTGGCTGGCCGCGCACGACGCCGCCGGTGTCGAGGCACCGGTGGGGTCGTCGTGGGATGGACAACCGCAGAGGTGAGCCCGCGTCAGGTCTAGCCTCGGGGCATGCGCACCCACCTCGTCACCGGCGCGGCCTCCGGCATCGGCGCCGCCACCACCACCCTGCTCCGTGAGCGCGGCGACCGGGTCATCACCGTCGACCGGCACGACGCCGACGTCGTGGCCGACCTGTCCACCCCCGCCGGGCGCCGCGAGGCCGTGGCCGGGGTGCGGGCCCTCACCGACGTGCTGCACGGGGTCGTGCCGTGTGCGGGGATCGCCGGGATCAGCGGCGTGGACAGCCAGCTGCTGATGTCGGTCAACTACTTCGGTGCGGTGGAGCTCGTCGAGGGTCTGCGCGCCGAGCTGGAGGCCGGCGGCACCCCCGGGAGCACGGCCTCGGTGGTGCTGCTCTCCTCCAACTCGACGACCTCGCAGCCGGGCTGGCCGGCCCGGTTGGCCTCGCTGTGCCTGCGCGGTGACGAGACGGCGGTTCGCTCGGCCGCCGCCAGCGTCCCGGCCGTCTTCGCCTACCCGGCCTCCAAGGCGGCGCTGGCCTGGTGGGCGCGGACCCACGTGCGCGACTGGGCGGCCAGTCACGTCCGGCTCAACGCCATCGCGCCGGGGCTGATCGCGACGCCGATGACGGTCGAGGTGAAGGCGGACCCGGTCTACGGACGGTTCGCCGACACCTACCCGACCGCGCTCGAGCGTCCCGGGCGCCCCGAGGAGGTGGCCGAGCTGATCGCGTTCCTGCTGTCCGACGCCTCCTCGCTGCTGGTCGGCTCGGTGGTCACCGTCGACGGCGGGACCGATGCGCTGAAGAACCCGAGGCGGCCCAAGGGCCTGGCCACCGACTTCGTCTCCAGCCGGATCGTGCCGCGGTTGGCCGACCTGTACGCGCGCCGCAGCAGCCGCTGAGTCGACGCCGCACCGGGCGTCACCGCGGAGGGCTCGGGTTCGACCACGCGCCTGCCGGTTCGACCGCGCCGCTACGGGCTCGACCGCGCCGCCACCGGTTCGACCGCGCCGGCATGCCCGACGGTCAGACCAACTAACTGCGGGCGGATTCAGCCGGTCGTTGCACCACGACTGATTGCGTGGTCTGAGAGTAGTTCTTCAAGGCGCTGGGCTGGGGTGTCCCAGTCCAGCGTCTTGCGGGGTCTGGTGTTGAGTTTCCGG
>JAEWXC010000080.1 GCA_023396115.1 Actinomycetes bacterium | reverse complement strand
GGGGGGGGGCCCCGCCGCCTCGGGGGGGGGGGGGGGGGGCGGGCCGGGGGGGGCGGGCGCCCTGCGGGACACGCTAGGAGCGCGAGGCGGGGGAGGGTTCCCCACTTGAGGGGATCTTGACGATTCCTTGAGCGTCGCCCCGTCGCGGGCGGACCGGCCGCGCCAGAGCCCCCGGGGGCCCCGCCGCCGGCTGGGGGGTGTCGGTTCCCGGTCGTAGACTCGCCACGCACCCCCCGTCCGCCCCGGACCGGGGGCCGGTGTCGTGTGCGGGGAGCCACCCGCACCCACCGACGCGATCGGACAGAGGTGGACACGTGAGCAAGAACCCGGTGCTGACCCGGCTGACCGACGACCTCGCCGCCGACCCGGCGTGGGGGGAGTCGATGGCCGACGCCCGGGCCGGTCTGACGCCCTCGCTGGAACTCAGCGGGCCGCCGTCGCTGCGCCCCTTCCTGGTGCACGGGCTGGTCGAGCAGGGCCGGTTCGTGCTGGCCGTGACCGCCACCAGCCGCGAGGCCGAGGACCTGGTCGCCGGGCTGGGGGACCTGCTGGACCCGGCCGCGGTGGCGCTCTACCCGAGCTGGGAGACGCTCCCGCACGAGCGGCTCAGCCCGCGCAGCGACACCGTGGGACGACGGTTGGCGGTGCTGCGCCGCCTCGCGCACCCCGGTGACGACGTCTCCAACGGGCCGCTGCAGGTGGTCGTCGCCCCGATCCGCTCCCTGCTCCAGCCGCAGGTCAAGGGTCTGGCCGACTTGGTCCCCGTCGAGCTGGTTACCGGGGCGGAGGTGGCGATGGACGACGTCGTCACCGCACTGGCCGAGGCCGCCTACAGCCGGGTGGACCTGGTGGAGAAGCGCGGCGAGTTCGCGGTGCGCGGCGGCATCGTCGACGTCTTCCCGCCCACCGAGGAGCACCCGCTGCGGGTGGAGTTCTTCGGCGACGAGGTGGAGGAGATCCGCTGGTTCTCCGTCGCCGACCAGCGCGGGCTGGAGACCACCGGTCGGCTGTGGGCGCCGCCGTGCCGCGAGCTGCTGCTCACCGACGAGGTCCGGGCCCGGGCCGCGGAGCTCGGCGAGGCGCACCCGATGCTGCTGGAGCTGACCGACAAGATCGCCGCCGGGATCGCGGTGGAGGGCATGGAGTCCCTGGCGCCGGTGCTGGTCGAGGAGATGGAACTCCTCGTCGACCTGCTGCCGGCCTCCTCGCACGTGGTGGTGATGGACCCCGAGCGGGCCCGGGCCCGTGCCGCCGACCTGGTGGCGACGTCGGAGGAGTTCCTGGGTGCCAGCTGGGCGGCCGCGGCCGGTGGCGGCACCGCACCGATCGACCTGGGCGCCGCCTCCTACCGGACCCTGGCCGAGGTGGGCGAGCACACCCTGGCCCGCGGGACGTCGTGGTGGACCTACTCGCCCTTCGGCATCGACACCGCCACCTCCACCGAGGGCGCCCCGGTGCGGACCCTGGCCGCGCAGCCGGCCGAGACCTACCGCGGTGACGTCGCCCAGGCCCTGGAGCACGTGCGGGCCTGGCTCGGTGCCGGAGTACGGGTCACGCTGACCCACCCCGGGCACGGGCCGGCGCAGCGGTTGGTCGAGGTGCTCGGCGAGAACGAGATCCCCGCCGCGCTCGCCGTCGACGGCGCCCCCGGCGCCTCCGGGGAGGGGGTGGTCACCGTGACCACGGCCGCACTGGCGCACGGCTTCGTCGCGCCTGGTCAGGGCACGGTGCTGCTGACCTCCGACGACCTCACCGGGCAGACCTCCTCGACCCGCGACATGCGCAAGATGCCGGCCCGGCGCAAGCGGCAGATCGACCCGCTGGAACTCAAGGCCGGCGACTTCGTGGTGCACGAGCAGCACGGGGTGGGCCGGTTCGTGGAGATGAAGCAGCGCGTGGTGGGCGGCGCGACCCGGGAGTACCTGGTCCTGGAGTACGGGGCGTCCAAGCGCGGCGGACCCGCCGACCGGCTCTTCGTGCCCGCTGATTCCCTCGACCAGGTCACCCGCTACGTCGGCGGGGAGTCGCCCAGCCTGGACCGGCTCGGCGGTGGCGACTGGACCAAGCGCAAGGCCAAGGCCAAGAAGGCGGTCAAGGAGATCGCCGCGGGGCTGATCAAGCTCTACGCGGCCCGCCAGGCCTCCCGCGGCCACGCCTTCGGCCCGGACACCCCGTGGCAGCGCGAGCTGGAGGATGCCTTCCCCTTCACCGAGACCCCCGACCAGCTCAGCACGGTCGACGAGGTCAAGGGCGACATGATGAACGTGGTCCCGATGGACCGGTTGGTCTGCGGTGACGTCGGCTACGGCAAGACCGAGATCGCGGTGCGGGCGGCGTTCAAGGCCGTCCAGGACGGCAAGCAGGTGGCGGTGCTGGTACCCACCACGCTGCTGGTCACCCAGCACTTCTCGACGTTCGCGGAGCGGATGAGCGGGTTCCCGGTGGTGCTGAAGCCGCTGAGCCGCTTCCAGACCGACAAGGAGGCCGCCGAGATCATCGCCGGCCTGGCCGACGGTTCGGTGGACATCGTGATCGGCACCCACCGGCTGTTCAACCCCGACATCCGATTCAAGGACCTGGGTCTGATCATCGTCGACGAGGAGCAGCGCTTCGGCGTCGAGCACAAGGAGCGGATGAAGCAGCTGCGCACCAGCGTCGACGTGCTGTCGATGTCCGCCACCCCGATCCCGCGGACACTGGAGATGGCGGTCACCGGCATCCGGGAGATGTCCACCATCACCACCCCGCCCGAGGAAAGGCACCCGGTACTCACCTACGTCGGGGCCTACGAGGACCGGCAGGTGATCGCGGCGATGCGTCGCGAGCTGCTCCGCGACGGCCAGGTCTTCTACATCCACAACCGGGTGCAGTCGATCGAGAAGGCCGCCGCCCGGCTGCGCGACCTGGTCCCCGAGGCCCGGGTCGCCACCGCGCACGGGCAGATGAACGAGAAGCAGCTCGAGCAGGTGATGCTGGACTTCTGGGAGAAGCGCTTCGACGTGCTGGTCTGCACCACCCTGGTCGAGTCCGGGCTGGACGTCTCCAACGCCAACACCATGATCATCGAGCGCGCCGACACCCTGGGCCTGAGCCAGCTGCACCAGCTGCGCGGGCGGGTGGGTCGCTCCCGCGAGCGGGCCTACGCCTACTTCCTCTACCCGGCCGAGAAGCCGCTCACCGAGACCGCGCACGAGCGGCTGGCCACCCTGGCCCAGCACTCCGACCTGGGCGGCGGCATGGCGATCGCGATGAAGGACCTGGAGATCCGCGGCGCCGGCAACCTGCTCGGCGGCGAGCAGTCCGGCCACATCGCCGACGTCGGCTTCGACCTGTACGTCCGGCTGGTCGGGGAGGCGGTGGCCGACTTCAAGGGCGACGGGAACCCCGAGCTCTCCGAGGTCCGCATCGAGCTGCCCGTCGACGCCCACCTGCCGCCGGAGTACATCGGCTCCGAGCGGCTCCGGCTGGAGGTCTACAAGCGGCTCAGCGAGGTCCGCGAGGACTCCGACGTCGACCAGATCCGCGACGAGCTGCTCGACCGGTACGGCAACCCGCCGGGGGTGGTGGCCTCGCTGCTGCTGGTCGCCCGGTTCCGGGCCCGCTGCCGGCGTGCCGGGATCACCGAGGTCAGCCTGGTCGGCAAGAACGTCCGGTTCGCGCCGGTCACCCTGCCCGACTCGATGCGGGCACGGCTCAACCGGCTCTACCCGAAGTCGATCGTCAAGGAGCAGGTCGAGGCGGTCCTGGTGCCCCGGCCCGAGGTGCAGCGGATCGGGGAGAAGCCGATGAGCGGCATCGCGCTGCTGCAGTGGGCGCACGGGGTGATCGACCAGGTCCTGGACCCCGAGGGGGCCACGGCGCCCGCGGCCGGCTGAGCCTCCGCGGACCCCGGGCGGGCCCGTGACGTGATCCGCGTCACCCCGCCCGGACCGGGCCTGCTTGAATGGGGCCGGGTCGCGCCGCCGTCGACCCGACCGCACGAGTTCTGCACGCCCTGAGGAGACGACGTGTTCCAGCCGCGCACCACCCTGCTCGCCCTCGCCGCGACGGGGACCCTGCTGCTCAGCGGCTGCGGCGCCGGCGCCCCCGGTGTCGCGGTGCGACTCGACGGGGACTCGATCCCGATGTCGCAGGTCGAGCAGGTCGTCGAGACGATGTGCTCGAAGAAGGTCGCCGCGCTGTGGTTGCAGGGCAACACCGTGACCGGGGCGTCGCAGAAGTCGCAGGTCGCGATCGGTCTGGCGTTCTCCCGGCTGGCCGACGCGTTCGCCGAGGAGCAGGACCTCGACCAGCAGGCCCTGGCCCGGACCCTGGGCCCGGCCCGGACCGAGATCCAGGGTCTGGTGGGTGACGTCGACGAGGCCACCCAGGAGAACCTGCTGGCCCAGCAGAAGCTGTACGCCGTGCGTGACCTGGCCGGCCGGACTGCGCTGGTCGCCGAGGGTGCACCGGGCGAGGGCGGCACCGACGACGCGGCGACCGCCAAGGGCGCCGATCTGATGACCGCGTGGCTGGCCGAGCAGGACGTCGAGTTCGACCCGCGCCTGGGGGTCGAGCTGCGCGACGGGCAGATCGCCTTCAGCGACTCCACGGCCTCCTTCCCGGTCAGCGACCTGGCCCGGGCGGCGTCGGCCGACGAGCCCGCCGCCGAGTACGTCGGCAGCCTGCCGGAGAACCAGCGCTGCGGGTGAGCGCGGTGAGCGAGCCCGGACACCCCGACCCGGTCGGGGAGTTCGTCGACGTGATGCGCCGGTTGCGGGCCGAGTGTGACTGGAAGCGGTCCCAGACCCACCGCACCCTGGCCCGCTACCTGCTCGAGGAGACCCACGAGGTCCTCGAAGCGCTCGACACCGGCGACTCCGACCTGCTCCGCGAGGAGCTCGGCGACCTGCTGCTGCAGGTGGTCTTCCACGCCGTGATCGCCGAGGAGGAGGGCCGCTTCACCCTCGACGACGTGGCCGCCGACGTGACCGCCAAGATGGTGCGCCGCAACCCGCACGTGTTCGCCCCGGCCGGGGAGTCGCCCGACGCGGCGACCGTCACCGAGCAGTGGGAGCAGATCAAGGCCGCCGAGAAGCAGCGCACCGCGCTGGACGACGGCATCCCGCCGACCCTCCCGGCGCTGCTGCTGGCCGACAAACTCCTGGACCGGGCCGAGCGGGCCGGCACCCCGATCACGACCGGGTCGGACGGGAGCATCGGGGAGCGCCTGCTCGCCCTGGTCGCCGAGGCCCGGGAGGCCGGCACCGACCCTGAGCAGGCACTGCGGGACACCGTCCGCAGCCGGCTGGACTGACACCCCGCGCCCACCCGGCGCCCACCCCGCGCCCACCCCGTGTCGCCGGGTGGCCCCTAGGGTGGGCGCATGCCCACCTCGGACGCCCGCCTCGCGGTCCTCATCGACGCCGACAACGCCCAGGCCGCCCGCAGCGACGCGCTGATGGCCGAGATCGCCACCCTGGGCCGGGCCACGGTCAAGCGGATCTACGGGGACTGGACCACCGACCAGCTTCGCCGCTGGAAGGCCGCCGCCAACCGGCACGCGCTGCAGCCGATGCAGCAGTTCGCGTACACGACCGGCAAGAACGCCACCGACTCGGCGCTGATCATCGACGCGATGGACCTGCTCTACACCGACCGGCTCGACGGGTTCGTGCTGGTCTCCTCCGACTCCGACTTCACCCGGCTCGCGACCCGGCTGCGCGAGTCCGGGATGACGGTCTACGGGGTGGGGGAGCGCAAGACGCCCGAGGCGTTCCGCACCGCAGTCGACCGGTTCATCTACGTCGACGTGCTCGCCCTCGAGACCGCCGACGACGACACCCCCTCCGAGCAGACCACCGAGGACACCGCCCCGGTGGCCCGGGCCAGCAGCAAGCAGCTGCGTGGCGACGCCGGCCTGGTCAAGCTGCTGCGTGACGCGGTCGCCTCGGCCTCCGACGACGAGGGCTGGGCCAACCTGGGGGCGGTCGGCTCGACCGTCGCGAAGCGGTCCCCGGACTTCGACTCGCGCAACTGGGGCTACGCCAAGCTCGTCGGGCTGGTCGAGGCGATCGGGCTCTTCGAGGTGCGTCGCACCTCGCCCGACGGTCGCGGTGGCGCCGTGGAGATCCGCTCGAAGAAGCGCTGACCTGCGGGGTTGAGGCCGCCCCCGGTGGGGCACCCTGCCTGCGACCGCGGCGTGGGCCGCGGCAGCGGTGCCCGCGTGCGCGGGTGGAACAGGGGTTCGGGGTGCAGGTCAGTCGACGCTCAGTGCTGCTCGGGTCGGGAGCGGTCCTGCTCACCGGCTGCGCCGACGGCAAGGCCGGCCCCGAGGCCGGTCCCTCGACACCCACCGCCACCGCCACGGCCACCGGCCCCAACATCGTCAAGCAGCGCACCGGCACCGTGGTGCTGCCCGAGCAGACCTCGGCCCTGTCGGCCCAGCTCACCGAGGCCACCAGCTCGGCCGACGTGCAGCAGCTGATGGACCTGATCCAGCGGCCCCGGTGGGACCGCAAGAAGATCCGGACCTTCTGGGAGCGGCGGCTGCGGAACTTCGAGCGGCTCGGGTTCGTCGACTCCCGCTGGTACGTCGGGGTGCCGACCGACCGGACGCGCAACGCCGCCGGCGGACTGGTCAAGTACTCCGGTGAGCTGGTCTTCGCCCACACCGTGCAGGGGTGCGACGCCCGCGAGGTGGTGGAGACCTTCGACGCGGACTTCCGGATGAGCTCACCTGAGGCCCCGCTGGAGCTGATGCACCTGGGCGGGTCCAATGCCGACTTCGCCCCCTCCATCTGGGACGTCGCCGAGGTGGACGCCATCGAGACCGAGCACGCCCGGATCGTCTTCGGTCTCGGTGACGCGGCCGTCGCCAGGTCCCGGGCCGACGAGATCGAGGAGGGCGCCCGTCGCGCGTTCGACCGGATCCCCAACCCCCGGGGCGTGGAGAAGGTCCTGTACGCGCTCACCTGGCCCGAGATCGACGGCCAGCTCTACGGCGGGGTGGCGGTGGGGGAGGCCGATGCCCACGCCTACTACCACCCGTTCCTCGACCCGGCGACCCTGGCGACCGGGCAGCGCAAGCGTGCCGACGACGCGGACCTGCCGCTGGCCACCGGCCGGGTCGGGATGCACCGCTCGTCGCTGGCCCGCCGCGACTTCGTCGACGTGGCCTGCCACGAGGCCGTGCACGTGCTGGCCTGCCAGTGGCAGGACCGCAGCGGCCACGTGCCCTGGGCCACCGAGGGCTACGCGAAGTGGGCCGAGGGTGGCGGGGCAGCGCTGATGGCGAGGTGGTCGGGTCTGATCCGCAGCGGGTTCGCCACGTTCGCCCGGACCGCCCCGCTGGGCTACGCCGAGTTCCACGACGTGCCGCCGGCGGTGGAGTCCGCCAACTACCTGTGCGCCGGTGCCGTGTACGCCTACCTCGAGGAGACCCGCGGGGCCGAGGCCGCGCACGCCCTGGCCGCCGCGTACTACCGCCACCAGGACCGGGCCGACGCCGCGAAGGAGTTCGGCACCAGCGAGCGCGACCTGATCGCTGCGGCCCGGAAGTGGGCCGGGGCATGAGGCGCACCGCCACCTGGGCCGCGACGCTGACCGCTGCCGTCCTGGTCCTCACCGGCTGCTCCGACGGCAAGGTCCCCGGCGAGGAGCCGGACGCCCCCGCCGGGGCACAGTCCTGGCTGCGGCTGCCCGCCGAGCCGCCGTCCGCGTCCGGTCCGCCCACCGGCGAGGCGATGCAGGCCAAGGTGCTCCTGGCCGGCGCCGACGACCTCGAGGGCGCCCTGGGTGGGGCCAGCACCGAGGAGCGGGGCCGCAGCACCGGTGCCTTCACCAGCGGCAGCACGGTCGTGGGGTACTCCACCGACGACGTCTCCGGCTACGACCTGGCCTCCGGCGAGCAGCTGTGGACCGCGGCGCTGGACATGAAGGGCGGCGGGGTCTGCTTCACCTCCGACCCCGAGCCCGGGACCGAACGGGAGTTCTTCGCGGTCGTCTACGCCAAGGTCCGCGACTCCTGCTCGCACCTGGCGATGGTGAGCGTGGCCGACGGGACGGTGCTCTCGCGCACCAACCTGTCCGACCGGGCCTACCGGATGGAGGACCTGGCCGGCACCGCCGTGGCGATCCACTCCTTCGACGGCACCGACTACCTGCGCGACCTGGACGGCAACATCTGGCCGCTCACCGAGCGCGGACTGGACCTGCAGGCGCTCACCACCCTCCAGGACAGCTCGACCTACTGGACCGAACGCACCCCGCAGGACGACCTGCTGATCGCCAGCTCGATGGACGAGTGCCGGGTGACGGCCTACCGGCTGCCGTCGTTCGAGCCGGCGTGGAGCGTCAACCCCCGTGAGGTGTTCCGGATGCGGCACTGCACGGTGGGGGAGGTCCGCGGCAACGGCCTGTGGATGACCGCGCAGATCGGCGAGCGCTACCACCTGGCCCAGCTCGACCCCCGCACCGGCGCCGTGATCGGACGTGCCCGGGGCGACAACATGATCAAGCGCAACGGCGCCCGCGAGGACTTCGACGTCAACTCCGCGGCCCTGCGGGCCGACCAGTCGATCGGCTTCGACAACGGCGACGTCGCCTTCGGCCAGGTACACGGCGTCGCGCGCTACTCCCTGGGCGACCGCCGGGCCGACTGGTACACCCGGATGGACCAGTGGGAGATGGCGGTCGAGGGCAGGTCGGTGCTGAACTCCCGCACCTTCCTCCCCTCCGCGACCACCCCGGACGGGCAGTACGTGGTGGGCACGGTCAGCAACGACGTCTCGGTCGAGGTGGTCGCCTTCAGCTCCGCCACCGGTGAGCTGGTGGGCCGCTGGCCGGTGCCGGCCGAGTACGGCAACGGCTTCCAGACCCAGCCGGGGCTGCGCCTCTTCGACGGGGGCGTGGTGCTGACCCGCAACTTCGCGGAGTGGTCGCGCGCCTTCGACGAGTTCGGCGAGAAGGAGCCCGACGGCGACCGCTACGACATCGGTGTCTTCACCTTCCCCGAGCCGCTCGAGCAGGAGCCGTCGTCGGAGGGCTCGGGCGAGGACGAGGGGACCGACCAGCCCTCGGAGCCGGTCAGCACCACCGGACCCACCCGCCACGAGGCACGGGTCGCCGACGTGGTGCGCCGCGCCGCCGGTTCCCGCAGCGACCTCGGCGCCGGGGCGTTCACCCTCGGCGACCTGCTGGTCACCCACGTGGGCGGCACCATCGAGGCCCGTCGCACCGACGACCCGGGCACGGTCCTGTGGACCCGGAAGGTCTCCGCGGACCCGGCCGTCCAGGTCTGCTCCTCGCACGCCGACGGCCCCGCGGCCGACGACTTCCTGCTCGGGTACGCCAGCGGCGGCAAGGACGCCAAGTGCGACACCGTCGTGCGGCTCGCAGCCGAGGACGGCGAAGTGATCGACGAGGTCGAGGTCGACGAGAAGCTGCAGGGCTTCAGCACCATCGAGCAGTACGAGGACCTGGAGTACTTCGAGTCCGCCTCCCAGGTCTGGACCCTGCGGGAGGGCCGGGTCACCCGGCTGGCCCGGCTGCGGGGCAGCACCTGGACCGAGGGGATCGCCGCCACCGACCCGTCGCTGCTGGTCGGCGCCACCCGGCCCGAGAACGGCAAGAACTGGAAGATCGTCGGCTACCGCCTCCCCAGCTTCGAGGTCGAGTGGGAGACCAGCTCGGTCGAACTCTTCGGGCGCCCCTCGGGCAGCAACGACTGGGTCACCGTGTGGGACGCCAACGGTCTGTGGGTCTCCACCACCTTCGAGCACCCCAGCGGTGACTACGACAAGGCCACCGAGGTGCTCGTCGAGCTGGACCCGGCCACCGGCAAGGTCGCCGAGCAGGTGGGGCCGCAGAAGCGCAGCACCCGGACCAAGGGCGGGATCAAGAAGTTCCACCTGACCGGGGCGATGACCTCCTACCTGGAGCCCTCGGGCTTCGACAACGGCGACGTGCTGCTGGTCCAGGCCGACGGGGTGATGCGGTACTCGCTCGCCGAGGGCAAGGTCCGCTGGGACGTCGACCTGACGTCGTTGAAGAACTCCATGGAGCGCCCGACCGGCTTCGGCTACGACTCCGACGCGATCACCCTCAACGCCGACCGCACCCGGGCGGTGGTCACGATGGCGAACAACACCTCGGTGGAGTTCCTCGAGCTGGACACCGAGACCGGCGAGGCGACCGGCCGGTGGAAGCTGCCCGCGAAGGACACCAACGGCGTCCAGTCGGGGCCGTCGGTGCAGCCGTTCCCCGGCGGGATCGCGCTGATCCACGACGCCAGCTACTGGGAGAGCTACTGGGGCGACGGGAGCCGGACCCGGCCGCGGGGCCCGGTCAACGACGTGGTCGTGGTGCAGCTGCAGCGCTGAGCCACCGGGCCCGGGCCCGCGTTCGGTTCGGGTGGGTGGCGGCGGGCAGACTGGCCCCATGAGCACGCCGATCGCCCTGAACCCGGCCTCGCGGGCCGCAGCCCTGTCCACGATGGCCTCCGGCACGCTCGACGTGCTGGTCGTCGGCGGCGGCGTGGTCGGCGCGGGAGCGGCGCTGGACGCCGTCACCCGGGGGCTCCGGGTGGGGCTGGTCGAGCAGCGCGACCTGGCCTCGGGCACCTCCTCGCGTTCCTCGAAGCTGGTGCACGGCGGCCTGCGGTACCTGGAGATGCTCGACTTCTCCCTGGTCCGCGAGGCGCTCGGTGAACGCAGCCTGCTGCTGACCCGGCTCGCGCCGCACCTCGTGCGCCCGGTGCCGTTCCTCTACCCGCTGCAGAAGGCGTGGCAGCGGCCCTACGTGGGCGCCGGGGTGGCGCTCTACGACGCGATGGCGATGTCCGGCCGGCACGACATGGGCGTGCCCCGGCACCGGCACCTGTTCCGCAAGCAGGTGGCCCGGGTGGCGCCTGACCTCAAGGTGGAGGACCTGCACGGGGCGATCCGCTACCACGACTGCCAGGTCGACGACGCCCGGCTCGTGATGAGCCTGGCCCGGACCGCCGCCAACCACGGGGCCCACGTGGCCACCCGCACCCAGGTGACCGGCTTCCTGCGCGAGGGGGAGCGGGTCGTCGGCGTCACCGCCCGCGACCTGGAGAACGGGGTCGACCTGGAGATCCGGGCCGGGGTGGTCATCAACGCGGCCGGGGTCTGGACCGACGAGGTCCAGGAGCTGCTGGGCGGGCAGGCCCAGCTCGACGTGGACGCCTCCAAGGGGATCCACCTGGTGGTGCCGCGGGACCGGATCCGCTCCGAGGCGGGGTTGATCACCAAGACCGAGAAGTCGGTGCTCTTCGTCATCCCCTGGGGCGCCTTCTGGATCATCGGCACCACCGACACCCCCTGGGACCTGGACCTGGCCCACCCGGCGGCCAGCCGGACCGACATCGACTACCTGCTGGGGCACGTCAACACCCTGCTGAAGGACCCCCTCGACCACCAGGACGTGGTCGGGGTCTACGCCGGGCTCCGCCCGCTGCTCAAGCCGGTGGCCCGCAGCGGCGACCTGGGCGAGACCACCAAGCTCTCCCGTGAGCACACCGTCGCCAACCCGGTGCCCGGCCTGGTCCTGGTCGCCGGCGGCAAGCTGACCACCTACCGGGTGATGGCCGCCGACGCCGTCGACCACGCCCTGCGCGGACGGGAGCGGACCCCGGGCAGCATCACCGAGCGGGTGCCGCTGGTCGGGGCCTACGGGTTCGAGGCCCGCACCAACCAGCGGGTCCAGCTCTCCCGCGCCTCCGGCCTGGAGGTGGGGCGCATCGACCACCTGCTGGGCCGCTACGGCGGCCTGGTCGACGAGGTGCTGGACCTGGTCGGCGACCGTCCCGAGCTGGGCGAGCCGTTGGAGGGCGCCGAGGGGTACCTGGCCGCCGAGGTGGTCTACGCCGTCACCCACGAGGGCGCGCGGCACCTGGACGACGTGCTCACCCGGCGCACCCGGATCTCCATCGAGACCTTCGACCGGGGGTGCCACGCGGCCCGTCCGGCGGCGGTGCTGATGGCCGGCGAACTCGGCTGGGACGCCGCCCGGACCGACGACGAGGTCGACCACTACCTGCGCCGGGTCGAGGCCGAGCGGCTCAGCCAGATGGCGCTCACCGACGTCGAGGCCGACGAGGCCAGGGTGCAGGCCCCCGACATCGTCTGAGGTCTGCCCGTCCCGCTCTCCGGCGGATCCGTTGACACTAGAACACGTTTCACCGCATGCTTCGCATACCGGGGGAATGAGACTGTCGTCACAGGTCAGGGAGGGCCCGATGTCGCCAGACGCGCCTGCGTCCGACTACACGCTCAAGCGGTCGAGTCGCGACGCGACCGAGGTCGGGGAACGCCTGGCCGGCTGGCTGTCCACCGTCCTGCCCGAGGGTGCCGAACCGCAGGTGGTGCTGCACGAGGGCATCGACGCCAACGGCATGAGCTCGGAGACGATCGTCCTCGACGTCGTGCACACCGTCGAGGGCCAGCGACGCACCGACGGGTTCGTCGCCCGGGTCGCCCCCGCGGCCGAGGACTTCCCGGTGTTCCCCGCCTACGACCTGGCCCAGCAGCACGACCTGCTGCGCCGGGTGGCCGAGCGCACCGGCGTCCCGGTGCCGGCCGTCTCCCACGCCGAACCGACCGGCGAGGTGCTGGGCACCCCGTTCTTCCTGATGGAGCGGGTCGAGGGGCTGATCCCGCCGGACGTGCTGCCCTACAACTTCGGCGACTCCTGGGTCTCGCACGCGAGCGACGCCGAGCAGCGCCGGCTGCAGGACGCCACGGTGGCGGTGCTCGCCGAGCTGCACCGGCTGCCCGCCGCCGACTTCGCCGACCTCGACCCCGCCCGGGCCGGGCACGCCGGGGCGACGCTGCTCGAGCGCAACCTGGCCCAGGTGGAGCACTGGTACGAGTTCGCCACCGGCGACGTCGGCCGGTCCGTGCTCGTCGAGCGGGGACTGGCGTGGCTGCGGGCGAACCTGCCCGAGGTCGACGACGCCGACGCGGTGCTGTGCTGGGGTGACTCCCGGATCGGCAACGTCATCTACCGCGACCTGGTCCCGGTCGCGGTGCTCGACTGGGAGATGGCCACCGTCGGCCCCCGCGAGCTGGACGTGGCCTGGCTGGGTTTCGCGCACGCGGTCTTCGAGTCGATCACCTCGATGCTCGAGATGCCGGGGATGCCCGACTTCCTGCGGCCCGAGGACCTGGCCGCCACCTACGCCGAACTCTCCGGCGTCGAGCTGGGCGACCTCACCTGGTACCAGGTCTTCGCCGGCGTCCAGTGGTGCATCGTCTTCATGCGGACCGGGATCCGGCAGGTCCACTTCGGGGAGATCGAGCGCCCCGCGGTCGTGGAGGACCTGTTCCACTGCGGCCCCCTGGTCTCCCGGCTGCTGGACGAGGTGGGTGCCTGATGGGCGTTTCCGGGATGGACGAGTACCCGATCCACCAGCTGCCGCAGCCGGTGACCTGGGCCGGGAACACCGACCGCAACTTCTACGACCGCTGCTACCTGATGGGTCACGACCGCACCGGTGAGGTCATGTTCATCTCCGGGATGGGGTACTACCCCAACCTGGGCACCAAGGACGCCTTCTTCCTGCTGCGCCGCCGCGACGCGGGCGGCCGGGACCAGACCACCGTGGTGCACCTGGGTGACGCGATCGACGACGACCGGCTGCACCCGCACGTGGGCGACTACGCCCTGGACGTCGTCGACCCGCTCCACGAGCTGCACCTGCGGCTGGCCGGGACCGAGGGGATCTCCGCCGACCTGCGCTGGCGCGGCGCCCACCCGGTGGTCACCGAGCTGCCGCACGTGATGCGCGCCGGCTCCCGGGTCACCCTGGACGCCCAGCGGTTCGCCCAGGTGGGTGGCTGGGAGGGCACGATCACCGTCGACGGGGAGCAGATCGCCGTCGACCCGGCCAGCTGGGTCGGCACCCGGGACCGCTCCTGGGGCGTGCGTCCCTCCGGGGAGCCCGCGCCCGCCGGTGCGCCGCTGGTGCCCGAGTTCGGCGGCATGTGGTGGCTCTACGTGCCGCTCCGCTTCGACGACTTCTCCCTGGTGCTGATCGTCCAGGAGGAGCCCGACGGCTTCCGGATCCTCAACGACTGCACCCGGGTCTTCTCCGACGGCCGGGTCGAGCAGCTGGGCTGGCCCCGGATCAGCGTCGACTACGCCCCGGGCACCCGCACCCCGACCTCGGCCACGTTCGCCTGCACCCTGCCCGACGGGTCCCCGCTGACCCTGGAGGTCAGCTCGCTGCTGGCGGCCCCGCTGCACGTGGGCGGCGGCTACGGCGGCGACCCGGACTGGGCGCACGGTGTCTGGAAGGGCCCCGACTTCACCGAGCGGCTCACCTACGACATGGACGACGCCCAGGTGCAGGGCCGGTTCATGTTCGGGGTGGTCGACCACGTCGGGCACGGCCGGATCGTCGAGACCGGCGAGGAGGGTTGGGGGCTCTTCGAGCACGGCGCCCTGGGCGGGCACGCCCCCAGCGGGTTCGCCGACTGGTTCGACACCGCCCCGGCCGCCGACTGAACAGCCCTCCCGTCCGCCTGCACAGAGTCCCTGTTCGCCCCCCGCACGACCCCGAGAAACGGAGCAGTACATGAGTCTGGACCGCAACACCTTCTACATCGACGGCGACTGGGCCACCCCCGCCACCAGCGACGTGCTGGAGGTGGTCTCCCCGCACAGCGAGGAGGTCGTGGCCCGGGTTCCGGAGGGGTCGGTCGCCGACATGGACCGGGCCGTCGCCGCGGCCCGCCGCGCCTTCGACGAAGGCCCCTGGCCGCGGATGTCGCCGGCCGAGCGGATCGCCGTGGTGGAGAAGTTCTCCGGCCTCTACGCCGCCCGGATGGGCGAGATGGCCGACCTGATCACCACCTCGATGGGCTCGCCCACCTCGTTCGCGAACCTGGCCCAGGCGCCGGCCCCGTGGATGCAGATCGAGGCGTTCCTGACCATCGCCCGCGAGTTCGCGTGGGAGGAGGAAAGGGCCGGTGCGCTCGGTCCGATGCTGGTGCGCCGCGAGCCGGTCGGTGTGGTCGCCGCGATCCCGCCGTGGAACGTCCCGCAGTTCACGATCATGTCCAAGGTCGTCCCGGCACTGCTCTCGGGCTGCACCATCGTGGTCAAGCCCGCCCCGGAGACCCCGCTGGACGGCTACCTGATGGCCGAGCTGCTGATGGAGGCCGGCGTCCCCGAGGGCGTCGTCAACATCGTCGCCGCCGGGCGCGAGGTCGGCGAGCACCTGGTCCGCCACCCCGACATCGACAAGGTCGCCTTCACCGGCTCGACGGCCGCCGGCCGCAAGATCGCCGCGATCTGCGGTGACCAGCTCAAGCGCGTCAGCCTGGAGCTGGGCGGCAAGTCGGCTGCGATCGTGCTCGACGACGCCGACCTGGCGCACACCGTCGAGGGGCTGAAGTTCACCGGCCTGATGAACTCCGGCCAGGCGTGCGTGGCGCAGACCCGGATCCTGGCCAGCCGCAAGAACTACGACAACGTCGTCGAGGCGCTGGCTGCCGGCGTCGCCGGCATGGTCGTCGGCGACCCGATGGACCCGGCCACCGAGATCGGCCCGATGGTCGCCCGGCGGCAGCAGGAGCGGGTCGCCGACTACATCCGGATCGGCCAGTCCGAGGGCGCACGGGTGGTCACCGGTGGCGACGGGATGCCCGAGGGCCTGGACCGCGGCTGGTACGTGAAGCCCACCGTGTTCGCCGGCGTCGACAACGGCATGCGGATCGCCCGGGAGGAGATCTTCGGTCCGGTGCTCTCGGTGATCCCGTTCGACGACGTCGACGACGCGGTGCGGATCGCGAACGACTCCGACTACGGCCTGGCCGGCACCGTGTGGACCACCGACAAGGAGGCCGGTCTGGACGTGGCCCGCCGGGTCCGCGCCGGCACCTACGGCGTCAACACCTACACGATGGACTTCGCCGGCCCGTTCGGCGGCTTCAAGGCCTCCGGCATCGGCCGCGAGTTCGGTCCCGAGGGCCTGGCCCAGTACACCGAGCTCAAGTCGGTCTACCTGGAGGCCTGAGCCTCCACCCCACGGGGACCCCGATCAGGGTCCGGAGTGCCGAACCCCCGCGGCGCTCCGGGCCCGTCCTCGCGTCGTGGGCAGGAGGACCGGACGGGCCCCGCTGCGGCTTGCCGGAGGGGGCTGGCCCGCGGTGGGGAGGCGGTTCAGGCGACCCCGAACGCCTCGCGCAGACCCGACGGGCGTCCGTTGGCCTCCAGCGCCTCGGCAACCTACTACCTTGGAGGGCTGACCCCGAACGGGCCCTGACTGGGCCACGGTGCGCCGGCCCGCGGCACTACGAGCCCGTCCTCGTGGTTGGACCGGACCTCCCTGGTGGGCAGGCGGGTCATGCGCCGAAGTTCCCCGTTCGACTGCCCGGCCAGCGTTACCCTCGTCACACGACTTGGGAGATGATGGCGTATGAAGCAGATGACGCACGCACCACCAGGCACCTCGGCGATAGCAAGGCGGTCGCACGGAATGGCCAGTCGATGGGTGATCCTCGGTGTTTCAAGCCTCGCCTGTCTGCTCTTCGCAGGGGGTTGGTCTGTCGATGCTGAGTCTGTGCCAGGAAAGACGCTGTCGCCCAGTCTAGGTGTGTGGAACGTCGACACTCGACAGTGGCCCTCCCCCGAACTTCCCATGATGACGACTCAAGGAGTTGGCGAGCTCCCTGCTCTTGACGAGGAGGGTAAGGATGCTTACGCGAACATGGCAAAATCGTTCGACGTTCCAACTGAGGTGCTCATTGACGAGTTCTGGACAGGGGACGAATTCAATCAGTTTGTGGACGAGTTGGCCGAGGATCAGAAGGGCGGCTTCGTGGCGGCGGGTCGAGTCAATCCGGCCGAGAGTGCGAGTGCATACTATCTCGTATTGACCGCCCCTCCCTCGAATGTAGTGCTTGATCGACTGATCGAGCTGCCTGTCAATGTCGACATTTACTACGGTGCGCCCGCGTCCAGATCTGATTTGCGACAGGCGCAACGAGCCCTGTATGCGAATGTCGCGAGCGCGCTTCCCGAAGGCTCGCTAGTCGAGGTGACGGTGTCACCGATGGGAACTGCCTTGATGGTCTCGTACAAGGATCCCGACGAGTCCCCACACTCAAAGCCTTCCGTCCTGGCCGCGGTGGATCGCACTCAGGAGGAGGGTGGGTCACAATCTGCGCTTTTGCCGGTCCGGGTTGAGTTTGACCCAAACCTTGCCTCAGTCGCCTCGTACGTCAACATGAAGGGTGGGTTCGGCTACAGCGGTTGTACATCTGGCTTTGCTGCGTCAAACAATGGAAACTCGGGACTGTTGACCGCGAAGCATTGTGCCGACCATCCTTATTATTCATCCACGGGCGTGCGAATGGGGAATCTGATCGAGGCTTCGTCGTGGATTGACATCCAATGGAATCGGGCACCCTCGCCGCATGTTGCCGTGCCGAAGTTCAGGGTCAATTCTTCCGGAACGAAGTATACAGTTTCCGCAGTTTCTAATCCGGTCTATGGTGATCCGGTTGAAAAGTATGGCATGACGACCGGGCGAACTTCCGGGTGGGTCACGGATGCCGACTGGTGTGCAGATTCCCGCACGTGTCGATTGTTCGTGGCCAATTTCGGAGCTGACCATGGTGACAGTGGCGCCCCCTGTTTCAGTGCCGGAACGGCTCGCGGGATCTTGTCGGGCGGCAACGGGAGGGTCGCGTGGTGCACCCAGATTGGCGCAGCTCCCGTCAAGGTCATGAAGGGCGGTAGTTGATGACGAGGACGGTTGGTGCGGCGCTGGCGCTACGGATCTGCTGGGTGTTGGTGATCGTTGTCCTCAGTGGCGGATGCGCACAGGAGGATGTGGAGCCCACTCCGGATGCAGGCGGCCACCACCTGCTGGTGCTGCCTGAGTCCTTTCAGGACACGCAGCTCGCCACGATCTCTGGAGCGCTGGGTCTCAATGCCCGGGACTGCTTCACCCTGGATGGTTTTCTGTTGCTCACCGCCCACGGCTCACGGGTGCTGCCGGGAGGCGAGGGCATCGAGATCCCGGGCATCGGCGCGGTCGCACTCGGTGAGCGGATCGACGGCGGGGCGGGCGGGTATGTGACGGACCGGGGGACCCTTGACCTGCTGCTGGAGGAAACGGGGCTGCGCAGGGATGCGGAGGCGTGCGGGGCCGGCACCCGTGTCGCGCGCTCCGGGATGGTGATGCTGCGCGCAGGGTGAGCAGATTCAAGCGACCCCGAAGGCCTCGCGCAGACCCGACGGGCGTCCGTTGGCCTCCAGTGCCTCGGCGACCTTGGTCACCGGACCACGACCCGGCCAGCCGTGCACGGCGATCAGCACGCCGGTGACCACCGCGCCGCCCAGCGCGACCGTCCAGCCTCCGTGGCCGAGCACGAACGCGCCGGCCAGGGAGACGATCAGGGGCAGTTCACTCAGCACCAGGCGCACCACGAAGGCTGCCTGCCAGCGCTGCTGCGTCATGGTGCTCACCTGCGCCGGGGAGGCGTCGGTCGGCAGCGGGGCGACCCGGTAGCCGATCTGGCCGATCAACAGGTGCATCACCACCAGCAGGCCGAGCTGGCCCAGCGCGACCCACGGCGTCACGTGCCAGGCGTCGGACTCGGTCCCGAGCACGAACCACATCGCCAGCAGGATGAAGAAGCACGCCCCGGCCCAGGCGAACGTCATGATGCGGGACGTCATCGCGAACCCGGCGGTGCCCGGTGACGTGCCGGGCTGCTGCGGGGTGGTGGGGTACTGGCTCACGGGTGCCTCCGGGGGCGTGGACGGACGGGGAGCGGACGGGTGCCCTGCAGGCAGGATGACCAGCAGATGGACATCCAAACACCACTTGACAGGCGTGAATCAGATGTCAAACGGACTGATCGGTAACCAGAGGGTGTGCAGGCTCACGCCCAGCCCCTAGGCTCGCGGGTATGAGTGCCGACAACTCCCTCCCCGGCGGTCCGCTCCTGGACGGCCCGCACGACCCCGAGCACCACGCCGGCGCGGCCTGGGCCCTCGAGCCGGACTACGTGGCCAACCTGACCCGTCGGGTGCTGGCCTCCGGCGGTCGCACCCACCAGGTCTTCTCGCCGTTGGACTCGGCGCCGGTCGCGGAGATCCCCCAGTCCGAGGCCGCCGACGTGGCCGAGGCGTTTGCCCGGGCACGTCGGGCCCAGGCGGCCTGGGCGCGGGTCCCGGTGCGCGAGCGCGCCGCGATGATGCTGCGGCTGCACGACCTCGTGCTGGACCGGCAGGAGGAGATCCTCGACCTCATCTGCCTGGAGTCCGGCAAGGCCCGCAAGCACGCCTTCGACGAGCCGCTGCACATCGCGCTGACCGCGCGGCACTACGCCCGCAACGCCGAGCGGTACCTGGCGCCCGAGCGTCCGGCAGGCGTGATCCCGGTGCTCACCCAGGTCGAGGTCAACCGGGTCCCCAAGGGCGTCGTCGGCATCATCGCCCCCTGGAACTACCCGTTCACGATGGCCCTGTGCGACGGCCTGCCCGCCCTGCTGGCCGGCAACGCGGTGGTCTCCAAGCCGGACGCCCAGACCATGCTCAGTGCCCTGCTCGGCGCGCAGCTTCTCGAGGAGGCCGGATTCCCGGCCGACCTGTGGCAGGTCGTGGCCGGTCCCGGCACCGAGATCGGACCCGAGATCATCAGCCGGGCCGACTACATCTGCTTCACCGGCTCCACCCGGACCGGCAAGGTCATCGCCGCCGGCTGCGCCGAGCGTCTGATCGGCTGCTCGCTGGAGCTCGGCGGCAAGAACCCGATCCTGGTGCTGCGCGACGCCGACGTGGAGCGCGCCGCCGAGGGGGCGGTCCGGGCCAGCTTCTCCAACGCCGGACAGCTGTGCGTCTCCACCGAGCGGATGTTCGTCGCCGACCAGGTCTACGACCGGTTCGTGGACCGGTTCGTCGCCCGCACCCAGGCGATGAGTTTGGGCGCCAGCACCGAGTGGGGCCTGGACATGGGCTCGCTGATCTCGCCGGCCCAGCTGCGCACCGTCACCGAGCACGTCGACGACGCGGTCGCCCAGGGGGCGCACGTGCTGGCCGGTGGCCGGGCCCGCCCCGACCTGGGGCCCTACGTCTACGAGCCCACCATCCTCGAGGGCGTCACGCCCGAGATGACCTGCTTCGCGCACGAGACCTTCGGGCCGGTCGTGTCGGTCTACCGCTTCCACGACGAGGCCGAGGCGGTGGACCGGGCCAACGACGGGCAGTACGGCCTGAACGCCTCGGTGTGGACCCGCGACACGGCCCGCGGTCGTGAGGTGGCGCGGCGGATCAAGTGCGGCACGGTCAACGTCAACGAGGCGTTCGGCGCCTCCTTCGCCTCGATCGGCGCCCCGATGGGCGGCATGCGCGAGTCGGGCCTGGGCCGGCGCCAGGGCGCGGAGGGGATCCACCGCTACACCGAGTCGCAGACCGTCGCCACCCAGCGGCTGATGCGGTTCGCGCCGATGTTCGGGATGTCGGACGCGGCCTACGCCCGGACCATGACCACCAGCCTGCGGCTGATGAAGAAGGCCGGCCTGCGGTGACCCACTACGACGTCCTGGTCATCGGCTCGGGGTTCGGTGGCTCGGTCACCGCGCTGCGCCTGACCGAGAAGGGCTACAAGGTCGGGGTGCTGGAGGCGGGCGCCCGGTTCGCCGACTCCGACTTCCCCGACACCTCCTTCGACGCCAAGCGCTACTTGTTCGCGCCGGCGCTCGGGATGTACGGCATCCAGCGCATCGACGCCCTCAAGGACTGCCTGATCCTGGCCGGCGCCGGGGTCGGCGGCGGGTCGCTGGTCTACGCCAACACCCTCTACGAGCCGCTGGACGCGTTCTACTCAGACCCGTCGTGGGCACACATCACCGACTGGAAGACCGAGCTCGCGCCCTACTACGACCAGGCCAAGCGGATGCTCGGCGTGGTCACCAACCCGCGCACCACCCCCAGCGACGAGGTGATGCGGCAGGTGGCCGAGGAGATGGGCGTGGGGGAGACCTACCACCCCACGCCGGTCGGGGTCTTCTTCGGGCTCGGCCCCGACGCCGGTCAGGGTGAGGGCGGGGAGCGGGTCGCGGACCCCTACTTCGGTGGCAAGGGCCCGGCCCGCAACGCCTGCCTCAACTGCGGTGAGTGCATGACCGGGTGCCGGCACAACGCCAAGAACACCCTGGTCAAGAACTACCTGCACCTGGCCGAGACCCACGGCGCGGTGGTGCACCCGCTGACCACCGTCACCCGGGTCACCCCGCGCGAGGGCGGCGGGTACACCGTCGAGGCCCGCTGGACCAAGGCCAAGCTGTCGCGCCGCACCGCGGTGCGCACCTTCACCGCCGACCAGGTGGTCTTCGCCGCGGCGGCCCTGGGCACCCAGAAGCTGCTGCACCAGCTCAAGGCCACCGGCGACCTGCCGGAGCTCTCGGACCGGCTCGGGGTGCTGTCGCGGACCAACTCCGAGGCGATCCTCGGGGCGTTGGCGCCGGACACGTCCACCGACTACACCGAGGGCGTGGCGATCACCTCCAGCTTCCACCCCGACGAGCACACCCACGTCGAGCCGGTGCGCTACGGCAAGGGCTCCAACGCGATGAGCCTGATGCAGACCGTGCTGGCCGACGAGCTGCCCGACGAGCCGCGCTGGAAGACCTGGCTCAAGGAGCTGTGGCGGGAGCGGAAGAACGCCCTGGACCTGTACGACTTCCGGCACTGGTCGGAGCGGACCGTCATCGCGCTGGTGATGCAGACCCTGGACAACTCGATCACCACCCGCGGGATCAAGACCCCGTTCGGGTGGCGGATGACCTCGACCCAGGGTCACGGCGAGCCGAACCCGACCTACATCCCGGTCGCCTACGAGGCGGCACGACGGATGGCGCAGACGGTGGGCGGCACGCCCGGCGGCAACATCGGGGAGCCGTTCAACCGGCCGCTGACCGCGCACTTCATCGGCGGGTGCACGATCGGGGAGGACGCTGAGTCCGGCGTCGTCGACCCGTGGCACCGGGTGCACGGTTACGAGGGGCTGCACATCGTGGACGGCTCGACGATCTCGGCCAACCTGGGCGTGAACCCGTCGCTGACGATCACCGCCCAGGCCGAGCGGGCGATGGCGTTCTGGCCGAACAAGGGCGAGGCGGACACCCGTCCGGCCGCGGGGACGGGGTACACCCCGCTGACCCCGGTCCGCCCGGTCAGCCCGGTCGTCCCCGACTCGGCCCCCGGGGCCCTGCGTCTGCCCATCGTCTCGGTCACCTGACCCCCGGACCCGCCGACCTGGACGCCGACCGGGCACTTGTGCGGCGCTGACCGGGCACTTGCGTGAGCCGTAGGGCGCTGACCGGGCGCTTGCGTGGTGCTCACCGGGCACTTGCGTGACCCGAACGACGCCGACCGGGCGCTTGTCCGGGGTTGGCCCGCCCCGGTGGGCGCCCGATTCCTGGTCCAGACCAGCTGTTCCTCGGAGTCAAAGGGCAGGTCAGGTGTGGTGTGACGCGGCCGGTGGACAACTGCACCCAGAATGTCCACAGGAATCGCGGAACCCGGCGTAACCCACCCGGAGCGACCTCGTTGGACCGAGTACACGGATCCGGCAGTCAACGCTCCCTCCCAGTGGCCGGATCCATGAGTCCAGGCGCGGTCAAAGTGACTGGACGTTCAGGGCCCGGCCACCCTCCCTCCCTCGGCCGGGCCCTGACCCCATTCCGGGGCCGCTACTCCCGCCGCCGAGGTCACGTCCAGTCGCGCAGCCGGATGCAGTCGCCACCCGGGGACGCCGATAGGATCGGCCCATGCACGCCTCTGAGCACGACCTGGTCCTGGTGGTCGACTTCGGCGCCCAGTACGCCCAGCTGATCGCCCGTCGGGTGCGCGAGGCGCACGTCTACTCCGAGCTGGTGCCCCACACCATGCCGATCGCCGACATGCTGGCGCGTGAGCCGAAGGCGATCATCCTGTCCGGCGGCCCCTCGAGCGTGTACGCCGACGGCGCCCCCGGCATCGACCCGGCCGTCTTCACGGCTGGGGTCCCGGTCTTCGGCATGTGCTACGGCTTCCAGCTGATGGCCAACGGGCTGGGCGGCGAGGTGGCCGCCACCGGTGCCCGCGAGTACGGCCGCACCGCCGTCCGGGTGGCCGAGCCCGGCGTGCTGCTGGCCAACCTGCCGACCAAGCACAACGTGTGGATGTCGCACGGCGACGCCGTCGTCGCGGCTCCCGAGGGCTTCACCGTCCTGGCCAGCACCGACGTCACGCCGGTCGCCGCGTTCGAGAACGTCGAGGCCAAGCTGGCCGGCGTGCAGTGGCACCCCGAGGTGCTGCACTCCGAGAACGGCCAGCGGGTGCTCGAGCACTTCCTGTGGAACATCGCCGGCTGCCGGCAGACCTGGACGATGGCCAACCTGGTCGAGGAGCAGGTCGAGCTCATCAAGGAGCAGATCGGGGACGGGCAGGCGATCTGCGCGCTCTCCGGCGGCGTGGACTCCGCAGTGGCGGCCGCCCTCGTCCAGCGCGCCATCGGCGACCGGCTCACCTGTGTGTACGTCGACCACGGGATGATGCGGCAGGGCGAGACCGAGCAGGTCCGCAACGACTTCGAGGCGGTCTTCGACACCCTCGACGTGGTCGATGCCTCCGAGCAGTTCCTGTCCAAGCTGGACGGCGTCACCGACCCCGAGACCAAGCGCAAGATCATCGGTCACGAGTTCATCAACACCTTCGACGAGGCCCAGGTGCGCGTCTTCGGCGAGCTCCCGGCCGGGGCAACCGCCTTCCTGGTGCAGGGCACGCTCTACCCCGACGTGGTGGAGTCCGGCGGCGGCGCCGGCACCTCCAACATCAAGTCGCACCACAACGTCGGCGGCCTGCCCGACGACATGAACATGGAGCTCGTCGAGCCGCTGCGCACCCTGTTCAAGGACGAGGTCCGCGCGGTCGGTGAGCAGCTCGGCCTGCCCGAGCGGATGGTGTGGCGCCAGCCGTTCCCCGGCCCCGGCCTGGGCATCCGCATCATCGGTGCCGTCAACCGCGAGCGGCTCGACATCGTCCGCGCGGCCGACGCGATCGCGCGCGAGGAGATGACGGCCGCCGGGCTGGACCGCAGCGTCTGGCAGATGCCGGTCGTGCTGCTGGCCGACGTTCGCTCGGTCGGGGTGCAGGGTGACGGCCGCACCTACGGCCACCCGGTGGTGCTGCGACCAGTCACCTCCGAGGACGCCATGACCGCCGACTGGGCCCGTCTGCCCTACGAGGTGCTGGAGAAGATCTCCACCCGGATCACCAACGAGGTCGCCGAGGTCAACCGCGTGACGGTGGACATCACCTCGAAGCCCCCGGGCACCATCGAATGGGAATGAGAGCGCACAGACGGAGCGTCTCCGGCGTTGCCGGGCCTTGACGATCCGTTTCGCTCAGAGATCGGCTGCGGCCCGGCGCCTGGGAGCCGCACGCGTCTGAGTGCTCTCTTCACGTCCCGGTGACGGAGCGTCCGCGGCGCCGAACGGCATGACGAAGGGCCCCGCCGGTCACGGCAGGGCCCTTCGTCGTACGGAGAGTCTCAGGCGACGGGTGCGTCGTTGTACTCCGCGCCCTCGAAGGTGACCGTGCGCTGCGCGTTCGCCATCGCGGTCACCATCGAGATGCCGACCGGGCCGGTGCGGTCGATGAGGACCGTCGACCCCACCGAGATGCCGGCGACCTCGAAGCGGTCGCGGGCCGAGAGACCGATCTCCTTGCCGATGAACGGGCGGCTGATGGCCAGGGTGATGTCGGTGTTGATGAACTCGACGCCCTTCGACCCCCAGTTGACGACCATGGAGGTGGAGTCGGCCACGGCGGCGGCGCTGACGAACCAGGACTGCTCCTCGTCGTGCACCACGGGCGGGACGGCCTGCCACATCTCCTTGTGACCCCCGTTGGCGTGCTCGAGGAAGTTCTGCGACCACTCCTTGTCGGAGTGCAGGAACGGCACCCGCGGGGTGTCGGTCGGCGGCACCACGTCCAGCGGCGGCACGTCGGGCACGTCGGGGGAGGACCACACCAGACCCTCGGGGGACTCGGTGGGCTTGAGGAACATCGCGCTCGAGCGGGCCACGACCTTCTCGTCCTCGCCGGTGCCCTGCACCAGCTCGCCGTCGACGAGCATCAGGCGCTTGCCCTCGCGGACCACCGTCGTGCGGACCCGGCTGGGCACCATCCGGGCCGCGGAGAACAGGTCCACGGTGACCCGGGCCGCCTGCAGGTCCTCACGCCCCGCCGCCGCCACGGCACGCTCGATGCCCCGAGCCAGGGCGCCGCTGGCAGCCACCCCGTGCATCTGGGTCTCGCTCCACAGGCTCTTGGCCATGTCCTGGGGGACGAGGACCTCGGGGTCAGCCGGGTCGACGATGAAGAACGAGAAGGTGTCCATGGGCTCATCCTCCCAAAGGTGACGCATGTTCAGGGCACTGGTCCTGCTGCGATGTCGCGCACACAAGTGCCCGGTCAGCGTCACGGAAGTGCCCGGTCGGTGTCGCGGAACTGCCCGGTGGGCGTCACACAAGTGCCCGGTCGGCGAGGGAGGCGAGGACCCCAGGGACTAGGGGGTGTCGGGGTCGTCGGCGTACATCGCCTCGATCGCGTCGGCGTAGTTCTCGTTCACCACCCGCCGCTTGAGCTTCAGCGTGGGGGTGAGCTCGGCGCTCTCGGCGGTCCACTCGGTGGCCAGCAGGGTCCACCGCTTCACCTGCTCGGGGCGCGAGAGCCGGGAGTTGGCGGCCTCCACGGCCGCGCCCACCATGCCGAGGATGCGCGGGTCGGAGGCCAGCGTCGCCAGGTCGCCCTCGATGCCGGCCTGCGCCGCCACCAGCGGGGCGATCTCGCCGTCCAGGGTCAGCACCGCCACCACGTAGGGCCGGCCGTCACCGATGGCCATCGCGTGCCCGACCAGCGGGGACTCCTTGAGGAAGTTCTCGATGTTCGACGGGGCCACGTTCTTGCCGTTCGAGGTGATGATCAGCTCCTTCTTGCGGTCCACGATGGAGACGAAGCCGTCCTCGTCCATCGTGCCGATGTCGCCGGTGTGCACCCACCCGTCGGCGTCGTAGAGGGCGGCCGTGGCGGTCGGGTTCTCGAAGTAGCCCGGCGTGTTCACCGGGCCCCGGACCAGCACCTCGCCGTCCTCGGCGATGCGGACCTCGGCGCCGGTGATGGCCTTGCCGACGGTGCCGAGCTTGAACCGTCCGGGACCGTTCACGGTGAACGCGCCGGTGGTCTCGGTCATCCCGTACACGTCGTAGACCTTCAACCCCAGGCCGGCCATGAACTCGGCGACGTCCAGCGGCATCGGCGCGGCCGCCGAGGCGCACCAGGTGGCCTGGTCGAGCCCGAGCAGCAGTTTGAGGAAGGCCAGGATCCCCGCGTCGGCCTCGGCGTAGGCGGCCTCGACCTCGGGGGTCATCTCGTGGCCGTCCTGCTGGGCGCGCACCCAGGCCAGACCCGCGGCCATCGAGTTGGCGACCATGGTGCGGTTGTTCTCGTCGGGGTCGGCGGCCAGCTTCGCCGAGATCCCGGTCTTGATCTTCTCCCACACCCGCGGCACCCCGAAGAACGCCGTGGGGTGCACCTCACCGAGCGTGGTCAGCAGTTCAGCCGGGTCGCCGATGTTGTGCACGTGACCACCGTTGATCTGCGGGCCGTACAGGGCCAGCACGCGTTCGGCGATGTGGGCCAGCGGCAGGTAGCTGATCTGGCGCTGCGGTTCGTGCAACCCGGCGGCGTCCAGGGTCGCCACCGTCTCGAACATGACGTTCTCGTGGGTCAGCACCACGCCCTTGGGGTTCCCGGTGGTGCCGGAGGTGTAGAGGATCGTGGCGGCGTCCTGCGGGGTCGCGGCCGCGTGCCGGCGCTCCAGCTCGGCGGTGTGCTCGTCGAGGTGCTCGGCACCCAGGGCGACCAGCGCCTCCCAGCTCATCGCCCGCGGGTCCGACGAGGTGGTGCCGGAGTCCATCAGCACCAGGTGCTGCACGTACTCCTCGGCCAGCGCCGCCGACCAGCGGGCCAGGTGGTCGTCGTTCTCCAGGATCGCCACCACCGGGCGGGACTGGCCGGCCACGTAGGCCACCTGCTCCACCGAGAGGGTCGAGTAGATCGACATCGGCACCGCGGCCGCCTGCAGCGCCCCCATGTCGGCCAGCAGGTGCTCGGTGCGGTTGCTGCCCATGATCGCCACGGTGTCGCCGTGCTGCACTCCCAGCTGCACCAGCGCGGCCCCGATCTGGCGGGCCAGGGTGTGGGTCTCCCGCCAGCTCAGGGTGCGCCAGCCCTCGGTGACCCCGTGCCGGTCGGCGTAGGCGGGGGAGTCCTCGAACCGGTCGGCCGTCGCGGCGAGCGCGTCCACCATCGTCTGGCCACCGATGCGGGCCATGATCGCCTCGCGTTCGGCGAGCACCCGGCTGTCGACGTCGTGCTGGGGGGACTGGGTCTGCGTCACGGTGGCTGCTCCCTCGTCGAGCGCCCGGCGAACCCCGGGCGGCGTGGAGCGAGTCAACACGAGTGTGAACTGCGTCACAAGGGGGCCGGGTCCCCATCTGGACACCGGCCCCCTCAGCTGGGGTCACAACCCCAGCGAACGACCGATGATCTCCTTCTGCACCTCGGTGGTGCCGCCGTAGGTGGTGGAGATCCGCGAGTCCAGGAACGCCTTCGCGATCGGGTACTCGGTCATGTAGCCGTAGCCGCCGTGCAGCTGGACGCCCTGGGAGACCAGCTTGTTCTGCAGTTCGGTCGACCACCACTTGACCATCGCGGCGTCGGTGGCGGTCAGCTCCCCGGCCAGGTGCTTGGTCAGGCACTGGTCCAGGAAGGCCCGCGCCACCGCGACCTCGGTGGCCATCTCGGCGAGCAGGAACCGGTTGTGCTGGAACTTCCCGATCGGCTTGCCGAACGCCTCCCGGGTCCGGGCGTACTCCAGGCACATCTCGTAGACCTGCTCGGCCGCCGCGACCGCCTGGGCGCCGATGATCAACCGCTCCTGGGGCAGGTTCTGCATCAGGTGGATGAAGCCCTGTCCCTCGGTGCCGAGCAGATTCTCCTTCGGCACCGCCACGTCGGTGAACGAGAGCTCGGCGGTGTCCTGGGCGTGCAGACCGACCTTGTCCAGGTTGCGGCCGCGCTCGAAGCCGGCCATCCCGCGCTCCACGACCAGCAGGCTGATCCCCGCGTGCCCGGCGTCCGGGTCGGTGCGGGCCACCACGATCACCAGGTCGGCGTTGATGCCGTTGGAGATGAAGGTCTTGGACCCGTTGAGCACCCAGTGGTCGCCGGCGTCGACGGCCGTGGTGCGAACCCCGGCCAGGTCGGACCCGGCGCCCGGCTCGGTCATCGCGATCGCGGTGATCGTCTCGCCGGTGACGCACCCGGGCAGCCAGCGGGCCTTCTGCTCGTCGGTGCCCAGCGAGGACAGGTAGGGGACGATGATGTCGGAGTGGACGCTGAACCCGGGGCCGCTGGCGCCGGCTCGGGTCTGCTCCTCGCTCAGCACCACGTGGTAGCGGAAGTCGTCCACCCCGGGGCCGCCGTAGACCTCGTCCACGTCGAAGCAGAGCAGCCCCGCCTTCCCCGCCGCCAGCCACGCCTCGCGGGGCACGATCCCGTCGGCCTCCCACTGGGCGTGGTGCGGGACGATCTCGCGTTCGAAGAAGGTGCGGGCGGTGGCCCGGAAGTCCTCGTGCTCGGCGGTCCAGAGGCTCACCCGACGAGTTCCTTGGTCGCGGCGACCACGGCGGCCGGGTCGTCGCCGACCGGCACCATGTTGAGGTGGGTGACGCCGGCCTCGGCGAACGCGGCCAGCCGCTCCTTCACGTACGAGGCGGGCCCGACCAGGTTGGCGGCCTCGAGCCACTCGGTGGGCACCAGCGCCTCGGCCTCCTTCTTCTTGCCCGACAGGTAGAGATCCTGGATCTTCTCGGCCTCCTCCTCGTAGCCGTAGGAGACCGCCAGGTCGTTGTAGAAGTTCTTGCCCTTGGCGCCCATCCCGCCCACGTACAGCGCGAACAGCGGGCGGGCGAAGTCGAGCAGGGCCTTGGTCTCGGGGCCCTCCCCGATGGCGACCATGCCGCCGGCGGTGATCTGCAGGGTGCCCAGCTCGGGGGCACGCTTCGCGGCGCCGGCGTCCAGCGCCCCGCCCCACACGCTGCGGGCCTTCTCGGGGTGGAACAGGTGCGGGATCCAGCCGTCGGCGATCTCGGCGGTCTGGGCCACCGACTTCTCACCCAGGGCGGCGATCCAGATCGGGATCTGGTCCCGCTCGGGCACGGTGAGCAGCTTGAGCGGCTTGCCCAGGCCGGTGACCGCGCCGGACTCCTTGGTCAGCGGCAGCGTGAACGTGCCGTCGCTGGTCAGCACCTCCCGCTTGAGCCCGCGCCGGACCAGGTCGACGATCTCGGCGGTGCGGGTCAGCGGCTTGCTGTACGGCACACCGTGGAAGCCCTCGATCACCTGCGGGCCGGACGCGCCCAGACCGAGCACCGCGCGGCCGCCGGAGACGTTGTCCAGCCCGGCCGCGGTCTGCAGCAGCGCACCGGGGGTGCGGGAGTAGATGTTGAGGATCGCCGAGCCGATGTTGACCGTCTCGGTCTTCGCGGCCAGGTAGCCCATCAGGGTGGGGCTGTCGAAGCCGTAGGCCTCGGCGACCCAGACGGTGTCCAGTCCGGCGCGTTCCAGGGCGACCACCTGGTCGGCCGCGGCCCGCGGGTTGCCGTCGTACATCAACATCGTGGCGAGCTTCACTCAGGGGTCCTCTCGTGGGGCCGGCACAGGCCCGTCGCGGGTCCAGTGACTGGGCCTGTCCCGGGCGGGGGGATGGCCACTGTGTCAGCATCGGTTCCGCACCCGCAAGGGATCCGACGCAGCACCCCGCAGCCATCTGGAGGACACCGTGAGCACGCACACCATCGCCGTCATCGGCGGGACCGGACCGCAGGGCAAGGGCCTGGGCTACCGGTTCGCCAAGCACGGGCACGCCGTGGTCATCGGCTCCCGCTCGGCCGAGAAGGCGGTGCCGGTGGCCGAGGAGATCGCCGAGCGTGGGGTCAGCGGCGCCGTGACCGGTGCGGCCAACCCCGACGCGGTCGCCCAGGCCGACGTGGTGCTGCTGGCGGTGCCCTACGACGGCCACGACGAGCTGGTCGAAACCCTCGACCTGGCCGGCAAGATCGTCATCTCCTGCGTCAACCCGCTGGCCTTCGGCCCCGGCGGCCCGGTCGGCCGCCCGGTCGACGGCGGTGAGGGCTCGGCCGCCGAGTCGGCCCAGCGCCTGGCCCCCGAGGCCCGCGTGGTCGGGGCGTTCCACCACGTCGCCGCTGCCTCGCTGTGGAGCGACGAGGAGTACCTGGACCACGAGGACGTGCTGGTCTGCGGTGACGACGCCGAGGCCAAGGAGCTGGTCAAGGAGCTCGCCGCCACGGTCACCAGCCACGTCGGGGTGGACGCCGGCAAGCTGCGCATCGCCCGCCAGCTGGAGCCCTGGACCGCGGTGCTGATCAACATCAACAAGGCCTACAAGACCCGCTCGGGGATCAAGATCACCGGCATCTGATCGGGCCCGCCGCCCGTTCCACGGATCTGGCGCCGGCTCAGGTTCCCGAACGCCCGTGCCAGGAGTCCCACAGAGCCGCGTACGAGCCGCCGTGCGCGACCAGCTCGTGGTGTGACCCGAGCTCGCTGATCCGTCCGTCCTCGACCACCGCCACCCGGTCGGCGTCGTGGGCGGAGAACAGCCGGTGCGCGATCGCGACCACGGTGCGGCCCTCCAGGACCGCGGCCAGCGAGCGTTCCAGGTGCCGGGCGGCGCGGGGGTCGATCAGCGAGGTCGCCTCGTCCAGCACCAGCGTGTCCGGGTCGGCCAGCACCAGCCGGGCCAGCGCCACCTGCTGGGCCTGGGCGGCACTCAGCGTCCGGCCGCCGGACCCGACCAGGGTGTCGAGTCCCTCCGGCAGGGCCAGCGCCCACTCCGCGGCGTCCACGGCCGCCAACGCCACCCCGATCGCCTCGTCGTCACTGGCCCGACCCTCCGGGACCGCCAGCGCCAGGTTGTCCCGCAGGGTGCCGGCGAAGACGTGGTGCTCCTGGGTGACCAGTGCGACCCGGCCACGCAGCTCGGTCAGCGGGAGGTCCACCAGCGGCACCCCACCCACGGCGACCGAGCCGGTGCGCGGCGGGTGGATCCCGGCCAGCAGCCGGCCCAGGGTCGACTTGCCGGCGCCCGAGGGCCCGACCACCGCGATCCGCTCCCCGACACCGACGTGCAGGTCCACGCCGTGCAGCACGTCGCGGCCCGGGGTGTAGGCGTACCGGACGTCGTCGACCCGCAGCTGGTCGTCGCCGGGACGCTCCCCGGAGACCTGCCGGTCGTCGGGGACCTGGCCCACACCGAGCAGCCGGGACAGCGACGCCGCCCCCAGCTGCAGCTCGTCGAGGATCGCCACGATGGTGTCGACCGGCCCGATCAGCATCTGCACGTAGAGGGTCGCCGCGGTCACCTCACCCAGCGAGACCTCGCCCTGGTGGTGCAGCCAGCCCCCGAGCAGCAGCGTGCCGACCACCGGCAGCAGGTAGGCGACCTCCATGCTCGGGAAGAAGACCGTCCGCAGCCGCAGCGTGTACCGCTCCGCGGTGTAGGAGGCGGCGCAGTCGGCGTCGATCGCGGCCACCCGCTCCTGCGCCAGGCCCAGGGCCTCGACGGTCCGGGCGCCCTCGGCGGTCTCGGTGAGGGTCGAGGTGATCTGGGAGTAGGAGGCCGACTCGCGCAGGTAGCCGTCCTTGGCCCGGCGCAGGTACCAGCGCAGCCCGACCGCCAGCGGCGGCACCCCGAGCAGGCAGGGCAGCAGCACCCACCACCCGACGCTGAGCGCCGCGACCAGGGTCAGCACCGCGGTGACCACCGCGATCGTCCACTCCGGCAGCGCCCAGCGCACCGACCAGCCGAGCTGGTCCACGTCCCGGTTGGTGCGGGTCAGCAGGTCACCGGAGCCGGCCTCCTCGACCACCCCGATCGGCAGCGCCAGGGTCTGGGAGACGAAGTCCTCGCGCAGCTCGGCCAGCACCTGCTCGCCGAGCACCTGGCTGCGGTAGCGGGCGTACCGGGTCAGCACCGTCTGGGCCAGCAGGAACCCGGCCAGGACGAGCGCGACCCGGTCGACGTGGCCCACGGTGGTGCCCTGCTGGACGGCCTCCACCAGGTCGCCGACCAGACGGGGAGCGGCCAGCCCGGCGACCGCGGCCAGCACGTGCAGCCCGATCGCCGTGCCGAGCAGACGGGGGTGGCGTCGCGCCAGGGCCGCGGTGTGACGGACCGCGGTACGGGTGTCCGCGACCGGCAGGTGGGTGCTCACGAGGCCACCTCCTCGGCGTTCTCGCGGGTCACGACCACCCGGTAGACCGGGTGGTCGAGCAGGTCGGCGTGGGTGCCGGTGGCCAGCACCTGCCAGCGTCCCTCGCGCCGGCCCAGCAGGGCGACCTCGTTGGCGGAGTCCAGGAGCAGCGGTGAGGTGGTGGTGACCACCGTGGTCCGCCCGGCGCGGAACCGGTGCAGCCGGTCGGCGATCCGGGCCTCGGTGTGGGCGTCGACGGCCGAGGTGGGCTCCACCAGCACCAGCACGTCGGGGTCGACGCTCAGCGCCCGGGCCAGCACGAGGCGCTGGCGCTGGCCGCCGGAGAACGACCGGCCCCGCTCGGTCACCACGGTGTCGAGCCCGTCGGGCAGCGCCTCGAGCACGTCACCGGCCGAGGCCGCCTCCAGCGCCGCCGCGACGTCGCCGCGCCCGGTCGGGTCGAGCCGTTCGGCCAGCCGGCCGGAGAAGAGGGCGGCGGCACTGTCGGAGACCAGGACCGACCGGCGCAGGTCGGCATGGGCCAGGTCCACCAGCCGCACCCCGCCCCAGGTGACCCCCGGGTCCGGCTCGACACCGATGCCGCCCAGCCGGTCGGCCAGGTCGGCGGAACGGTCCGGGTCCTCGCAGACGACCGCGGTCAGCAGCCCGGCCCGGGCGGTGAACCCGGTGGCGGCGTCGTGCAGGTCCGCCGGGCCGCCCGGGGCGGGCACCGGTGCGACGGGGTCGGTGTGGTCCGGGGCCGCGGCCAGCACCCGGCAGACCCGGGCGGCCGAGACCCGGGCCCGGACGAACTTGTTGGCGTACTCGGTGACCGTGCGCAGCGGCAGCACCAGGAACGCGGCGTAGCCGTAGAAGGCGACCAGCTCGCCCGGCGTGACCGCCCCGGTGGCTGCCTGACGGGCCCCGATCCACACCACCAGCACCACGAAGACGCCGGGCAGGAACACCTGCAGCGCGTCGAGGACGGACTGGACCCCGGCGACCCGCACCCCGGCCGCGCGGGTGGCCTGCGAGTCACGCCGGTACCGCTCGGCGAAGACCCGCTCGCCGCCGATCCCGCGCAGCACCCGCAGGCCGCTGACGATGTCGGTGGCCGTGTTGGACAGGTCTCCCATCAGCTGACGCTGGTGGGCGGTGCGCCGCTGCAGCGGCTGGAGCAGCGGGCCGACCAGCGTCATCAGCAGCGGCAGTCCGAGCAGGACCACCAGCCCCAGCGTGAGGGAGGTGTTGAGCAGGATCACCGCCACCAGGATGAACGAGACGATCGCGCCGGTGAACCGGGCCGACACGTCCATGACCTGCCCCAGGTGGCTCAGGTCGGAGGTGCCGATGGTGACCACCTCGCCGGTGGGGACCTTGCGCGGCAGCGAGCTGCCCAGCCGGACCGACTGGCGCCCCACCAGCTGCACCGTGCGGTAGGCGGCGGTGAGCCAGTTGGTGACCGCGAACCGGTGCCGCATGATCCCGGCGCCGGCCTGCACCAGTCCGATCGCCAGCATCACCCCGGCCCAGGTGAGCAGCGCACCGCTGTCGTCGCCGGCGACACCGGTGTCGATCGCCCGGCCCAGTGCTGCCGGCATCACCGCCTGCGCGGCGGCCCAGACGATGCCGAAGAACATGCCGCCGGCCAGAGTGGCCAGCTGCCCCTTCGCCATCCACCAGAGGAACCGGCCGGGGGAGGACACCTCGGCGGTGCCGGGATCGGGGAGGGGGAGGGAACGCACCCGCCCACGCTACGCAGCCGCCGCGGCCGGGAGCCAGCGGATTTCCCGGCCGCGGGTCGTGCCTCACACCGAGGTGTCGGCGGGCACGATCAGCCACATCAGCAGGTAGACCAGGACCAGCGAGCCGAAGCCCAGGATCGTGGCCAGCACGGTCAGCACCCGGATCAGGGTGGGGTCGAGGTCGAGGTACTGGGCCACGCCGGCGCAGACGCCGCCGAGGACCGAGTTCGAGGTGTTGCGGGTCAGCTTCTTCGTCATGGTTCAGCCCTCCGTGGGGTGTTGGGTGGTGCGGGTGCGGGACCGGGTGGCCAGGACGAGGAGTCCGACCCCGCCGCCGACCACCCAGGGCAGCGGCAGGAGGAAGCGGAAGTCGTCGGCGCCGACGCCGGCGTAGTGGATCAGCGCCCACACGACCACCAGGCCGAGGAAGGCGATCCCCATCACCAGTTGGCCGACGTCGACCGGGTGCCGGCCCGCGGCCAGCGCGGTCGAGTCGTCCCGGGAGATGTCCGGGGTGCCGTGCAGGGTGTGGGTGGGGTGCTCGGAGCCGAGGTAGTCGGTCTCCAGACGTTCGGTGTGCGGGTCCATCGGGTTCCTCCCGGTGTCGTCGGGGTGGCGGCTGCTGGGCTGCTCGTTCACCGGACCACCTCGATCTGCCCGACCCCGACCTCCAGGTCGAGGTCGATGCTGGGGTCGGTGCCGTTGCTCATCGAGCGGCTGCCGGACAGGTCGATGCCGCCGTCGTCGACGCCGGCCAGGTCGAACCCGCCGAACCCCTCGACCCGGGCCTCGGCGTGGAACGAGAGGGTCTCGGGCAGCAGCACCCGGACCAGGCCGACGTCCTGCTGCACGGTGATGGTGCGGCCGTCCAGGGCCTCGAGGTCACGGACCTGGCGCAGGTCGAGCACGATCTCGCCGGCGTTCTGGGAGTAGGAGTCCTCCACCTGGGCGGCGCTGGTCGGGGCCAGGTACATCCGGTGGGCCTCGTCGTCGAACTGGTCCGCGACGGTCCCCACGAGCAGCACCGGAAGCAGCGCCAGCCCGAGCAGGATGTGCCCACCGGCGCGGCCCCAGAAGGAGCCGAGCACGAGCATGCCGCCGGTGATGGCCAGGGCGGTGGCCGGGTAGAGCGCGACCGGGAAGTCGAACCCGCCGACCAGCTGGACCGCACCGATCAGGCCGAGCACGAGAGCGATCAGCGCGAAGGTCCAGCCGATCAGCAGCGGGCCACGGCGGCGGGGTCGCGGCGCGGTGGCGGTGGCCGCCGGCTGCCACTGGCCCTGCTGCCAGGTCATCGGCTGTTCGTAGTGCACGACCGGGGGCGCGGGTGCCGGGGACGGCGCCGGCGCGCTGGGAGCGGGTGCGGAGGCGGAGGCCGCCCAGGGCGGCTGGGTGCCGAGGCTGCTCAGCGGTGCCGTCTCGTCGGTGACGCCCGGGGTGGGGGCCGGGGCGGGGTTCTGGGGCTGCTCCACCTCCGAGGTCCCCGACGGCGCGACACCCGGCTGGGGACCGTACTGCGGCGGACCGTACTGGGGAGCCCCGTACTGCGGTGCGCCGTACTCGGGAGCCCCGTACTGCGGGGGCACGGGCTGCTGACCCGCGGACTGCCAGGGCGTCCGGGAGCTGGAGCGGTTGAGCACCAGGAACACGATCCCGGCGATGATCACCAGCGGCCACGGGAACCACAGCGCGCCCGAGGCGTCCCCGAGCACCGCCAGACCCGCGACACCGGCGGCGATCGCGACGGCGATCCCGCGGTTGCGGTGGTCCAGACCCAGCGGCTGGGCGGTGGTGCCCTCCTCGGGCAGCAGCACCCACAGGGCGATGTAGGCGATCAGGCCGGCGCCGCCGAAGAAGGCCAGCACCACCATCAGCACCCGCACGATCGTGGGGTCGATGTCGAGGTGGCGGGCCACGCCCGCGGCGACGCCCGCGATCTTCCGGTCGGTGACCGAGCGGCGCATCGCGCCCAGGTCCTTCAGCTCCTCCGTGCTCACCCGGGGGCCCTCCTGGCCGCCGGGACCACCCGGGCCGGGAGTGGGGCCGGGTGTGGCGTCGATGTCGTGGTTCATGGCTCCAGCCTGCTGCGTCGCGGGTCCGCCCACCATCGGGGAGAGCCCTGATCCTCACCCATCCTCCCCGGGGCCGTCTCAGGGTCGTCTCGGGGTCGATCCGCATGGGGAGGGTGGGCGTCCTCTGCGACGATGGAGGCACCATGTACGCCGACTCCCACCCGCGCCCCGCTGACCTCACCGGCTTCCGTCGTGCCCACCGCACCACGGACCAGCCGGTGCTCGGTGGTGTCTGCGGCGGGCTCGCCGTCCACCTGGCGCTCCCGGTGCTGTGGCTGCGGGTCGGCTTCATCGCGCTGGTGCCGCTCGGCGGACTGGGCCTGATGCTCTACGGCGCGCTGTGGATCTTCCTGCCCGCCGACCCCGGTCTGGTCGCCGAGGCCCCGGGTCTGGAGAGCGCCTCGCGCACCGGGAAGCGGCCGCGCCGGGGGTCCCGTCTGGCCGACGCCGGGCCGGCGATCGCGCTGGGAGCGATGGCGTTCGGCCTGGTGCTGGTCGCCGACAGCCTGTTCGGCCGGGCCGCCCTGTTCTGGCCGGTGGTGATCGGCCTGGCCGGTGTCGTCCTGCTGTGGCGCCAGGCCGACGAGGCCCAGCGGGCCCGGTGGAGCGACTCCACCTCCCGGGTCGGACCGGTCCGCGCGGTCATCGGTGACGGCAGCGCCGCCGCCTGGGGTCGGGTGCTGGCCGGCGTCGGCCTGGTCGTCGGGGCGCTCGTGCTGGTCTCGATCAGCTTCGGCGCCAGCTCCGGCAGCGCCCGCAACGTGCTGGTCGCGGTGATGCTGGGCGTCGGCGGGGTGGGACTGGTGGTGGGCCCGTGGGTGGTGCGCCTGGTCGCCGACCTGGGCACCGAACGGGCCGAGCGGGTCCGCACCCAGGAGCGGGCCGACATGGCCGCGCACCTGCACGACTCGGTGCTGCAGACCCTTGCGCTGATCCAGAAGAACGCCCACGACCCGACCACCGTGGCCCGTCTGGCCCGGGCCCAGGAGCGCGACCTGCGCAGCTGGCTCTTCGACGACGCACCCGGTGACCGGCCCACGGTGGCCGGTGCGCTCAAGGAGGCGGCCGCCCGGGTCGAGGACGAGTACGGCATCGTGGTCGACGTGGTCGTGGTGGGCGACGCGGAGGTCACCGGGACCCTCGGGTCGCTGGTCCAGGCCGCGGGCGAGGCACTGGTCAACGCCGCCAAGCACGCCGGCACCCCGCGGGTCGACGTGTTCGCCGAGGTCGACGAGGCGGCGGTGGAGGTCTTCGTCCGGGACCGGGGGGTGGGGTTCGACCTCGCCGCGGTCCCCGGCGACCGGCACGGGGTGCGGAACTCGATCCTGGACCGGATGGAACGGCACGGCGGCACCGCCCAGGTGCGCTCGGAGCCGGGTGGAGGCACGGAGGTGCGGCTGCGGATGCCGCGCACGGAGGAGGAAGCATGAGTCAGCCGGTGACGGGTCCTGTCACGGTGGTCCTGGTCGACGACCACGCGATGTTCCGGGCAGGGGTCCGCGGTGAGCTCGGCGCGGCCAGCGAGGTGCAGGTGGTCGGCGAGGCCGCCGACGTCGACGAGGCGGTGGCCGTGATCGCCGCGACCTCGCCCGCGGTGGTGCTGCTCGACGTGCACCTGCCCGGCGGTGGGGGAGTTGAGGTGATGCGCCGGCTGGGTCACGCGGCCGAGGGCCCGAAGTTCCTGGCGCTCAGCGTCTCCGACGCCGCCGAGGACGTGATCGGCACGATCCGTGGGGGAGCGCGGGGCTACGTCACCAAGACCATCACCGGCCCCGAGCTGGTCTCCGCGATCGGTCGGGTGGCCGGTGGCGACGCCGTCTTCTCTCCGCGCCTGGCCGGGTTCGTGCTGGACGCGTTCGCCGGCTCGATCCAGGTGGCGGCGGTCGACGAGGACCTGGACCGGCTCACCGAGCGGGAGCGGGAGGTGATGCGCCTGATCGCCCGTGGCTACGCCTACAAGGAGGTGGCCAAGGAGCTGTTCATCTCCATCAAGACCGTCGAGACCCACATGTCGGCGGTGCTGCGCAAGCTGCAGCTCTCCAGCCGCCACGAGCTCACCCGCTGGGCCAGCGACCGCCGTCTGCTCTGAGTTGGGTCCGGGCCGGGACGGGGCCGGGACCGGTCGGGTGGTGAGCCACGTCTCGGCGCCCCGCACGGGTTGTCGACACCGTGTCGGGACGCTGGGCGGCAGGGCTAGGCTGGCCCCATGGACATCCTGCGTCAGCTCCTCCTCGTCGTGCACCTGCTCGGGTTCGCCGCGCTCTTCGGAGGGATGTTCCTCCAGATGCGCCACCCGGAGAAGTCGATCAACTCCGCCATGCGTGACGGTGCCGGCACCGCGTTCCTGGCCGGCCTGCTGCTCGTCGGGGTGCTGGAGGGCGGCGACGCCGACGTCAACCACGCCAAGATCGGCGTGAAGCTCGTCGTCTCGCTGGTCATCCTGGTGCTGGTGATGGCCAACCTGAAGAAGAAGACCATCCCCAACGGCCTGTTCTGGGGCATCTTCGCCCTCACCGTCGTCAACGTCGGCGTCGCGGTCATGTGGGGCACCACGCACGCCTTCGCCTGACCCGGCCCATCCGCTCGGCGGCGCCCAGCGACCGTCGCGTTCACAGCCTTCCCGGGACCCTCGTTCCCCGTCCTCGGACGGTGGACCGGGGGTCTCGTCGTGTCGGCCCCGGGACGTAGGCTGGAGGGCACGATGAGCAACCCCGTCACCCTCCCCGGATTCGAGCACCTCCAGCCCTCCGAGCCGCCCCGTCGAGCCTCCTCCGGGCCGTCCGCGGAGGCGCTGCTGGAGGGCCTCAACGAGCCCCAGGCCGCCGCCGTCACCCATGCCGGTGCACCGCTGCTGGTGGTCGCGGGAGCGGGCTCGGGCAAGACCCGGGTGCTGACCCGCCGGATCGCGTGGCTGATCTCCCAGCGCGGCGCCCACCCGGGCTCGATCCTGGCGATCACGTTCACCAACAAGGCCGCCGCGGAGATGAAGGAACGGGTCGCCGACCTGGTCGGCAACCGCGCCAAGATCATGTGGGTCTCGACCTTCCACTCCTCGTGCGTGCGGATCCTGCGCAAGGAGATCGAGGCGCTCGGGTACCGCTCGAGCTTCTCCATCTACGACGCGGCCGACTCCAAGCGCCTGATGACCCTGGTCTGCCGCGACCTGGACCTGGACGTCCGCAAGTTCACCCCGCAGGCGATCGGGCACTGGATCAGCAACGCCAAGAACGAGCTGATCGACGCCGAGCAGGCCCGCAAGGACGCCAAGAACTCCTTCGAGGAGACGTACGCGGCCGCCTACACCGAGTACCAGCGCCGGCTGAAGGCCGCCAACGCCCTCGACTTCGACGACCTGATCATGCTGACCGTGCACCTGTTCGGGGCCTTCCCCGAGGTGCGCGAGAACTACCGGCGGCGCTTCCGCCACGTGCTGGTCGACGAGTACCAGGACACCAACCACGCCCAGTACGCGCTGATCCACGCGCTGTGCGCGGAGAACCCCGACGTCGACTCACCGCTGACCGGTGAGCGGGTGCCGCCGAGCGAGCTGATGGTGGTCGGTGACGCCGACCAGTCGATCTACGCCTTCCGCGGCGCCAACATCCGCAACATCCTCGACTTCGAGCAGGACTTCCCCGACGCCACCTCGATCCTGCTGGAGCAGAACTACCGCTCCACCCAGACCATCCTGAGCGCCGCCAACGCGGTGATCGGCAACAACACCGGACGCAAGCCCAAGCGGCTGTGGACCGACGCCGGTGACGGGGACAAGATCATCGGGCACGTCGCCGACAACGAGCACGACGAGGCCCGGTTCGTCTCCGAGCAGATCGACAAGTGGGTCGACGCCGGGGGACGGGCGGCCGACGTGGCCGTCTTCTACCGGACCAACGCCCAGTCCCGGGTGTTCGAGGAGGTGTTCATCCGCACCGGCCAGTCCTACAAGGTCGTCGGCGGGGTCCGCTTCTACGAGCGCAAGGAGGTCCGCGACGCGCTCGCGTACCTGCGGATGCTGGCCAACCCGGCCGACGAGATCTCCCTGCGGCGGGTGCTGAACACCCCCAAGCGGGGGATCGGGGACCGGGCGGAGGCGTGCGTCTCGGCGTTCGCCGAGCGGGAGCGGATCACGTTCTTCGAGGCGCTGCTCCGCGCCGTGGAGGTCCCCGGGCTGGCGACCCGGTCGCTGAACAACGTGCGCGCCTTCACCGACATGGTCACCGAGCTGCAGCAGATGGTCGCCGCCGACGAGCGTCCCGACGTGATCCTGGAGTCCGTGCTGGACCGCTCCGGGCTGCTGGCCGAGCTGGAGGACTCCGACGACCCCCAGGACGACGTGCGGGTGGAGAACCTGGCCGAGCTGGTGGCGGTGGCCCGGGAGTTCGCCGACGACCCGCAGCCGGGTCCCTCGGCCGACCCGGCCGAGGTGGAGGCCGGCACGGTCAGCGTCGGGCTGACCGACTTCCTGGAGCGGGTGGCGCTGGTCGCCGACGCCGACCAGATCCCCGACGACCCCGGCGGCGAGGACCACGGCATGGTCACCCTGATGACCCTGCACACCGCCAAGGGGCTGGAGTTCCCGGTGGTCTTCCTCACCGGCCTGGAGGACGGGGTCTTCCCGCACCAGCGCTCCCTGGGGGACGCGACCGAGCTGGAGGAGGAGCGCCGGCTGGCCTACGTGGGCCTGACCCGGGCCCAGAAGAAGCTCCACGTCTCCCGCGCCCTGGTCCGCTCGGCGTGGGGTGCGCCCTCGCACAACCCCGAGTCACGGTTCGTCTCCGAGCTGCCCGTCGACCTGGTGGAGTGGAACCGCAGCACCACCCGGCAGACCCAGTGGGGACGCACCGCGGGCGGCACCACCTACGGTTCCGGACCGGAGACCTCGGCCGGCATGGGCCAGCTCACCGCCGCGGGCCGACGCAACTTCTCCTCCGCCGCGCTGCGCGCCGACGCGGCCGCCAAGTCCAAGCCGACCCGGCAGATCCCGTCCCTGGCGCCCGGCGACCGGGTCAGCCACGACTCCTTCGGGCTGGGCACCGTGGTGGCGGTGGAGGGGTCCGCGGAGAAGTCGGTCGCCTCGATCGACTTCGGCTCCGCCGGCGTCAAGCGGCTGCTGCTGCGCTACGCCCCGGTCGAGAAGCTCTGAGGCGTCCCCGCCCCCTCGTGCAGCACGAAGGCCCCCGGCTGGTGAGCCGGGGGCCTTCGTCGCGGACGGAGCCGCTGCAGATCAGGGGTTGAGGCCGTGCGCGATCAGCGACGAGTGCGGGTCGATCGGGTCGCCGGCGCCGGGGCGGACCTCCAGGTGCAGGTGCGGGCCGGTCGAGTTGCCGGTGGAACCGACGGTCCCGATGGCCTCGCCGCCGCGGACCTGCTGGCCCACCGTGACGTTGATCGAGGTCTGGTGGCAGTACCAGACCTCGGTGCCGTCCTCGAGGGTGATCACGGTCTTGTTGCCGTAGGAGCCGTCGTAGCCGGTCTCGGTCACGGTGCCGTTGGCGACCGAGACGATCGTGGTGCCCGAGGGGGCAGCGAAGTCCAGGCCGGTGTGGTTGCGCGACCACAGGCCCGAGGAGGCGCCGAAGAAGGCGGTCAGGCGGTAGCCCTGCACCGGCAGGACCCACTGGTTGGCCTTGATCTTGGCGGCCTGGGCCTCGGCCTCGTTGGCGAACTGGGCCAGGGCGACGTTGCGCTCCTCGGCCTGGGCCTCGGCGGCCTGGACCAGCTCGTCGTTGGCCTTCTCGGCCATCGCGTCGCGCTTGGAGTCGCGGCTGACCACGGCGCGGCGCTCGGCCAGCAGCTTCGCGGTCGCGTCCGACTGGCCCAGCGCGGCGGCGGGGGCCAGGTCGCGGGAGACGTTGTCGAGGCCGCCACCGGACGCGGCGACGGCGCCACCGGCGGAGATCGCCAGGGCGGTCACACCGGCGACCACGGGGACGGAGGGGAGCAGGGGAACGAGGGGACCCCGGGCCGATGCGTGCTTGGCGGCCTTGCGCTTGCCGGCACCCGAGTACGAGGTAGTCGACACGTCCGCGACGCTCTGGGTGCGTCGGGGGCTCGCGGGGGCCGAGGTGGCGCGGCGGTTGCCGCGTGGCGCTCGGTGGTGACCCATGAAGTGGAACCTCAGTTGCTTGTCGGGGGCAGGGCAACGGCGACGACTGTAACGGATCGGTCACGTGGTGTGAAACCAACGTCAGGACCAGTGTGGAGGAACGTCGGGGGCCTTGTCGTGCTTTCGTCCCGATCTGGCTACCCGTCGGTTGGGCGGGCGCCTGACCCGGACGGGTGACCCACGTCACCGACGGGCGCCGCCCGCCCGCCTGAGCGACCCCGGGCATCTCACTGGGCGGGACGTGTCCGCTGATCCGGACCAGGGGTTCAGGCTGGATGGAGCCGCTGGCCCGTGCATCGGGTCGTGTGCGTCCGCAGTGTGATCGGACCCACGTCCCACGATGCATGTGACTGGCCAGTACGGGCATAGAGTGCCCGGTTGGAATCCCCGCACTGTGTCGAGACGAAGGACTGGGATCGTGGACCTGATGGAGTACCAGGCGAAGGAACTCTTCGCCAAGCACGGCGTCGCCACCACCCTCGGGAAGGTCGTCGAGACCGCCGAGGACGCGAAGGCGGCCGCCGAGGAGATCGGCGGCGTGACCGTCATCAAGGCGCAGGTCAAGGCCGGTGGCCGTGGCAAGGCCGGTGGCGTGAAGATCGCCAAGACCGCCGACGAGGCGTACCAGTACGCCGACGCGATCCTGGGCATGGAGATCAAGGGCCTGACGGTGAACCGGGTGCTCGTCACCCCCGCCACCCCGCCGGTCGAGGAGTACTACTTCTCGTTCCTGCTGGACCGCGCGAACCGCGGCCACCTGTGCATCGCCTCGGTCGAGGGTGGTGTGGAGATCGAGGAGGTCGCCAAGCCCAACCCCGAGGCCGTGCGCCAGATCCGCATCGACGCCCTCGAGGGCGTCACCCCGGAGAAGGCTGCCGCGATCGTCGACGAGGCCAAGTTCCCCGCCGAGCTGCGTGACCAGGCCATCGAGATGGTCCAGAAGCTGTGGAAGGTCTACGTCGAGGAGGACGCGACCCTCGTCGAGGTCAACCCGCTGGCTCGCCTCGAGGGCGACAAGCTGGAGGCCCTGGACGGCAAGGTGTCGCTGGACGAGAACGCCTCGGAGTTCCGCCACCCGCACCACGCCGAGTTCGAGATCCGTGAGGAGGCCGACCCGCTCGAGGCGAAGGCCAAGGACCTCGGTCTGAACTACGTCAAGCTCGACGGCCAGGTCGGCATCATCGGCAACGGCGCGGGTCTGGTCATGTCGACCCTCGACGTGGTCGCCTACGCCGGCGAGAACCACGGCGGCGTGAAGCCCGCCAACTTCCTGGACATCGGCGGCGGCGCGAACGCCACCGTGATGGCCAACGGTCTGGACGTCATCCTCAACGACCCGCAGGTCAAGAGCGTCTTCGTCAACGTCTTCGGCGGCATCACCGCCTGCGACGAGGTCGCCAACGGCATCAAGGGTGCGCTGGAGATCCTCGGTGACAACGCCACCAAGCCGCTGGTCGTGCGCCTCGACGGCAACAACGTCGAGCAGGGTCGCGCGATCCTCAACGAGCTGAACCACCCGCTCGTGACGCAGGTGGACACCATGGACGGTGCGGCCGACAAGGCCGCCGAGCTGGCGAACGCCTGAGACACGGAGAGATAGAGCAATGACGATTTACCTGAACTCCGACTCGAAGATCATCGTCCAGGGCATCACCGGTGGCATGGGCTCCAAGCACACCGACCTGATGCTGCAGGCCGACGCCAACATCGTCGGCGGGGTGAACGCCCGCAAGGCCGGCACCACCGTCGAGCTGAACGGCAAGGAGCTGCCCGTCTTCGGCACCGTCGAGGAGGCCATGAAGGCCACCGGCGCGAACGTGTCGGTCGCCTTCGTGCCGCCGGCCTTCACCAAGGACGCCTGCATCGAGGCCATCGACGCCGAGATCCCGCTCCTGGTGGTCATCACCGAGGGCGTGCCGGTCCAGGACACCGCCGAGGTCTTCGCGTACCTCGACGGCAAGAAGACCCGCATGATCGGCCCGAACTGCCCCGGCATCATCAGCCCCGGCGAGTCGCTGGCCGGCATCACCCCGCACACCATCGCGGGCAAGGGCCCCATCGGTCTGGTCTCCAAGTCGGGCACCCTGACCTACCAGATGATGTACGAGCTGCGTGACTTCGGCTTCACCACCGCCATCGGCATCGGTGGTGACCCGATCATCGGCACCACGCACATCGACGCCCTCGAGGCCTTCGAGAACGACCCGGAGACCAAGGCGATCGTGATGATCGGCGAGATCGGCGGCGACGCCGAGGAGCGGGCCGCGGCCTACATCAAGGAGAACGTGACCAAGCCGGTCGTCAGCTACGTCGCGGGCTTCACCGCCCCGGAGGGCAAGACCATGGGCCACGCCGGCGCCATCGTCTCGGGCTCCTCGGGCACCGCGCAGGCGAAGAAGGAGGCCCTCGAGGCCGCCGGGGTCAAGGTCGGCAAGACGCCGTCGGAGACCGCTGAGCTCATGCGCGAGATCATGAAGGGCCTCGTCTGAGACCCACTCGCACCACCCGGACGCCCCGCCCCACGGCGGGGCGTCCGGCATTTCCGGGGGTCTGAGCCCCCCACCCTTCGGTGGTCGAGCTTGCCGAGACCCCCGCGCCTGCCTCCGGTGCTCGAGCCGCTGTCCGGTGGTCGAGCCTGCCGAGACCTCAGGGCCGACGTAGAGCCACCTCAGGGACGACGGAACAGGGCGACGCGGCTGAGCGCGCGCCGGGCCAGGGCGGAGAAGTCCGCCCGGCTGATCGTCAGCTCCGAGGTGGGCACGAAGCCGATCTGGGAGACCGCGCGACCGTCGCGGACCACGGCCATCAGGTACTGCACCTTCCGGTCGTCGTCGAGCTCCACGTCCAGGTGCCAGGCCGCCAGGTCCCGCTTCTTCGTGGACAGCCCACCGGGCAGCTCGCTGACCGTCACGGCCATGTTGCGGTCCTCGCACCCGCCCAGGCGGTCGCGGACCTGCGCCACGAACGTCTTCGACGCCTTCACCGATCCGCGGCCCACGACCTGGCTGAGGCCGAAGCCCCGGGCCTTGCGCTCCTTGGGGAAGACGAACGTGCGGGAGACGGGGGAGAGCTTCGGTTTGCCGGTGAACGTCGCCGGGTCGCACACGGTGGCGGCGGAGTTGGCCTGCATCGCCCCGACGTCGGTGCCGACCCAGGTGCCCTTCGCGCCGCTGACCGGCGGTAGGTCCAGCTCCTTGAGCATGCCCAACGGCTTGCCGATGGTGAGCGGTTCGATGGTCTTCAGCCGCGGCTCGGTGGCGCAGGTGGGGGCGACGTCGTCGCCGCACACCGAGTTCACCGCCGCCAGCATCAGGCCGGCGCTGCGCTCGGGGCGGGCGCGGGCGGTGGTGTCGACGGTGGTCAGGGTCAGCTGGCCGGTGCGGGCCACGGTCACCGTGATCGCGCGGGGACGCTTCCCCCAGGTCCGCAGCTGGAACTGGGTGGCCTTCTCCCCGACGCGCTTGACCTTGCGGGTCGCGACCAGCTGGGTGCGGGGTTCGCTGCAGGCGGCGTACCAGCCCAGCACCCGGCGGTAGGTCTTCGCCGCGGCGTCGGTGTTGCGGGACAGCTCGACGGTCTGCATCACCTCGGCCGCCTTGGCCTTCTGCGCGGCCCGGGCCTTCTTGCCGGATCCCTTCGCCGCGGGGGTGCCCTCGAACGTGCGGACCAGGGTGCCCAGTCCCTTGACGTCGGCGAACCGGTCGGGCTGGCAGTGCGCGAGCACCGGCTCGCCGTCGGTGTTCTCGGTGGTCCGGGTCTCGGCCCAGTCCAGTGCGGGCGCGATCCGGGCGACTTGGTCGGGCACCAGCAGGTTCTCGGTGTCCAGCTGGACTGGGGCGTCGTCGGAGCCACCGGGGGTGGAGTTGTTGAACCGGTCGGCGTCGAGCGTGGCGGACCCGGCGCTGCCGGACTGGGCCAGGCTCCCGCCGAGCAGCATGATCGCGACCGTGCCCAGCACCCCGACCGCGGTGTGGCTGCGGCGGCGCGCGGCACCGGCGCGGCGCACGATCGTCACCCGCGGCCAGGTGACCTGCTCGGCCACGCGGCGCAGGGACTCGAACTCGTGGCGCGCCTGGCTGCCGGGCACGTCCAGGGCGAGCGTGAACGCGGCGGTGGCGCTCTGCAGCTCGTCCTCGGTGCGGGCCAGCGGCAGGCCGACGACGCGGGCGATCTCGGGGAGGCTGAGCGTGGACAGGTGGCTCAGCAGCAGGGTGCGGCGCTGCGTGGTGGACAGGTTGCCCAGCGCGTCGAGCACGGCCCGGGCGTCCTCGGGCAGCGACTTGTCGCGGTGCCAGATGCGGGTCTGGTGGTGGCGCTGCGCCCGGCGCCAGGCGTAGGGGCGCACCCAGGCGGTGCGGTCCTCGAGACGGCGGACCTTGCGCCAGTGGTGGAACGCGATCGCGAACGCGTCCCGGACCGCCGACCTCGCCGCGGTCACGTCGCCGGTCAGTGCGAGGGTCTCGGTGAGGAGGTCGGTACGGGCGTCGGCGTAGAACGCGTCGAACTGGGCCTGACTCTCCATAACCTGGTCCACGCTACGCCAGCGGTGTCTGCCCGGGGGAATCCTGCGCGGGCGTCCTGACCGGCGTGGGAGGCGCCTGGTGCTGGGGCCGACCGGGGATGATGGGGCGGCAATGACCACGACCCCCTCCGGCCCCGACACCGCTGTCGCGCCCCGCCCCCTGACCCTGCTCGCCGTGCTCTCCGGAGCGGCCGCGTCGCTCGGCCCGCTGGTGGTCTGCCTGGCTGTCGGGGTGGTCGGCTGGTTCCTCTCCGACGCCGGTGCGCACGGCGCCCCGCGCGACGGGATGCGGACCGGTGCGCTGGCGTGGCTGATGGCCCACGGTTCCGGCGTCGTCGTCGAGGGCACCGTGGTGACGCTGGTCCCGTGGGGGCTGACCCTGGTCGTGCTCTGGGCGCAGTGGCGCACCGGGCACCGGCTCGGTGTCGCCCTGGCCGGGCACGGCCCCGACGCCGACCGGGTGCTCGACGGGGAGCGGGACTGGACCGTCCCCACCGCCGTCACCGTGCACACCGGGACCTACGTCGTGCTGGCCGTGCTCACCTCCTCGGTGGCCGGCGCCGGTGCCGGGCCCTCGACCTCCGCGGTGGTGGTCTGGTCGGTCCTGATGGGGGTGCTGGTCGCCGGCGCCGGGATCGCGGTCGGCTCCGGTCGGGCCGCGATCTGGACCTCCGGCGTCCCGGCCAGCTGGACCGCCGCCCTCGGTGCCGCCCGCCGCATCGTCACCGCCCAGCTGCTCGCGGGTCTGGTGCTGGTGCTGGTCATGGTCGCGCTGAACTTCGGCACCGCGGCCAACATGCTCGCCCAGCTGCACACCTCTGCGGGGGAGGCGGTGCTGTTCATCCTCATCTGTGCCCTGCTGCTGCCCAACGCGGCGGTGATGGCGCAGAGCTGGATGCTCGGCCCCGGGTTCGTGCTCGGCACCGGCACCGTGGTCTCCCCGACGCTGGTCGCCCTCGGCCCCCTGCCGGCCTTCCCGCTGCTCGCGGCGGTGCCCGGCACCACCCCCGGTGGCTGGGCCCAGTGGAGCGTCGCGGTGCCGTTCGTCCTGACCGTCGTGGTCGTGGTGCGGGCCCACCTCCGCCAGCCCAGCCTCACCTGGGGCGAGGGGGCGCTGCGCGGTGTCGCCGCGGGTGTCCTGGCCGGGGTGGTGCTCGGGTTCGTGGCGACGCTGGCCGGTGGCGCCGCCGGGCCGGGCCGGATGCAGGACGTGGGCATCCCGGCCGCGGACGTGCTGACCCACGCGGTGACCGTGTTCGGGGTCGCCGGTCTGCTGGCCGGTCTGGCGACCACGGCGTGGAGCCGGCGGAGTCTGCTGCCCGCCGACGACGCCGTCGAGCACGCCGACTAGCCTTGCCGGCGTGACCGCACCCCGCACCGCCCGTCTGGTCGTCCTGGTCTCCGGGAGCGGCACCAACCTGCAGGCCCTGCTGGACGCCACCGCCGCGGCCGACTTCGGCGCCGAGGTCGTCGCCGTGGGAGCCGACCGCCCCGACATCGAGGGGCTGGCTCGCGCCGAGCGGCACGGGGTGCCGACCTTCGTCACCCGGGTCGGCGACCACGCCACCCGCAGCGACTGGGACGCCGCGCTGACCGCCGCGGTCGCCGAGCACCAGCCCGACCTGGTCGTCTCGGCCGGCTTCATGAAGCTGCTCGGTGAGGAGTTCCTCGGCCGGTTCAGCAACCGCGTGGTCAACACCCACCCCGCGCTGTCGCCGTCGTTCCCCGGCATGCACGGCCCCGCCGACGCCCTCGCCTACGGGGTCAAGGTCACCGGCGCCACGCTGTTCGTCGTCGACGCCGGGGTCGACACCGGCGTCATCGTGGCCCAGACCGTCGTGCCCGTCGAGGACGACGACGACGTCGAGACCCTGCACGAGCGGATCAAGGTCGCCGAGCGGGAGATGCTCGTCGACACCGTCGGCCGGATGTCCCGCGAGGGCTGGCGGGTCGAGGGACGCCGGTTCCGGTTCGGCTCCTGAACCGGCTCCGCGAGACGCCGTCGGGCTCGTTCGGCGCCCACGCGAGATTCACCTAGACTGGGCCCCACACGACTGGCGCAGGTGGGGAACCACCAGGGAGTGACGCGCGGAGAGCATCGAACGCCTGGGTGCCTCCGGACCGACCGACCTCATCGAGGAGTCCGCACCGTGTCCCACCCCGCCAGCCACGCCGCTCCCGCCGACCGCATCCCGCTCAAGCGGGCCCTGGTCTCGGTCTACGACAAGACCGGGCTGGAGGAGCTGGTCACCGGGCTGCACGCCGCCGGAGTCGAGCTGGTCTCCACCGGTGGCTCCGCCGCCCTGATCGAGAAGCTCGGTCTGCCGGTCACCAAGGTCGAGCAGCTCACCGGCTTCCCCGAGTGCCTCGACGGCCGGGTCAAGACCCTGCACCCGCGGGTGCACGCCGGCATCCTCGCCGACCGCCGCCTCGACGACCACGTCGCCCAGCTGGCCGACCTCGAGGTCGAGCCGTTCGACCTGGTCGTGGTGAACCTCTACCCGTTCGCCGCGACCGTGGCCTCGGGTGCCAGCGTCGACGAGTGCGTCGAGCAGATCGACATCGGCGGACCCTCGATGGTCCGTGCCGCCGCCAAGAACCACCCCTCGGTGGCCGTGGTCACCGACCCCGCCTCCTACGCCGACGTCCTCGACGCCGCCGCGCAGGGCGGCTTCACCTACGCCGCCCGCAAGCAGTTGGCCGCCCAGGCGTTCGTGCACACCGCCTCCTACGACGTCGCCGTCGCCTCCTGGATGGGGTCGGTGCTCACCGACACCTCCGAGGGCACCGGCTTCCCTGCCTGGATCGGTGCCAGCTGGGAGAAGTCCGCGGTGCTGCGCTACGGCGAGAACCCGCACCAGAAGGCCGCCCTCTACGCCAACGCGCACGGCCCGGCCGGGCTGGCCCAGGCCACCCAGCTGCACGGCAAGGAGATGTCGTACAACAACTACGTCGACACCGACGCCGCCCGTCGCGCGGCCCACGACTTCGACGGCCCGGCCGTCGCGATCATCAAGCACGCCAACCCCTGCGGCATCGCGGTCGGGGACGACATCGCCCAGGCGCACCGCCGGGCCCACGCCTGCGACCCGGTCTCGGCGTTCGGTGGCGTGATCGCCGCGAACCGCCCGGTCAGCGTCGAGATGGCCCGCCAGGTGGCCGACGTCTTCACCGAGGTGATCGTGGCCCCCGGTTACGAGGACGGTGCCGTCGAGGTGCTGCAGGCCAAGAAGAACATCCGGATCCTCGTCGCCGAGGCGCCCACCGGCACCGCCGTGGAGACCCGCCCGGTCTCCGGTGGCCTGCTGGTCCAGGAGGTCGACCGGGTCGACGCCGTGGTCGAGGGCGGCGGGGACGACCCGACCACCTGGACCCTGGCCACCGGTGAGGCTGCCGACGCGGACACCCTGGCCGACCTGGCCTTCGCCTGGACCGCCTGCCGGGCAGCCAAGTCGAACGCGATCCTGCTGGCCCGCGACGGCGGCTCCGTCGGCATCGGCATGGGTCAGGTCAACCGGGTCGACTCCTGCAAGCTGGCCGTGGAGCGCGCCAACACCCTCGACGGCGACGCCGAGCGGGCCCACGGGGCCGTGGCCGCCTCGGACGCGTTCTTCCCGTTCAGCGACGGTCCGCAGATCCTGCTCGACGCCGGCGTGAAGGCGATCGTCCAGCCCGGCGGCTCGGTGCGCGACGCGGAGACCATCGCCGCGTGCGAGGCGGCTGGGGTGACGATGTACTTCACGGGCACCCGCCACTTCTTCCACTGATGCGGAGGGGTCTGGTGGGCCCCCGGCGGCGTTCTCGTCGCTCGACGCCCGCTCCGCTCGAGGGCGCCTTCGCTCCTCGGCCTTGCCGGGCATCCCACCAGCCACCCCCGAGCACGTCCCGCACGCCGGTGAGCCGGGCACGTCTCCGGCACGACTCCTAGGATGGAACTGATGACTGCACAGAAGCTGGACGGCACCGCCACCGCGGCGGCGATCAAGGACGAGCTGCGCGGGCGGATCTCCGCGCTGGCCGCGAAGGGGATCACCCCGGGCCTGGGCACGATCCTGGTCGGCGACGACCCGGGGTCGCGCTGGTACGTCGGTGGCAAGCACAAGGACTGCGCCGAGGTCGGCATCTCCTCGATCCGCATCGACCTGCCCGAGACCGCCTCCCAGGAGGAGATCGAGGACGCCGTCCGCCAGCTCAACGACGACCCGGCCTGCACCGGCTACATCGTCCAGCTGCCGCTGCCGCGGGGCCGTGACGAGAACCGGGTGCTCGGCCTGATCGACCCGGCCAAGGACGCCGACGGCCTGCACCCGACGAACCTCGGCTGGCTGGTGCTCGGCACCGAGGCGCCGCTGCCCTGCACCCCGTACGGGATCGTCGAGCTGCTGCGCCGCCACGACGTCGAGATCAACGGCGCCGAGGTGGTCGTGGTCGGTCGCGGTGTCACCGTCGGTCGCCCGCTGGGGCTGCTGCTGACCCGCCGTTCGGAGAACGCCACGGTGACCCTGTGCCACACCGGCACGGTCGACCTGGCCGCGCACGTGCGCCAGGCCGACATCGTGGTCGCCGCCGCCGGCGTGCCCGGGATCATCACCGGCGACATGGTCAAGCCCGGCGCCGCGCTGCTCGACGTGGGCGTCTCCCGGGTGGACGGCAAGATCGCCGGCGACCTGGCCGACGACGTGTGGGAGACCGCCGGGTGGGTCTCGCCCAACCCCGGCGGCGTCGGCCCGATGACGCGTGCGATGCTGCTGGCCAACGTCGTCAGCATCGCCGAGAAGAACGCAGGCTGAATCCATGTCGCCCGACCGGGAGCTCTCCCCACCCGAGGACGTCCCGCCGGTCTCGGCGGAGGCGCTGGTGGGAAGCGAGGTCGTCGAGGAGGCGGTCGAGCGCCGCTACCCCTCGACGATCGGCGGCGCCTGCTACCTGCTGGCGCTGACCGTCGCCCTGGTCGGGCTCGGGATCACCTGGTCGGGTGCCTGGCGCACCGGCATCTACGTCTTCTCCGGGGCGCTGGTCTTCGCCGCCCTGGTCCGGGTGGTGCTGCGCGACCACGACGCCGGGATGCTCGCGGTGCGCAACCGCCCCCTGGACGCCGGCATCCTGCTGGGCGTCGCGGCCACGCTGATCTATCTGGCCACCGACATCCCCGACCAGGTCTGAGCGCCCCCTTCGCACTTGTAACACTGATCTGTCCCTAGTGGTGCGGTGGTCTGTCACCGCACCAGAGGTGACAGATCAGTGTTACATCGACGATGGCCCCGCGGCCGGGCATCAGCCCCGGCCGCACGACCACGACGCACGACGCCCCGCACCGGAACCCGGTGCGGGGCGTCGTACGTGGAGCGGTGCAGCAGGTCAGATGAGACCCAGCTCGGTGACCGCGGCGCGCTCGTCGGCGAGCTCGGCGACCGAGGCGTCGATCTTCGCGCGGGAGAAGTCGTTGACCTCCAGGCCCTGGACGATCTCCCAGTTGCCGTCCTTGGTGACGACCGGGAACGAGGAGACCAAGCCCTCGGGGACGCCGTAGGAGCCGTCCGACGGCACGGCCATCGAGACCCAGTCGCCCTCGGCCGAGCCGAGCAGCCAGTCACGGGCGGCGTCGACGGTGGCCGAGGCAGCCGAGGCGGCCGAGGAGGAGCCCCGGGCGTCGATGATCGCGGCGCCGCGCTTGGCGACGGTCGGGATGAAGTCGTTCTCCAGCCAGGCCTCGTCGTTGACCAGGGCGGCGGCGTTCTGGCCGTTCACCTCGGCGTTGTACAGGTCGGGGTACTGGGTGGCGGAGTGGTTGCCCCAGATGGTCATCTTCTTGATCTCGGTGACCTTGGCGCCGGTCTTGGCGGCCAGCTGGCTGATCGCCCGGTTGTGGTCCAGGCGGGTCAGGGCCGAGAAGCGCTCGTTGGGGATGTCGGGGGCGTTGCTCATCGCGATGAGGGCGTTGGTGTTGGCCGGGTTGCCGGTCACACCGATGCGCACGTCGTCGGCCGCCACCTTGTTCAGGGCCTGGCCCTGGGCGGTGAAGATGGCACCGTTGGCGGCCAGCAGGTCGCCGCGCTCCATGCCGGGGCCGCGCGGGCGCGCGCCGACCAGCAGGGCCAGGTTGACGCCGTCGAAGATCTTCTCCGGGTCGGCACCGATCTCGACGCCGGCCAGGTTCGGGAACGCGCAGTCGTCGAGCTCCATCACGACGCCCTCGAGCGCCTTGAGAGCCGGCTCGATCTCGAGCAGCTGCAGCTGGATCGGGCGGTCACCGAGCAGGGAGCCGCTGGCGAGACGGAAGAGAAGGCTGTAGCCGATCTGGCCGGCAGCGCCGGTGACGGCAACCTTGAGGGGGGTGGAAGACAAGTCGCTCACGGCTCCTCGGTTCGGGTGGGTTTTCCGCCACTGACGCTAGCAGCGCCGCGCCCCTGCCCCGAGTCGGGGTTCGCTCCCCGGTCACCCGGTCCACCCGACCCCGCTACGGGGCGCCACCCATACTGGGCACCGTGCCGTGGACCTCGCCCCCGCTCCGCCCGTCCCCGCGCCCCTGGGCGCTCGTCGCGGCGGCGCTGCTGCTGACCGGGTGCGCCTCCGGTGCCGGACCGGCCGACCCGACCGGGATCGACCAACTGGTGGTGCCCACCCCGACCCCCGACCCGGGCGACTTCGCCGCCGAGCCGCGCACCGACTGGTTGCCGCTGCAGCCCGGCCAGAAGTGGGAGTACACCGGCGAGGCGGGGCAACCGGGGGAGCGGGCCGAGCTGCGGCTGCTGCGGGGCGGCCGGGAGGCCGGCGTCGCGACGCTGCGGCTGTCCCGGACCGGAGCCGAGGTCCCGGCCGCGGTGGACGCCCTGGGCGTCGACACCGACGGGAACGTGTGGTGGCTGGCGCGGGAGGGCGACTTCGGCCCCGACGACCCCGACGGGGTGGGTCTGCTGCTGCCGGCCGAGCCCCGGGTCGGCGACGGCTGGGTGGCCGCGACCCTGGCCGACGGGACCGTGGTACGCAGCCGCGTGGAGTCGGTCGACGACGAGGTGAGCACCGCCCGCGGCACCTGGGACGACGCGGTCCGCGTGGAGACCACCGGCGCGGCCGGCAACCCCACCGCCCGGACGGCGACCTGGTGGGTGCCGGGCACCGGACCGGTCCGGGTGCGGACGGCAACGGGCGAGGTGCTCGACCTGGTCGATGCACCCCGCCCGTCACAGTGATGGCTGAGCGGTCCCGCTCAGCTCACCCGTTGCGTCACACGCAGCCTCACACGCCGCCGGGGCGCACCTGGGTGCGGCCGTCCTCGTCGTCCGGCGGGGTCCAGCCACCGGGCTGCTGGGGCTGACCCCACTGCTGCGGCTGCTGCTGGCCCGGGGCGGCCGGCTGCTGACCCCACTGCTGGGGCTGACCCGGCTGCGGCTGCTGGGGCTGGCCCCACTGCTGCGGCTCCTGACGCGGCTGGGTGGCCGGCGACGCGGGCTGCCGCTGGGGCTGCTGCGGCTGGCCCCACTGCTGCTGACCGGCCTGACCGGGCTGCTGCGGCTGGCCGGGCTGACCCTGCGGGATCGGCTGGCCGGGCTGCTGGCCCCACTGCTGGTGGGCGTACCACTGCTGCTCGGCCTGCCACTGGTCACCGCTCCAGGCGGTCTCGACCGGCTTGCCGCGGCTGCCGAAGTTGAGGCCCGAGCCGGGCACCGGGTTGGCGTCGGCGCCGAACAGCAGCGGGTGCAGCACACCGGCCAGGGCGCCACCGAGCAGCGGCGCGAGGATGAACAGCCACAGCTGCATCGCGGCGTCACCGCCGGCGAAGATGCCCACACCGATGGAACGGGCCGGGTTGACCGAGGTGCCGGTCATCGGGATCGCGACCAGGTGGATCGCGGTGAGCGCCAGACCGATCGCGGCCGGGGCAGCGGCCACGTTGACCGAGTTGCGCTCGTCGGTGACGGCCAGCACGACCATCACGAAGATGAAGGTGAGGACCAGCTCGACCACCAGCGCGGCCCACAGGGCCACACCACCCTGGTCGCCGAAGAAGTTCTGGCCCAGGCCCACGGCGTCGACGTCGTACATCTCGAAGCCCTGCAGCATCGCCAGCAGCACACCGCCACCCAGGATGCCGCCAGCGACCTGCGCGCCCATGTAGATCGGCACCATGCCCCAGCGCAGTCGGCCGCCCAGGGCGGCACCGAGGGAGATGGCCGGGTTGAAGTGACCGCCCGAGACGCGGCCCAGCGCGTAGGCCATCACCATGACGGCCAGACCGAACGCCAGCGCGATGCCGACGTAGCCGGTGTCGCTGATGTTGGCCATGACCGCGGCACCGCAGCCGAAGAGGACGAGCACGAACGTGCCCAGCGCCTCCGCAGCCACGATCTGCATCACGGTCGCGGGGGCCGCCTCAGCAGCCTCGTCGACCTCGTTCGTCTCGCTCACGTCTGTCTCTCCTCGTCGTCGGTGGAGCACGGGACCGCCCGGCTAGCCTCGCACGCGGTCCGGTGCGAGGCTAGGGACGGCTTCCGCTCACGTGGAACCGTGTCCCGTTCTCAGGTATCTTGATGTCAAGCAATCGGGCGGCACCTCTCGTCCGATGTCCGCCCACGATCAGGAGCAGCCGTACCCATGGCCAAGATCATCTACACCCACACCGACGAGGCGCCCCTGCTGGCGACCTACTCGTTCCTGCCGATCATCGCCGCCTACGCGGCCAAGGCCGGGGTGGACGTCGAGACCCGCGACATCTCCGTCGCGGCCCGCATCCTCAGCGGTTTCGGCCTGGCCGACGACGCGCTGGCCGAGCTCGGCGAGCTGGCCACGACCCCCGAGGCCAACATCATCAAGCTGCCCAACATCTCGGCCTCGATCCCGCAGCTCAAGGCCGCGATCGCCGAGCTGCAGGCTGCCGGCTTCGACATCCCCGACTACCCGGAGAACCCGACCACCGACGCCGAGCGCGAGGCCCGCGCCGCGTACGACAAGGTCAAGGGCTCCGCGGTGAACCCGGTGCTGCGCGAGGGCAACTCCGACCGCCGCGCCCCCGCGTCGGTCAAGAACTACGCCAAGGCGCACCCGCACCGCATGGGTGCCTGGGCCGCCGACTCCAAGACCAACGTCGCCACCATGGGTGAGCACGACTTCAAGTCGAACGAGAAGTCGGTCGTCGTGCCGGCTGCCGACTCGCTGAAGATCGTCCTGGAGACCGCCAACGGCGACACCGTCGTGCTCAAGGACGAGGTCAAGGTCCTCGACGGCGAGGTCGTCGACGCCTCGGTGATGCAGGCCTCCTACCTGGACTCCTTCCTGCGCAACGCGGTGGCCCGGGCCAAGGCCGAGGACGTGCTGTTCTCTGCGCACCTCAAGGCCACGATGATGAAGGTCTCGGACCCGATCATCTTCGGCCACGTGGTGAAGGCCTACTTCCACGACGTGTTCGCCACCTACGGCGACGACCTGGCCGCGGCCGGCCTGAGCGCCAACGACGGCCTCGGCTCGATCTTCAACGGCCTCGACAAGCTGGCCAACGGTGCCGAGATCAAGGCGGCCTTCGAGAAGGGCTTGGCCGACGGCCCGGCGCTGGCGATGGTCGACTCCGACAAGGGCATCACCAACCTGCACGTGCCTTCCGACGTCATCATCGACGCCTCGATGCCCGCGATGATCCGCACCTCGGGCCACATGTGGAACGCCGCGGGCGAGGAGCAGGACACCCTGGCCGTCATCCCGGACTCCTCCTACGCCGGCGTCTACCAGACCGTCATCGACGACTGCAAGGAGCACGGCGCGCTGGACCCGGCCACCATGGGCAGCGTCCCGAACGTGGGTCTGATGGCCAAGGCCGCCGAGGAGTACGGCAGCCACGACAAGACCTTCGAGATCGCCGAGGCCGGCACGGTCAAGGTCCTCGCCTCCAACGGTGAGGTGCTGCTGAGCCACGACGTCGAGGCCGGCGACATCTGGCGCGCCTGCCAGACCAAGGACCTCTCGATCCGCGACTGGGTGAAGCTGGCCGTCACCCGCGCCCGCGCGTCCGCCACCCCGGCGGTGTTCTGGCTCGACGAGTCCCGCGCCCACGACGCCGAGCTCATCAAGAAGGTCAACACCTACCTGACCGAGCACGACACCGACGGTCTGGACATCAAGATCCTCAGCCCCGAGCTGGCCACCGCGTTCTCGCTGGAGCGGATCCGCCGCGGCGAGGACACCATCTCGGTGACCGGCAACGTGCTGCGTGACTACAACACCGACCTGTTCCCGATCCTGGAGCTGGGCACCAGCGCCAAGATGCTCTCGGTCGTCCCGCTGATGAACGGCGGTGGCCTCTTCGAGACCGGTGCCGGTGGGTCGGCGCCCAAGCACGTGCAGCAGCTGGTCGCCGAGGACTACCTGCGCTGGGACTCCCTGGGTGAGTTCTTCGCCCTGGTGCCCTCGCTGGAGCTCTACGCCGACCAGGCCGGCAAGCCCGCCGCCAAGGTGCTGGCCGCCGCGCTGGACCGCGCCACCGAGACGTTCCTCAACGAGGACCGCTCGCCGGGCCGCAAGCTGGGCACGATCGACAACCGTGGCTCGCACTTCTACCTGGGTCTGTACTGGGCCCAGGAGCTGGCCGCCCAGACCGAGGACGCCGACCTGGCGGCCGCGTTCGCCCCGCTGGCCACCCAGCTGGCCGGCGACGAGGAGACCATCGTCGCCGAGCTGCTGGCCGTCCAGGGTAAGCCCGCCGACATCGGTGGCTACTACCGCCCGGACGCCGAGAAGGTCGCGGCCGTGATGCGCCCCTCGGCCACCTTCAACGCGGCGCTGGACGCCTTCTGAGGTCCCGCACCCGCTGAGTGAACCGCAGCCCCCGACCGCTTCGTGCGGTCGGGGGCTGCGGCCGTTTCGTTCGGTGAGGTGCCCCGAGGAACGAGGGGCCACGAACCCCGCGCACCTCACCGACCGGTGGGTGGCTTCTCGGCGCACAGCACGAACGCCGGCCCCGACTGCGGGTCCGGTGCCGGCAGCCGCAGGTCCGCCACCACCCGCAGCCCCGCGGCCCGGACCACCTCGGTGAACTCCTCGGGCCGCCACAGGTGGGTGGTCCAGGCGACCGGCACGCCGCCGTAGGCCTCGGTGCGGACCCGTTCGCCCTCACCCGCGTGCAGGGCCACGAGCAGCTGTCCGCCCGGCACCAGCGCCTCGGCGAACCCCGCGACCACCTCGCCGACGATGTCGCGGGGCAGGTTGAACAGCGACCACCAGCTCAGGATGCCGCCCCAGCTGGCGGGGGCCAGGTCGAGCTCGGTCGCCGAGGCGACCTCGAAGCGGCACTGCGGGTGCCGGGTCCGGGCCCGGTCGACCATGCCGGGGGACAGGTCCACCCCGAGCACGTCGGCGCCCCGGGCGGCCAGGTGGGCGGTGACCGTGCCGGGGCCGCAGCCGACGTCCAGCAGCGGCCCCAGCGGCATGGTCGCGGCGGCGAACGCGTCCACCGCACCCAGCAGCCACGGGGTGGAGACCAGGTCGCCCATCCCGGTGGAGTCGACCAGCTCCGCGTAGGTGTCCGCGACCCGGTCGTAGGAGTCGCGGACGTCGGTCAGGTCGGCGGGTGGGCGGGAGATCATCCGGCCACCGTAGAGGTTCGGTGTGGGGGTGCCCACACGCCCGGCGGGAGCACCGGAAAACCTGTCGAGGAGTGTCGGTTCGCGGGCGTAGCGTGAGCGCCGATGAGCACCACGGCCCCACCCCGCGGCGAGACCCCGCCCACCCCGTCGGCCACCACCCCGGCCGACCGTCCCGATCAGGCCCCCGACCCGCGGCGGCAGGTGACCTGGCGGCGTCTGCGCACCCCGGCGGCCGTCGTGGCCCTGGTCTGCCTGGCCATCGCCGCCACCGGCGCCTCGATCGGCACCGTGGTCGCCGGTCGACTGGCCGAGGAACCCAGCAGCACGCTGGTGTGGCTGCTGGCGCTGTGCCTGGTCGGGTCGGCCCTGCTGATCGCCTCCGCGCAGCTGATCTGGGTCGCCAACTCCGACCGGGCCGAGGGCCGCCTGCGTGAGGACCTGCTCGACGCCGCCCTGGCCCAGCCGCTGGGGGTGCTCTCGGAGCAGGCGGTCGGCGAGATCCTCGACCGGGTCGACGACGACACCCACGAGGTCGGCAACCTGGTCCGCTGGCAGCTGTGGCAGCTGGCCCGCACCGTCTTCGGGGTGGTGCCGATGTGGCTGGTCGCCGGGTTCACCTGGTGGCCGGCGTTCCTGCTGTTCCCGCTGCTGGCCGTGTGCGTGTACCTGGCGGTGCGTCGACCGCTGAGCCGGATCGCGCCGTTGAAGGTGATCGAGGAGGCCGCCTGGACCGACCACGCCGCGGCGCTGGAGGAGGGCATCGCGGGTCGCGACGACCTGCGCACCTCGCTGGGTCAGGCGCACGTGGTGGCCCGGGTGGCCAGGCTCGCCGCGGCCGTGCACGCCCGCTTCGCCGAGGTCTGCCGCCTGGAGTCGACCACCGTGCTGCGTGCAGGTCTGCTGCTGCACGCCCTGCTGGCCGGGGTCGCGGTCGCCGGGGTCAGCCTGGTCAGCTCCGGTGGCCTGTCGGTGGCCTCGCTGGTCACCCTCTTCCTGGTCACCACCACCTTCGTCGGCGAGGTCAACCACCTGGCCAACCAGCTCCCCGACCTCCAGGCCGGCCTGGGGGCGGTGCTGCGGCTGCGGCAGATGGTCTCGGTGGTCCCCGAGCCGACCGGTGGTCGCGACGTCCCGCCCAGTGCGGCGCCGTCGGTGGAGTTCCGGGGGCTGACGTTCGCCTACCCGGGGCAGGAGGGCTCGTTCGCCCTCGACGACGTCCGGGTGCACGTGCCCGGTGGCGACACGATCGCCCTGGTGGGCCGGTCCGGGTCGGGCAAGTCGACGCTGGCGAGCTTCTGCTCGCGTGCCATCGACCCGCCGCCCGGGACGGTGCTGCTCGACGGGGTCGACGTGTGCGAGATCGACCTGGCGCGGCTGCGTGCCGCGGTCGGGGTGGTCACCCAGCGCACCGAGATCTTCTCCGGCTCCCTGGCCGAGAACGTCGCGCTGTTCGCCCCCGACTCCCGCGGTCGGGTCGAGACCGCGGTGGCCCAGCTGGGGCTGACCGACTGGGTGGCCGGCCTGCCCGAGGGCCTCGACACCCGACTCGGTGCGGGTGGCCTGAAGCTGTCGGCGGGGGAGGAGCAGCTGGTCGCCTTCGCCCGGCTGCTGGTTCGTGACGTCAAGGTCGTGGTGCTCGACGAGGCCACCGCCCGGATGGACCCGCTGACCGAGGCCCGCGTGGTCGCGGCCTCCGAGCGGCTGCTGTCGGGTCGGACCGGTCTGCTGATCGCGCACCGGCTCAACACCATCGAGCGGGCCCCGTGGGTGGCCGTGCTCAGCCGCGGCCAGGTGGTCGAGCAGGGGCGTCGCCACGCGCTGCTCGGTGCGGACGGACCGTTCGCGCGGCTGGTCCGCGACGCCGAGGTCGCCGAGAACCTGGCGCTCGGGGCGCCGGAGGAGTCCGAGCCCGAGGCTGCACCGACGCTGGACCGCGAGGCCCCGGAGACCGCCGAGGCCCCGGAGACCGCCGTGGCCGCAGCCGTGAGCGCTCCGGCGACCAACGGAGCTACTGCGCAGAGCACGGCGGTCGGGTCGCGGCGCCGTCAGGGTCCGCCGCCGCCCGCGATCAAGGTCGGGACGGGCCCGACCCTGACCCGCGGCATCTGGCACGCGCTGATCATGCGGCCCCGCTGGGGTCTGCTCGGTGCGTTGGGGTTCGCCGGGTTCTCGCTGTTCGGCTCGCTGGGCGCGATCACCGGTCTGCTGTGGGGCGAGGTCGTCCAGGGGCTCAAGGACGGCCAGACCCCGACGGTGCTGCTGGCCGGTCTGGTGGCCTCGATCATGGTCGCGCCGGTGATCTTCGCCGACGCCGTGTGGCGCTACCCGCGCTGGTGGGTGGAGGTGCTGCTGCGGGTGCGGATGTCGGTGCTGGTCGGCCAGACCGCGCAACGGCGGCTGCCCAGCACCCCGGCCGGCGAGGTGGTGGCCCGGGCGATGGACGCCGACCGGTACGCCCGCTACGCCGACCGGTGGGTCGACTTCGTCACCGGCATGGCGATCGCGCTGCTGACGGCGCTGCTGGCCGGCACCTGGGTCGCCGGTGCGGTGCTGCTCGCGGTGCTGGTGGTCTCGGCCGCGGCGTCCGCGGTGGGTCGGCCGATCGCCGGTCGTTCGGCGGCGGCGTCCTCGACGGCGCGGGCCCGGTTCGGCCGGTCGCTGGTCTCGGTGCTGGAGGGGGTGCGCACCGTCAAGCTGGCGGCGGCCACCGCTGACGCCCGGGCGCACCTGCGTCAGGTCGACGCCGGCCGGGTCGAGGCTGCGGTGCGTGAGCACCGGGTGCAGGCGGTGCTGGACGGTGTCCCGCGGGCGATGGTCCAGGTCGGCGTGGTCGCCGCCTGGGGGATGTACGCCGGCGGCAGCTGGGGCCTGGGCACCGCGCTGCTGGTGGCCAACGCCGTGGCCGGGTTCGACTGGTTCGGCCGGGTGGCCGGCATGGTGGTCTCCGAGGCGCCCGGGACCCGGGCCTGGCAGCAGGAGACCGCCCGGTTCGCCGGTGGAGTCGACCTGCTGGACGTGGCTCCCGGGGTGGACCTGCTGACCGGTGAGGCCCCCGAGCCGCCGCCGGTGCACCGGGTGCCGTTGGAGTCGGTCCAGCTGGCCGGGTTCGACGCGATCCACGACGACGGCACGATCGGGGTGACCGGGGTCGACCTGGAGGTGCAGCGCGGTGAGCTGGTGCTGCTGCTGGGTCAGGTCGGGTCGGGCAAGTCGAGCCTGCTCTCGGCGATGGCGGGGCTGATCCCGCACCGCGGCCACATCGGCTGGAACGGCGCGGAGGTCACCGACGCCGAGGTGTTCCTGCGGCCCGGTCAGGTGGCGCACGTGGCCCAGGTGCCGCGGGTGCTGTCGGGCACGTTCGCGGAGAACATCCAGCTGGGCCACGCACGCGGGTTCGACGGGCCGGTCGAGGTGGCCCGGTTGGAGCCCGACGTCCGCGACGCCGGCGGCCGGGACGCACTCGTGGGGCACCGCGGGGTGCGGCTCTCGGGCGGTCAGGTGCAGCGGGTGGCACTGGCCCGGGCGCTGGCCGCTGACGCCGAGCTGTTGTTGGCCGACGACGTGTCGAGTGCGCTGGACGCCACCACCGAGCTGGAGCTGTGGGCCGCGCTGCGGGCCAAGGGCAGCACCGTGGTGGGGTCGTCGAGCAAGCGGGCGGCGCTGGCGATGGCCGACCGGGTGGTGGTCCTCGAGGAGGGCCGGGTCGTCGCGGTCGGTCCGTGGCGCCAGATCGCGCCCGAGTGGGGCCACCTGGCGGGCTGACCGGGTGATGCGGGGCACCACGTGGCGCGCCCGGGCGGGGGGATA
>JAEWXC010000028.1 GCA_023396115.1 Actinomycetes bacterium | reverse complement strand
CTCTCCCCCCGCCCCCCCCCCGCCGGGTCCCCCCCCGGGGGGGGGGGGGGGGCGTTCTCGGCTGGGGACACCGGGCCCACGACGACTAGGCTGCCGCCCGTGACCGACGAGCTGCCCGCCAGCACCGGGCCGAGGCTGCTCGGTCCGGCCGACGTGCGTGCCCTGGCCGCCGAGCTGGACCTGCGACCCACCAAGCAGCGGGGACAGAACTTCGTCATCGACGCCAACACCGTGCGCCGGATCGTCCGCGAGGCCGGTGTCGGTGCCCGGGACGTGGTGGTCGAGGTCGGGCCCGGGCTCGGGTCGCTGACCCTGGCCCTGCTCGAGCAGGTCGGTCGGGTCACCGCCATCGAGCTCGACCCGCTGCTGGCCGGCCGGTTGCCGCGCACCCTGGCCGAGTACGCCCCGGGCCGCGAGGGCGACGTCGAGGTCGTGCTGGCCGACGCGATGCGCGTCGAGGAGGTCCCCGGGCCCCCGCCGACCGCCCTCGTCGCGAACCTGCCCTACAACGTCTCGGTCCCGGTGCTGCTGCACCTGCTGGCCCTGCTGCCCAGCCTGGAGCGCGGCCTGGTGATGGTGCAGGCCGAGGTCGCCGACCGGCTCGCCGCCCGACCCGGCTCCAAGGTCTACGGGGTCCCGTCGGTCAAGGCCGCCTGGTACGCCGACGTGCGTCGGGCCGGGGCGATCGGGCGCAACGTCTTCTGGCCCGCCCCCAACGTCGACTCCGGGCTGGTCGCCTGGACCCGGCGCGAGCCGCCCACCACCACCGCCACCCGCGAGCAGGTCTTCGCCGTGGTCGACGCCGCGTTCGCCCAGCGCCGCAAGACGCTGCGCGCCACCCTCAAGGCGATGGCCGGGTCCGGCGAGGCGGCCGAGGCGGCAGTTGTCGCTGCCGGGGTCGACCCGAAGGCCCGCGGCGAGGTGCTGACCGTGGAGGAGTTCGCCCGGATCGCCGAGGCGCTGCACGCCTCCCCGGCCGCCCCCGGGGGTGTCCCCACCGCATGAACCGTCGAGCCCCGGCGGTCACCGTGCGTGCCCCCGCCAAGATCAACCTGCACCTGGGAGTCGGTGCGCCGCGCGAGGACGGCTTCCACCCCCTCGACACCGTCTACCAGGCGATCGGGGTGCACGACGACCTCACCGCGGTGCACAGCCGGGTGCCGAAGCTCGACGTGCAGGTCGCCGCGCACATCGACGCCTCCGCGGTGCCCAGCTCCGGGAGCAACATCGTCGACGCCGCCGCACTGGCCCTGGCCGGGCTGCACGTGCGCCCGGTGCTGGCCGACCTGACCCTGCACAAGTCGATCCCGGTCGCCGGGGGGATGGCTGGCGGGTCGGCCGACGCCGCGGCCGCGCTGGTCGCTCTGGACCGGCTGCACGAGCTCGGCACCTCCGACGAGGACCTGCTCCGTCTGGCCGCGGACCTGGGCAGCGACGTCCCGTTCGCGCTCGTCGGCGGCTCCGCGCACGGCACCGGGCGGGGCGAGATCGTCCGGCCCGTCACCGACCGCGGCTCGTGGTGGTGGGTGGTGGTCCCGAACCGGACCGGCCTGTCCACCCCGGCGGTCTACCGGCACTTCGACCGGCTGCACCCCGACGCACCGGCCCGTCCCCCGAGCGCGGCCCCGGTGATCGAGGCGCTCGCCTCGGGTCACGCGTTGCGGCTGGCCCGGGCCCTCCACAACGACCTGCAGGAGCCGGCGATCGACCTGCGTCCCGAGCTCGGGGCGCTGCTCAGCCGCGGCGAGATGGCCGGGGCGCTGCGCGGCATCGTCACCGGGTCGGGGCCCACCTGCGTCTTCCTCTGCGAGTCGGCACCCGAGGCACGCGCGGTCGCCGCCGAGCTGGCCGCCCACCACGAGGTGGTGCTGATCGCGACCGGTCCGGTCGCCGGCGCCCACGTCGTCTCCTGAGAGAATCGACCCCGATGAGCAACCTGATCAACCTCGAGCGTGTCTCCAAGTCCTACGGCATCCGCCCCCTGCTGGACGAGGTGTCCCTGGGCATCGCCGTCGGCGAGCGGGTGGGCATCGTGGGCCGCAACGGCGACGGCAAGACCACGCTGCTGGAGGTGATGACCGGCCTGGAGGAGCCCGACTCCGGCCGGGTGTCGATGACCCGGGGGACCCGGATCGGCTACCTGCACCAGGGCGACGAACTCTCCGACACCCACTCGGTCCGCGAGGCCGTCCTGGGCGGCCGGGCCGACCACGAGTGGGCCGCGGAGGCCCGCTCCCGCGAGGTCGTGGCCGAGCTGCTGGTCGGCATCGACCTGGACCGGGCCGTGCTGGGGCTGTCGGGTGGGGAGCGGCGACGCTGCTCGCTGGCCGCGCTGCTGCTCGACGAGCACGACCTGCTGGTCCTCGACGAGCCCACCAACCATCTTGACGTCGAGGCGGTCGCCTGGCTGGCCGCGCACCTGGTGCAGCGCAGCTCCGCGCTGGTCGTGGTCACCCACGACCGGTGGTTCCTGGACGCGGTGTGCCAGACCACGTGGGAGGTCCACGACGGGGCGGTCGACTCCTACGAGGGCGGTTACGCGGCGTTCGTGCTGGCCAAGGCCGAACGGTCCCGGCAGGCGGCGGCCAGCGAGGTGCGCCGGCAGAACCTGGTCCGCAAGGAGCTGGCCTGGTTGCGCCGCGGGGCACCGGCCCGCACCTCAAAGCCCAAGTTCCGCATCGACGCCGCCAACGCCCTGATCGAGGACGTGCCGCCCCCGCGCGACCGGCTCGAGCTGCAGAAGTTCGCCACCCAGCGGCTGGGCAAGGACGTCATCGACATCGAGGACGTGGACCTGTTCCGTGGCGAGAAGCAGCTGCTGGACCACGCCACCTGGCGGCTGGGCCCCGGCGACCGCATCGGGATCGTCGGAGTCAACGGGGCCGGCAAGACGTCGGTGCTCTCGCTGCTCTCGGGCGACCTGGCCCCGGCTGTCGGCAAGGTCAAGCACGGGCGCACGGTCGCCCTGCAGCACCTCACCCAGGCCCTCGACGACCTCGACCCCGACGGGCGGGTGCTGCCCACGGTGGAGTCGATCCGCCGGGTCACCCGGACCGCGGAGGGCGAGATCACCGCCACCTCGATGCTGGAGCGGTTCGGCTTCACCGGGGACAAGCTCACCGCCCGGATCGGGGACCTCTCCGGTGGCGAGCGGCGACGCTTCCAGCTGCTGCGGCTACTGCTCACCGAACCCAACGTGCTGCTGCTCGACGAGCCCACCAACGACCTCGACATCGACACGCTCAACGTGCTCGAGGACTTCCTCGACGGCTGGCCCGGCACGCTCGTGGTGGTCTCCCACGACCGGTACTTCCTGGAGCGGGTCACCGACTCGGTCTGGGCGTTGCTCGGTGACGGGCAGATCTCGATGCTGCCGCGCGGGGTCGACGAGTACCTGGAGCGCCGCGCCGCGCTGCTGGACGCCGCGCAGCCCGTGACGCGACCGGCACCCGACCAGCCCCCGGGTCCGGCGGTGACCGCCGCCGCGGTGAAGCCGAAGACCGGCAGTGCCGAGGAGCGGGCGGCCCGCAAGATCCTGGCCCGCGTGGAGAAGCAGCTGGCCAAGGTCACCGAGCGCGAGGCAGCCCTGAACGCCCAGCTGGCCGAGCACGCGGGCGACTACGCCCGGCTGCAGGAGATCGGGACCGAGCTGGGTGAGGTGGCCAGCGAGCGTGAGGAGCTCGAGCTGGAGTGGCTGGAGGCCGCTGAGCTCGTCGACTGAGCCCCGACCCCACCGCAGACCCGGGAGAACACCCCGGAGCCGCCCCGCACGGTGGCGGGACGGCTCCGGGGTGCTGCCGGGTGGTGCTGGCGCCCGGTGGGCGCGTGGGTCACTCCGAGCAGAGGAACTCGGGGCTCAGGAAGGCTGCCTCGGCCTGGGGGCGGACGTCATCGGTCTCGATCTCGAACCGGATCCGGTAGGCGTTGGTCAGGTCCACGGTGAGCGGCGTGGAGGTGCCGAGGGTGTCCACGGTGCTGGTGGACTTCGTCGTGCCGTCCAGCTCGGTGCGCAGCACGGCGCTGGTGTTGCTCGGGGCGTCGTCGGTCAGGGCGACCTCCGTGCGCAGCGTGTAGCACTTGCGGAACAGGTTGTACTCGGCGAACCGCATGTCACCGGTGTAGTAGTTGTAGGTGCCCAGCGAGCGCTTGTACTCGGTGTTGGCCACGCTCACCGTCTTCGGGTAGAGGCCTTCAGCGGTCGCGCGGCGGACCTGGTTCACCTGCATCCAGCGGCCGACCGACACGGTCACCGGCTTGCTCTTCGCCTTGGCGTGCTTCTTGGTCTTGGGCAGCACGACCTTGTACTTGCGGACCTGGGCCGAGGTGGGCTTGTCGCTCCAGGTGAACTTGCCCTTGCGGTTGACCTTGACCTTGGCCTGGGTCTTCCACGCCTTGTCGCCGGTCTTCTGCTTGACGATGACCTTGTCGCCCTTGGTGCCCTTCTTGGGGGTGATCTTCCCCTTGAGGGTGACCTTCTTGCCGACCTCGAGGACCGTCTTGTCGACCTTGAGGGTGATCTCGGGCTTCGTCTTCTTGGCCGTCGGCGCGGCGCTGGCGGTCGTCTGGACGGCCAGGACGGCGGTGCCGGTCAGGGCCAGAGCGGCCAGGATGCTCGCGGTGCGTCGCACGGTGTTTCTCCTTCGGTGGGGTGGTACCTGCACACCTGGAGATACGGGCGGCCCGGCGCAGAAGGTTGGCACCGGGTGGGAACTTTTTCTGCGGGCGTCCCGATCGACCCGGCCGGTGGCCTCAGGAGGCGGGGGCGTCGAACGGGGCGAGCAGGGTGCGCAGCAGGGTGGCCAACTGGTGCCGCTTCGCGTCCGGCAGGCCCTCGATCAGGGCCCGTTCGGCCTCGAGCAGGGCCTCGAAGGCGCCGTCGACCACGGTCTTGCCCTCGGGCGTGAGGCGGACCAGGACGCCGCGGCGGTCGTGCGGGTCGGGCAGCCGCTCGACCAGTCCCCGGTCGGTGAGTCGGTCGATCCGGTTGGTCATCGTGCCGCTGGTCACCAGGGTCTCGCGGAGCAGCCGGCCGGGGGACAGCTCGTAGGGGTCCCCGGCCCGGCGCAGTGCAGCCAGGACGTCGAACTCCCAGGACTCCACGCCCGAGGCGGTGAACGCGCTCTTGCGGGCCAGGTCCAGGTGCCGGGCCAGGCGGCCGATCCGGCTGAACACCTCGACCGGGGCCAGGTCGAGGTCGGACCGCTCGCGCGACCACGCTTCGACCAGTTCGTCGACCTCGTCCCTCATGCACCCATTGAAGCAGATGCGTCGAGAATCTTGACATCGAGACAGTGGTGTCGCAGGGTGGATTTATCTTGATGTCAAGAGAAAGGCTGTGCAGATGGCCACGGAGAAACCGCAGCAGCACCCCGGGTCGGACGGTGCCTGGGACCCCGTCCACTACCTGCGTCACGCCGACGAACGGGGACGACCCTTCGTCGAACTGCTGGCCCGGGTCGGCCTGACCGACCCGACCGACCCGAACGACGTGGTGGACCTCGGGTGCGGACCGGGCAACCTCACCGCGGTGCTGCAGCAGCGGTGGCCACGAGCCCGGGTGGTCGGGGTCGACGACAGTCCTGAGATGGTCGCCGCGGCCCGCGCACGGCCCGGTCTGGACGTGGTCGAGGCGGACCTGGGCACCTGGCTGGCCGAGGCCGGCCCCGGCGTCGTGGACCTGCTGGTCAGCAACGCCACCCTGCAGTGGTTGCCGGACCCGCTGGCCGTCCTGCCCGACCTGGTGGCCGCGGTGCGGCCCGGCGGGTGGCTGGCGATCGGCGTGCCCGCCAACTTCGACGAACCCAGCCACGTGCTGCGCGAGGAGCTCGCGGCCGACCCCCGGTTCGTCGCCCACACCGCCGGGGTGTCGCGCCCCGGTGCGCCGCGGGTCGAGGCGTGGTGGCAGGCGCTGCACGACCTGGGCTGCACGGTGGACGCGTGGGAGACCCGCTACCTGCACGTGCTCCGGGGTCCTGACCCGGTCTTCGACTGGGTCTCGGCGACCGGTGCCCGCCCGACCCTGGCCGCCCTGCCCGAGCCGCTGCGCGAGCAGTTCGCCGAGGAGTACCGCGCCGCCCTGCGGCGGGCCTACCCGGAACGGGACGGGGTGACCGTGCTGCCGTTCCGGCGCAGCTTCGTCGTGGCCCGGGTGCCGGCATGAGGCGGCTGCACCACGTCCAGGTGTCCTGCCCGCCCGGGGGAGAGGGAGCGGCGCGCGGCTTCTGGGTGGACGGGCTGGGCCTCGAGGAGGTTCCCAAGCCCGCGGGGCTGGCCGGACGCGGGGGCGCGTGGTTCCGCAGCCCGGACGGGGCCGAGGTGCACGTCGGCGTGGAGGACCCCTTCGTCCCGGCCCGGCGGGCGCACCCGGCGCTGCTGGTCGGGGTCGGGGAGCTGGACCCGCTCGCCGAGCGCCTGGTCGGGCTCGGTCACGAGGTCAACCCTGCCGAACGACACGCCTTCGCGGGGTTCCTGCGCTTCCACTGCGCCGACCCGTTCGGCAACCGGGTCGAGGTGCTGGAGGAGCTCAGGGACCCTCGTGGGTGAGCAGGCCCGGGGACTTCTCCAGCCCGGAGAGTCCGTTCCAGGCCAGATTGACCAGGTGCGCCGCGACCATCGGGCGTGCCGGCTTGCGGGCGTCGAGCCACCACTGGCCCAAGGAGGCGACCATGCCGACCAGCATCTGGGCGTACATCGGGGCCGCGCGGGCATCGAGCCCTTGGCGGCTGAAGACGTCGGCCAGGATCCCCTCGACCCGGGCGGCGGTGTCGCCGATGATCGTCTGGAAGCTCCCGGTGCTCGACCCGATCGGGGTGTCGCGGACCAGGATCCGGAAGCCGTCGGGTCGGGTCTCGACGTACTCGAGCAGGGTCAGTGCCGCCTGCTCCAGGAGTTCGCGCGAGGAGCCCGAGGTCAGCGAGGCGCGCATGCTGGCCAGCAGCTGGGTGACCTCGCGGTCCACGACCACCGCGTACAGGTCCTCCTTGCCGCCGAAGTGCTCGTAGACGACCGGCTTGGAGACCCCGGCGCGGGCCGCGATCTCCTCCACCGAGGTCGCCTCGAACCCGCGCTCGGCGAAGAGGGGGCGGGCGGTCTCGACGAGCTGCTCGCGACGCTCCGCCCCGGTCATCCGGGTACGGGTCGACTTCTTCGGGGTCACCGGACCAGCATCACAGGGGCGGTCGGGATCAGTCGGCGCGGCGCGCGGCCAGGCGCTGCTCGGTGGGCCAGCGCACGTCGCGCACCCAGCCGGCCCGCTCCATCAGCCAGATGATCCGCGCCGAGATGTCGATCTGCCCCTTGAGCACCCCGTGCCGGGCGCAGGTCGGGTCGGCGTGGTGCAGGTTGTGCCAGGACTCGCCCAGCGAGGGGATCGCCAGCCACCACACGTTGGCGGCCTTGTCGCGGGAGCTGAACGGCTGCTCGCCGATGGTGTGGCAGATCGAGTTGATCGACCAGGTGACGTGGTGCAGCAGGCAGATCCGGACCAGCGATCCCCAGAAGAAGGCAGTCAGGGCGCCGTGCCACGACCAGGTGACCAGTCCGCCGATCAGTGCGGGCAACAGCAGCGAAGCCAGGACCGAGACCCAGAAGTAGCGCGATATCAGCACGATGTCGCGGTCCTTGAGCAGGTCGGGGGCGTACTTGTCCTGCGGGGTCTGCTCGGCCTCGAAGAGCCACCCGATGTGGGCGTGCCACATGCCCTTGGTGAGGTTCCAGGCGCCGGTGCCGTACATCCACGGCGAGTGCGGGTCGCCCTCGGTGTCGGAGAACTTGTGGTGCTTGCGGTGGTCGGCCACCCAGCGCACCAGCGGGCCTTCGATGGCCATCGAGCCGAGCACGGCCAGGGTGATCTTCACGGCCCGGTTGGGCTTGAAGGACTTGTGCGTGAAGAGCCGGTGGTACCCGACGGTGATGCCGGCGCAGGTGGTCACGTAGAAGACCGCGGCGATCACGATGTCGGACCAGCCCAGCCACCCGCCCCAGGCCACCGGCACGGCCGCCAGCAGCGCCAGCAGCGGGACCGCGATGAAGAGGGCCAGGGTGACCTGCTCGGCCAGCGACTGCTGCTCGCCGCCCATCGTGGCGGAGGTCGGTCGCTCGAGGGTGCTGCTCATGGGGTGCTCCGAGGCGTTGGGGAGAGGCCCACCGTGCGGTCGACCGAGGCTACGGCACCGTAACCTACGGGACCGTCGGTTGTGGGGTGAACTCCTCGACCCCGGACGTCGGGGCGTGCTCGCGCCCGGACGGCGGGTGACAACGGTGGTTACTGGTGAGTAGCATCGCGTGCATGGCTTCCGTCAACGCCCTCTGGTCCCGTGCCCAGTCGCTCCCGCTGGGGGAGCGCCTCTTCTCGACGCTCTTCTCCCTCAAGGCGCCGTACTTCTCCACGGTCAGCCCCCGCTTCACCGAGCTGCGCCCCAACCACGCTGAGCTGGTCGTGCCCAAGCGCTGGATCGTGCAGAACCACCTGGGCACCGTGCACGCGATCGCGATGTGCAACGGCCTCGAGGCGGCGATGGGCGCCCTGGCCGAGGTCACCATCCCCGACGACAAGCGGTGGATCCCCAAGGGGATGGACATCTCCTACACCGCCAAGGCCACCGGTGACGTGACCTGCACCGCCGAGACCGACCCCGAGCAGTGGACCTCCGAGGACCCTGACCTGCCGGTGCGGGTCCGGGGCACCCTGGCCGACGGCACCGTGGTGATCGAGGGCGTGATCCGGCTCTGGGTCACCCCGAAGAAGCGCTGACGAACGCACGAACGCCCCCGCCTCGGCGGGGGCGTTCGTGTCTCTGGCTCAGGTGCGGTTCGGTTCGCCGATGCCGGCGACCATCCCCACCTGGAGCACCTTCTTCTCGCCGACCAGCTTCTTCTGCATCCAGGTGGCCAGGCCGGTGAGCAGCAGGTTGACGATGATGTAGAGCGCGGCGATGACGAGCATCGTCGCCACGTGGTTCTGGAACTGCTGGAAGATCGGCTGCGCCACCCGGGTCAGACCGACCCCGGTGATCACGTAGCCCAGGCTGGTGTCCTTGAGAGCCACCACGCACTGGCTGATGATCGCCGGGATCATGATCTTGACCGCCTGCGGCAGCAGGATCGTCACCATCACCTGGGTCTTGCGCATGCCCAGGGCGTAGGCCGCCTCGGCCTGGCCGCGCGGGACCGCGTTGATGCCGGCCCGGAAGACCTCGGCCAGCACCGCGCCGTTGTACAGCGTCAGCGCCAGTACCACCGACCAGAATGCTCGAGACGAGACCTGGGAGATGTCACCGAAGACCGCGTAGAAGCAGAAGATCATCAGCAGGATGACCGGCACGGCGCGGAAGAACTCGACCACGAGCCACGCGGGCCAGCGCAGGACGGCGTGCTCGGAGAGCTTGCCGATACCGAAGAGCAGACCGAAGACCACCGCCGCGATGATCGCGAAGAACGCCATCTGCAGGGTCGGCACCAGACCGTCCATGATGATCGCCTCGATGTACTTCGGCGTCAGGAACGGCTCGATCTTCTCCGCGCTGAATTGGCCGCTGGAGTGGAACTTCAACACCACCAGCACGGCAGCGCCCAGCAGGGCGAGGACCGTCACGGCCGTATAGATCCGGTGTCGGGTGACGGTCTTGGGACCGGGGGAGTCAAAAAGGACCGAGGACGCCATCACGCCACCTTCCAGCGGCGCTCGAGAGCGATCGCGACAACGGAGACCAGTTCGACCAGCAGGATGTAGATCAGCGCGAAGGCCAGGAAGATGCCCCAGCGCTGGTCCGCGTGGTCGTTGGTGAAGAACTTCATCTGGGCGCTGGCCTCGATCACGCCGAAGACACCGGCGATCGAGGTGTTCTTGAGCAGCGCGATCAGGGTGCTGGCCACCGGGGGCACCGAGGCACGGAACGCCTGGGGGAGCACCACGAACCGGAGCACGCCGCCGAACCCGAGGCCGATCGCCCGGGCGGCCTCAGCCTGGCCGAGGTTGACCGCGTTCACGCCGGAGCGCAGGGCCTCGCAGACGAACGCCGAGGTGTACAGCGACAGCGACACCACCGCGGCCGCAAAGAACGAGGAGAAGGTGAAGTCACCGATCTCCACGTTGATGAAGGTGAACCTGATGCCCAGCTTCGGTGCAGCGAACTGGAAGAACATGAACATGATCACCAGCGGGGTGTTGCGCACCACCGAGACGTAGCCGGTGGCGACACCTGCGAGCACCTTCACGGGGCCGACCCGCATCGCGACCAGGATCGTGCCGCCGAGGATCGACAGGACGGCCGAGCACAGGAAGAGCAGGACCGTGTAGCCGAAGGCTTGGAGCACGAGGTCGGGGTTGTCCAGAACGGCGTCCACGCCACTCCTCTCGACCGTGGTGGGTCGCCGGCCGCGTGGCGGCCCGCGACCACACCGGTTGACTCAGATCAGGAACAGGCGTCCATCTGCGGGAACTCCGGGGTCTCCGACCCGGACTTGCCCAGCGTGTTCTCGAACGCCTCGGCCCACTTGCCGTCCTCGTTGGCCTGGGTCAGCGTGTCGACGATCCACTGGCACATCTCCGGGCGGTCCTTGGAGTAGCCGATGCCGATCCGCTCCTCGGAGAACGCGTCCCCGACGACCTCGAGCTCGCCCTCGTTCTGGGCGGCGTAGCCCATCAGGATCGAGCCGTCGGTCGACATCGCCTCGACGGTGCCGTCCAGGACCTTCTCCACGCACTCGGAGTAGGTGGCGAAGCCGACCGGCTTCATGCCCTGGGCCTTGATGTTGTCCAGCGAGGTCGAGCCCGTCACCGAGCAGACCTCCTTGCCCTTGAGGTCGGCCGGGCCGGCGACGTCGGCGTCGGACTTCACCAACAGCTGCTGACCGGTGACCATGTAGGGGCCGGCCTGACCGACCACCGCGCGACGCTCGTCGGTGATCGAGTAGGAGGCCGCGACGATGTCGACGGTGCCGTCCTGCAGGAAGGGCTCGCGGTTGTCGGAGACCGTCTCGACGTACTCGACCTTGCTGGTGTCGTCCGGGTCGATGCCCAGGCTCGCCACGAGCAGGCGGGCCATCTCGACGTCGAAGCCGCTGGGCAGGTCGGAGGCGGCGTCCTTGAAGCCCAGGCCGGGCTGGTCGTACTTGACCCCGACCTTGATCTTGCCCGCCTCGGCGAGCTCCTTCATCCGGGTGCCGTCGTCGAACTGGCTGGACGCGTCGTCGGCGACGTCGACGTCGGTGCGCTCGTCGTCGTCGCCGGCGTTGCCGCAGCCGGAGACGGCCAGGACGAGGGCAGCGGCAACGGCCGCGGCACGGGTACGGGTGAATCGCATGGTGCTCTCCTTCGTGGGGTGGGCGGTTCTGCGGGGTTCGTACGGGTGGCCGGCTGGCCTCACTTCAGGATCTTGCCGAGGAAGTCCTTCGCGCGGTCGGTGCGCGGGTTGGTGAAGAACTCCTCGGGGGTGCTCTCCTCGACGATCGCGCCGTCGGCCATGAACAGCACCCGGTCGGCGGCGGTCCGGGCGAAGCCCATCTCGTGGGTGACCACGACCATCGTCATGCCCCGCTTGGCCAGACGCACCATCACGTCGAGCACCTCCGAGATCATCTCGGGGTCCAGTGCCGAGGTCGGCTCGTCGAAGAGCATCACCTTGGGCTGCATGGCCAGGGCTCGGGCGATCGCGACGCGCTGCTGCTGACCTCCGGAGAGCTGGGCGGGGTACTTCTGCGCCTGAGCGGCGACGCCGACCCGCTCGAGGAGCTCCATCGCCTCGGCCTCGACCTCGGCCTTGTCGCGCTTGCGGACCTTGAGCGGACCCAGGGTCACGTTCTCCAGGATCGTCTTGTGGGCGAACAGGTTGAAACTCTGGAACACCATGCCGACCTCGGCGCGGAGCTGGGCCAGCGCCTTGCCCTCGGAGGGGAGGTCCACCCCGTCCAGGGTGATGGTGCCCTCGTCGATCGTCTCGAGTCGGTTGATCGCCCGGCACAGCGTCGACTTGCCCGAGCCGGACGGGCCGATCACGACCACCACCTCACCGGGGTGGACCTCGAGGTTGATGTCGTTCAGCACGTGCAGGTCACCGAACCACTTGTTGACGCCGCTCAACCGGACGCTGCCCACGCTCTCGAAGCGTGGTCCGGGGGCCAGTGCGTCGCTGCTCTGCTCCGTCATGGGGTTGAACCTAGCCCCCGATGGCCCGTTCGGGCCACGCCCGATGGCTCCGGCGGGTCAGGCTTTGCCAGAACGTGACCTGTGCTCCGACTGGCTGGCGGGGGGTGGCCGGGCCGGCCGGGGGGCGGGGCGCAGAGGACCAGCGCGGTGGCAGGCTCGCGGCCATGACCCGATTCGCCGCCTCCGTGGTTTCGGCCGACGCCCTAGACCAGCGGCTCAACGACGAGCTGGACCGGTACAACGGGGGCCGCCACCCCTGACGTGCTCCCGGCACAGGAACTGACGGTGTGCGTCGAGGACGCCGGTGAGCTGGTCGCCGGCCTGTCCGGCTGGACCTGGGGCGAGGCCGCGGGGATCGCGATGACCTGGGTGGCCCAGGAGCCGGCCGCCGCATCGTCTGGGGCGAGGGTGCGGCTGATCTCCCTGGTCAGCCTGGACGGGAGCCAGGCCGGCCGCGCGCACTCAGCCCGGCTCCCGGCGCTCCGCAGCCCCCCACGGTCGGCCCGCGACCGGCAGGGGACGGCAGGCTGACGTTCCGGCGATCGGCCGCCACGGTGCCGGGCCGATCCGGTGCGCGGGCCCACCGAGTTCCCGTTGGCCCCGCACGCTCGTACCCTTGATCCGTCATGACTGCCCTGCCTGAGACCGCGCCCCGGACCTATGAGGTCAAGACCTACGGGTGCCAGATGAACGTGCACGACTCCGAGCGCCTGACCGGGCTGCTGGAGGAGGCCGGCTACGCAGCCGCGCCCGAGGGCGAGCAGGCCGACGTCGTCGTGTTCAACACCTGTGCGGTCCGCGAGAACGCCGACAACCGGCTCTACGGCAACCTCGGGCACCTGGCGCCGGTGAAGGCCGCCCGGCCGGGCATGCAGATCGCGGTCGGCGGGTGCATGGCCCAGAAGGACCGCGACACGATCCTGGACAAGGCCCCTTGGGTCGACGTGGTGTTCGGGACCCACAACATCGGGTCGCTGCCGGCGCTGCTGGACCGGGCCCGCTCGCAGTCCGAGGCGCAGGTCGAGATCCTGGAGTCGTTGTCGGTCTTCCCCTCGACCCTGCCGACCAAGCGCGACTCGGCCCACGCGGCCTGGGTCTCCATCTCCGTGGGCTGCAACAACACCTGCACGTTCTGCATCGTGCCCGCGCTGCGCGGCAAGGAGACCGACAGGCGGCCGGGCGACATCCTCGCCGAGATCCGCGCCCTGGTCGCCGAGGGCGTCAGCGAGATCACCCTGCTCGGCCAGAACGTCAACGCCTACGGCGTCGAGTTCGGCGACAGGCAGGCCTTCTCCAAGCTGCTGCGTGCCTGCGGTGAGATCGAGGGGCTCGAGCGGGTCCGGTTCACCTCCCCGCACCCGGCCGAGTTCACCGACGACGTGATCGAGGCGATGGCCCAGACCCCGAACGTGATGCCGCAGCTGCACATGCCGCTGCAGTCGGGGTCGGACCCAGTCCTCAAGGCGATGCGCCGTTCCTACCGGCAGTCGAAGTACCTGGGCATCATCGAGCGGGTCCGCGCCGCGATGCCCGACGCCGCCATCACCACCGACATCATCGTGGGCTTCCCCGGCGAGACCGAGGAGGACTTCGAGCAGACGATGGAGGTCGTCCGCCGGGCCCGCTTCTCCGGTGCGTTCACCTTCATCTACTCCAAGCGTCCCGGCACCCCGGCCGCCACGATGGCCGACCAGGTCGACCCGGCGGTCATCTCCGAGCGGTACGACCGCCTGGTCGCGCTGGTCAACGAGATCGCCTGGGAGGAGAACAAGGCGCTCGTGGGCCGCACCGTGGAGCTGATGGTCGCCGAGGGGCAGGGGCGCAAGGACTCCGCCACGCACCGGCTCTCGGGTCGGGGGCCGGACAACCGGCTCGTGCACTTCACCCCGGACGTCTCCGAGCTGGGCGAGGTCACCGGAGAGATCCGTCCCGGCGACGTGGTCACCGTGCGGATCAGCCACGCCGCGCCGCACCACCTGCTGGCCGACGGCCCGCTGATCGGGCTGCGCCGCACCCGGTCCGGCGACGCCTGGGAGCGCCGCACCGCCGAGCCCGCCCCGGCCGCCTCGTCGGTCGGCCTGGGCATGCCGCAGGTCGGTGTCCCGGCTCCGCTGCCCGAGGCGCCCTCCTGCCGCTGACCCGCCGCTTGTAACGCGCAGTTTGTTGGACTGACCGTCTGGCATGCCGGCGCGTTGGAACCCGTGGTGGCGCGGTAGTACCGGTGGTGGCGCGTTGGATGGGCTGGAGGCGCGGTAGAACCGGTGGTGGCGCGTTGGATGCGCTGGAGGCGCGGTAGAACCCGTGGCGGCGCGGCGGAACCGCCGTGGCGCGTGGGATGCGCTGGTCGCGCGGGTAGAGCCGCTGTGGCGCGGTTGAACGGAGCGTGGCGCTCTCGATCAGGCCAGCGGGTCCGGCTCAGGCCGGAGGTTCGGACTGCCCGTCCTCGTCGGCCTGCCCGGTCATCTCCTCCTCGGTGGTGCCGACCTCACGGTCCGCCGCACCCTCGGGCTCCTGGACCTTCTCGTCGTCCGGCGCGGCGACCTCGTCGGGCACCACGTCGTTGACCGCGGGGTTGCGCGTCGGGTCGAGGTCCTTGGCCTGCCCCCGGTCCTGCGGGTCCATCGGCATCGCGTCGGGACCACCGGGGGCCGGGGTGGGCGGCTCGGCGGTCGGGGACGGCTGGGCGGGCAGGTCGCTCATGCAGGGCCTCCTCGTCGGGATCGGACGGGTACGAGCCAACTCCGGTGCCGGCCCAAACGCAAGGGCACGGCCCACGGATCCGCAGGGCCGGCCCGACGGGGCGGGTCAGAAACCGAAGGTGGTGTACGCCGGGACCTCGCCCGCGGCCAGCAGCTCCAGCAGGTGGCGCTCGTGCGGAACCACTGGGTCCGGCAGCGCGTCGAGCGGGAACCACGCCAGATCGGCACACTTCTCCGGTTCGGTGATCCGGGGGGTGCCCTGCCAGGTCCGCGCCGAGAAGAAGAAGTCCACCCGCTCGTCGATCGGGTCGGCGTGCGCGGTGCGGTGCATCGTGGAGAGGAACCTCAGGTCCAGGCCGCGCACGTCGAGCTCCTCGAGGGTCTCGCGCTCAGCCGCGGCGAACGCGGTCTCACCACGCTCGACGTGCCCAGCCGCCGCAGCGGCCCAGTGCTCGTCCATGTAGCCGGTGCCACGGCGCAGCTGCAGCAGCACCTCGGGCGCACCGGCGCCGTCGTCGCCGCCCCGGAGGAGGTACACGTAGGACGCCGGGACGACGACGAAACGGTTCACTTGATGTCGTCGTTCTTCCCGTCGAGCCCGTCCAGGGCGTCCTTCAGCTTCTCCTTGCCGGTGTTGATCTTGTCGCCGTGCTTGCCACCGGTCTTGTCGTCGATCATGTCGCCGGCCTTGTCGATGCCGTCACCGATCTTGTCGCCCGCCTTGTCGACGGCGTCGGCCAGCTTGCCCTTGGCGTCGTCCAGGAACCCCATGGTGTCTCCTTCGTCGAAGTGTCCGGATGTGAGACTAACCCCATGTCGAAGGTGCCGGTGGTCGCGGTTGTCGGAGCGACGGCGGCGGGCAAGACGAGTCTCTCCCTGGACCTGGCGCGGGCGCTGGGTGGCGAGGTCGTCAACACCGACGCGATGCAGGTCTACCGCGGCATGGACATCGGCACCGCGAAGCTGCCCGAGTCCGAGCGTGCCGGAGTCCCGCACCACCTGCTCGACCTGCTCGAGGTCACCGAACCGGCCTCGGTGGCCGAGTTCCAGACCCTGGCCCGCGGCGTGGTCCACGACCTGCGCTCCCGCGGGGCGACCCCGGTCCTGGTCGGGGGATCGGCGCTCTACACCCGGGCGGTGCTGGACCGGTTCGAGTTCCCCGGGACCGACCCGACCCTGCGGGCCCGGCTGGAGGACGAGTGCGCCCAGGTCGGAGCCGCGGCGATGCACGCCCGTCTGGCGACGGTGGACCCGCAGGCGGCGGCCGGGATCGAACCGGCCAACTCGCGCCGGATCGTGCGCGCCCTGGAGGTCGTCGAGCTGACCGGTCGCCCGTTCAGCGCCACCCTGCCGGTGCTGGAGTACGCCCTGGACTCGGCCGTGCAGATCGGGGTCGACATCGACCGCCCGACCCTGGACGCGCGGATCGAGACCCGGGTGCAGCAGATGTTCGCCGACGGGTTCGTCGCCGAGGTCGAGGCGCTCCTGGCCCGGGGCCTGGCCCGGGGGCGCACCGCCGGGCGGGCGATCGGGTACGCCGAGGTCACCGCCCACCTGGCCGGTGAGCTGACCCGTGAGGAGGCGGTGGAGCGGACCGTGATCGCCACCCGCCGGTTCTCCCGACGCCAGGACGCCTGGTTCCGCAAGGACCCCCGGATCGTGTGGGTGCCCTTCGACGCGCCCGACCGGCTCGAGCAGGCACTGGCCGCGGTTCGCGCGGTCTGACGCCGGCGTCGGTCTGACCCCGGTGGCCGGTCTGACGTCCGTGGTCGGTCTGACCCGGGTGATCGAGATGACCTCGGTGGTCGAGCTGCCTTCGGACGCTCCTATAGATCGTCAAGTGCTGATTGGTGCTGGTTGGCTGGCGAGTTCTTCGCGGATGATGGGGAGGAGTTCGCGGGCGATGTAGCGCTTGAGGCAGCGGATGATGTCGCGTTTGGTGA
>JAEWXC010000024.1 GCA_023396115.1 Actinomycetes bacterium | reverse complement strand
CGACAATGTGGGCGGCGGTCATCGTGATGACTCCATTCGAGAGTGCTGTGAGAGGTTCGCTCGAAGGATCACGCGGTGGCCGCTGCTTCGTCTGCCGCACACGCCGGCGACGACCTCGGCTACCGCGTTACACCACTATCGGGGACTCAACTTTGGCGCCACGTGACACCCGCGACTGCTCAGGCGCGCCTACACGACAATGCACCCATGGAGTTCTCCGAGGTCGTCCACCGACGCCGCATGGTGCGCCGCTACACCGACCAGCCGGTCGACCCGGCGATCCTCGACCGGGCGCTGACCCACGCGCTGCGGGCGCCGAGTGCCGGGTTCAGCCAGGGCACCTCGTTCCTGGTGCTGGACACGCCCGAGGACGTGGCCCGGTTCTGGCGCAGCACCTCCCCGGACCCGGACGCCTCCAACGCCTGGCTGGACGGGATGCGCACCGCCCCCGTCGTCGTGGTGCCCTGCACCCGCAAGGACGCCTACCTGGACCGGTACGCCGAGCCCGACAAGGGCTGGACCGACCGCGACGAGGCCCGCTGGCCGGTGCCGTACTGGTACGTCGACGGCGGGATGGCGGCGCTGATGGTGCTGCTCACCGCCACGGACGCCTCGCTCGGGGCCTGCTTCTTCGGGATCCCGCGCGACCAGGTGGCCGCGTTCCGGGCCGAGTTCGCGATCCCCGAGGACCAGGTGCCGCTGGGCGCGATCACCCTGGGCCACCCGGCCAGCACCGCACGCTCCGGCTCCCCCACCCGTCGGGCCCGGATCGACACCGCCGACGCGGTGCACCGGGGCACCTGGACCACTTCGGACTGACGAGCTCGACGCACCCCGCCCCGAACACCCGATTCACCGCTAGCGTGCGGGCATGAGTTCCACCCCCGTCGACACCGGCCGTGCCATCGGCAAGCTGCAGCGCCTGGTCCAGATCCCCACCGTCTCCCACCGCGACCCCGCCCAGGTCGACACCGAGTCCTTCGACCGCTTCCTGGCCCAGCTGGCCGTCGAGTTCCCGCTGCTGCACGCCCAGCTCGAGCTCACCCGGGTGCACACCCACGGGCTGCTGTTCCGCTGGGCCGGCAGCTCCGCGGAACGGCCCGTGGTGCTGATGGCCCACCTGGACGTGGTCCCGGTCGAGGGCGAGTGGACCCACCCGGCGTTCGACGGGGTGATGGCCGACGGCTACCTGTGGGGCCGCGGCACCCTGGACGACAAGGGGTCGCTGGTCGGCATCTGTGAGGCCGTCGAACTGCTCCTCGCCGACGGATTCGTCCCCCGCCAGGACGTGTGGCTCTCGTTCGGCTGTGACGAGGAGGTCTCCGGGCTCTCCGCACCGGCCGCGGTCGAGGTCCTGCGCGAGCGCGGGGTCAGCCCGTGGTTCGTGCTCGACGAGGGCGGCGCGGTCGCCGGCCAGGCGTTCCCCGGCGTCTCCGCCCCGGTCGCGGTGGTCGGGGTCACCGAGAAGGGCGTCACCAGCGTGCACCTGCGGGTCGAGGGCGACGGCGGGCACGCCTCCACCCCGGCCCGGATGGGCCCGACGGCCCGGTTGGCGCGCGCCATCATGCGCCTGGAGCGGTCCCCGTTCCCGGCCTCGGTGCCCGCCCCGACACTCGAGCTGCTGCGCCGGATGGCCCCGCACCTGCCGGTACCGCTGCGCCACCTGATGCTCAACGCGGCCAAGGTCCCCGCCCTGGTCACCCGGGCCCTGGTCGCCGCCGGCCCGGAACCCGCGGCGATGACCCGCACCACCGCGGCAGTCACCACCCTGCAGGGATCGCCCGCACTGAACGTGATCGCCGCCAAGGCGGTGGCCGGGGTCAACCTGCGGATCATGGTGGGCGACACCGTGGCCGGCACCCTGGCCCACCTGCGCAAGGTGATCGCCGACGACCAGGTCCACATCGACCTGGTCGAGTCGGCCGAGCCGTCGCCGCTCAGCCCCTACACCGACGACGAGGCGTTCTCGCTCCTGGAGCGGTGCGTCGCGGACGTCTTCCCCGACGCCGTGGTCTCGCCGTACGTGATGATGGCGGCCACCGACAGCCGGTTCTTCACCGAGATCAGCGAGCGGGTCTACCGCTACGCGCCGTTCCGGATGAGCAAGCCCCAGCGCCAGTCGATCCACGCCGTCGACGAGAAGATCGGCATCGAGGAGTTCGCCGACGGCGTGCGCTGGTACCGCCACCTGATCGAGGAGCTCCCCGCATGAGCCTGCCCACCACCGTCCGGCCGGTCACCGGCATCGCCGCCGTCGTCGGCTTCCTGGCCGCGGTCGAGTTCGCCTCCGGCATCCTGCAGGGCTACTACACGCCGATCTTCACCGACATCGCCCGGCACCTCTCGATCGCCGACGCCGATGTCAACTGGTTCGAGGCCGCCCAGCTGGTGGTCTCGGCGCTCTGCGTGCCGCTGCTGGCCCGGCTGGCCGACCTGCTTGGGCACCGCAACGTCCTGCTGATCTCCACGGCGGTCACCGCGCTCGGCTCCTGGGTGGTGGCCTTCGCGCCGAACTTCACCACCTTCCTGATCGGGTGGGCGGTCCAGGGCGCCTACGTGATCTGGCTGCCGATCGAGGTGGCCCTGATCTACCGGCGCACCGCCGGCACCGGCCAGCAGGGGCGGCTCACCCGCCGGGCGGCCGGCATCCTGGTCGGCGTCCTGGAGCTCTCGGTGATCGTCGGCGCGCTGACCTCCGGCGCACTGGTCGAGGCGACCTCGATGACGGTGCTGCTGGCGCTGCCGGCCGTCGTGGTGACGCTGTGCTTCTTCGTCATCTGGTTCGGGATCCGCGACACCCCCGCCGAGGCGACCGGTGGCATCGACTGGCTGGGCCTGCTGCTGGTGACCGGCGCGATCGGGTTGGTCATGGGTGGTCTGATCGCGGTCCGGCTGCGTGGGGTCGACTCGCTGCTCGCCTGGTCCCTGGTGCTGGCCGGGGCCGCGGTCTTCGCACTGTTCTGGCGCGTGGAGTCCCGGCACCCGGACCCGCTGGTGGACGTGAACCTGTTCGCCACCCCGGCCCAGTGGCCGGTGCAGGCGACCGCGTTCTTCTTCGGCATGTCGGTGCTCGGCGCCCAGATCCCGCTGTCCACCTTCGCCCGGACCGATCCGGACGTGGTCGGTTACGGCCTGGGCGCGGACGCGGGCTTCGTCTCCACGCTGATCGGGGTCTACGTGGTCTCGATGGCGATCGGCGCGTTCACGCTCCCGCTGACCTCGCGGCTGCTGGGGATGCGCTGGGCCCTGACGGCGTCTCTGGTGCTGGTCGCGATCGGGTACGCGCTGTGGCTGCCCCTGCACGGCTCCACCGGCCAGGCGATCGTCAACATGCTGGTCGTGGGCGTCGGCTCGGGTGCCCTGGTGGCGGCGCTGCCCGCGGCGGCCGCAGCGGCGGCCCCGCCGGAGCGGACCGGTATCGCCACCGGGATGACCAACGGGATCAAGACGATCGGCGGCGCGATCGCCTCGGCGGTCTTCGCGATCGCGCTGGCCTCCACCGGCTCGCTGGGCGACCCGACCGAGGGGCACGCACCGCTCTCGGGCTACCTGACGGTGTGGGCGATCTGCTCGGTCAGTGCCCTGGTGGCGGCCGCGCTCATGTTGTTCACCCCGCGCCAGGCGTTCGCGGACCCCGATCCGGACGGGGCGGACCCGGTCGCCGTGCCCACGGTCTGAGTCCAGCGTGAGGGCCATGTGCGGGCCCGTCTGACAACCCGTCGACAACCCGTGTGAGGACCTGCCCGACCGGGTGACGCCGGGGACCGACCCGAGGGGCGTCACGTTTTGTCGTGACCGACCGCGGGTACGTGTTGCGCTTCATGGGCGGCGATGACGACAGCCACCAGGCCTCCTGCGACGTCTACACGATCTACAACACCGAGGTGCCCGCGGCGACGGACCCTCGACCGGGCACTTGTGCTCGCGCAAGTGCCCGGTCGGCGGGAGAGCGGAAGTGCGAACAGCGCTCACGGTGCGCCGCGGGGCTCCTCGTCGGCCCGGCCGGTGAGCTCGTCGAGCACCAGCAGGTCCTCGCGCACCTGACCGGCCCGGTAGGAGGCCCGCGAGACCATGTGGCTGGCCACCACCGAGGTGGCCATCTGCATCAGCACCACCAGCAGCAGGAACCCCAGCACCCGCAGGTCCCGCAGCCGGGCGGCCAGACCCAGCACCACCAGCACCAGGCCGATCACCTGCGGCTTGGTGGCCGCGTGCATCCGGCTGAGCAGGTCGGGCAGGCGGACCACCCCGATCGCGGCAACCAGGGCGAAGAACGACCCCGACAGCAGCAGCACCGCGGCCAGCACGTCCATCACGTCGGCGACGCTCACCGCTCCCCCTCTCCCCGGGACTGGCCCTTGGCCTGGTCCTCGGCCTCGGCAGCCACGTCATCAGCACCGCTGGCGTAGCGGGCCACGGCCACCGACCCGGCGAACCCGACCATCGCCAGCACCAGCAGCACCGGCAGCGAGTCGGTGTCCCCGCCCCGCGCCGCGTCCACCGCGGCGGCACACACCAGCACCGACATCAGCACGTCCATCGCCATCGACCGGTCCAGGATCGTCGGCCCGATCGTCACCCGCACCACCAGCAGCACCGCGGCCGCCCCGAGCAGCACCGCGGAGGCGAACAGCACCCAGCCCATCATCGCTTCTCCTCGACGGGTTCGAAGGCGGCCAGGAACCGCTGCTCCACCGCCAGCGCCTCGGCCCGGAACTGCTCGGCGGCCGCCACGTCGGGGACGTCGAGCACGTGCAGGAACAACGAGTGCGTGGACCTGCGCACCTCGACCACCACGGAGCCGGGCACCAGCGAGAGCATCGAGGCCACCCCGGTCAGCACGAAGTCGGAGGAGCTGGTCAGGTCCACCTCCACGATCGCGTTGCGCACCCCGCGACGGCGCAGCACCACCCCGGTCACCTCGAAGCTGGCCCGGACCACGTCGACGGCGAAGACCGCCACCAACCGGGCCAGGGCCAGGGGCCGGACCCGCGACTCGATCTGCAGCGGCGGCAGCGGGAACACCACCGACATCACCACGGCCACGACCAGGCCCGAGACCACCAGCAGCCAGGTGATCTCGCCCCACAGGGTCACCCACACCAGGGTCAGCCACAGCAGCGGCAGCGGCTGCAGCGCCCGGTAGCGCGAGGGCCGCACGCTGCCGTCCCGGCGGGTCCGGGTCTGCGCGCTCACCGGGTCTCCCCCAGAACGGCGCTCAGGTACGGCCCGCGGTCGAGCAGGTCGCGGGCGGCGCGGTCGGCGTACCCGAACAGCGGCCCGGCGAACAGGGTCAGCACCAGACTCAGACCGACCAGGCCGGCGGCGGGCACCAGCATGCTCCGCGGGATCGTCCGGACGTCGTCACCGGCCTCGATCAGCTGGTGGAAGTCCCGGTCGGGCAGGTGCTCGTCGGAGAGCCGTCGTGCCTCGGCGATCGCGGCCACGGTGACCACGGCCCCCTGCGGGGTGTGCACGTGCCCTCGGTGCGTCTCGGCGCCCAGGTTGTCCAGCTCCAGCAGGGCCTCGTGCGCCTCGGCGGGGGTTCGCCAGAACACCACCGACCAGGTCTTGGCCACCGCGTACAGGGTCAACAGGCTGGTGCTGACGCCGGCCGCGACCAGCACCCACGCCATCGGGCCGCCGTGCTCCTGGGCGGCCTGGAGCAGCCCGACCTTGCCGAAGAAGCCCGACAGGGGCGGGATGCCGGCCAGGTTCATGGCCGGGATGAAGAAGAGGACCGCCAGCAGCGGGGCGAGCTTCGCGAGGCCGCCGATCCGGACCAGCGAGGTGCTGCCCGCGCGCCGTTCGATCAGTCCCACCACCAGGAAGAGTGCGGTCTGCACGACGATGTGGTGCACCACGTAGAAGACGGTGCCGGCGATCCCGGCCCGGTTGGCCAGCGCGATGCCGAGCACCAGGTAGCCGATGTGGCTGACCAGGGTGAAGGAGAGCATCCGCTTGATGTCGGACTGGGCGATGGCGCCCAGGATCCCGACCAGCAGCGTGACCACCGCCAGCACCCCCAGCAGGGTGGTGAGGGTGTCGCCGGGGAAGACCAGCGTCTGCATCCGCAGGATCGCGTAGACACCGACCTTGGTCAGCAACCCGGCGAAGACCGCGGTCACCGGCGCCGGGGCGGTCGGGTAGGAGTCGGGCAGCCAGAACGACAGCGGGAAGATGGCCGCCTTGATCCCGAACGTGGTCAGCAGCAGCAGCTGGATCATCAACGACACCGGGTCGGGGAGGGCCTCGAGCCGCTCCCCCAGCTGCGCCATCGTGAGCGTCCCGGTGGCCCCGTAGGTGACGGCCAGGGTGATCAGGAACAGCACCGAGGAGAGCAGCGCGACCAGCACGTAGATGGTGCCGGCCCGCAGCCGGGGCGGTGTGCCGCCGAGGGTCAGCAGCACGTAGCTGGCGAAGAGCAGCATCTCGAACGAGACGAACAGGTTGAACAGGTCGCCGGCCAGGAAGGCGTTGGAGACGCCGGCCACCAGCACCAGGAACGTCGGGTGGTAGACCGAGACCGGCGACGACTCCTCGTCGTCGACCATGCCCTGCCCGATCGAGTACCCCAGGACCGCGAGCGTCACCAGGGCACTGACCAGCAGCATCAGCGCCGCCAGCCGGTCGGCGACCAGCACGATGCCCACCGTCTCGGGCCACCCGCCGATCCAGACCGCCTGCGGGCCGCTGCGGTCGGCCTCGACCAGCAGCAGGGCCGCGATCACGACCAGGGAGGTCAGCACCAGCAGCGACAGCCGCCGTTGCAGCGTGGGCCTCCGGGAGAAGACCAGCGACAGCCCCACCCCCAGCAGCGGGATCAGCACGGGCAGTGGGACGAGCCAACTCATCCTCGGTCCTCCTCAGCGGTGCCGGCAGGGTGCGCGACCTCGGGGCCGGGCTCCTCCTCTGGGTCCTCGAGCTCGCCCACGGCGAAGTCGCTGGCGTCCTCGACCTCGTCGTCCTCGGTCGCGGCGGCGTACGCCTCGGAGGTGGAGTCGTGGACCGCGAGCCGCCGGATCAGGGCGTCCTCGGGGTCGTCCTGCACGTCGTCGTGGCCGTTGAGCTGCCAGCTGCGGTAGGCCATGGCCAGCACGAACGCGGTGGTGGCGAGCATGATCACGATCGCGGTCAGCACCATCGCCTGGGGCAGCGGGTCGGAGATGTCGGCCTGCTCGACGCCGTCGACCATGATCGGCGCGGTCCCGGCCGGGCCGGACGCCACCATGAACGCCACCGCGACCCCGTTGCCGGCCAGCACCAGGCCGACCAGGGCACGCGACAGGCTCCGCTCCAGCAGCAGGTAGACCCCGCAGCCGATCAGCCCGGCCGCGGTCAGGGTGAGGGTCAGGTTCACCTCGTTCACGCTTCACCTCCCGGACTCGTGGCGGGCACCGCCGTGGCGCCGGACTCCCCGGCCCGACGCTCGCGCAGGATCTGCCGGTCGATCTGCGACCCGAGGGCCCGCAGCAGGTCGAGGACCAGGCCGACGACGACCAGGTAGACCCCGACGTCGAAGAGCACCGAGGTGACCAGGTGCAGGTCGCCCAGGAGCGGCAGGTGCACGTCGACGATGGCCGACTGGAGCACGGTGCCGCCCAGCGCCAGGGGCAGCGCCGCGGCGGTGGCGGCGAGCGCGAGGCCACCACCGATGAGGTGACCGGCGTCGATCGGCGCGGCCTCGTCGAGCTCGTAGCGGCCACCGACCAGGTACCGGATCACCAGCGCCAGACCGGCCACCATCCCGCCGGCGAACCCGCCACCGGGGGCGTTGTGACCCGCGAAGAGCAGGTAGATCGAGAACACGATGATCGTGTGGAAAATCAACCGGGTGAGTACCTCGAAGATGATCGAGCGGTGCTCGGGGCGCAGCGTCCGGGGCGCGGCCAGCCACACCCGGCGACCCGGGCTGGTGGGCTGCTTGACGACCCCCTCGGGGTAGGGGATCTCGTGCACCCGGCGGATGCCGCCGGTGCGGGCGTCGATGAAGACCAGGCTGGCCACCCCGGTGGCGGCGGCGACCAGCACCGAGATCTCGCCGAGGGTGTCCCAAGCGCGGGTGTCGACGAGGATCACGTTCACCACGTTGATCCCGCCGCCGTAGTCCTTGGCCAGGTCGGGCAGCAGCGTGGAGACCGGGATCGCCTCGCGGGCCGAGACACCGACCAGCAGGAACCCGGCCACCGCCAGCCCGACGGCCAGGCCCAGGCCCATGCGCCAGTAGCGCTGCCGGGTGAGCGGGCGGTCGGTGAAGTACTCGGGCAACCGGCGCAGGGCCAGCACGAAGACCACCAGGGAGAGGGTCTCGACCAGGACCTGGGTGAGGGCCAGGTCGGGGGCGCCGTGCAGCACGAACAGCACGGCCGTGCCGTAGCCGGTGGCGCCGGCCAGCAGCACCGCGCGCAGCCGTCGGCGGCTGCGCACCGCCATCACCGCGGCCAGCCCGACCACGACCGCCACGACGGCCTGCCAGGGGCTGTCCCACAGCCGGACGCTGACGTCGTGGGAGTTGAGCAGCAGCACCGACCCGGGCAGCACCACCACCACGACCAGGATGATGCCCAGGTACGCCGAGGCGGACCCGCGCTGCGCGACACCGGTGACCTCGACCGCGATCCGGTCCAGGTGGCGCATCCCGAACCGGTAGGACCGCTCGGCGCTCCAGTCGTGGCTGAGCCGCTCCTGGGCCTGGGCGACCGGGCCGCGGAGCACGAACAGCACCCCGCCCACCACCAGCGCGACCACGGTCAGCAGCAGCGGCAGGCCCGGGCCGTGCCACAGGGCCAGCTCGGCGTGGTGGACGCCCTCACCGAACAGGTCGGCCTGGCCCGCGACGAGGGTGGTCAGCGGACCGCCCAGGAAGCCGCCGACCAGGCACAGCACACCCAGCAGCACCGGCCCGGCGGCGAACCCGAACGGGATCCGGCGCACCGGCAGCGGCTCGGGGACCTGACGGTTGGCGAACGCGCCCCACACGAACCGGGCCGAGTAGGCCACGGTCAGCACCGACCCGGCGACCACGGCAGCCAGCAGCGCCCACCCGGGGGCCCCGGCCAGCGGGGTGCCGTCGCCGTACTCGGCCACGTCGACCAGGGCGGTGAGCACCGACTCCTTGGCCACGTATCCCAGCAGCGGAGGGAAGCCGGCCATCGAGGCGGCCGCGACGGTGGCGGCCAGCGCGACCCACGGCATCCGGTAGACGAGGCCGTTGAGCCGGCGCAGGTCACGGGTCCCGACGGTGCGGTCGATCAGGCCCACGACCAGGAACAGGGTCGCCTTGAACAGGGCGTGGCCCAGGACCAGGCCCAGGCCGGCGACGGTGGCGCTGCGGGTGCCGACGCCCAGCACCAGGACCATCAGCCCGAGCTGGCTGACGGTGCCGTAGGCCAGGAGCAGCTTGAGGTCGTGCTGGCGCAGCGCCCGCCAGCCGCCCAGCAGCATCGTCGCGGCACCGAGCACCAGCAGCACCGGGCGCCAGCCGGGGGTGTCGGCGAAGCCGGGCGCGAGCAGCGCGACCAGGAAGACTCCGGCCTTCACCATCGAGGCGGCGTGCAGGTAGGCGCTGACCGGGGTCGGCGCGGCCATCGCGGCGGGCAGCCAGAAGTGGAACGGGACCAGCGCGGACTTGCTGATCGCGCCGACCAGGAGGAGCAGCACCCCGACGGTGACGGCGGTGCCGCTGGGCGGGGCCTGCAGGATCGCGCTGATCCGGTAGGTGCCGGCAGCGCCGCCCACCAGCAGCGCCCCGACCAGCATCGCCAGACCACCCAGGGTGGTGACGAGCAGCGCCTGGGTCGCGGCCTGCCGGGCGGCACGCCGGGCGGGGTCGTGGCCGACGAGCAGGAACGAGAAGACGGTGGTGAGTTCCCAGAAGACGTAGGTCAGCAGCAGGTCGTCGGAGAGGACCAGGCCGAGCATCGCGGCGACGAAGGCCATGAGCACGCCGGCAAACCGGGGCAGCCCTTTGGCGTCGTCGGGGAAGTACCAGGTGCAGTAGGCCAGCACGACGGCGCCGATGCCGAGCACCACCATCGCCATCAGCCACTGCAGGGTGCCGAGCCGGACGGCCAGCTCCATGTCCAGGGCGGGGACCCAGCGGATCACCTCGGCGACCGGGGCGTCCAGCACCCGGGGCAGCTGCGTGGCGATCCCCACCGCACCGGCGGCCGGCAGCAGCGCCAGCAGCGAGAACGCGTGGCGACCGCGACGGGTCACGAGGACAGGCGAGAACGCCGCACCCACGAAGAGAACGGCGATCAGGATCAGCAAGTGCCAGCCCCTCGGTCCCCCGGCACGGCCGGGATCGGTCGGTCAGGTCGAGTGCGCCGACGCCCGCCTGAAGGGCCGCCGCTGGGGCAATTCTACGGGGCGCCGAGGGGTGCTCCCGACCATGCGGAGCTCCGGGGGACTCCCGGCACCCCGTTCCGGGCGTGCCGGGCAGCGTCCAGCGTGAGGTCGGCCACGGCGCCCCGGGCGGAGGTGAAGGTACGTTAACCACATGCCACGCACTGCCAAGGACTTCTTCGCGCCGCTCGCCGTCGGCGCCCCGCAACCGCTGCACGAGATCCCGGCCCGACCGAGCCGCGCGATCCACTTCTTCGACCCCGGCAACCCCAAGATGGCGGCCAAGGTCCCCGACATGGTCGGCACCGTCGACGTGCTCCTGGGCAACCTGGAGGACGCGGTCAAGGCCGAGAACAAGGAGATCAGCCGCGACGGGCTGGTGAAGATCGGGCAGGAGGTCGACTTCGGGCCGACCCAGTTCTGGACCCGGATCAACTCCCTGGACAGCCCCTGGGTGCTCGACGACCTGACCACCCTGGTGCCGGCGATCGGTCACAAGCTCGACGTGATCATGGTGCCGAAGGTCCAGGGCGCCGAGGACATCCACTACATCGACCGGATCCTGGCCCAGCTCGAGGCCAAGGCCGGCATCTCCCGGCCGATCCAGGTGCACGCGATCCTGGAGACCGCGCGCGGCGTGGCCAACATCGAGGAGATCTGTGCCGCGTCGCCGCGGATGCAGGGTCTCTCCCTGGGCCCGGCCGACCTGGCCGCGGACCGTCGGATGAAGACCACCCGCGTCGGCGGCGGCCACCCCGGCTACCTGGTCCGCCAGGACCCGGCCCGCGGGGCTGACGGCGTGCCGCTCTACGACGGTGAGCGGACCAGCTACCAGCAGGACCTGTGGCACTACACGATCGCGCGGATGGTCGACGCCTGCGCGATGAACGGCATCTACGCCTACTACGGCCCGTTCGGTGACATCAAGGACACCGTGGCGTGCGAGGACCAGTTCCGCAACGCGTTCCTGCTCGGCTGCGTCGGCGCCTGGTCGCTGCACCCGGTGCAGATCAAGATCGCCAACAAGGTCTTCAGCCCCTCGGTGGAGGACGTCAAGCACGCCCGCCGGGTGATCGCCGCGATGGGCGACGGCACCGGTGCGGTGATGCTGGACGGGAAGATGGAGGACGACGCCTCGGTGAAGCAGTGCCAGGTGATGGTCGCGCTGGCCGAGGAGCTGGCCGCGATCGACCCCGACCTCAAGGCCGCCTACGACGCCATCACCCTGGAGGACTGAGATGTCTGACTTCACTCCCCTGCGCTCGGTCCTCTACATGCCCTCCTCCAACGAGCGGGCGCTGGAGAAGGCCAAGTCGATCCCCTGCGACGGTCTGATCCTGGACCTCGAGGACGCCGTCGCCCCCGACGCCAAGCCCGCCGCCCGCGAGCAGGCCGCCACGGCTGCCGCCTCGGGCGAGTACGGCCGCCGCACCGTGACCATCCGGGTCAACGGCATCGGCACCGAGTGGCACGACGACGACATCCGCGCCGCCGCCCAAGCCGGCCCGGCCGCGATCGTGGTACCCAAGGTCGACTCGGCCGCCCAGGTGCACCAGCTGGTCGCCGCGATGGAGGCCGCCGGCGCGCCGGAGCACACCAAGCTGTGGGCGATGGTCGAGACCCCGGTCGCGATCCTGTCGGCGCTGGAGATCGCCCGGGCCTCGGACCGCCTCGGCGCGTTCGTGCTGGGCACCAACGACCTGGTCAAGGAGCTCTACGCCGAGCACGTGCCCGGCCGCGCGCCGGTGCTGCCGAGCCTGCACACCGCGCTGCTGGCCGGTCGTGCCGCGGGCATCGCGGTGATCGACGGCGTCTACAACGACGTCAAGAACACCGAGGGCTTCCTGGCCGAGTGCACCCAGGGCCGCCAGATGGGATTCGACGGCAAGACCCTGATCCACCCCGGCCAGGTCGAGGGCGCCAACGAGGCGTTCGCTCCGTCGGCCGAGGCGGTCGAGGACGCCCGCGGCCTGATCGAGGCCTTCGAGGCCTCCACCGGCGGCGTGGTCACCTACAAGAACAAGATGGTCGAGAACCTGCACGTCGAGTCCGCCCGGCGCACGCTGAGCATCCACGAGGCGATCACCGCCCTGGGCTGACCTGACCCGTCCCGATCGCAGGGCGCTCTCCCACCCGGGAGGGCGCCCTGCGTCGTCGGTGCTCGAGTGCGTCCCGCTGGTCGCGGGCGTCCCGGTGGGCGATCGCTCCCCGCTGGTCGAGCGCGTCCCCGGTGGTCGAGCGCGTCCCCGGTGGTCGAGCCTGTCGAGACCCCCTGACCTGATCTCGGCAAGCTCGATCGACGGAATCGGACGCTCCTATAGATCGTCAAGTGCTGATTGGTGCTGGTTGGCTGGCGAGTTCTTCGCGGATGATGGGGAGGAGTTCGCGGGCGATGTAGCGCTTGAGGCAGCGGATGATGTCGCGTTTGGTGA
>JAEWXC010000019.1 GCA_023396115.1 Actinomycetes bacterium | reverse complement strand
TCCAGCTCGGCCAGCAGGTGACCGGCGGAGGCGAGCCCGGCCAGGTCCGGACGGACCAGCACGACCAGTCCGTCGCAGCGGTCCAGCACCTGCTCGCCGGCCGCGCCCGGGTGCCGGGGCAGGTCGAGGACCACGGTGCCGTGCCCGCGCACCGCCGCGTCCAGGGCGACCCGGACCACCTCCGGCGGCACCGGGCGCGGCACGCCCCGCCAGCCGAGCACCCCCGTGCCGTCGCGGGCCGGTACCGCGCCCCGCAACGCTCCGGCACCGAGCCGACCGTCGCTGGCGGCGACCTCCTCCCAGCCGACGCCGTCGCTGAGCTCCACCCCCAGCAGCCGGGCCCCGCCACCGCCCCCGGGATCCAGGTCCACCAGCAACGAGGGTCCCGGTGCCCGGCAGGCCAGCGCTGCCGCGAGCACGCTCGCGCCGACACCCCCCGACGCGCCCAGCACCCCCAGCACCCGTCCGGTGCCGTCGCCGGCGGCGCCACCGGGCCGGTCGGCCAGGTCCCCGAGCAGCCGGGCCAGCGGGTCGGCGTCCTGCGGGAGCTCGAGCACACCGCTCGCCCCCACGGCCACCACCAGCGGCCACTGCTCGCTGCGCACCGGCGAGGTCGACACCACCCAGACCCCGTCCCGCCGGGGCACACCGGAGGCCTCGAGCTCCACCAGGTCGGCGGCGTCGCACAGCACCATCGGGGCGGCCCGCCACCGCGTGGACGTCCCGCGCGGCGGGGCCTCCTCGGGCAGCACCCCGGCCGCGGCAGCCAGCCGGTGCACCGCCTCACGCAGGCCCGGGTCGGTGGTGATCAGCAGCGGTCCGTCCATGCGCCGAGACTGCGCCGGTCCCGACCCGGCCGCACCCCGGTCGACCCGGGTGCGTGGAGAACCCCGTGGACGAGCGGTCTGTGGACGACCACCGGCAGGGTCCGGCAGGTCGACTCGGGGCCGCCGGCACCCCCACCGGGGCCGCGCCGGGCGGGCCTCGGACCGACCCGGTGACCGGCCCCCTGCCTACGATGGGGCCATGTCGCACCGCACGGCGGCCTTCTTCGACCTCGACAAGACCATCATCGCCAAGTCGAGCACGTTGGCCTTCAGCAAGCCGTTCCAGGCCGGAGGTCTGATCTCCCGGCGAGCCGTGCTGCGCTCGGCCTACGCGCAGTTCGTCTACCTGGTCGGCGGTGCCGACCACGACCAGATGGAGAAGCTGCGGGCGTTCATGTCCGAGCTGTGCGCCGGGTGGGACGTGGCCACGGTCCGCGAGATCGTCGCCGACACGCTGCACAACGTCGTCGACCCGCTCGTCTACGACGAGGCCGTCCAGCTGATCGCCGAGCACAAGCAGGCCGGGCACGACGTGGTCATCGTCTCCACCAGCGGATCCGAGGTCGTCGAGCCGATCGGCGCGATGCTCGGCGCGGACCGGGTCGTGGCCACCCGCCTGGAGATCGTCGACGGGCGGTACACCGGCGAGATCTCCTACTACGCCTACGCCGAGGAGAAGGCTCGTGCCGTCGAGGCCCTGGCCGCCGAGCTGGGCTACGACCTGGACTCCTGCTACGCCTACTCCGACTCGGTCACCGACGTGCCGATGCTGGAGGCCGTCGGGCACCCGTTCGCGGTGAACCCCGACAAGGAGCTGCGCCGCACCGCGACGGCGCGGGAGTGGCCGGTGCTGGTCTTCAACCGACCCGTCGCGCTGCGCAGCCCGATGCCGGTCTCCGGTCCGACCCTGGCAGCCCTGGCCGTGGGCGGGGCGGTGGCCGTCGGCGGCATGTGGTGGGCCAGCGCGCGGCGCCGCGACACCGGCGTCTGACGTCCGACTTCCGGTCACCGCGCCCGGTCGTTGTCCCCGGCCGATCCGGCCCCTTGCCCCGCCCCGCAGCACCGGCTACACATGAGGCACGAGCAGGGACAACTGCACAGGGATTTGCACACACGGCCGGTACCCACGCGGCGATCCACCCTTCCAGCAGGGCGCTGACTCCACGGGACCGACCCGGGGTCACAACGATGAGTGCACGCTTGGTAGCCGTGCTCGTGTGTGCCAGCGACGGCACCTCCCGGTTGCGGGGGGTGCCGTTCGCCGTTCCCGCTCGCGCGACAGGTCCCCGGAGGATCAGCCGAGGACGGGGCTGGCGTCGGCGCCCTTGCTGAACGCCTCGGCCGCGTAGAGCAGCCAGGCGTGGATCCCCTGCTGGGTACCGCCGGCGTAGCCGCGCAGGTTCGACTCGTACTGCGGCCGCAACGCCAGGTGGCCGGCCTCGGGCACCAGCAGCGACTTCTCGTCCACCCCGCGGGAGACCAGCACCAGACGCTCCGCGGCGCGGGCCACGATCCCGTTGTGCGAGGGGAACGGAGCGGCGGTGGCCAGGTCGGCGTGGACCAGGGCCGCCACCACCAGGGCCGGCGCGGCGGTCTCGGCGGCCAGCACCCCGGCCAGCTGCTGCAACCGGGCCGCGGACCCCGCCCCCCGCGGGCGCCCCAGCTGCTCGGCGTCGACCGAACCGGCCGCGGCCAGGGCGTGCAGCCGGGCCAGGGCCTGCAGCGGCGCGGTGCGCAGCGTCGGGACCAGGGAGAGCAGCGAGGTGGAGAGCCGGACCGCGTCCGCGGCGACCGGGTCAGCGGTGCCGTCGGCGATGTCGGTCTGGGTGCTGCGCGAGCCCTCCAGGACCGCGGAGGCCCAGGCGCCGCGCAGCAGCGACTCGGCGGTCGTGGCCGGAGCGGTGCGCCGCAGCCCGCGGTCGCGCAGCACCGCGTCGATGCCGTCCCGGGTCGCGGCGTACGCCGAGGGGACGCCCTCCAGTTCCATCAGCCACGCCATCGGGTCCGCACTCACGCCGACCAACGCTAGGCCATGCCCGTCGCCACCGCGTCCTCGGAGCGTCGTGCGTCAGAGCCCACGATCGGCCGCTGCCCCCTTGTAGCCTTGTGGAGATGAACGACGAGCAGCCCCTCCGCCTCTCCTTCGGTCCCGTCGCCGAGGCCTACGACCGCGGCCGTCCCTCGTTCACGGCCGAGGCGGCTGCCTGGTTGGTCGGTGAGCGGCCCCTCGACGTGCTGGAGCTCGGGGCCGGTACCGGCAAGTTGACCGCGGCCCTGGTCGAGCTCGGCCACCGGGTGCACGCCACCGACCCCGACGAGGGCATGCTCGACGTGCTGGCCCGCAACGTGCCGGACGCGCGCACCACCACCGCCTCGGCCGAGGAGCTCCCGTTCGAGGACAAGTCCTTCGACGTGGTCGTGGTCGCCCAGGCGTTCCACTGGTTCGACCACGAGCCCGCGATCTCCGAGATCGCCCGGGTGCTGCGCCCCGGTGGCCACATCGCGCTGGTCTGGCACGTGCGCGACTCCAAGATCCCGTGGGTGCGCCGGCTGGGCAGCGTGCTGGGCACCCAGGACGACCGGGACGCCGCCGAGGCCGAGGTGGAGCCGCTGATCACCTCGCGGCACTTCGGGGTGGTCGAGGACGCCACGTTCAAGAACTGGCAGGTCATCAACCGCGAGTCGGTGGTCGACCTGGCCCTGTCCCGCTCGCAGATCGCGGCGCTGGAGCAGGAGGAGCGCGAGGCCGCGGTGGCCGCGGTCGTGGCGTTCTACGACGACTACGGGCGCGGGATGGACGGGATGCAGCTGCCCTACCTGGCCCGGTGCTTCCGGGCCCAGGTGGTGGAGCGGACCCAGCCGGTGAGCCCGCCGCCGGGCGCCGCGACCGACGCCACGTCCCAGACCCCCGACGAGTCCGACGGCTCCGACCGCTCCGGAGCGGACGAGCCCAGCGAGAACGAGACCACCGTCGAGCGCCCCCGGATCCGGGACACCGCGGCCCGGGCGGAGCGTTCGCAGGAGATCTTCCGCTCCGACGGCACCGACACCGACATGCTGCTGATCGACTTCCGCTGAGCCCGTCGCGCGAGCGAGAGGACCCCGAGCGCCGTGTTCCGTCGCCGCACCCAGCTGGGCACCGAGGCCGAACGGGCCACGTTCCACGCCCTGCACACGGCCTCGTTGGCGGCACCGCCGCTGCGTGACGGCCTGACCACCTCCAGCGCCGAACGGTCCGTCAAGCACCTGCGGGCACTGCTCGGCACCCCCGCCGTCGCGCTGACCGACACCACCACGCTGCTGGCCTGGGACGGGATCGGCAGCCACCACGGCCACCAGGTCGGCCACCTGCTCGGACAGGTGCTCGAGCACGGCCGGACCCGGGTGGTCACCGGGATCGACCTGCCCTGCGACGTACCGGCGTGCGCGGTCCGGGAGGCCCTGGTCAACCCGCTGGAGGTCGAGGGCGCGATCGTCGGGACCCTGCAGGTCTTCGCGCCGCAGGCCACCGCCAGCCTGGCCCGGGCCACCGAGGAGGTCGCGGCCTGGGTCTCCACCCAGCTGGAGCTGGCCGAGCTGGACCTGAGCCGCACCCGGCTGATGGAGGCCGAGGTCCGCGCGCTGCGGGCCCAGATCAGCCCCCACTTCATCTACAACTCCCTCGGCGCGATCGCCTCGTTCGTGCGGACCGACCCCGACCGGGCCCGGGAGCTGCTGCTGGAGTTCGCCGACTTCACCCGCTACAGCTTCCGCCAGCACGGCGAGTTCACCACCCTGGCCGAGGAGCTGCGCTCCATCGAGCGGTACCTGCTGCTGGAGCAGGCCCGGTTCGGTGACCGGCTGCGGGTGACCCTGCGGATCGCGCCCGAGGTGCTGCCAGTGGCGGTGCCGTTCCTGGTGGTGCAGCCGCTGGTGGAGAACGCGGTGCAGCACGGGGTGGAGCGGATCGACGGGCCGGGCCACATCACCATCGGTGCCCGCGACGCCGACCACGAGTGCGTCATCGAGGTCGAGGACGACGGCCCCGGTGAGGACCCCGAGCGGGTCCGCCGGGCGCTGGCCGGGGACACCGGGACCGGTTCGGTGGGCCTGGCCAACGTGGACGCGCGGCTGCGCAACACCTTCGGGGAGGACTACGGTCTGGTCGTGGAGACCGCCCCCGGCGCCGGCACGAAGGTCATCGTGCGGGTGCCGAAGTTCGCCCCCGGAGTGCACGCATGAGCGAGACCGGCCTCAAGGCCCTGGTGATCGACGACGAGCGACCCACGCTCGACGAGCTCGCCTACCTGCTCACCCGCGACCCCCGCATCGGTGGGGTGCTGACCTGCGACTCCGCGACCGAGGCGCTGCGGATCCTGCAGGACCTCGAGGTGGACGTGGTCTTCCTGGACATCCAGATGCCCGGCCTGACCGGGCTGGAGCTCGCCCAGGTGCTGAGCCGGTTCCGCACCCCACCGCCGATCGTCTTCGTCACCGCCCACGAGGCGCACGCGGTCGAGGCGTTCGAGCTGCGTGCGGTCGACTACGTGCTCAAGCCGGTGCGGCAGGAGCGGCTGGCCGAGGCGGTGCGCCGGGTCGTGGAGGGCGCCCAGCGGCCGGCGGCCGACGCCGACGCCCAGATCCCGGTCGAGCGCGGCGGGGTGACCCGGTTCATCCACCGCTCCGACATCACCCACGTCGAGGCCCAGGGCGACTACGCCCGGCTGCACACCGCCGCGGACTCCCACCTGGTCCGCACCCCGCTGTCCACGCTGGCCGAGGAGTGGGCCGAGGCCGGGTTCGTGCGGATCCACCGCTCCCTGCTGGTCAACCTGGGCCACATCGTGGAGGTCCGGATGGAGTCGGGTCGGTGCACCGTCCGGGTCGGCGAGCACGACCTGGCGGTCAGCCGGCGGCACACCCGCGAACTGCGCGACCTGCTGACCCGGCGCACCTCGTGAGCCCGGAGCGGGTCCGGGTCACCGCGCCCCCGCGGCGCCGTTCGACGGCCCGCGTCACCCGCACCCGCCAGATCGACCAGGAGACCCAGGTCGGCGAGGTCTTCCTGGCCTCGCTGCTGCGCGAGCAACGCCGGCTGGCGCTGCGGGTGCTGATCGGGCTCGGGGTGCTGGTGGCGCTGCCACTGCTGTTCCACCTGGCCCCGGGCCTGGCCAGCACCCGACTGCTGGGGCTGCCGCTGCCGTGGTGGCTGCTGGGGGTGCTCGCCTACCCGTACCTGTGGCTGCTGGGCTGGTTCTACGTGCGCCGGGCCGAGGCCAACGAACGCGACTTCACCGCCCTGCTGCGCGAGGCCGAGCAGTGAGCGGCATCTCCTCGGCACCGCAGGTCGCTGCGGTGGTCCTGGTCGCGGCCGCCACCCTGGCGATCGGCACCTGGGGGCTGCGGTTCTCCCGCACCACCAGCGACTTCCTGGTCGCCTCCCGCACCGTCCGCCCCGGGCTGAACGCCTCCGCGGTCAGCGGGGAGTACCTCTCGGCGGCGTCGTTCCTGGGCATCGCCGGACTGATCCTCACCTTCGGCGCGGACATGCTCTGGTACCCGGTCGGGTGGACCGCCGGCTACCTGGTGCTGCTGGTGATGGTGGCCGCCCCGTTGCGGCGCAGCGGCGCCTACACGCTGCCCGACTTCGCCGAGGCCCGGCTGGGTTCGCGTGCCACCCGGGCGGCGGCCTCGGTACTGGTGGTGGTGATCGGCTGGCTCTACCTGCTCCCGCAGTTCCAGGGCGCGGGGCTGACCCTGGGCGCGGCCTTCGGGGCACCGGCCTGGGTGGGGTCGCTGGTGGTGGCGGTGGTGGTGATCGTCAACGTCACCTCCGGGGGGATGCGCTCGATCACCTTCGTCCAGGCATTCCAGTACTGGCTCAAGCTGACCGCCCTGCTGCTGCCGGCGGTGGTGCTGCTGATGGTGTGGTTCGGGCAGGGGGCACCGAACCCGGCCGACGCCCCGGTGGCGGACCTGCCCGACTCCGCCGGCGCGGGTCTGGAGGCCTGGTCGGTGCCGATCGGCGACGCCGGCGGTGCCCAGGGCCTGTACCTCACCTACTCCCTGATCGTGGCGACCTTCCTGGGCACGATGGGTCTGCCGCACGTCGTGGTCCGCTTCTACACCAACCCCGACGGGGGGACGGCCCGCCGCACCACCCTGGTGGTGCTGGCCCTGCTCGGTGCGTTCTACGTGCTGCCGCCGGTCTACGGGGTGCTGGGTCGGCTGCACGCCGAGGCCCTGGCCGCCTCGGACCGTCCCGACCTGCTGGTCCTGGAGCTGCCACGGCTGATGGTGCCGGGGCTCGGCGGGGAACTGCTCAGCGCGCTGGTCACGGCCGGGGCGTTCGCGGCGTTCCTGTCCACCTCCTCGGGGGTGGCGATCGCGGTCGCCGGGGTGCTCGGGCAGGACGTGACCGGACGGTGGCTGGCACACCGTCCGGGCGGCGGGATCGCGGCGTTCCGGGCCGGGGCGCTGCTGGCGATCGCGGTACCGCTGACGGTGGCCCTGGCCGCCCCGGGGATCGGGGTGGCACAGATCGTCGGGCTGGCGTTCGCGGTGGCGGCCTCCACGTTCTGCCCGCTGCTGGTGCTGGGCATCTGGTGGCGCGGCCTGACCGCGCCGGGGGCGGTCGCCGGGCTGGTGGTCGGGGGCGCCGGGTCCGGGGCCGGGGTGCTGTGGACCCTGCTGGGCTCCGAGGCGACCGGCTGGACCGCGGTGCTGCTGGCCCAGCCGGCGGCGTGGAGCGTGCCGTTGGCGTTCGGCACGATGGTCGGGGTCAGCCTCGCCACCCGGCGCCGGATCCCGGCGGACGCGACCCGGTTCATGGTGCGGCTGCACACCCCGGAGACGCTGCCGCTGGACCGCGGCTGACCGGTCGCGACGCACGGCCCCGGGCCGACCGTTCACCGCGCCCGACCGACCGCTGACCGGACCCGTCGCGCCGTCGACCGAACGCCACGACCACAGGGGTGCCGGTGACCCACGTCACCAGAGGAACGTGAGGGCCGTCACATTCCCTGCCCGATGGAGGTCCCGGTGCCTGACACGCCCGAGGTGCACGACCCCGTGTACGAGCGGCTCGCCGCTTCCGAGGAGTTCAGCCAACTCCGCAGCGCCTACCGCCGGTTCATCGTCCCCGCCACGATCGTCTTCCTCACCTGGTACGGGCTGTACGTGGTGCTGTCGATGTTCGCCAGCGACTTCATGAACACCCAGGTCGTGGGCCACATCAACATCGCCCTGGTCCTGGGCCTGCTGCAGTTCGTCACGACCTTCGGGATCGCCTGGTTGTACAGCCGCTACTCCAACACGCACCTGGACCCGCTGGCCCGCGAGCTGACCGCCCGCTTCGACGCCGAACGCGGCACCACCCCCGACTCCACGACGGAGGCCTGAGATGGACGGCAACCAGATCCTCACCGCGGCGCTCTTCCTCGGCGTCGTCCTGATCACCATCCTGGTCACCCTCCGGGCCAGCCGGCAGACCAAGGGCGCAGCGGACTACTACGCCGGCGGACGCTCCTTCTCCGGCTTCCAGAACGGCCTGGCCATCGGCGGCGACTACATGTCGGCCGCCTCGTTCCTGGGCATCACCGGCGCCATCGCGCTCTACGGCTACGACGGGTTCCTGTACTCGATCGGCTTCCTGGTCGCCTGGCTGGTGGCGCTGCTGCTGGTCGCCGAGGTGCTGCGGAACTCCGGTCGCTACACGATGGCCGACCAGCTGGCCTACCGGATGAAGCAGCGCCCGGTGCGCACCGCCGCGGCCACCTCGACCGTGGTGGTGTCGATCTTCTACCTGCTGGCCCAGATGGTCGGTGCGGGCGCCCTGGTGGCCCTGCTCCTGGGCATCGACTCCGGCGCGGTCAAGAACCTGACGATCTTCGTGGTCGGCGGCCTGATGATCTTCTACGTCACCGTCGGCGGCATGAAGGGCACCACCTACGTCCAGATGATCAAGGCCGTCCTGCTGATGGTCGGCTCGGCGCTGATCGTGGCGCTGGTGCTGATCAAGTTCAACTTCAACATCTCCGACCTGCTCGGCGCGGCCTCCACCAACACCGGAGCCGGTGAGGCGTTCCTGCAGCCGGGCCTGAAGTACGGCGCCAGCACCACCAGCAAGATCGACTTCATCTCCCTGGGCATCGCCCTGGTGCTCGGTACCGCGGGTCTGCCGCACATCCTGATCCGCTTCTACACCACCCCGACCAGCCGGGACGCCCGCAAGTCGGTGCTCTGGGCGATCGGTCTGATCGGCACCTTCTACCTGTTCACCCTGGTGCTGGGCTTCGGTGCCGCGGCGCTGCTGCAGAAGACCGACTTCGACAAGGCCGGCAACCTGGCGGCACCGAAGCTGGCCGAAGTGGTCGGCGGCGGGATCGGGACCACCGGCGGGGCGATCCTGCTGGCCCTGATCGCGGCGGTCGCCTTCGCCACCATCCTGGCGGTGGTCGCGGGTCTGACCCTGACCTCGTCGATGTCGGTGGCCCACGACCTGTACAACTCGGTCTTCCGCAAGGGTCAGGCCACCGAGAAGGAGGAGCTGAAGGTCTCCCGGATCGCGGCGGGTGTGATCGGTCTGGTCTCGATCCTGCTGGCCATCCCGGCCCAGAGCCTCAACATCGCGTTCCTGGTGGCCCTGGCGTTCGCGGTCGCGGCGTCGGCGAACCTGCCGTCGATCCTGATGAACATGTTCTGGCGCCGGTTCAACACCCGCGGTGCGGTCTGGTCCATCTACGGCGGCCTGATCTCGGCGGTCGGCCTGGTGATCTTCTCGCCGGTCGTCTCGGGCAAGGGTGTCGACCCGGTCACCGGCAAGAGCCTCTCGCTGCTGCCGGCGGACATCGACATCTCCTGGTTCCCGCTGGAGAACCCGGGCATCGTCTCCATCCCGCTGGGCTTCCTGCTGGGTGTCATCGGCACCCTGACCAGCCGGGAGCCGGAGGCCGAGGAGAGCTACACCGAGCTCGAGGTGCGGGCGCTGACCGGCGCCGGCGCGGAGGGTGCGCTGCAGCACTGATCTCGACCAGACCGACGGCCCGTCCCCTCGCGCGAGGGGGCGGGCCGTCGGCGTGCGCGGAGCCGGGTGCGCTCAGAGTGCGCGGACCTGGACCCAGTCCAGGTACATCTTCTGCACCGGGAACGGCTGCGCCCAGCGCGGCCCCTTCTTCCCGCCGAAGACCTCACCGTTGACGATCAGACGCCACTTGCCGTGCCGCAGCATCCGGTTGCAGCTCTTGTTCGACAGCGCCTTGAACTTGCCGGTGCCGCAGGTGTGGCGGCCCAGCCGGGTGGTGGACCCGTCGCCCTGGATCCGGAAGTAGCTGATCGTCCGGCCCTTCCGGCGCACCATCCAGCGCTGCCAGACACCGGTGTCGACCGGCTTGGCCGACATTTCCCGGTAGGACTTGAGCGGCTTGCGCTTCATGCAGCCCAGGTGGGTGGTGGAGGTGCTGCGGCCGGGCCGGCTTCCGTACCACTCGAGGATGTCGAGCTCGGGCATCCCGCGACCCTTCTGGTCGCAGTACTGGTCGCCCTTGCGCAGGCTGTGCATCCACAACGCCTGCCGGGTCCCGGCGACGGGCTTGCCGGGCAGCAGGGTGGAGAACTCGACCTCGAAGCCGCGCTTGCGGGGCACCCGCAGGTCGATGTGGGCGCGTCCGGTGGAGTAGCGGGTCTCGCCGTAGGTGTTGCAGCGCTTGGCGCTGGCGTTGGCCTGGGTCAGCGCGACCCCGGGCGCGGCGCAGTGGCGGCGGGTGACCACCTGCAGCGCCCCCTGGGTGGGCCACAGGTTGTAGGCGTGGTACTCGGACTGGCTCTTCTTGCCGTTGGGCTGCGCGTACCAGTCGTTGATGTGGTCGAACTGGGTGCCGTACACGACCTGCGGCGCCCTCGGCTCGACTGCCTGCGGTGCCCGGGCCTGACCGGCCGGGCCGGTGAGCGTGGCGGCCAGGACCACGGCCAGCGCGGCCGTGGTGCTGCGGAGCGGTCTCAACATGGGTCTCCTCCTCGCCGGGTCGTTCCCGGTCCGGACTCCCTACCCCGCTGAGCCCCGGTCAACCGATTCAGGCTGAGGCCGGCGCGTGCCACCCGGTGGCGACGGCCCGCTGGGCCCGGGCGACCACGACGTCGACCACCGCCGGGTGGGCGCCCAGCACCTCGGCGACCGGGTCGGTCCCGGCGCACTCCTCGCGGACCCGACGCGCGAAGTGGCCCTCGGCCAGCAGGTAGGGGGAGACCGCGTCCCCGGGGCGGAGCACGTCGGCGGGGCGCGGCAGCGGGCCGGCCAGGGCGCTGGCCACCACCGGGCCACCCCACAGCCGGGCCAGGTGCCCGGCCTGGGTGCGGACGTCGCGGGCGGCGTCGGGGTCGCGGGAACCGGCGGCCACCAGCACCACCCGGCACCCCGGTTGGGCACCGGCCCGCAGCAGCCGCTCCACCTGGGCCAGCGCCAGCCGCGGGTCGGGTCCCAACGGCCCGGCCAGACCCACCCACGGGGTCGCAGCCAGGCTGGCCGGCAGGTCGTGGCGCACGTGGTGGCCCACCGAGAGCAGCAGCGGCACCGCCACCACCCGCTCGGAGCCCAGCTCGGCCAGGGCCTCGCCGAACAGGGGTTGTTGCAGCTCGACGTACCCGGTGACCCCGCGCATGCCCAGGCGGACCGCGGCCCGGGCGGTGAGCTGACGGGCCACCGGGTTCCCGGCCCCGTCACGGGTGCCGTGGGCGACGGTCAGCAGGACCGGCCTCACCCGGCGACCGCCAGCCGGTAGCCGCGCTTGACGACCGTCTGCACCGCGCGGGTGCCGATCGCGGACCGCAACCGGGCCACGGCCATCTCCACCGCGTGCTCGGAGCCGCTTCCCGCGCTCGGCAGCTCGTGCAGCAGCGTCGACCGGGAGACCACCTGGCCGGGGTTGACCACCAGGGCCGCCAGCACCGCGGCCGGGGCCGGGGAGAGCCGGACCGCCACCCCGTCCAGCAGGACCTGGTCGTCGTGCAGCAGCAGCGTGGACCCGCCGGCCAGCTCCACGCTGAACCCGGCGCGGCGCGAGGGGAGCTCGGCCTCGAGCAGCTTGACCATCGCCGCCAGCCGGGACCGTTCGGGGTGCACCGTCGGCACGCCCCACATCTCGAACGCCGCCGCGGTCACCTGACCCACGCAGCAGGCCAGCACGTCGCTGGAGAACGCCGCCACCACCTCGTCGCGCAGCCCGGTGGAGGTGGCGGCCTCCATCAGGGAGGCCACCGCGGGGGCGGCGGTGAACGTGACCGCGTCGACCCGGCGGGCGGCGACCTCCTCGACCAGGGCGAACAGCCCGGTGGGGTCCTCGGCCCGCTCGACGCGGTAGATCGCGACGGTGAGCACCTCGGCTCCCTGGCGACGCAGCGCGTGCGCCACCATCGACAACGACTGGCCGTGCTCCTGCACCACGATCCGGGTGCCGGTGAGGTCCCGGCCGCGCAGGTGCGCCAGCACGTCCTCGAAGCACTCCGACTCCGGTGCCCACAGCTCGCGCAGGCCGGCCCGGCGCAGCACCCCGACGCTCTTCGGCCCGCGGGCCAGGATCTCGGCCCGACCCAGCGCGGCGAGCAGGTCCTCGAGCAGTCCCCACTCCTGCGCGGCCGCCAGCCACGCCTTCATCCCGATCCCGGTGGTGGCCAGGAAGATGTCGACCGGGGCCGCCAGCACCTGGGTGGTGGCGGCGCGCAGCTCCTCGGCGTCGACGTGGTGGGGTTCGGACGACAACGCCCGCCCCCACACCACCTCGGCGCCGCGGCGGGTCAGCAGCGCGGTCTGCTCCTCGACCTTGCGGGCCGCGGTGATGCCCACCCGGAAGCCGGCCAGGGACCCCCCGGACGCGTCGGCGGGGACGGGGTCGTGCTGGACGGCTCCTGACGTCACGGTGACGTACCTCCCTCTGCCCGGGTGGACCCGCTGCCCACCCAGACCACTCCGTCGACCACCTGGCAGTCGAACGTCTCCAGCACCACCGACTCGTCCTCCAGGCAGACGCCGGTGCGCAGGTCGAAGGCCTGCTTGTGCATCGGCGAGGAGACCACGTCGCGTTCCCCCCGGGTCCCGACGATTCCGCGGGACAGCACCGAGGCACCGGACCAAGGGTCGTAGTTGCATGTTGCGTGGATGTTTCCGTTCCACGTCCGGAAGATCGCAACTGCGCGACCGGCGACCAGCACCGCCACGCCACCCTCGCGGGGGACCTGGTCGAAGCGGCACACGGCGACGGCGTCGGGCAGGGGCTGGGACACGGGTTGTGACACGGGAACCTCCGGGTGCTGGGACCGATCTGCGAGGGATACGGGGGCGTTCACCGGGGCACTCACTGGGGCGCTCCCACGCCGATGCTGGCGCCGAGCAGGACCGGTCCCCCGGACTCCGCGGGCACCCGCTGGCCCCGCTCGGTGTCGAAGGTGATGTGCGCGTCGGGCACGTCGGGGGCGTTGAGGAACGACACGAACCGGGCGACCTTCTCGGGGTCGTCCAGGGTGGCGCGCCACTCGTCGAAGTAGGTGCCCACGTGGGTGGCCATCGCCGCCTCCAGCTCCTGGCCCAGCCCCATCGCGTCGTCCACGACCACCTCACGCAGCCGGTCCAGGCCCCCGTCCAGGGAGGCCAGCCAGGTGGAGGTCCGCTGCAGCCGGTCGGCGGTGCGCACGTAGTACATGAGGAACCGGTCCAGGTACCGCACCAGGGTGGTCTCGTCCAGGTCCGCGGCCAGCAGCTGGGCGTGGGCCGGGGTGGCGCCGCCGTTGCCGCCGACGTAGAGGTTCCAGCCCTTCTCGGTGGCGATCACCCCGAAGTCCTTGCCCCGCGCCTCGGCACACTCCCGGGCACAGCCGCTGACCCCGCCCTTGAGCTTGTGCGGCGAGCGCAGCCCCCGGTAGCGCAGCTCCAGGTCGATGGCCATCGTGGTGGAGTCCTGCACCCCGAACCGGCACCAGGTCGACCCGACGCAGGACTTCACCGTGCGCAGCGACTTGCCGTAGGCGTGCCCGGACTCGAACCCGGCGTCGACCAGCCGGCGCCAGATGGCGGGCAGCTCCTCGACCCGGGCACCGAACAGGTCGATGCGCTGGCCGCCGGTGATCTTGGTGTAGAGCCCGAAGTCCCGGGCCACCTCCCCGATCACGATCAGGCCTTCGGGGGTGATCTCGCCGCCGGGGATGCGCGGCACCACCGAGTAGGAGCCGTTGCGCTGGATGTTGGCCAGGTACCGGTCGTTGGTGTCCTGGTTGGTGACCTGGTCGGCGTCGAGCACGTGGTGGTTGAGCAGGCTGGCCAGGATCGAGGCGACCGCCGGCTTGCAGACGTCACAGCCCCGACCGGTGCCGTGGCCGGTGACGATCTCGTCGAAGGTGGTCAGGCCGTGCACCGCGACCACGTCGAACAGCTCGGCCCGGGTCATCGCGAAGTGCTCGCACAGGCTGCGGTCCACGGTCCGGCCGGTGGCGGCGAAGTGGTCCTCGACGATCTTCTTGACCAGCGGCTTGCAGGACCCGCAGGTGCTGCCGGCCTTCGAGCAGGCGGTGACGCAGGCCGCGTCGGCGCACGGGTCGTCCTCGCGGGCCACCCGGTCCACCACCTGGGCCTTGGTGACGTTGTTGCACGAGCAGACCACCGCCTCGTCGGGCAGCCCCACGTCGGGGCCGGTGCCGCTGGAGGCGGGCAGGATCAGCTCCTCGGGGTTGGCCGGCAGCGGCAGCCCGGAGGCCGCCATCGGGCGCAGCACGCCGTAGGCGGAGGCGTCGCCGACCAGGATGCCGCCGAGCAGCCGGGTGCCGTCCTCGCTGACCACCAGCTTCTTGTAGACCCCGGCGACGGAGTCGGAGAAGACCAGCTCCAGGGCGTCAGGGGTGCTGGCGAAGGCGTCGCCGAAGCTGGCCACGTCGACGCCCATCAGCTTCAGCTTGGTGCTCATGTCGGCGCCGGTGAACGTGCCGGGCCCGGCCAGCAGGGCGTCGACAACGACCTCGGCCATCGCGTAGCCGGGGGCGACCAGGCCGTACATCCGCCCGTCGGGGGCCGCGCACTCGCCGATCGCGAACACCTGCGGGTCGGAGGTGCGGCACTGCTCGTCGACCAAGACCCCGCCCCGCTCGGCCACGTCCAGACCGGCGTCGCGGGCCAGCTGGTCGCGGGGGCGCACCCCGGCGGAGAAGACCACCACGTCGGCGGGGACCGGCTCCTCGACCCCGTCCAGGACCAGCCCGGCGGCGCGGCCGTCGACCTCGTGCACGGCCCGGGTGGCGGCACCCGTGTGCACCTGCAGCCCGAGCCGTTCCACGTGCCGCTGCAGGGTGGCGCCGCCGGCGTCGTCGACCTGCACCGCCATCAGCCGCGGCGCCATCTCCACCACGTGGGTCTCCAGCCCCAGACCGGCCAGCGCGTTGGCGGCCTCCAGCCCCAGCAGGCCGCCGCCGATCACGGCCCCGGTCCGGGCACCGGCGGCGGCGTCACGGATCGCGAGCAGGTCGTCGATGGTGCGGTAGACGAAGCAGCCCGGCAGGTCCTTGCCGGGGATCGGCGGCACGAACGGCGCCGAGCCGGTGGCCAGCACGGCGACCTCGTAGTCGATCACCTCGCCGTCGGCCAGGGTGACCCTCCGGGCGGCGGTGTCCAGGCCGTCCACGGCCACGCCGGTCACCAGCCGCACCCGCGGGTCCGGGTAGTGCCCCTGGGGCAGCAGCGAGAGCGCGTCGGCGCCGACCTCGAAGAACGAGGTGAGCGCGACCCGGTCGTAGGCGGGGCGGCTCTCCTCGCCGATGACGACCAGGTCGTGGGTCTCGGTCAGGCCGCGCTCGACGGCGGCCTGCACGAAGCGGTGGCCCACCATGCCGTGGCCGATGACGACGATCGTGGAGCGGACTCGGGTGTTCATCGGGGGGCCCTTTCGTCGGCGGTCGCCGGCGCGGCCGGGGTGGCCGCGGCGGTGGTGGTGCGGGAGGCGAGGAGTTGCCGGACGGCTGCGGAGCAACCGCCGCAGCCGGTGGTGGCGCGGGTGCTGGTGACCACCTGCTCCAGGGAGGAGCAGGCCCGGATCCGTCCGGCGCTGACCCCGGCGCAGCTGCAGATCTCGGTGTCGTCGTGCAGCTGGGTGGGGGCGGTGGTCCGGGGCGGCAGCAGCAGCGCGGCGGGCTCCTGGGCGCCGAGCACCGTGCCGCGGTCGTAGTGCTGGGTGATCAGCCCGACGTGGGTGACGTCGCCGACCAGCGCGGCGGCGACCACCACGCCGTGGCGCACCACCAGCTTGCGGTGCGTGCGGGCCACCGGGTTGCACACCTCGACGACCTGGCCGTCGGTCTGCTCGGGGTCGCCGAGCACGGCGACCTCCAGGTCGCTGGCGCGGAGCCGGGCGACGTTGCGGCTGCCGGTGTAGCGCTCGGCGCCGCCGGCCAGCAGCCCGGCCAGCACCTCGGCCTGCTCCCAGGCGGGGCCGACGAAGCCGGTCACCCGTCCGTTGTGCTGGGCGCAGTCGCCGATGGCGTGCACCCGTGGGTCGTCGGGGCTGGCCAGGCGGTCGTCGACGACGATCCCGCGGCGCACGCTCAACCCGGCGCCGCGAGCCAGGGCCGTGGAGGGCCGGCCGCCGGCGGTCAGCACCACCAGGTCGGTGCTGAGCTCGTGGCCGTTGTCCAGCACCAGGCGGTCCCCGCGCAGCCGGACCGCCCGGACGCCGGTGTAGACGTCGGTGCCCAGGCGGCGCAGCTCGCGGGCCAGGACCTGCCCGGCCTGCTCGCCCAGCTGGGCGCGGAGCAGGTGCTCGCCGCCCTCGACGACCTCGACGGTGCGCCCGCGCACGGCCAGGGCGCGGGCGACCTGGAGTCCCAGCAGTCCGCCGCCGACCACCACGGCCCGCCCGTGCGGACCGATCCGGTCCAGCGCCGCACCGAGCCGGCGGGCGTCGGCGACGCTGCGGAACGGGTGGACCCGCTCGGCCAGCTGACCGTCGGGGGTGACCAGGCCGCGAATCGGCGGCAGGGTGGGGATCGCGCCGGTGGCCAGCACCAGCCGGTCCCAGCCGACCAGGGTGCCGTCGACCAGCATGACGTCGCGGCGCTCCCGGTCCACGCCCAGCACCCGGGCGCCCAGGCGCAGGTCCACCCCGTGCTCGGCGAACCACTCGGGTCGGCGCAGGGTCAGCTCGCGGTCGCTGTGGCTGCCCTCGAGCACCGCCGAGAGCAGGATCCGGTTGTAGGGGGCGTGCGCCTCGTCGCCGAGCACGGTGACCCGGGGCCCCAGCCCGCGGGCCACCAGACCCTCGACCAGGCGGGTGGCGGCCATCCCGGCGCCGACCACCACGATCCGCTCACCGGGGCCCACCGCACCCGGCGCGGTGGGGGTCGCGTCGCCGGCGCTCACCGGTGGCCCCCGGCCGGGGCGAGCGCCGCGGCGCACACCTTGAACTCCGGCATCCGGCTGCTCGGGTCCAGCGCGTCGTTGGTGAGCCGGTTGGCGCCGACCCAGTGGAAGGGGACGAAGACGGTGTCGGGGCGGATGGTGTCGGTGACCCGGGCCGGGGCGAGGAGTTCACCGCGCCGGGTGCGCACCGACACCTCGGCACCGTCGTGCACGCCGATCCGGTCGGCCAGCAGCGGGTGCAGCTGGACGAACGGCCCCTCGTCGGGCAGGTCGCGGATCCGTCGGGTCTGCGCCCCGGACTGGTACTGGGCCAGCACCCGGCCGGTGGTCAGGTGCACCGGGTACTCGGCGCACGGCTGCTCGGCCGGGCCGCGGTGCTCGACGACCAGCAGCCGGGCCCGGCCGTCGGGGGTGGCGAAGGAGTCGCGGAACAGCCGGGGGGTGCCGGGGTGGTCCTCGTCGGGGCAGGGCCAGAAGACGCCCTGCTCGGCCTCGATCCGGGCCCAGGTGATGCCGGCGTAGTCGGCGGGGCCGCCGGCCGAGGCGCGGCGCAGCTCCTCGAAGACCTGCTCGGGGTCGGTGTCGAACGCGACCGGCGCGTCGAGCAGCTGCGCCAGCTCGGCGAGCACCTCCAGGTCGGTACGGACCCCGGCCGGCGGGGTGACGGCGCGACGGCGGCCGATCACCCGGCCCTCGAGGTTGGTCATGGTGCCGTCCTCCTCGGCCCACTGGGTGACCGGCAGCACCACGTCGGCCAGGGCGGCGGTCTCCGACAGCACGATGTCGGCGACGACCAGCAGGTCCAGCGCGGCGAGCCGGTCGGCGACGTGCGAGGCGCGGGGGGCCGAGACCACCACGTTGCTGGCGAAGACCAGCAGCGCCCGGGGGCCGCCGGGCTGGCCGAGCGCGTCGAGCAGCTCGTAGGCCGAGCGGCCCGGGCCGGGCAGGGAGTCGGGGTCGACCCCCCCACACCGCGGCGACGTGCGCACGGGCGGCGGGGTCGGTGATCGAGCGGTAGCCGGGCAGCTGGTCGGCCTTCTGGCCGTGCTCGCGTCCGCCCTGGCCGTTGCCCTGGCCGGTCAGGCAGCCCCAGCCGGCGAACTCGCGGCCCGGGAGGCCCAGGGCGAGGGCCACGTTGATCCAGGCCAGCACCGTGTCGCTGCCCTGGCTGTGCTGCTCGGCGCCGCGGGCGGTCAGGACCACGGCGCGGGGGTGCTCGGCCAGCAGCCCGGCCAGCTCGCGGACCTGGTCGGCGCTGATGCCGGTGACCCGCTCGACCCGCTCGGGCCACCAGGCGGTGACGCTGGCCGCGACTGCCTCGAAGCCGGTGGTGCGGGTGGCGAGGTAGTCGGTGTCGACGGCGTCGAGGGCGACCAGCTGGTGCAGCACGCCCAGGGCCAGGGCCAGGTCGGTGCCCGGTACCGGCTGCAGGTGCAGGTCGGCGCGTTCGGCGGTCGGGGTCACCCGCGGGTCGACCACCACGAGCCGTCCGCCGCGTTCACGCAGCCGGTCCAGGTGCCGGGCGGCCGGGGGCATGGTCTCGGCCAGGTTGGACCCGACCAGCACCACGACGTCGGCCTGCTCCACGTCGGCGAGCGGGAACGGCAGCCCCCGGTCCAGGCCCAGGCTGCGGTTGGCGGCGCTCGCGGCCGAGGACATGCACCAGCGGCCGTTGTAGTCGACCTGGCTGGTGCCCAGCGCGACCCGGGCGAACTTGCCCAGGGAGTAGGCCTTCTCGTTGGTCAGCCCGCCGCCGCCGAAGACGGCCACCGCGTCCGGCCCCGAGGCGGCCTGCAGCGCCTGCACCTGCTCGGCGACCCGGCCCAGCGCCTCCTCCCACGAGGCCGCCCGGAGCTGCCCGGTGGCGGTGTCACGCACCAGCGGGGTGGTGAGCCGCTCGCGGTGCCCGCGCAGACCGGTCGAGGTCCAGCCCTTGCGGCACAGCGCACCGGCGTTGACCGGGAACTCCGCCCACTCGGTGACCTCCAGGGATCGGCCGGTGCGCTGCAGCCGCATCCCGCACTGCAGCGAGCAGTAGGGGCAGTGGGTCCGGGTGGTCCGCCCGGTGGCACCGGTGGTCGACTCGGTCATCTCAGACCCCGGCTGCGGCCAGGCTCGGGAACCGGGCGACGAGCAGGTGGCGGCGCAGGTAGACGAACCAGGTCACCAGCCCGCACAGCACGTAGAACCCGGCGAAGACGGCGAACGCGGTGCGCACCGCCTCGGTGGGGTCGGAGACCCACGGGGCGCCGAAGGTCATCGGGATCGCGAAACCGCCGATGGCACCGATCGCGCCGATGATCCCGATCGCCGCCGAGGCACCGGCGTTGGCGCGGGCCAGCACATGACTGCGGATCTGCTCGTCGCCCTGCTCGGCGGGGTCGACGGCGGCCAGGGCGCGGGTGCGCCAGATGGTGGGGATCATCCGGTAGGTGGAGCCGTTGCCGATCCCGGTCGCGGCGAAGACCAGCAGGAAGAAGGCCAGGAACAGGCCGAACCACTCGGTGTTGGCCAGGGCTATCGCCGGGTCGGCGCCGGGGTTGGGGGTGAGCTGGGTCAGCGTCCACAGCACCGCCAGGGTGCCGGCGACCATCGCCGCGAAGACCCAGCAGGTGACCCGGGCCCCGCCGAACCGGTCGGCCAGCCAGCCACCGAACGGTCGGGTGATGGAGCCGACCAGCGCGCCCAGGAAGGCGTAGTAGGCGAAGTTGATCCCGGTCCCGCCGGGCAGCGGGGTGGGCACGAAGAAGTTCAGCTTGATCAGCAGCGGCATCGCCGCGGAGTAGCCGATGAAGGAGCCGAAGGTGCCGATGTAGAGCAGCGACATGATCCAGGTGTGCTTCTCGCCGAGCACCCGCAACTGCTCGCGGGGGGAGGCCTTGGCGTTCTCCAGGTTGTCCATGAACCGGAACGCCAGGACGGCGGCGACCAGCGCCAGCACCAGGTAGACCCAGCCGGCACGGGCCAGGTGGATGCCGCCGTCGCTGGCCCGGACCAGGCCGAAGACACCGGCGCCGCCGACCACGACCGGGAGGCCGAACTGGATCAGCGCGACGCCGACGTTGCCCCCGGCGGCGTTCAGGCCCAGGGCGGCACCCTTGGCGCGGGCGGGGAAGAAGAAGTTGATGTTGGCCATCGAGGAGGCGAAGTTGCCGCCGCCGAACCCGGCCGTGGCCGCGATCAGGCAGAACACCCAGTACGGCGTCGTGGGGTGCTGCACCGCCCAGATGAACAGGCCGGTGGGCACCAGCAGCAGCAGGGCGCTGACCACGGTCCAGTTGCGTCCACCGAACATCGGCACCGCCAGCGTGTACGGCACCCGCAGCAGCGAGCCGACCAGGTTGGGCACCGCGACCAGGAAGAACAGCTGGGAGGCGGTGAAGTCGAAGCCGCTGGCCAGCAGGTAGGCCGAGGAGACGCTCCACATCAGCCACACCGAGAACCCCAGGTGCTCGGCGAAGATCGAGACCCACAGGTTGCGCCGGGCCACCGGGCGACCGGTGGACTCCCAGAACTCCGGGTCCTCGGGACGCCAGTCGCTGATCCAGCCCGGACGTCCGGGGGTGCCGGCGGGCTCCGCGGTGGCGGTACCGGGACGGGGGGTCCTGTGTGGTGACATGGTCGCTCCTTGGCTGCGCCGTGGGACGGGGTGCGACCAGCGTGCGAGCGCGAGATTTCACCGGCCCTCGCGCTGCGCTTCGCTCGTGTGAACTCCTCCTCACGACCTCACAGACCTCACGGACTCACCGCTCGTCGCCCCTGCGTGTGCCGCCCACGGCCGGTCCGCGACCGCTCGGCGCACCGGCGGAGCCGTCCGTCGAACCGGGCTGATGTGACCTGCGTCGCGGCGAGTACCGTCACAGGTGACGCACACCACACGAAGGAGTCCCGACGTGACCGAGCAGAACGAGACGCTGGCCAGCCTCTCCCACGAGGAGCGCCGGTTCCCCCCGCCTGCGGAGCTCGCCGCGGCCGCCAACGTGGGACCCGACGTCTACGAGCGCGCGGCCGCCGACCGGCTCGGGTTCTGGGCCGAGGCCGCCGAGCGCATCGACTGGGGCCAGCGCTGGGAGGAGGTCCTGGACTGGAGCAACCCGCCGTTCGCGAAGTGGTTCACCGGGGCGACGCTGAACGCGTCGGTCAACTGCGTGGACCGGCACGTGGCCGCGGGGCGCGGGGACAAGGTCGCGATCCACTGGGTCGGTGAGCCCCTCGACGACACCCGCGACATCACCTACGCCCAGCTCCAGGACGAGGTCTGCCGGGCCGCGAACGCGTTGACCGAGCTGGGGGTCCGCAAGGGCGACCGGGTGGCGATCTACCTGCCGATGATCCCCGAGACCGTGGTCGCCATGCTGGCCTGCGCCCGGCTGGGTGCCCCGCACACCGTGGTCTTCGGCGGGTTCTCCGCCGACGCCCTGGCCACCCGGGTGGTCGACTGCGACGCCAAGGTGGTGATCACCGCCGACGGTGGCTACCGGCGGGGCGCCGCCTCGGCCCTCAAGCCGGCCGTGGACGAGGCGTGCGAGAAGACCGCCGCCCAGGGCCACACCGTCGAGCACGTGCTGGTGGTGCGCCGCACCGGCCAGGACGTCGACTGGAACGAGCGTGACGTGTGGTGGCACGACGTGGTCGAGAGCCAGTCCGCCGAGCACGTCGCGGAGCTGCACGACTCCGAGCACCCGCTGTACGTCATGTACACCTCCGGCACGACCGGCAAGCCGAAGGGCATCCTGCACACCACCGGCGGGTACCTGGTCGGCACGTCGTGGACGCACTGGGCGATCTTCGACCTCAAGGCCGACACCGACGTCTACTGGTGCACCGCCGACGTGGGCTGGGTGACCGGCCACTCCTACCTGGTCTACGGTCCGCTGGCCAACGGCGCCACCCAGGTGATGTACGAGGGCACCCCGGACGCCCCGCACAAGGGCCGCTGGTGGGAGATCGTGCAGCAGTACGGCGTGACGATCTTCTACACCGCGCCGACCGCGATCCGGACCTTCATGAAGCAGGGCCACGAGATCCCCGCGCAGTACGACCTGTCCTCGGTGCGGCTGCTGGGGTCGGTCGGTGAGCCGATCAACCCCGAGGCGTACGTCTGGTACCGCGAGCACATCGGCGGCGGGAAGGCCCCGATCGTGGACACCTGGTGGCAGACCGAGACCGGCCAGATCCTGATCTCCCCGCTGCCCGGTGTCACCGAGGCCAAGCCGGGCTCGGCGATGACCCCGATGCCGGGGATCGTGGCCGACGTGGTCGACGACGAGGCGCACCCGGTCGCCGACGGCCAGGGCGGCTACCTGGTGGTCCGGGAGCCGTGGCCGGCGATGCTGCGCACGCTGTGGAAGGACGACCAGCGCTTCGTGGACACCTACTGGTCGCGCTGGCCGGGCCTGTACTTCGCCGGCGACGGGGCCAAGAAGGACGACGACGGCGACTTCTGGGTGCTCGGCCGGGTCGACGACGTGATGAACGTGTCGGGGCACCGCCTCTCCACCACCGAGATCGAGTCCGCGCTGGTCAGCCACCCGAAGGTGGCCGAGGCGGCGGTGGTCGGGGCGGCCGACGAGACCACCGGCCAGGCGGTCTGCGCCTACGTCATCCTGCGGGAGTCCGCCGGTGACGGTGGCGAGGGGATCGTCGAGGAGCTGCGCTCCCACGTGGCCAAGGAGATCGGGGCGATCGCCAAGCCGCGCCAGGTGATGGTGGTCCCCGAGCTGCCCAAGACCCGCTCGGGCAAGATCATGCGCCGCCTGCTCAAGGACCTGGCCGAGGGCCGCGAGATCGGCGACACCCAGACGCTGGCCGACTCCAGCGTGATGGAGCTGATCAAGGCGACCCGCGGCTGAGCGGCGCCACCGCGCCGGGGGTCAGGGCAGGTCGATGACCTGGTAGAGCCCGACCGCGTCCACCAGGCGCGGGCCGCGGGTGCGGGGGCGGAAGCGTCGCTCCCACTGCACGCTGTCGACCAGCAGCCGACCCCCGGCCCGGGCACCCGGCAGGCACCGTCGGGGGACGGTGACCCGCAGCTGGCGCCGCGCCCGGTTCTCCCGGACCCGGGCCCCGGCGCACCGGGTGGCGCGGCGGGCCTTCACCACCACGGTCCACGCCCCGCCACCCCGGCGTCGGGTCAGCACCCGGACCGGTGAGCCGGCCGTGACCCGCATCGACAGCACGTCGCGCCGGGCGCGGACGGCCCCCACGGTGGCCCGGGTCCGGACGGTGAGCGCCACCCGGCGCGGTGCGGCGCTCACCGTGGTGCGGACCAGGTCGGTGCTGCGCCACTGCGCCGGGCTGGGCAGGTTGCCGCTGACCAGGTCCACGTCCTCACGCGGGTCGGTCCGGCTGGTCTGGTTGGCCGCACCGGCCGGGGCCGCGCCGGTGAGGGTCGTGACCGCGAGCAGGGCGGCGGTGCATCCGGCGGTGAGGATCCTGCGCATGGTGGCCTCCCGAGGGCCTGGAGTGCTGGACCCCGGGCCCCTGCCCCGGCCCCGGGCCGGGGAAACCTCCCGATCCCCTCAGTCGGTGAGGGCGAGCTCGTCGGGGTGGTCCTGGCCGCGGGTGGTCAGCCGCAGCACCACCACACCGATGACGGCGGAAACCGCCGAGGCCAGCAGGATCCCGACCTTCGCGGCACTGGTCAGGGACTCCTCGCCGGGGAACGACAGCCCCGCGATGAACAGCGAGACGGTGAACCCGATCCCGGCCACCGCGCCGAGCCCGGTCACCACACCCCACGTGGTGCCGCGGGGCAGCTGACCCAACCCGAGCCGGACCGCCAGCCAGGTGGCCGCCACGATGCCCAGCGGCTTGCCGACCACCAGGCCGAGCAGCACCCCCAGGGCGACCGGGGAGGTGATCACCTCGCCGACCCCGGAGAGGCTGACGCCGGCGTTGGCGAGGGCGAAGATCGGCAGCACCAGGTAGGAGGAGACCGGGTGCAGGCCGGCCTGGATCCGCTCGACCGGGGGCACCGACTGGGCCAGCAGGTAGTGCAGCCGGGACAGCTCGTCGGGGTCGAGCTCCTGGTCGGCCAGGGCCTCGCGGGCGTGCTCGCGGGCCAGCTGCTCCTTGAACAGCGGGACGCTGGGAGTGAGCAGACCGATCGCGACACCGGCTAGGGTCGCGTGCACCCCGGACTGGAGCAGCGTGAACCAGACCCCGACACCCAGCACCACGTAGATGCTGGTGGTCCAGACCCGCCGGTAGCGCAGCAGCACCATCACCGCGAGCAGCGCCAGGCTGCCCAGCAGCCACTGCCAGGACAGGTCGGCGGTGTAGAACAGCGCGATCACCAGGATCGCGCCGACGTCGTCGGCGATGGCCAGGGTGAGCAGGAAGATCCGGGCGGTCGAGGGGATCCGGCGGCCCAGCAGGCCCAGCACACCGACCGCGAACGCGATGTCGGTGGCCATCGGGATGCCCCACCCGTGGCTGCCCTCGCCGCCGGAGGCGCCGGTGACGGCCAGGAACAGCAGCGCCGGGACGGCCATCCCGCCCAGGGCGGCGACCACGGGCAGCGCCGCCGCCCGCGGGTCGCGCAGGTCGCCCTTGACCAGCTCGTACTTGATCTCGAGGCCGACGACGAAGAAGAACAGCACCATCAGCGCGTCGTTGACCCAGTGCTGCAGGGACTCGGTGACCGTCCAGTCCCCCACCCCCAGGCTCAGCTCGGTGTGCCAGAAGGTGTCGTAGGTGCCGCCCCAGGGCGAGTTCGCCCAGACCAGGGCGACGGCGGCGGCCAGGAGCAGCAACACCGACCCGGCCGCCTCGATCCGGAAGAACTCCCGGACGGGTCGGCCGACACGGGCCAGCGGTCGGTCGCTCTCGATGAAGGCGGGGCCGGAGACCCAGACGTCGTGGTCGGCTCCGGGGGTCCTGCGGGTGGCCATGCGGGCCCTCTCAGGTTGGGCGCCCGTGGGTAGGGCGGCAGCGTTCCACACCCCGCTGCAGGGCGTGGGCCGACCAGACTTCCCGGCTCACCTGAGGCACCACGATACCCGTGCTGTGTAAGGTCGCACCGGATGGTGACCGCCGTCCGGTGTCACGACAGGGAAGAAGGCATGGCAACCCAACCGCCCCAGGACTCCGACCCGACGATCGGCCGTCTGGTCACAGACGCGACCCGCGACATCTCCACGCTGATCTCCAAGGAGATCCAGCTGGTCAAGTCCGAGCTGAAGGTCAGCGTCAAGGCCGGCGGCGCCGGGATCGGCCTCTTCGTGGGTGCCGCATTCTTCGCCGTGATGGCGCTCATCATGTTCTCGGTGGCGCTGGCGTACCTGATCCACTGGAACGGGTCCGGGCTCGACCTGCACTGGGCCTTCCTGATCGTCTTCGCCCTGTACCTGGTCGTCGCCGGGGTGCTCGGGTTCATCGGCTACCGCAGCGTGATGAAGGTCCGCGCCCCGGAGAAGGCCATCGCCCAGGCCCAGGCCACGGTGCAGCGCCTCACCTGAGCCGCCGCTCGCACCCCCGGGCAACTGGCGCCCACCCCGCACATGCAACACGGATCTGTCACCTGTGGTGCGGTGGTCTGACACCGCACCACAGGTGACAGTCCAGTGTTGCAACAGCGGAGCAGCGCCCCGGACCCTGCAGGTCAGCCGGTGCAGGCCCCGGTGCCCACGCCCGAGGTGGCTGCCCGGCCGGCGTCCGCAGCCTCGGCCACCTGGTCGGCGGTGAGCGCGTAGCCGGTCTGCTTGTCCTGGATCGAGGCCGCGAAGACCACCCCGATCACGTCGCCGGCCGAGGAGACCACCGGTCCCCCGGAGTTGCCTGGACGCACCAGCGCCCGCAGCGAGAACACCTCACGGATCACGGTGCCGTGCCCGTAGATGTCCGGCGAGCGGAGCCGCTGCTCGGCACGGACCCGGCCGGGCTGCACGTCGTAGGGCCCGTCCTGCGGGAAGCCCAGCACGGCCACTCCCTGCTCGGCGCGCCCGGACAGGTCGAAGTGGAGCGGCTCCAGGTCGCCGGAGTCGAACTCCAGCACCGCCACGTCCAGCTCGGAGTCGTAGTGCACGACACGGGCGTCGACCGGGCCGTCCTCGGTCATCACCTGCGGCTCGTCGACCCCGGCCACGACGTGGGCGTTGGTCATCAGCCGGTCCGGGGCGTAGAGGAAGCCGGTCCCCGCGATCCCTCGCCCGCACCGGTTCTCGGCGTGGATCTTGAGCACCCGGCTGCCGGCGTCGACCACGTCGGGGTCCTTCAGCAGCCGCTTCGGCCCGGGACCGACCTCGACGATGCGTTCCGGCGCGAACGGCTCCAGGTAGAGCGGGAAGAAGGTCGACCCGACGACGTTGTTGAAGCCGTGCAGCAGCCGGTCGGCACTGTCGGGCATCGCGGCGTCGATCTTCGACAGGGTCCACGAGGAGCGCACCAGCGGCGTCACGCCGACGATCCCGGCCCCGGCGATGGCCACGCCCAGCACCCAGCTGACGATCAGCACCGCGGCCGTGGACAGGGCCGCGCCGCCGATCGCGTCGACCACCCGGATCGGCTGCCAGGTGATCCGCCCGCGCAACCGCGACCCCAGGAACTGCATCGCGGCCTGGCCCAGCGAGGCCGAGAGGATCACGATCAGCAGCGCGCCCAGCGAGACCAGCAGCGACGGGTCGGCCTCACCCAGCGCGAACGGGGCCAGCCAGATGCCGAACAGCCCACCGAGCAGCAGGCCGGCGGTGGCGAACGCCCCGGTGATGAAGCCCTGCCAGTAGCCGGAGAGGGCGTAGGCGAAGACCAGCAGCGCGAGGATCCAGTCGAGCGCGTTCACAGCGGATCCTCCAGGTCGGTGTTCTGCCGGAACTCGGTGCGCGGTCCCTCACCGGCGAGCATGTGCGCGGGCAGCTCCCGCACCCGGGAGGTGTCCCACTCGCGGGCCCACCCCAGGTGGCCGAAGAAGCGGGCGACGATCCCGGCGGTGAAGCCCCACAGGATGACGTCGCGCTCGGGGCCGACCAGGAAGCCGGGGCCGAGCCAGCCCGAGGGGTGGCGCACGGTGATCCGGTTCTCGGGGTCCAGCAGGTCGTCGATGTCCTCGTGGTGCACCGCGTGCACCTCGTCGGGGCTGGCCGCGTGCACCTCGCCGCGGTGGCTCCAGTGGGCCACGACGGGGGTGACGGCGAAGTTGGTCGGCGGCAGCCACAGCTCGGGCAGCTGGCCCAGCACCTGCACCTGGGCGGGGTCGAGGTCGATCTCCTCGTTCGCCTCGCGCAGCGCCGTGGTGACCGGGTCCTCGCCCTCCTCGCCCATCCCGCCGGGGAACGAGACCTGGCCGGGGTGGGAGCGCATGTGGTGAGCACGCTCGGTCAGCAGCAGCTCGCCGCGGCCGTCACCGTCGGTGTCGGCCAGCAGCATCAGCACGGCGCTGCGCCGGGGACGGGCGTCCGGGGGCACCTGGAACCGGGTCAGATCGTGCACGGTCACGGACCCCAGACCGACGGTGACCTCCTCGAGCCACCCGGCGCGGGGCGTCTGCTCACTCGCCACCCGGCACCCCCAGGTAGGTGCGGCTCAGCTCGACCAGCTCACCGACACCGTCGACGGTGCGGAACTCCTGGTGCACCACGGTGCCGGAGGCGTCGACGAAGGCCCAGTACGGCAGCACCTTGAGGTGGCCGAAGGGTTCGGCGCGGTCCACCAGGCCGTCGGGGTCGCGCAGCATCGGGTAGCTCACCCCGGTCTGCTCCGCGAACTTCTTCGCCGCCGCCAGCTGCGGGTCCTTGTGGTCGATGCCGAGCACCGCGACCTCGTCGCCGAACTCGCGGTGGAACGCCTCGATCACCGGCATCTCGTGCCGGCACGGGCCGCACCAGGTGGCCCACACGTTGACCACCATCGGGCCCTTGAGCTCGGAGAGGCGCACCGTGACGTCGTCCTGCACCGCCTCGGCCGCCCCCGGCAGGCCCGACACGTCGGACCCGGGGAAGACCGCCAGGGAGAGCTCGGGCAGCGTCGTCACGCGCGGGCCGTCCGGCTCCTCCGAGCAGGCCGTCAGCAGCAGGGCGGTGAGCGCCAGGACCAGCCCGGCCACCCGGCGCCTCACGCGGGCCCCTGGGTCTTGACCAGCTTCGCCGCGACCTCGGGGTCGGTGGGACCCTCCCCGTAGGAGGGGCACCAGTGGGCCAGCGGGCAGGCGCCGCAGGCCGGCTTCTTGGCGTGGCAGCGTCGCCGGCCGTGCCAGATGACGTGGTGGCTGAGCATCGTCCAGTCCCGCTTCTCGAACAGGTCCCCGACCGCGTGCTCCACCTTCACCGGGTCGGTCAGATCGGTCCACCCGAAGCGGCGCACCAACCGGCCGAAGTGGGTGTCGACGGTGATGCCAGGGACGTCGAAGGCGTTGCCGAGCACCACGTTGGCGGTCTTGCGCCCCACCCCGGGCAGGGTGACCAGGTCCTCGAGCCGCCCCGGCACATGGCCCCCGTAGTTCTCCACCAGCGCCGCGGACAGCTTCAGCAGCGCCTCGGTCTTCTGCCGGAAGAAGCCCAGCGGACCCACGATGCGCTCCAGGTCGGCCCGGTCGGCCGCGGCCATCGCCGCGGGGTCGGGGTAGGCCCCGAACAGCACCGGGCGCACGGCGTTGACCCGGCGGTCGGTGGTCTGGGCGCTCAGCACGGTGACCACGAGCAGCTGGAACGGGTCGTCGAAGTCGAGCTCGCAGTGCGCCTGCGGGTAGGTCTCGGCGAGCACCCGGTTGATCTTGCGGGCCCGACGCACCAGGGCGGTGTCAGGACGGTCCGGGTTCACGCGGGTCAGCCTACGGCCAGGCCCCGACGGTACTGTTCACCGAGCACCCCACCGCGCCCGTCCCGGCGCGGGGAATGGCTGTGAACCTCGACACGGTTTAGGATCGCAGCGGCTCGCCGTGCGTGCGCGGCGTTGCAACCGACGACTGGAGGATCCGTGGACACCGACGTGCTTCGGCAGGCACCCCTGTTCAGCGCACTGGACGACGAGGCCGCCACCGCGCTGCTGAGCTCCCTGGCCGAGACGCGGTTGCGCCGCGGCGACGTGCTGTTCCACGAGGGCGACTCCGGCGACAAGCTCTACATCGTGCTCGACGGCAAGGTGAAGCTCGGCCGTTCCTCGGTCGACGGCCGCGAGAACCTGCTGGCCGTGATGGGCCCCGGCCAGATGTTCGGCGAGCTCTCGCTCTTCGACCCGGGCCCGCGCTCGGCCACCGTCACCGCGGTCACCGACGCCTCGTTCGCCTCGCTGTCCCACGAGGACCTGCTGCGCTGGCTCGACGGCCGCCCGCAGGTGGCCCGCGGCCTGCTCTCCCAGCTGGCTGGCCGGCTGCGCCGCTCCAACGACGTGGTCGCCGACCTGGTCTTCTCCGACGTGCCCGGCCGGGTCGCCAAGCAGCTGCTGGAGCTGGCCGACCGCTTCGGCCGCACCGCCGACGACGGCGTGCACGTGCACCACGACCTCACCCAGGAGGAGCTGGCCCAGCTGGTCGGCGCCTCGCGGGAGACGGTCAACAAGGCCCTGGCCGACTTCGCCTCGCGTGGCTGGGTGCGCCTCGAGCCCCGCTCGGTCGTGATCATGGACGTCGAGCGCCTCTCCAAGCGCGCCCGCTGACCCTGCACAGCCCCACCCGACGAGCCCTCCGGTCGACCCGGAGGGTTCGTCGCGTCCGGACCCCGGCACCCCGTACCGTCACCCGCACCGACACCCGCATCGGCCCCTCTCCCGTGTCGGACCACCCGGGGCCGGGACACCTGCGGGAGGATGTCGCGAGATTTCTGGCTCATCTGATGCTTCCGTGGGTGGTTGATCGCGTCTGAATGGCCGCACGCCGTTCCCGCTCTAGGTTTCTGGCTTGTCGAGAGTCAGGAACCACGGAACGGAGAACGGCGTGCGAAACGCCAGC
>JAEWXC010000012.1 GCA_023396115.1 Actinomycetes bacterium | reverse complement strand
GTCGAGCACCACGTGCACCCGGCGCCGCCCCAGCACCGCGGCCGCCTCGCGGGCGATCCGGGTCAGGTCGGCCCGCGGCGGCAGCCGGTCGTCGCGCGCCGCGATGTCCAGGCTGGTCTCCCAGCTGCGCACCCCGTCACCGAAGGCGCGGGTGCTCCACGCGGAGGCGAGCAGGTGGTCCAGCGGGCCGCCGAGCACGACCCGGTGCTGGGCCGGTCCGCCCGGCGGGCGGCGGTCGGCGGTGAGGTGGGCGCGCAGCTGGGTGGCGCGCCAGGCGTCACCGTCCAGGGTCCACTGCCGGCCCCAGCGGCGCGGCCGCGGGTCCGGTCCGTCGGGTCCGGGCAGGGCCGCGACCTGCCGGGACAGCACCCCGGCGGCCACCCGGACCAGTTCCTCGACCGGCAGCGCGGCCGGGTCGACCGGCCGCACCCCCCAGGCAGGGTCACCGGCACCGAGCAGCGGCAGGGTCGGTCGGCCCCGACCGGGCGGGGCGGTGCCGAGCAGGTCGGCGACGACCGGGGCGGGCACCGGCCCGGCCTGGTTGAGCCGGCGCAGCAGCTCGAGGTTCTGCGCGCCGGGCAGGTCGCCGGCCCACGGACGGGCCTGGTGGGCGTCGACGAACGCCGACCAGGCGATCGTCCCCCCGGTCGCCAGGTGTCCCACCCAGGCCCGGGCCAGTGCGGGCCCGGCGGTGGTCATCGGCGTCGCAGGCGGGCGGCGGTGGAGAGCACACGTCGGCCCAGCGGCTCCTGCTGCCGGGCGTTCATCGCCTCCTCGGTCATCGCGGCCAGCGCGTCGACGGCGGCGTCCAGCTGGGCGCGGCGGCGCTTGCGGGACGGGTCGGCGTACTGCTCGACCGGGTACCGGCGCGGCATCAGGTCCTGCGGGTCGCCGACGACCTGCACCCCCGACCCGTGCAGCCAGTCGATCCAGCGTCCGGCCTGCTCCTCGGCGAACTCGAACCGGTCCGGGGGCAGCATCAGCTTCACCGAGTCGCGGTGGGCCAGCACCTTCTCGGCCAGCAGCTGCCGGATCAGCGGGTCGAAGCCGGCGTCGTGGTGCACCGAGGTGTCCAGGCGGCGGTTCAGGGTGCGCAGGAGCTGGGTCTCCGGCAGGCCCATCGACCGGTTGGACCGCTCGGACTCCTTGGGCAACCAGGACTCGTCGAGGTCGAAGGCGGTGAGGAAACGCTGCCACAGCGCGTCGCCGCGGGGGCCGCGCTCGTGCGGCACGGTGACCACGTGCACCCGCTCGGGCGGCAGCTTCACCGACCAGTTGTTCAGCACCGTGGGCAGGTCGAAGGCACGGCGGAACCAGGTGCGCCCGTTCTGGTAGCGGGTCAGGAACCGCTCGTAGCTCCACTTGCGGCCCTGCTTGATCGACTCCTGCCAGGCCGCGGGGAGCTGACGCCCCAGGTCGCGCGCCGAGTACACCAGGTGCACCTCGCAGTCGGCCAGGTCGTTGAGGGCGCGGGCGATCGTGTCGGGCCGGGCGCCGGAGAGGATCTCGTGGCTGATGATCGACCGGTCGGCGCGGTTCACCTTGCGCACCATCGAGTCCCAGGCGCCGTGCGCGTGCCCCGGGGCGCCGCCCCAGTCCTGGCCGAGCAGGTCCAGCGCGGCGCGGAAGTGGAACAGGTCCGCGTCGGCGGCGCGGTGCTGGCTGGGCACGGTGACGCCGTGCCGGGCGAGCTGCTCGAGGTTGAGGGTCAACCGGTCCTGCAGGTAGGTGGTGCCCGTCTTGGGGGCTCCGATGTGCAGGTGGACGACGCGACTCATGCGGGCGATTCTGCCGTACCGCCGGTACCGGGGCCGCCGAGGGCACGCACGACGGCGCTGGCACTCGGCCGGCCCAGGTGCCCGGCCATCCAGGTGCTGGTCTCCACCAGCGCACCCAGGTCGACCCCGTGCTCGATGCCCAGGCCGTCCAGCAGCACCACCAGGTCCTCGGTGGCGAGGTTCCCGGTGGCCGACTTCGCGTACGGGCAACCGCCCAGCCCGCCGGCGCTGGCGTCGAACGTGGTCACCCCCGCCCGCAGGCCGGCGTGCACGTTGGCGAGCGCCTGGCCGTAGGTGTCGTGGAAGTGCAGCGCGAGCCGGTCGGTGCCCACGCCGGCGTCGGCGAACGCCGCCACCAGCGCGCCGACGTGGCCGGGCGTGGCGATCCCGATGGTGTCGCCCAGGCTGAGCTGTCCCACCCCCAGGTCGAGCAGCCGGACCCCAGCGGTGACCACGCGGTCCAGCGCCACCGGGCCCTCCCAGGGGTCGCCGAAGCACATCGACAGGTAGCCGCGCACGTCGGCGCCGGCGGCCAGGGCGCGCTGCACGACGGGGGCGAACATCGTGAACTGCTCGTCGTAGGAGCGGTTCAGGTTCCGGTTCGCGAACGTCTCGGTGGCCGACCCGAAGACCGCCACGTGCTCCAGACCCAGTTCGAGGGCCCGGTCCAGGCCGCGCTCGTTGGGCACCAGCACCGGGCAGCGGCGCCCGGCCGCGCCGAGGACACCCATCAGCTCGGCGGCGTCGGCCAGCTGCGGCACCCAGCGCGGGTGCACGAAGCTGGTGGCCTCGACCAGCGGCAGTCCGGCGGCGAGCAGCCGGACCACGAACTCGGCCTTCACCTCGACGTCGAGCACCCTCTGCTCGTTCTGCAGGCCGTCGCGGGGCCCGACCTCGTAGACGGTGACCGCGCCCGGCAGGCCGGGTTCGGGGTGGACGGCCGGCAGGCCCGGGGGCAGGCTCACGGCTGCGCCACCTCCCCCTCCGCGGGTTCGACGACGAACAGCGTGGCGCCGAGGGAGACCTGGCGTCCCACGACGGCCGCCACCTCGGTGACGGTGCCGTCGAAGGGTGCCTTGAGGGCCAGCTCCATCTTCATCGCCTCCATCATGCCCAGGGTGCGCCCCTCGGTGACCCGGTCACCGACCGCGACCTCGAGGGCCAGCACGGTGCCGGGCATCGGGGCGGCGACGGTGCCGTCGGAGGCCGCGGCGCCGGTCCCGGCGAACGGGTCGGGCAGCGCGAAGACGTGCCGCTGGCCGCGGTGGGCCAGCTCGACCCCGTGACCGTGGACCAGGCCGGTCGCCGTGGCCGGCTCCCCGTCGCGGCGCAACCGGACGCGTTGCAGCCCGGCCGGGCGGCCCCCGGTGCGGCCCAGGTGGCGCCGCTCGACCTCGGGCACGTCGACCCAGCCGCCGATGTGGACCCGGCGCGGGGCGTCCGGCCCGCCGGAGCGCCAGCCGTCGCCGCCCCAGAGTCCGGGCGCGGGGTCACCGACCAGCAGCGCGGCGGCCAGCGACCGGGCGTCGGTGTCGTCCGGGGCGGCAACCTCGTTCCGGTCCAGCCAGGCGGTGTCCAGGGTGGCGGCGGCGAACTCGGGCGAGGCGAGCAGCACCCGCAGGAAACCGGCGTTGCTGGTCAGCCCCAGGATCGTGGTCTCGTCCAGCGCGGCGATCACCGCGCGCCGCGCCGACTCGCGGTCCGGCCCGTACCCGATGACCTTACCCAGCATCGGGTCGTAGGCGGTGGTGACCTCCTGACCGGACTCCAGGGCGTGGTCGACCCGGACGCCGTGGTCGGCGGCGACACCCCACCCGACGTAGGAGGCGCGCCCGGCCTGGGGCAGGAACCCGGCGAAGGAGTCCTCGGCGTAGACCCGTGCCTCGATCGCGTGACCGACCAGGGCGACGTCGGCCTGCTCGAAGTCGAACGGCAGGCCCCGGGCGACGTGGAGCTGGAGCGCGACCAGGTCGAGCTCGGCCCCGGCGACCCGGACCGCCTCCTCGGTGACCGGGTGCTCGACCTGGAGCCGGGTGTTCATCTCCAGGAACCAGAACTCGCCGGTGGCGTTGTCCAGCAGGAACTCGACCGTCCCGGCGCCGGTGTAGCCGACCTGCGCGGCGAGCGCGACGGCGGCCGTGGTGATCGCGGTCCGCTGGGCCTCGTCCAGGGTCGGGGCGGGCGCCTCCTCGAGCACCTTCTGGTGGCGCCGCTGGGTGGAGCAGTCGCGTTCGAAGAAGTGCAGCACGGTGCCGTGGGTGTCCCCGACGACCTGCACCTCGATGTGCCGGCCCGACTCGACGTACTTCTCCACCAGCATGGTGTCGTCGCCGAACCCGGCAGCGGCCTCGCGGCGGGCCGCGGCCAGGGCCTCGGGGTACTCCTCGGCGGAGCGGACCACCCGCATGCCCTTGCCGCCGCCGCCCGCGGCGGCCTTGACCAGCACCGGATAGGCGAACGTGGCCGGGTCGTCGCCCGCGTCGTGGGCGGGCACCACCGGCACCCCGGCAGCCACGGCGATCTCGCGGGCGGCGTCCTTGCGGCCCATCGCGTCCATCACGTCCGCGTCCGGCCCGACCAGGGTGATCCCGGCCTCGGCCAGGGCGCGCGCGAACGGGGCCCGCTCGGACAGGAAGCCGTATCCGGGGTGCACGTGCGTGGCCCCGGTCTGCACCGCGGCAGCCACCACGGCCTCGACGTCGAGGTAGGACTCGACCCGCACCGAGACGTCGGCGCTGCGCACGTGCGGGGCGGCGGCGTCGAGGTCGGAGTGGATCGCGACGGTGCGCCAGCCCAGGTCCCGCGCGGTGCGGAAGACCCGGCGGGCGATCTCGCCGCGGTTGGCGACCAGCAGCGTCGGTTCGGTGCTCACGGGGTCTCCTGTCGGTGGCCGGCGGTGGCGGGGCTGCCTCGGTCGGCGGGCTTGTTCGACCTGATCGCGCTCACGCGCTGAGTTCGTTCCTCACTCATCGCTGCGCGATCACATCCGGAAGACGCCGTAGCGCGGTGCGGGGATCTCCTGGCGGGCGGCGATCGAGAGCGCCATGCCCAGCACCCGGCGGGTGTCGGCGGGCTCGATGATCCCGTCGTCCCACAGCCGTGCGGTGGAGTAGTAGGCCGACCCCTGCTCGGCGTACTGCTCGCGGATCGGGTCCTTGAAGGACTCCTCCTCCCCGGCCGACCACTCCCCGCCGCGCGCCTCGATGCCGTCGCGACGGACCGTGGCCAGCACGGTCGCGGCCTGCTCGCCGCCCATCACCGAGATCTTGGCGTTGGGCCACATCCACAGGAACCGGGGGTCGTAGGCGCGGCCGCACATGCCGTAGTTGCCGGCGCCGTAGGAGCCGCCGATGACCACCGTGTACTTGGGCACCACCGAACAGGACACGGCGGTGACGAGCTTGGCGCCGTCCCGGGCGATGCCCCCGTTCTCGTACTCGCGCCCGACCATGAAGCCGGAGATGTTCTGCAGGAACACCAGCGGGATCTTCCGCTGGTTGCACAGCTCGACGAAGTGGGCGCCCTTGAGCGAGGACTCGCTGAACAGGATGCCGTTGTTGGCCACGATCCCGACGTCGTGGCCCCAGATCGTGGCGAACCCGCAGACCAGGGTCTCGCCGTAGAGCTTCTTGAACTCCGCGAACCGGCTGCCGTCGACGACCCGGCGGATCACCTCGCGCACGTCGTAGGGGGTGCGGCTGTCGACGGGCACCACGTCGGTGAGGGTGTCCGGGCTCTCGACCGGTTCCTCGACCTGGTCCGGATCCGCGGCCGGGTGCCGCTGCTGGGGCAGCGTCTCGACGATGCGCCGCACGATCGCCAGCGCGTGGTCGTCGTCGTCGGCCAGGTGGTCGACCACCCCGGAGCGGCGGGCGTGCACCTCGCCGCCGCCGAGCTCCTCGGCGGTGACGACCTCACCGGTCGCGGCCTTCACCAGCGGCGGCCCGCCCAGGAAGATCGTGCCCTGCTCCTTGACGATCACCGTCTCGTCGCTCATCGCCGGCACGTAGGCGCCGCCGGCGGTGCACGAGCCCATCACGCTGGCGATCTGCGGCACGCCGCGGGCGGACAGGTTGGCCTGGTTGAAGAAGATCCGGCCGAAGTGCTCCCGGTCGGGGAAGACCTCGTCCTGCATCGGCAGGAACGCCCCGCCGGAGTCGACCAGCGCGATGCAGGGCAGGTCGTTGTCGGCGGCGACCTGCTGGGCACGCAGGTGCTTCTTGACCGTGATCGGGTAGTAGGTGCCGCCCTTCACGGTGGCGTCGTTGGCGATGACCATGCACTCGCGGCCGGCGACCCGGCCGATGCCGGTGACGATGCTGGCGCTCGGCACCGCCCACTCGTCGCCCTCGCGGCCGTCGCCGGTGCCGTACATGTCCCAGGCGGCCAGCGGGCTCAGCTCGAGGAACGGGCTGCCGGGGTCGAGCAGCCGGTCGATCCGGTCCCGGACCAGCAGCTTGCCGCGGCCGGTGTGCTTGGCGCGGGCCGCCTCGGTCCCGCCCTGGCGGGCACGGGCCAGGCGGGCGCGGAGTTCGTCGACGAGGTCGGCCATCGACGGGGTGGCCGGGGCAGGAGAAGTCGTCACCCCCTCAGGTTAGCGAACGTTAACCACTCGGGCCAGCGCCACTCCTGCACGCCCGGACGCGGCGTGGGACGGCGGGACCGGAGCAGGTGAACGACGGTTAACCTGTGCCCGTGACGAGTCGGCGCGAGCAGATCCTCGACGCGGCCGCCGACCTCTTCGCGGACCGCGGCTTCCACGGTGTCTCCGTGGCCGACCTGGGCGCCGCGTGCGGCATCTCCGGGCCGGCCCTCTACAAGCACTTCCCGAGCAAGGACGCGATGCTCTCGGAGATGCTGGTCGCCATCTCCGAACGACTGCTGGCCGGCGGCAAGGAGCGGGTGGCCTCGGCCGAGGACCCACGCTCGGCGCTGCACGCGCTGATCGACTTCCACGTCGAGTTCGCGCTCAGCCAGCCGTCCCTGATCGCCGTGCAGGAGCGTGACTGGTCCTCGCTGCCGCCGCAGTCGCGCGAGCTGGTCCGCACCCTGCAGCGCGAGTACGTGACCCTGTGGGCCGACCAGGTCACCGCCCTGTACCCGCAGGTCTCGCACGAGGCCGCCAAGGCCACCGCGCACGTCGGCTTCGGGCTGATCAACTCCACCCCGCACAGCAACCGGCTGCCGCTCGAGGCGATGCGCGAGATCCTCACCCGGATGGCCCGGGCCGCCCTCGGCGTCGGCTGATCCGAGCGCGCGCGCAGGCATCGGCGCAGGTGAGGGCAGGTTTGCCTTGGATGTGCGAGTCGGCGGCAACGGCTAGGGTCGGGACCATGAAGATGAGTGCAGACCTCGAGAAGGCTTTCAACGACCAGATCGCCCTGGAGTTCTCCGCGTCGCTGGTCTACCGCCAGCTGGCCATCGAGATGGACCTCATGGACCTGACCGGCATGGCCAAGTGGCTGCGTCACCAGGCCGACGAGGAGATCGTCCACGCGAACCGCTTCATCGACCACGTCGTCGACCGCGACAACCGCCCCGTGATCGGCGCCGTCAAGGCCCCGTCCGCCACGGTGACCAGCGCACTGGACGCGTTCCAGGCCGCGCTCGCGCACGAGGAGAAGGTCTCGGAGTCGATCCGCGACCTGTACCGGGCCGCCGAGAAGGACGGCGACCTGGACTCGCGCCCGCTGCTCAACTGGTTCCTCGAGGAGCAGGTCGAGGAGGAGGCGACCGTCTCCGAGATCATCGGCCAGCTCAAGATGATCGGCGACGACGGCCCGGGCCTGCTCCGCCTCGACGAGGAGCTCGGGTCGCGCCCGGTGGGTACCACCGAGGCCCCCGGGGCCTGATCCCGGCGGGGCCTCAGCCCCACTCCTGCAGCAGACGCTCGGCCCGCAGCGCCGCGTCCTGGGCCACCGCGAGGTCATCGATCTCGTCGGGGTCCGGGTCGGCCTGCGGGCCGTCGTCGTCCCCGGACCCGGCAGCGGACCCCGTGGCGGTCCGCGCGGCCGCGGAGCGTCGCTCGTCCAACCGGTCCAGCAGCTCGGTGCGGGAGAACCCCCGCAGCGCCAGCAGCAGCAGCGGCTCCTCGTCGAGCAGCCAGCCCACCTGGGTGGCCAGGGCCACCGCGTGCTGGCAGGGGTCGGCCCACGGCTCGCAGCTGCACGAGTAGCTGACGTCGCCGCTGCCCGGCACCAGGTCGATCCCGGACTCCTCGGCGTGCTCGACCAGCCCGTCGGGCAGCTGGCCGGCCAGCAGGTCCGCGATCCGGCCGGCCTCGGACTCCACCGCCGCGAGCAGCGTCTCCTGCTCTCCGGCGTCGAAGGCCCGCACCAGCACCTGGGCGGTCAGCGCGTCGTCGCCGGACTCGACCGCGGCGACGCAGCGGCCGTCGCTGAGCCCGATCGCCCCGACCCGGCCTGCCCGGGCGGCGCGCCGGCCCGCCGTGAGGTCGGCGTCGGCGTAGGTCGACTCCTCCACGGTGCGCTGCCAGGCCCGGCCCCACCAGCTGCTCCGTCCGCCGGAGCGGCGCGGTGCGAGGCGGGGGAAGGTCCGGGCGCTCACGGCCGCAGCTCCACCAGGTCGCGCAGCTCGTCGTCGGAGAGCTCGGTGAGCGCGGCCTCGCCGCGGCCGAGCACCGCGTCGGCCAGGCTGCGCTTGCGGGCCAGCAGCTCGGCGATCTTCTCCTCGACGGTGCCGCGCACCACCATCCGGTGCACCTGCACCGGCCGGGTCTGCCCGATCCGGTACGCCCGGTCGGTGGCCTGGTCCTCCACCGCCGGGTTCCACCACCGGTCCAGGTGGACGACGTGGTCGGCGGCGGTGAGGTTCAGCCCGGTGCCGGCCGCCTTGAGCGACAGCACGAAGACCGGCACCTCGCCGGCCTGGAACTCCTCGACCATCTTCTCCCGGGTGCGCACCGGCACCTGGCCGTGCAGGAAGTGGTGCGGCACCCCGGCCCGGGTCAGGTGCGCCACCAGCAGCCGCCCCATCGCGACGTACTGGGTGAAGACCAGCACCTGCCCCTGCTCGGCCAGGACGGTGCCGACCAGCTCGTCGAGCAGGTCGAGCTTCTCCGAGCGCCCGGCGAGCTTGGGGTTGGCCTGCTTGAGGAAGTGCGCCGGGTGGTTGCAGATCTGCTTCAGCCCGGTGAGCATCTTCAGCACCAGCCCGCGCCGGGCGTCGGGTTCGGAGCGCTCGATCCGGTCCATCGAGTCGCGCACGAACGCCTCGTAGAGCACCGCCTGCTCCCGGGTCAGGGCGAGCAGGTGGTCGGTCTCGGTCTTCGGCGGCAGCTCCGGGGCGACGCCGGGGTCGGACTTGCGGCGGCGCAGCAGGAACGGTTCGACCAGGGCGGCGAACTTCGCGGCGGTGGCCGGTTGTGTGCCGGACTCGATCGGGGCCGCCCACACCTTGCGGAAGGCGTTGCGGGAGCCGAGCAGGCCGGGCACCACCCAGTCCAGGATCGCCCACAGCTCGGTCAGCTCGTTCTCCACCGGGGTGCCGGTCAGCGCGACCCGGGCGGCCGAGTCGATGCTGCGCAGCGCCCGGGCGGTGGCGGAGGCGGGGTTCTTCACGTGCTGGGCCTCGTCGGCCACGACCAGGTCCCACGCGACCCCGGCCAGCGCGTCGGCGTCGACGCGCATGGTGCCGTAGGTGGTGAGCACGAACCCGTACCCGCCGATGCCGGGGAGCTCGGTGAACCCGTCGAGGTCGCGCTGGGACCCGTGGAAGCGGCGCACCGGCACCCCCGGGGCGAACCGGCGGATCTCGGACTCCCAGTTGCCCAGCAGCGAGGCCGGGCAGACCACCAGCGTGGGGCCGCCGGCCCGCTCGGCGCGGCGCAGGTGCAGCGCGATCAGGGTGATCGTCTTGCCCAACCCCATGTCGTCGGCCAGGCAGCCACCCAGCCCCAGGTCGGTCAGCTCGCTGAGCCAGGTCAGGCCGGCGCGCTGGTAGTCGCGCAGGGTCGCGGCCAACGTGTCGGGCACCTCGACCGGGGTGCCGGTGGCGGCCGCCCGGATCCGGTCCACGACCGCCAGCAGCGAGGCGCCGACGACCACGTCGGAGGTCTCCTCGGCGACCCGCACCTGGCCGGTCAGCGCTGCCGCGACCGCCTCGGCGGGCTTGACCTGGCGGACCAGCCGCTTCCGCGCCTTCCGGGCCGTGGCGGGGTCGACGATCATCCAGTTGCCGCGCAGCTTGACCACCGGGCTGGCGGCCCGGGCCAGCTCGTCCATCTCGGCGGCGGTGAGCGGGTCGCCGGCCAGGGAGAGCTGCCAGTTGAACGAGAACAGCGCCTGGGTGCCCAGGATCGGATCCTGCAGCGGCTCCTCGCGGGTGAAGACCTGCCCGGAGCTGGAGTCCAGCACCGCCTCGGCCCGCAGGTCCCGGCCCAGGGACTTGGGGAAGAGCACGTCGACACCGGCCTCGGCCAGTGCTCCCACACCGTCGGTGAGCAGGCTCAGCAGGTCCTCGGTCTCCAGGGTGATCTGGTCGGGGACCCGTTCCCGGCTGAGCCGGTCCAGCACCGGCCACGCCTGCGCGGCCGCGCGCAGCGCCACCAGGGTGTGGGTGCGGGCCCGCTGGCCGAATCCGTGCTCGGCGGGGTCGTCGACCCACAGCAGGGCCGCGTCGGCCAGGTGCACCGGGTTGGCCTCGTCGTGGACCTGCAGCACCAGGCGCACCGAGCCGCCGACCAGCTCCTCCTCGTCGGCCTCCATCCGCAGCGAGATGCCGACCTGCTGCACCAGGTCGCCACCGGACCGGGCCCGGATCCGGGCCAGGCGCTGCTCGAGGGTGCGCTGGAACTGCTCGCCCTGGCCCGCGGCCGACTGCTGGGTGGACGGCTGGGTCCGCCCCGACGCCCGGCGCTGCGGGGCGGTCGGGCGGCTGTCCAGGGGCGCGGTGCGGGGCATCACGTCGACGACGGCGTCCAGCACCTGCCGGACCAGGTGCTCGGCGGTCGCCTGGTCGAACCCGTCGTGCGCGCGGGCGCGGGCCAGCCCGACGACGGCCTCCTCGTCGGCCTCGGTGAGCCGACCGACCCGCCAGCACCCGTGCTCCTCGTCGGGCACGAAGCGGCCCGCCGCCACGAACCGCACGCCCAGCTGCACCGCCCCGGCGATCAGCTTGACGCTGGGGTGCGCGTCGTCGTCGGAGAGCGCGCGCTTGAGCACCGGCATCGCGGCCCGCAGCCCCAGGGTGACCGGGAACCGTCCCCCGGTGAACTCCACCTGCGTCTCGCGCGGGGGCTCGCCGGGCAGCACGCCGGCGCGGCCGGTGACGGGGACGACGCTCACGCGCAACAGCCTCCAGGAGGGGTGGGTCGGTGGGGACAGTGACGGTAACGCCCGGCGCCGACGCAGGGTTCCCGCCCCGTGTCACGGGCGGTGGCTAGGCTCGCGCCATGGACATCCTGCAGACCCCGATCGGGCGCCTCGACGGCACGGCCTCCACCCTCGGCGAGCTGACCGGCGGGCAGCCGGCCCTGGTCGTCAACGTCGCCTCGCGCTGCGGCCTCACGCCGCAGTACACCGGTCTCGAGGAGCTGCAGCGGGAGTACGGTCCGCGCGGCTTCACCGTGGTGGGTGTGCCGTGCAACCAGTTCCTGGGCCAGGAGCCCGGCACGGCCGAGGAGATCGCCGAGTTCTGCTCGGCCAGCTACGGCGTCACCTTCCCGCTGACCGAGAAGATCGAGGTGAACGGGGCGGAGCGGCACCCGCTCTACGCCGAGCTGACCCGCACCCCCAACGAGTCCGGCGAGGCCGGCGACGTCACCTGGAACTTCGAGAAGTTCCTGCTCGCTGCCGACGGGACGGTCGTCTCCCGGTTCTCGCCCGGCGTGGAGCCCTCGGACCCCCGCCTGGTGGACGGCATCCGCACCCTCGTCAGCTGAGGGGCGCCCTCGTTGAAGATGTGATCGTTAGCACCAGCCAAATGATTTGTCGGGTGTCGGTACGCGGTCGTACCCTCGCTCGGTGAGTACCCAAGAGTCCCTCGACGGCAACGCGCCGTCCCCCGCGAGCGACAAGCTGGACAAGTCCGTCCTGCTCGTCGCCGGCGTCGTCGTGCTCGGCGCCATCATGTCCATCCTCGACATCACCGTCGTCTCGGTCGCCATCCCCACCTGGATGGAGGACTTCAAGGCCTCGCCCGCCGACGTCGCCTGGACGATGACCGGTTACACGCTGGCCCTGGCCACCGTGATCCCGCTGACCGGCTGGGCAGCCGACCGCTTCGGCACCAAGCGCCTGTACCTGCTGGCCGTGGCCCTGTTCACCGCCGGCTCGGTGCTCTGCGCCACCGCCGGTGACCTGTCCCAGCTGATCGCCTTCCGCGTGCTCCAGGGCCTCGGTGGCGGCATGCTGATGCCGCTGGGCATGACGATGCTGACCAAGGCCGCCGGTCCCGAGCGCGTCGGCCGGGTGATGGCCGTGATGGGCGTCCCGATGCTGCTGGGCCCGATCTTCGGCCCGATCCTGGGTGGCGTCATGATCGACCACCTGTCGTGGCACTGGATCTTCCTGATCAACCTGCCGATCGGCATCGGCGCGATCATCTACGCCGCCATCGTGCTGCCCAAGGACCACGTCGAGCCGTCGGAGACCTTCGACTTCCTCGGCATGCTGCTGATCTCCCCCGGTCTGGCGCTGTTCCTCTACGGCGTCTCCTCGATCCCGGACGCCAAGGCCACCCACGGCACCGTGTGGACCACCGAGGTGACCACCACCCTGGTCATCGGTGCCCTGCTGATCGTCGCGTTCATCCCGTGGGCGCTGTCGGGCCGCAACAAGCACCCGCTGATCGAGCTGCGCCTGTTCCGCAACCGCAACATGACCGTCGCGGTGATCGCGATGATGCTGTTCGCGGTGGCGTTCTTCGGCTCCTCGCTGCTGTTCCCGGCGTTCTTCCAGAACGTGCACGGCTACACGGCCACCGGCTCGGGCGGCATGCTCGCCCCGCAGGGCATCGGCGCGATGCTCACCATGCCGATCGCCGGTCTGCTGGTCGACAAGATCGGCCCCGGCAAGATCGTGCTCACCGGTATCTCGCTGGTGACGCTGGGCATGTTCCTGTTCACCCAGGTCGACGACGGCTCGGGCAAGGTCTTCATCTGGGCCTCGCTCTTCGTGATGGGCATGGGTATGGGCTCGACGATGATGCCGATCATGACGGCGGCGCTCGCCACCCTGACCGAGCACAACGTGGCTCGCGGATCCACCCTGATGAACATCGTCCAGCAGGTGGCCAGCTCCATCGGTGCCGCGGTCTTCTCGGTGGTCTTCACCAACAAGCTGCTGGAGAACGTGATGGCGCAGCAGGCCTACGGGATGCGTCAGGGCGACGCCCCGCAGGTCCCGCAGAACCTGCTGCACGAGCTGTCCGGTGTCTACCAGGCCACCTTCGTGGTCGGGGTCGTGCTGTGCGCCTGTGTGATCGTGCCGGCGCTGTTCCTGCCCCGCAAGAAGGTCGCCCCGGTCGACCCGACGGTGATGGCCGGTCACTGACCGACACCCCCTTCCGGACCCCGGCTCCACCACGTGTGGGCCGGGGTCCGGTGCGTCCGGGCGACGTGGGTCCCGGCCCGATGTGCTGGACCAGCTGCGACCCGTGGGAGGGTGCTGGGCATGGAGACAGCCAGGCAACGGCTCCCGCAGCGGACGACGCTGCAGTGGGTGGTGGGAGTGCTCTCCGTCGTCGTCGCCCTGCCGGTGCTGACCGGGGTCGTCGACGCACTGCGCCAGGACGCGATGGGCGAGCGGCTCCAGGGCCTGGTCTCCCCGCTGGTCCTGGCGGTGCTGCTGATCGCGCTACCGCTGCTGCTGCTGCGCACCCTGCGCCGGTTCTGGGTGGAGGCCTCGCCCACCGAGGTCGCCGTCGGGTCGGGGAGCACCGAGCGTCTGGTGATGCGCCTGACCGACGTCACCGCCGTCCGGGTCACCCGCGCCGTCGTGGGGCCGGGCCGGCCCCAGCCGGTCCTGGTGCTCACCGGCACCGACGTGCACGGCGTTGCCCGGGAGGCACGGATCAGCGGGGTCCTGCACCCCACCCTGGAACCGCTCGTCTCGTACGTGGCCGACGAGGTGGCGCGCCGCCCGGACCTGCTGGCCGAGGACCAGCGCACCGAGTTCGAGGGCCTGCGCCGCCACGGCGCCTGACTTCAGGCCTGCACGGCCAGGACGAGCGGCAGCACCGCCTCGGCGCCGGCCTCACGCAGGTCGTTCGCCGCGACGGTCAGCGTCCAGCCGGTACCGACCTGGTCGTCCACGAGCAGCACCCGGCGGCCGGCCAGCGAGCCCGGTTCGGCCAGCAGGCCGGAGCGGCGGCGCACCGCGGCGACGCGTTGGGCGGAGTTGGTGGAACCGGCGCCCGGCGGCACGTCGGGGTCACGCAGCGCGAACGACCCGACGACCGGGACCTGCAGGTAGCGCGAGAGCCCCTCGGCCAGGTCCCGCACCAGGGCACCACGCCGCACCGACTCCACCACCACGACCGCGTCCACCCGGGGGCGCCACTCGCCCAGCACCTCCACGACCGCGCGCACCAGCGGCACCGGCACCGGGCCGTCGGGTGTGGTCTCCCGGAACAGTTCGCGCAGCGCGGTGCCGTGCCCCAGGTCGGTGAGCCGGGCCACCGCCCGCCCGGGCTCGGCCTGGCCGGCGATGCGTCCCTTCCAGTCCAGGCCGAGGTTGGCCAGGGCGGTGGGCCACATCTTGCGCGGCTCCACCACCACGCCGGGGCGGGAGAGCCGGGCCTGGGCCTGTTCGACCGCCGCGGCGGAGACGTCGTCGCTCAACGTCAGGCCGCCGCAGTTGTCGCAGCGGCCGCAGTCGGCGGTGGCGTCGTCGTCGAGCTGGTCGCGCAGGTACCGCATCCGGCACACGTCGGTGTCCAGGTAGGCGAGCATCGCGTCCTGCTCACGACGGCGGGCCTGCGCCACCCGCTCGTAGCGCTCCGCGTCGTAGCTCCACGGCTGCCCGGTCGACTCCCAGCCACCGCGGACCCGGCGCACCGCGCCGTCCACGTCGAGCACCTTGAGCATCGTCTCGAGCCGGTTGCGCCCCAGGTCGACGAAGGTCTCCAACGACGCGGTGCTCAGGGTGCCGTGCTCGGCCAGCGCGGCCAGGGTGTCGCGGACCTGCTGCTCGGCGGGGAAGGCCAGCGAGGCGAAGTAGGCCCAGATGTCGCGGTCCTCGGGCTGGGGCAGCAGCACCACGGTGGCACCACCGGAGGCGACGTCGGCGCCACGGCCGGCACGGCCCACCTGCTGGTAGTAGGCCACCGGGGAGGACGGCGCCCCGAGGTTGACCACGAACCCCAGGGAGGCGTCGAAGCCCATCCCCAGCGCGCTGGTGGCGACCAGGGCCTTGACCCGCCCCTCGACCAGTTGCTGCTCGAGCCGGTGCCGTTCCTCGGCCTCGGTCTGCCCGGAGTAGGCGGCGACCTCCAGGCCCCGGTCGCGCAGGTAGGCCGCGACCTCCTGGGTGGCGGCGACGGTGAGGCAGTAGACGATCCCGGAGCCGGGCTGGGTGGCCAGGTGGTCGGCCAGCCAGGCGAGCCGCTGCTCGGGGGTGCGCAGCCGCAGCACGCCCAGGCGCAGCGTCTCCCGGTCCAGCGACCCGCGCAGCACCAGCACGTCGGCGCCCAGCTGTTCGGCCACGTCCCCGGTGACCCGGGCGTTGGCGGTGGCGGTGGTGGCCAGCACCGGGATGCCGGTCGGCAGGTCGTCGAGCAGGGTCCGGATGCGGCGGTAGTCGGGGCGGAAGTCGTGGCCCCAGTCGGAGATGCAGTGCGCCTCGTCGATCACCAGCAGGCCGCAGGTGGCCGCCAGCCGGGGCAGCACCTCGTCCCGGAACCCGGGGTTGTTGAGCCGCTCGGGGCTGACCAGCAGCACGTCGACCTCGCCGGCGTTGATCGCGTCGTGGATCGGCTGCCAGGAGTCGGTGTTGGTGGAGTTGATCGTCACCGCCCGGATCCCGGCGCGCTGGGCGGCCTCGATCTGGTTGCGCATCAGCGCCAGCAGCGGGGAGACGATCACCGTCGGTCCGGCCCCGGCCTCGCGCAGCAGGGAGGTGGCCACGAAGTAGACCGCCGACTTGCCCCAGCCGGTCTTCTGCACCACCAGGGCCCGGCGTCGGTGCACCGCCAGCGCCTCGATCGCCGACCACTGGTCCTCGCGCAGCACCGCGTCGTCGCGACCGACCAGGGCCCGCAGGTGTCCCTCGGCCCGGTCCCGGGCGGTGGCGGCGTCGACGGCGGCTCCCGTGGTGCTCATGGCGCCTGTCTACCAGCCGGCACCCCCGCTCATGCGGGCCACCACGGGAGGCAGAATCGCGGCATGCGTGCGACCCGGTTGCTGGCCCTCCCCTGCATCGGGCTGCTGGCCCTCGGTGGCTGCTCGGCCGGGTCCGCACCGCAGGACCCGACCTCCGGCGCCCCCACCACGGGGGCCAGCTCGGGGGACACGGCCGGCGAGACGACCGACGACGGCGGTGCCCGCTGGACCCCGGTGCACGGGGACAGCGCCCTGCCCGAGGAGACCGTCCGCCACGTCACCGACGGTCTCGACCACCCCGACGGTGCCCTGCTGGCCGGCTGGACGGCCGAGCCGGGCCGGGGCTCGCGCGCGGCGCTCCTGGCCCCCGACGACCCGGCGAGCGCGGTGGATCTCCCGGCCGGCGAGGGCAGCACCGCCGTCGAGGTCGCCGCCGTCCTGGGCCGCACCTCCGTGCTGGCCGGGACGCGGTGGCGCGACGGGGTCCGTCGCCCGTTCCTGCTCACCACCACCGGCGACCCGCAGCGTGCCGAGGACTGGCAGCCCCGGGAGCTGCCCGCGGCGGTCACCGACTCCGGTCTGCACCCCCGGGCCCTCGTGCAGGGCGCCGACGGGCCGGGGCTGCTCGGTCCCGACGCCGCCGACCGGCTGGTGGCGGCGTCCGCGGCCGGGCTGCGCACGCTGCCCGGCGGCGCGGGGCTGGAGC
>JAEWXC010000078.1 GCA_023396115.1 Actinomycetes bacterium | reverse complement strand
GAGAACCCGAACGCCAGGGCCAGCGGCCCCCACGCCAGCTGGCCCAGCGGCATCGCCACGAACGACCCCAGCGCGTCGTAGGAGTAGGCCCGCGAGAGCATCTGCGGCGGCACGTGCTCCTGCATCGCCAGGTTCCACCCCATCCCGAACACCTCCGTCCCGGCACCGGCCACGAACGCCGCGACCACCAGCGCGACCAGGTGCGGCTCGACGCCGAGGATCAGGATCGGCAGGGCGATCAGGGAGACGCCCACCATGCCGTGCAGCAACGGACGGGTGACCCGCACCTTCAGCAGCACCAGGGTCATCGCCACGAACCCCAGCGCCTCGGCGGAGAGCACGTACCCCCACGCCTGCCGCCCGATGGAGTCCTGCGCGACGATTGGGCCCAGGGTCGAGATCGAGCCGGTGTGGATCGCGTTCAGCACCCCGAACGCCAGCACCACCACCCACAGCCAGGTCGTCGAGCGCACGTAGCGCCACCCCGCCCGCAGCTCCTCGAACGTGGACTCCGTGGGGGTCTCCCGGCGGCGGCCCGGGATCCGCACCCCCAGCAGCAGCACCGCCGACAGAGCCCAGGTGGTGGCGTCCACGGCCAGGGCCCACCCCGAGCCGACCGCCACCACCAGCAGCGCCCCCAGCGAGGGCCCGAGCACCGCGAGCCCGCTGCGGGTCAGCGAGACCAGGGCGTTGGCCTGCTGCAGCTGTCCGGTCGGGACCAGGCTGGGCATGATCGAGGCCATCGCCGGGAACCCGATCGCCGAGGCGCTGCCGTGCACGAGCGACAGCACGACCAGGTGCCACAGCTCAGCGTGACCCGACAGCACCAGCACCGCGATCACGCCCTGGCTCACGGCCGAGACGACGTTGGAGCACTGCAGCACCACGGCCCGCGAGTACCGGTCGGAGATGACCCCGCCCCACAACAGCAGCGCGACCATCGGGACGGTGTGCGCGGCCAGCACCTGACCCAGCGCCGCGGGGGAGTCGGTGATGTCGAGGACCGCGAAGGCCAGCGCCACCGAGGCCATCGTCGAGCCCAGGGTGTTGACCAGCCGGGAGGCGAAGTACCAGCGGAAGTTGCGCTCGGCGAGCGGGGCGAGGGCCTCGGAGCGGGTCACCCTGCCGATGGTGGCACGCCCGCGCCCCGGACCCGGGCCGGAATGCTCCCGGGGTGTCGGCGGGGTGTCGGGCCGGGGTGCCGTTCAGGGCGCCGTGACCGGGGCTGGGGGAGCCGGGCGTCGAGGGGTAGGATGCGGGTGTGAGCAACCACGTCCTTCTCGGCCAGCTGCACTGACCACCAGGTCACGTGCAGCAACCCTCCGTGCCGGAGGGTTTTTTTGTGCCGTGGGGACCACCGGAGGAGACGAGATGAGCGAGCAGCACCCTGGCGACGCGGACGGGACCAGCACCTACGACGTGCAGGCCGTCCAGGAGAAGTGGCGTCCGGTGTGGGACCGTCTCGACCTGTTCCGTGCCGACGACAGCTCCGAGCGCGAGAAGAAGTACGCGCTGACGATGTTCCCCTACCCCTCCGGCGACCTGCACATGGGTCACGCGGAGGTGATGGCGCTGCACGACGTGGCCGCCCGCTACTGGTGGCTGAAGGGCTACGAGGTGCTCAACCCGATGGGGTGGGACTCCTTCGGCCTGCCGGCCGAGAACGCGGCGATCAAGAACGACGAGCACCCCGCGACCTACACCTGCGGCAACATCGCCACCCAGTTGGAGTCGTTCAAGCGCTATGGCACCAGCTTCGACTGGTCGCGCCGGTTCAACACCTCCGACCCCGAGTACTACCGCTGGACCCAGTGGCTGTTCACCCAGTTCCACCGGGCCGGCCTGGCGTACCGGAAGAACTCCCCGGTCAACTGGTGCCCCACCGACCAGACCGTGCTGGCCAACGAGCAGGTCGTCGACGGCCGGTGCGAGCGGTGCGGCGCCGAGGTCACCAAGCGTGAGCTGACCCAGTGGTACTTCCGCACCACCGCCTACGCCGAGGAGCTGCTGAACTCGCTGGACGACCTGGCGCCCACCTGGCCCAGCAAGGTCGTCAACGCCCAGCGCAACTGGATCGGCCGCTCCGAGGGTGCCCACGTCGACTTCGTGGTCGGCGCCCGCCCGGAGCCGGTCACCGTCTTCACCACTCGCCCGGACACGATCTTCGGCACCACCTTCATGGTCGTGGCCGTCGACGCGCCCCTGGCCGACGAGCTGGTCACCGACGCCCAGCGCCCCGCCTTCGAGGCGTACCGTGAGGAGATCCGCAAGGCCTCCGACATCGACAGGCTGGCCACCGACCGGCCCAAGACCGGCGTCGACCTGGGCGTCACCGCCACCAACCCGGTCACCGGCGCCCAGATCCCGGTCTGGGCCACCGACTACGTGCTGGCCGACTACGGCACCGGCGCGGTGATGGGCGTGCCCGGCGGCGACCAGCGTGACTGGGAGTTCGCCACCGAGATGGGCCTGCCGATCGTGCGCACCACCGAGCCGCCGGACGGCTTCGAGGGCGAGGCGTACGCCGGGGAGGGTCCGGCGATCAACTCGCCCGCCCCGGGGGTGGCCAGCGCGCTGGACATCAACGGCCTCGACGTGGCGGCTGCCAAGAGCGCGACCATCGCCCACCTGGAGACGCTGGGCACCGGCACCGGGACCGTCAACTACCGCCTGCGCGACTGGCTGCTGAGCCGTCAGCGGTACTGGGGCGCCCCGATCCCGGTGGTGCACTGCCCGGTCGACGGGGAGGTGCTCGTCCCGGCCGACCAGCTGCCGGTGCTGCTGCCCGAGCTCAAGGGCGCCGACCTGAAGCCGAAGGGCACCTCGCCGCTGGGCGGGGCCACCGACTGGGTCAACACCACCTGCCCCACCTGCGGCGGACCGGCCACCCGGGACACCGACACGATGGACACCTTCGTGGACTCGTCCTGGTACTTCCTGCGGTTCCTGTCGCCGCAGGACGAGACCCAGGCCTTCGACCCCGCACTGGCCTCCGCGTGGGGTCCGGTCGACCTGTACGTCGGCGGTGACGAGCACGCAGTGCTGCACCTGCTGTACTCGCGCTTCTTCACCAAGGCGCTGCGCGACATGGGCCTGCTGACCTGGGACGAGCCGTTCTCGGCGTACCTGTCCCAGGGCAAGGTGCTCAACCAGGGCCGCAAGATGAGCAAGTCGCTGGGCAACGGCGTGAACCTGGGTGACCAGCTCGACGAGTTCGGTGTGGACGCGGTCCGGCTGACCCTGGTCTTCGCCAGCCCGCCGGAGGACAACATCGACTGGGCCGACGTCTCGCCGGCCGGGTCGCTGAAGTTCCTCACCCGCGCCTGGCGGCTCTCCGGTGACGTCACCTCCGAGCCGGGCGTCGACCCGACCACCGGGGACGTGGCGCTGCGCCGGGTCACCCACCGCACCGTCGCCGACGCCGACCAGCTGGTCAGCAACCACCGGTTCAACGTGGTCGTGGCCAAGGTGATGGAACTGGTCAACGCGACCCGCAAGGCCATCGACTCCGGCTGCGGCCCGGCCGACCCGGCGGTCCGCGAGGCCACCGAGGCCGTCGCGGTGCTGCTGAGCCTGGTCGCGCCGTACACCGCCGAGGAGATGTGGGAGCGGCTGGGGCACGCGCCGGGCATCGCCGCCACCGGGTGGCCCGTGGTCGACCCCGAGCTGCTGGTCGCCGAGTCGGTGACCTGCGTGGTCCAGGTCAAGGGCAAGGTCAAGGCCCGGCTGGAGGTCTCCCCGGAGATCAGCGACGCCGACCTGGAGGCCGCGGCCCTGGCCGACGCTGACGTGCAGCGCAGCATCGACGGGCAGCCGGTGCGGAAGGTCATCGTGCGCGCCCCGAAGCTGGTCAACATCGTCGTGTGACCACCGGTCGTACGCGACCTGACACCACGGGCCCCCCGCCCGCCCCCGCGCCGGCCGGGGGCCCGGGGGGGGGGGGGG
>JAEWXC010000067.1 GCA_023396115.1 Actinomycetes bacterium | reverse complement strand
CATCGACCTGCACGACCGGGTCCGCGGCACCGCCTACGAACACCCCACCGGGTTGAAGGAACGCGTCCACCTGACCACCGGCGGCGACTACTGGCCCTGGGCCACCTCCACCCACCGCCACGTCGACCACGACCACGTCACCGCCTACGACCACACCCACGGGCCACCGGGCCAGACCGGCACCCACAACTCCGGCCCCCTCGGCCGGAGGCACCACCGCTACAAGACCTTCGCCGGCTTCCACGCACGACAAGCCGGCGACGGCCGCTACGCCTGGACCACCCCACACGGCCTCGGGTTCGTCGTCGACCACACCGGAACCCGCCCAGTGCCCCTCGACCACGCCCGCGCCATCATCAACGCCCCACCCGGCCTGGACCTGTACCCGGCCTGAGGTGTCAGACGCCGGTGCAGCGCAGCGCCGGCTCTCCCACCAGCGGCCAGGACCTGGCACCCTCGGGACCCGTGTCGGCGGACCGCAGCGCCAACCGGTACGGCTTCGCGAGTGCCACGTCGATGCGTCGGGACATCCCGGGAGTCAACGGTCCCGACTCGGCCACCACCTTGTCGTCGGCCAACACCGTGATCGTCCCGCTGGAGCCGTCCGCCGAGGTGTCCGAGAGGCCTGCCACCGCCCGGAAGCGGTCGCAGTGCCGGCCGGGCGTGAAGCGAGCCTCCCAGGAAAGGTAGGTGGAGGAGCGCCACGGTCCCCACGACGGATAGTTCATGCCGTTGATCGAGGCCGTCGAGAAATGCGTGCCTCCCGTGTCGTAGTAGGGCCGGTAGTCGGAGAGCGGGATCCACCGCCAGACCCGGACAGCCGCCGGCACGCTCGTCCTGGCCCGCTGCTTTCGGTAGGTCACCACGGCCCGGTAGCGCTCCCGGTTCTCCTCGGTGGCGACCACCCGGAAGCGGATCACGCTCCGACCCCGCACCCGCACGCTGCGCACGGCCCTCCACTCCGGCGCCGCGCCGGGGTAGAGGAACGTCTCCTTCTGCAGGACCAGGCGCTTGGCCGTGCGCGCCTTCTTCAGCTTCACCGTGATCCCGTAGCGATCGCCTTCATCGACGGCCGCGACGGAGGTCCGGACCGACACTGATCGCGCTGCCCGGGCGTCCTGGCTCACGTCCGCCGCAGCCAGCACAGGACTGCCGGAGACGGTGAGCGCCAGTACAGTCAGACAGGCAGCCATCGAGCCGCGAAGAAGCATCGTCCCTCCCAAGGAATCAGAACGCCCTTGGTACCCGACGTCCCCGCGAGAAACCGACGAATGCGAAAAGAAGTGGGCCGACGCCCGAAAGCACCGGAGCCCCGTCCCTGGTCAGGGACGGGGCTCCGTCTGGCGGGTTACCGACGAAAATGTTTGACCTGCCTGTTTGCGGTGTCTGTCAGACGCTCTCCCCCAGAGCCCGTAGCGGTTTCCCCCAGACACCCCGTCCGGTTCTGCAAAGTCATTCGCAGTTCTCGCATTGCTTGTGTCCCTGTTGCGCTCGCGCGACTGGGAGGGTGATGGTGCAACTCTGACATAGGGTCGACACGCGGCAGTCGCAGCCACGGCACCGAGAACATCTGGCTTCACTGCACCTGCCGCAATTGCCGGGGGATTCGTTGGCGGTGAAAGTGTGGCCGCAGCCCGCGAGACAGTCGAGGGTCCAACCTTCGCTCGTGGCGGTGATGCGCGAATCGAGTGGGGTTGTTTCGATGATCGCGTATACGAGCCCCTGTTCGACTGTGACATCAAAGGCGACGTGCGGGTTCACCTTTCCGGTGCCGAATCGCAGCCCCTCGCCGCCTACGAGGCGGTACGAACCGGTTCCTGTTTGGGCTCGTTGCGCTGCGGCTTCGATGGCGGGTTGACGGACGTGCTTTCCGGGCGCGTAGGGGGTTCCTGAGGTCTGAACGAACCACGGAACGCCTTCGAGGTTGGTGAGCATGACGAGCCGTTCGGATGGTTCGGCGAGGGCGCGCACGAGGCAGGCGGTTGGGGACGCTGCTGTCTGTTGTGCCAGTTTCACGACGGCGTGTGACGTGATGCCGTTGGCGAATGCTTCATCTGCCAAGTCGTCTGGGATGAGCGTCTGTGCAGCGAAGGTGCTTGCGATGAGTTCCTCGACGGTTCGTTCCTTGTTGTGGCGGGCGAGCGCGGGGGCGATGTCGTAGCACCATTCTTCGTTGAGCGCGAGGAGGTGGTGCGCTAGTTCGTGGAGGATGGTGAAGTTGTTGCGTCCTTGGGATTGGGTTTCGCGGTAGGTGATGGTGTGCGTCTGGGGGTCGTATGTGCCGTCGATGGGGCAGGCGGGGTGACGAACCGTTCCGTCGGTGACGATTGTGAGGTTGTCGATGTGCCGGGCCGCGTCGATGGGTGCTGTCGCGAGGTTCTGTGCTGCGGTGGGCCATCGCTCGGTTACGGTGCGCAGGAGTGCTTCACTGGCCTGTCTGATGACGTGCCCGCTTGACCATTGGTCAGGTGGTACTTTCGGCAGCATATTGACCCTTAGATCGAGAGGTTTTCGAGGGCCCGGTCCACACGGGCGGCTGCTTGTTGTTGTTCGCTACCGTCCTGCTGGCGAGCCGCCAGTTGAGTCTCGGCCCATGCTATGCCGCGTACTTCGTTTTCTGTGATGTCCCGACGGTGGGCGATTGCCGTGATCTTTGACTTTCGCGCGGGCGAGCGGAGTTCGATAACCTCTGCACCGGTGATGGGCACGATCATGTCTTGTGGTTTGGTGTTGTATGCCTGACTCAGGCGGGACAGGGTCTCGGGTGTGGGCAACCGTCGTCCGGTAAGGGTGTCGCGAACGATGGCTGGGGAGTCGTGCATGAACTGCTGGAGCGTTCGCCCGTCTATCGCCATCTTCTCCATGAAGTCGTTGCTAAGCGGACCCAAGACCTCGTCAGGATCAGGAAAGTCGAGTCGCCCAAGGAGCGTCACCCAGTCGCAGACCCGGGCCAGCGCGTCGTCAGCCTCGGTGCTTTCATCAAGCGGGCAGGTGTCGACAGATGAATCGAGGGTAACCGTGGAGTCTCGAAGTGACCGCCAAATCTGAATGAGGGTGTCCGCATCCAACACCGCACCGAAGTTCGTACTGAGCGCTGCGGTCGACACTCCCGCTTCTGCTTCAGGCCAAGCAACGAGCACTGTCTCGCCGTTTGGGACCTTCACCTTGAAGCACGGCGCAGAGACTGCGAGCGAGTTGTCGGTCACGGGCCATACCACCACATGGGTCGGGCGTACAGCAACGATGAGCACATGCCCGAGGTCTGTACCGTCCCATGCGGTCGCCCAAAGGTCGCCCACCGAAGGTGTTGGAGCATCTTGCAGCGAGTCTGCGCCGGGAACTGTCAGGGTTGGAGCCAATGGTTCGGGGAGTCTCATTGTGTCCTCAGAGCCCCTTCCGACCAAGCAGGTTTGTGGTGGTCCAGAACTTGGCGAGGGCCTCGCGTTCAGAATCAGACAACCGGCCAAGGTACACGAAGTGCTCGGTACCCCAGTACCGTCGCGCAACTGGTCGCTGGTGACGGTCCTGCCAGTGTGCTTCCTTGTGGAGGCCGAGATTCGGTTGCGCGGGAGATGGCAGCGTCCGAGCATCCTTCTCCGGGTGGGTCGATCGTCCGAGACAGTACGCGACTCTGCTCAGTCGCTCCACAACGCCGACGGGCCGTGCGTTGTCCCCGTGAGCGTCCCCGTCAACGGAGGTGTCCGGTGATGCTCTGAACACATCGCCGGGCTGGGGGTCGTTCAATGGTCTTCCTCTATCGCTCTGGTACTGGCAATTGCAGTCGCCGTCAACCGAGTCGCGGCCCAAGATTTATCGGCCCCTAACGGGCACCTTGAAACCCTGTCGGCACGATTGCCTCGACAGTCCACAGACTAGGGGTACCCCACGACAGGGCAGAAAGTGTTGGACTGGCGCATACGCCGAAAGGCTAGCCCCAATACGTTTGATCGAGCGGCCATCGTCCTAGTGGGTTGCCCGCGTGCACGTGGTACTTAGCGTGTTGGGTGCCCGACTGCTACTTGAGACAGTGTCCGCTACTCATCATCGGGGGCGGTGATGCTCTGATCGAACCGGGTGTTGCTGACGACCACGGCGATGGTGCGCGGGATTACTTCGCCCCGGTTGAGGTACCCGAGGACCATGGCTGGCAGTCCAAGTTGCCCGCAGGCACTCTGTAGTGTTTCCCGCACGTACGGGTAGATCATGAAGTAGACGTTCTCCTTGACCCATGCTTCAAGTACGGGCCTTGTGGGTGGTTCGTCCGCCCGATACTTGAAGTGGGCGCTGTGGACGAACGAGATGTGGGCGACCGTTTCTTCGGCGGTGAAGAAGCGTGCAGCGTGGGCGACGCTGACGCGCACGTAGTGTTCAGCACCTTGGACGTTTATGTCCGCTACGGAGAACTCTGCGTTTACTTCATCGGGAACCGCATCTGTTTCTAAAGAGGCGTGTAGTTGCGTGACCTTGATGTATTGGAGGTCTGTCGAGTTAAGCATCGACTGGACCTCCTCCACTGTGGCTGATTCTGCGTGGATGGCGTCGACGGGCTCAGGCATTGGCAGCCGCGCGAGTGGGGCCGAGCGTAACCGTCCAAGTGACAGTCTGCTTCACGGTCGGAAGAGAGATCACGTCAGCAAGTCGGGGTTCTGCGTCCACTGCAACTGGGTAGTTCGTGAGGCCCGGTTCGTCGTGGAAGACGTGGTGGATGTGCGCGTTGATTGCGGTGATCGTCTTCTCGTCGGGCAGGTGCTCGTCCATTTCGATGCCCTTGACTTCTTCGAGCCATTGGAGCACTTCTGCCCAGCGGTACTGCGGCGAAGGGCGGTCGCCTCCGCCGGAGCCGACGGCTAGGGGGAAGGAGGGGTTCTGGCTCCACTTACGCACCGCCTCGCGAGAGAAGCCGCCGACGCGACGTGCGATCTCACCGTGGTTGACCTGCTCATCGAAGACGCGGACAACCTCGATGTTGCGGGCGCGTGCGCAGCGCAGAGCCTGCACGCAATCGGAGACGGGATCGCCGTCCGAGAACACGGTCATGAGGGTGATGCCGTTGACGACGGCCCAGCCGTAGTCGTTGAGCGCGTCGAGTGTGTCTTGGACCTGCGGGTCGTCGAAGTCGAGCGGCTTAACCTGCAAGTTCACTTCGATGGTCATGTCTCTCCCTTAGGGCTGGTGGGCCACCATACAACCGTAGGTTGGCAGTTGCCAACTCGTGTTCAGGTATCGGCAAGTTTGGGTGCGGCCTGTACCTGAAGGACCTCGATCCGCTCCTTCAAGGCTTCCAGCCGCCGAGAGAGCGCGGTGCGTCCTTGCTGGTCTGCGGGCACCAGTTCGAGTTGGCCTTCCACGAGCAGCGCTTCCGAGGAGGCCCCATCTAGCACAGGCGCTGCTTCTGACATGCCTGCGTAGGGGGTCGGCTTGAGAAGCGCAGCAGCCTCCTTCGCCTGACGCACTGCGTTGTCCTCGGCGGCGGTCGCTGCTGCGAGTACCTCATCCGCCGACTGGGCGCTCGTGCAAGCGCTGGCGAGCAGTTCTTCAATCTCTTCCAACGAGGCCGCCTGCTCTACGAGACGTCCCGCAGCGTCCGCTAGACGCTCACCGCTCACCAGATGGGTCTTTGCTGCTGCGAGAGACACCGGCTTGCTGTTCCCATGGCCGCAGCGTTCCACGATGCGCCTCTTATTGCGCGCAAAGGTTTCAGTTCCCCTTGCACTGCTGTCAATGGTTGGGAACTGGCACAGGTGTTGCGGACAGCGGATCTTGCCGAACCTGTGTGCGCGCGAACTGAACGTCTCTAAGGTCCATCCCTTGGACCTTGCAAGGTCGAGGACGTCATTCCATGCGTCTTCGCCGTGCTTAGGCCACTCCTCATCGGGCTGGTACAGGGTCACGCAGTGCACCTCGCTGAGCAGGTCCTCGTCCGGTTGTACCGGGGCGCTGCATAGGGGTGCAGGTCACTGATCATAGAGCGACCCCCACCCACTGCGACCGTGGGCCACATGGGTCGTTGCGATAGCGGTGCAGCACACCGCTTTTCTTCGCGGGTGGTCACATTGTCCCCTAACAGTCGCACTGGTTCTCAGATTTGGCCAGCGTCGTCGATGACGTCGTAGTCCACGTTGTCGAGTGCCGCGAAGTGGGCGTACCCGAAGTCGACCTTCAACTTCTCACTGGGGCGGAGTTGGGTGGTGTCTTGGGTGGGTTTCGTTTCGCGGACGAGGTAGAGCCGTTGTTGGCCGTCCTCGTCTTGTTTGATGTAGGCCCAGTCGGGGTTGTAGGGCCCGACCGGAGTGTCGATGGTGAACCAGTTCGGCAGTTTCAGGAAGACGAGGACGTCTTCGTGGATGTCGAGTTGTTTAGCGACTTCGGCTTCGAGGGTGGAGTCCCACACGATGTGGCTGTAGGGGACCTTGTGGGTGTTGGTGACTTCGTAGACCCGCGCGGCGAGTGCTTTGCGTTCCTTGTCGTCGAGGAACAGGCTCATTTCGTACAGGGAGTTCGGGCCGGTGCCGCGTCGTTCGTACTTGATGCCGGTGACGAGAAGTTCGGCGAGGGTCTGGTCGATGGCGTCGCGGGCTTGTTCGATGAACTGTTGTGGGTTGATGGTGACCTCACCCAACCGTCCGGACTGGATGAGGATTTGTGCGATGGAGGCTCGACTGACGGGGACGAGGCGGGTCAGGTTCCCGAGGAGGTCAGGGATGGGGTAGGAGTTTTGGACGGTGGTCGCTGCCCGTTCGGCCACGACGTCGCTGGTGACACCGTCATCTGTGAGGTCGATGTCGCTCTTGATGACCCGGATCTTTGCGCCCACCAGTGATGGTTTCTTGCTGAGCCGGTCGGCGGCGTGGGCGATGAGGTCGCTGGTGGAGTAAGTGACCCGGTAGGTGGTGCGGTGTTGGATGCGCTCCCAGAGATCACGGAACACGTCACTGTCGAGGGTGGTGTGTTTGCGGGTCACGGGCACTCGTTCGGCGCGGGCGTTGTCGATGCTGCTCTTGTCGAACTTCACCCCCGTTTCGGTTTCGATCTCGTGCTGGAGGGTCGCAGCGAACTCGTCGTATGCCTCGTTAGCGACGACCGTCAGTTTCGCGACCTCCGGGTCGGTGACCCGGTCCCCGTTGGCGTTGACAGGCAACCGGAGCCCACGTCCCAGTTCTTGCCGCTTCCGCATCTCAGACTTCGAGTCGTTGAGAGTGCAGACCACGAACACGTTGGGGTTGTCCCATCCTTCGCGGAGCGCGGAGTGGGAGAAGATGAACCGCAACGGTTCATCCACTGACAGCAGCCGCTGCTTGTCTCGCATGATCAGTTCATACGCGGACGCGTCATCAGCAGTGGTCCCCGAACCTCGTGAGTCCTTCACAGCACCCTTTTTGTCGACGGCGAAGTAGCCGTTGTGGACCTTGTCGGCGTCGGGCAGGTCGAGGGCTGCGTACTTGGGACGGTTCTTCGCTGCCGTGTACTCCTCTGTGAACCACTGCCGGAACTTGCCGTCTTCGGGGGCATAGTTCGCGACCTTGTCGATGAAGAACAGCGACAGCACCTTCGTCGGTGCGAAGCCGGGGTCGTTGCGTCGTTCGTGGAAGTCGAGTTCACGGTCGAGGTGTTCGGTGATGGTGGCTCGGATTTGGGCGCGTTGCACCTCGTCGTGTGACGCGCCTTCGGTGTCGCCGACCGCGACGATGGTGCCGTTGGTGAACTCGACGGTGCCACGTTCAGCGTTGATGTCTTCGACGACGTATCCGGTGTAGTTGTCGAGTCCGGTGACCTTCGCCAGATCGGTGGGGGTCCGGCCCCCTGTGACGTTGACCTTCTTCCGCTTCACCCCGTCGTCGGTGAGCACCGACACTTCGACCTGCGCGGTGACAGTGGTCTTCTTCGCGGTGACCTTGTGGACCTTCAGGTAGGGCCGGTTGCCGTTGAGTTCCTCCGTCACCGACCACACCGAGATCCGCTTCACCAACCCCAATTGGTACGCGTCCACCGGGGTCAGTCGGTACAACTGGTGGTACCGGTTGCGGTGGGTAGCGGAGTACCGCAGCGTCGCGGCAGGGTTGAGTGCAGCGATGGCCTTCTTGGAGGTCTCGGACTCCATGTTCTGCGGTTCGTCCATGATGACGATGGGGTGGCAGGCGCGGATGAAGTCGATGGGCCGGTTCCCCATCATCGAGTCTTGGGTGTCGTCGTAAATCTTGTTCGTGTCGGTCTTGTTGAACGCGTCGATGTTCATGATGAGGAACTGCAACGTGTTCGAGTTCGCGTACCCCCGGAGTCGGGCGAGGTCCTTGGAGTCGTACTTCACGACGCCGTACTGGAGTCCGTCGTACAGGCCAGCGAAGTGGTCGCGCATCATTCGCAGCGACTGCTCCACGCCCTCACGGATGGGCACCGAGGGGACCACGATCACGAACTTCGTGAACCCGTACTCCCTGTTCAGTTCCAACGCGGTCCGCAGGTACACATAAGTTTTGCCGGTCCCGGTTTCCATCTCCACGGTGAAGTCCCACGACGTGAGCGTGTCGACCGCGTCGGCGGCGACGCCCCGGAACCCGAGGGGGATGTTGTGGCGGGTCTGGATGTGGTTGAGGTTCTCCCGGACCTGTTCCTCAGCGACGACGACCTTGTTCCCGAACCCGACCTGACTGATCAGTGCACCCTGTGCACCGTCGTGGGACATCTCGAACTGGCTGGGGGCCATCGACTGTCCCCGGAACAGGTCCACGACGGACTGGATCGCGTCGTGCTGGAACTCTTGGTCCGGGTCGAATTGAATCTCGACTGGGGCTGTGGCCTTGTTCAACGTCGCTACACCGTTCGCATCGTGATGTCAGCGTTCCTCAACCGATAGAACGCGTTGCTTTTCGCTTCGTCGTTATCGGCAAATGCGGCGTCAAGCATCACCACTCGACGCACACCGAGTTCGAGGACCGCATCGGTGACTTCGGGTGTGATGCTGCGGGCGAGGCACACGGCGAGTACGTCGCCGACTATGACGGTCCGTGCCCCGGCAGTGTCGACGTCGCGCCACGGCAGGTCGAGCGCAACGCCTTCCTTGAGCACGACCTCCGCGACGATGCCGTCGTCGGTAGCGTCGCTGGTGAGGCTGGAGGCGTGCATCGCGAGCGCTTCGGCGAGTTGATGTTCAGTGGTGGGTGCCGTGTTGGAGTCCCACACCTTGAAGTTGCTGGCCGCAAGGTCCAGCGAACGGAACCCGAAAGTTCCTGCGGGGCACTCTGCGGCCTTGTGGGTGTTGTGGGTGGCTTCGATGGCTGCGCTGACGCGGCTGCGGGTGATGTCAGCGACGGTTTCGTAGTCGTCGTAGCCGGTGGGCTCGGGATACTGGACGGTGATGAACCGACGGTTCCCACCGTCCGCTGCGTTGGCTTGCAGCACGGCGTCGGCGGTGGACCCGGAGCCAGCGAAGAAGTCGAGGACGAGGTCGTCACTGTCGGGCTGGGTGGCGAGTGTGAGCATGCGTCCGATGAGGCCGGTGGGTTTCGGGGTGTCGAACACGCTGTCGGAACTGGCGAACGTGACGCGTTCAAGCAACTGCTTCTTCGCGTCTTGGTTGTGCCCGACTTCCTGATATGGCCACAGCGTTTGCGGGACTTTGCCTTGCTTCACTTCGGACAGGAAACGCTTGAGGCGAGCATTGCCGTTCCCATCAACACCCCACCAGATGCGATTGTCGGCATCCAGTTCCCGGAATCGCTCCTCGGAAACACGCCAGTAGGTTCCCTGAGGCGGTCCGGCTATCACCCGACCCCCCGGGCAAATGATGGAGTAGGTGCCCTTGCTGTAGTAGTTCCGCGCTGAGAGGTCTGCGGACATCCACGGCCCGCGTGGGTCATTGTCGGGGTTCTTGTACGCCGCATCCATCTCTGCGGTGCGGGGCAAGAGGTTCGGCGTCCACTGGTTGGCGTTGCGGGCGTACACGACGATGTAGTCGTGGTCCTCTGAGAAGTGCCGGGCGCTGCTCTTGGGCGAGTACACCTTTTGCCAGATGACAGTGCCGACGAAGTTCTCCGGGCCAAACACTTCATCCATGAGGTGTCGCAGGTTGTGGACCTCGTTGTCGTCGATGGACACGAAGATGACGCCGTCTTGGGTGAGGAGGTTCCGGGCCAACGACAGGCGGGGGTACATCATCGACAACCAGCCGGAGTGGCGTCGACCTGACGCTTCGACCTTGGACGACTTCGCTGTGCCTTCCTCGCTGACCTGCCCTGTCGCGGCGAGGTAGTTGTTGAGGCCGTCGGTGAAGTTGTCGTTGTACAGCCAGTTCGTGTTGCCGGTGTTGTAGGGCGGGTCGATGTAGATCATCTTGACTTTGTCGTTGTACCCGCGCTGTAGGAGCCGCAGCACTTCGAGGTTGTCGCCTTCGATGACGAGGTTGCGGGCGTGGTCGAAGGCGGCTGACTCGCTCCGGTTGGGTCGGAGGGTGCCGACGCTGCCGACCTTCAACGCAGCCTGAGCGTCGTGCTTCCCAGCCCAGCCAAGCCCGTACCTTTCGTTCGTGGTGTCCTCGTCGAGCCCGAGCGCCTGAGCGGCCTTCGTCGGGTCGAACTGGCCGTCAGTGAACGCCTCCGGGAACGCTTCGCGCAGCGCCACCAACCGGGAATCCATCGCGGGTTCCACCGTCAGGTTCACTCGCTCCACGTCCACAACCCCACTCCTCGCGTCTGGCATACAAGCCGTCAACCTATCCGGCTGCCCGCAGCCTAGAAGCGACTTCCGACAGGGTCGCGACCCAGAGGCGGTTCACATCGTTCGGAGAGTGACGCTGCCCTCCCGGAGCCGATAGAACGCGTTGCTCTTGTCTTGGTCATGGTCCGCGAACGCGGACTCCAACATCACGCATCGCTTGACCCCTAGGGCAAGGACTGCGTCAACAACTTCCGGTGTGACCGAACTGTGCAGACACACAACGGTGTCGCCAACCAGAACGCCCTGTCCCTCAGCGAACTCGGTCCACTGCCAAGGCACGTCGAGCCGCAGTCCTTCCTTCACGACGACCTCAGCGACCAACGACTCGGGGGCCGCGTCCGGGTCCTCATGCAGAGCCCACACCTCCAACAGCGAGATCAGTGACTCCTCATCCGTGGGTACATCACGTGAGTCCCACGACCTGAAGTTGCTCGCCCCGAGGCGGTAGCACCGCAGACCGGGTTCGTTTCCTTCGCCGTGTACCTGCCGAGCAGCGAGCATCAGACGTCGGCGCGTGATTTCGGGGATGGTCGCCACACCCGACTGATGGGCCTTCGAGCCCTCCACGGTCGGTTCGTCCAGCGTCACCAGCACGAACCGGCGGTTTCCCCCGTCCTTGGCGTTCTGTGCCATCACCGCGTGTCCCGTGCTGCCCGAGCCAGCGAAGAAGTCGAGGACGAGGTCATCAGGGCCCGTGGCGAACTCCACGATGCGTTGCAGCACCGTCTCGTCTTTCGGGTTGTCGAAGAAGTCCCCGTCTAGGAGCGACCGGAGTCGCTTCGTCGCACCGATACCGGACTGGTAGAACACGCTGTACGGCGCTTCGTGCTCCCGCTCCTGCAGGTAGCCCTTGATTGCCGGAACGGCACGTTCATCGGCCCCGAAGTGGACGCGGGCCTGTTCAAGCAACTCAACCATCGTGCTGTGCTGGAACCGCCACCCTCCGTGCGGAACCCGTACCGGATGCCCGGTAGTGGGATGGAGGACGGCGTAGCGCGGTCCACCCCCACCCGGCCACGACAAATTGTCGACGCGGAACACGCCTCGTGCGTCGGCGTGACTGTAGAGGCTGTGTCGTTTGGAAGGGTCGCCGTCGGGGAGGGCGCGGTACCAGCCCTTGAGCCCAGCAGTGACGGCGTCGTAGTCGTCGCCGTGGGCACGTTTCAGTTCCTCGTACTTCTTGTAAATGGGGTCGAGGCCGTCCTTGCGGGTTCGCCACTTCCCGACCTGTTCGGTCAGGACGGTCTTGTTGCGGGCGTACACCACGATGTACTCGTGTGATTGGGACACGAACTTGGAGTCGTTTTTCCGTCCGGCTGCCCAGATGAACTGGCCGATGAAGTTCTCGGGGCCGTAGACCTCGTCGAGGAGTAGACGGAGGTTGTGGACTTCGTTGTCGTCGATGGACACGAAGATGGCTCCGTCTTCGCGGAGCAGGTTCCGGGCAAGCGCGAGGCGGGGGTACATCATCGACAGCCACCCGGAGTGGCGGCGACCGTTGGTGTCGGTCTTGCTGGACTTGCGGGTGCCGTCGGCGTTGGTTTGCCCGGTGTAGTTCAGGTAGGCGTTGAGGCCGTCGGTGAAGTTGTCGCGGTACACGAAGTCGTGTCCGGTGTTGTAGGGCGGGTCGATGTAGATGAGTTTGAAGGCGTCGTTGTAGCCGCGTTGGAGGAGGCGGAGCACCTCAAGGTTGTCGCCTTCGATGAACACGTTCGACGCGTCGTCGAATCCGACCGATTCGGTGAGGTCGGGGTGGAGTGTGGCGGTAGTGGTGTGCGCCAGCGCGGCTTGTGCATCGCGCTTCCCGGCCCATGACAGGCCATAGCGCTCAGAGGCGCTCGATTCGGTACTGCTGTTCAGGTACTGCAGTTGGTTCAGGTCGAGTACCCCGTCCGTGAACGCCTCGGGGAACTTGGTCTCAAGCCACTGAAGTCGCTCCGCAATCTGTGAAGGCGTCGCGGCGGGGATGGGGGTGGGGTGCGTGGTGTCACTGTGTGAGGTGGGCATGACCGCGTCATCGGCAAGGCACGGTCGTGCCGGTCAGTTTCCGTGGGACCACTTTCCCGCCTCGTAGGGGCTGCGGCCCGTCCGTAGTCCACGGTCAGGAAGCGCAGAGCCCTTGAGGTGTGGCAACGCACCAGTGCTGGTGGTGGATGGCTTTCGGTGCGACGGGGAACTCTATGAAGGGGTTGTCTGATTGCATGAGCGCGTCACGGTTGAAGAAGTCTCCGCTGGTTGCGTTGCAGTGGGGACAGATGAACGCCATGTATCGCGTTCCGCTGGCGCGGGTGGACCGTGAGCCGAGACGGGCAGGTTGGATGCCCATGGATTGGCAGGCATGGTGTCCCGCCTCGCGGGCTTCGGTGGTTGCTTCGAGTCGGTGGGTTTGGAACATCTCTTGGTCGAGGGGTTCGCTGACGGTGAGTCCACAGTTGCCGGTCGTTACATCGGCCAAGACTTCCCAGATGCCGAACTGTTGGTGGCACTTGTAGCAGTCGAGTGGGGCCACGCGCATTAGGCGATTGGTGGCGTGCCCATTCGCGACTTTGGTGCGGTGCTGGATTCGACGGGTGAGCAGTCGTTCCACGACATCGGCCAGCGGCAGTGGAGTCGAGTCGTTCGGGCTGTCGGTCTCGATGTGGGCGGTGGGTACACCGCCGTCGATGGTCAACCGGAAGACAGGGAGGGTCTTGCTGGACATTGACAGGCCCACGGGCTTTCGGGCGAACCATGCGATCGATTGGATGCCGCTGGCTCGGTAGCGGTCCGTTCGCATCGTGTACTCGTCCGCGCTTTGCGGGCTCCACTGCACTTCGAACACCACTCGGACGCCGTCGCGTTCAGCGAGGACGTCGGCAATCCATTCGCCATCCGGGCTCCGGTGCTCGGGCGATGGTTCCCAGTCCGCAGCGAGGATGCCTCGGACAATGTGCTCTTTGGACAGGAGGTGTTCCTTCGACTCTCCTGCGGAGCATCCATCGCCACCCGGGTTGTGTGCGAAGTATCTGGTTCCCAGAGGGCTGGTTTTCCCGTGGCCGGGGTACCCACATGCCAACACCAAGGCGCGCCGCTTCGCCCGAACGTCGGCCTTGAGTTGTGCCCACTCCTCGTCGGATAGTGCGACGCTGATGACTCGTTGTCCGGCGAACTTTGCTGTCAGTGGCATGCGGTTGCTCCTCCCGTCAGAGGACGATGACGGCTTGTCGGTCTTGGGCGACGCAGACACCGTTCTTGACGACGTAAACCTCCACCCAATGGCTCCCGGCGTAGGCGGTTCTTTCGGTTCGGAAGCGTGAGCCGTCGTCAAGGTGCATGTCGCCTCGCAGACATCCAGCGGTGGCGGCCTCCTCGTCGTGATTGCGAACCTTCCAGTACACGTCGTACGGGGCGGGGACAGTGCAGTCGGTGACTCTGAACTTGAGAGTCCGGCCCTTCGTGACCTTGTTCCCCCGTTTGGTGAGGGGGCCGTCTCGGAACCCGTTGCGGGCGAGAATGGTGCCTTGCAGCGTGACGCTGTACGCGGCGTTCAACGCTGTGGGGATGCGGTAATCCCGCAGCAGGAACTTTTCGTTCACGGCCTCGGGTTCTACGAACTTTGCGGCTGTGAGAGCGACTTCGCTGCTGGTGGCTGCACCGAACTTGTCGCCGAACAGTTTCTGCCAACTGACCAGCGCGTCGGCGTACGTGGCAGCGTTGATGGCGTCGTCAATCCACTGGGCGTGGACGGCGAACCGGCTTCGGAACGTCCTGTAGTTGTGGTCCTCCCATCTGTCGGCGAGGTTCTGGCCGGTCCCGGGGTCGCTGATATAGGGAGGCGACCATGGGTAGACGTCGAGGGTCTGCGTGAGCGCAGCAGTGAGGGTGTGGAGAGTGTTCGCCAGCCCCGAGTACGCCGTGGGGTTGACCACCTTGGTGTGTTCTGACACTTCGTGGGCCAGCGCGGCGGTGAGCGTGACTGAGGGGACGACATAGGTCCCCTTGTGGTCGCGGAGGTACTTCAAGAGTCGGACGACCTTGGCGAGGTTGCCATTGGTGATGCGGTTCTGTTTCACGAGCCATTCGTTAAAGTCGTCCGGCTTGGTCCACTCGAACTGGTTCGTTTCGCGGTTGGCGATATAGGTGCTGTTGGTGCGGGTGACATAGGGGACGACGTCGATGTGGAAGTCATTGGCGTAGTCGATGGTCACGCACCGCTTGCCCTTCTTGCGGAGGGTCTTGTAGGTCGCGTGGGTCCCGAAGGTGTCGTACAGGTTGTTGATGTAGTCCGCTGGGTCCCAGCCGTCGACCTCGTCGAGTGGCATCAGGACGTCAGCGTCGAAGTCCTTACCGTTCACGGGCTTGATGATGGTGCCGTGTGCGTATGAGCCTTGCGGGATGAGTTCGGTGACGAGTCCGCTGAAGGTGTCGCTGTCTGTGAGGTGGTTTTGTACTGCGGTCACGCGTTGCCCGAGCAGGGTGAGGCGGGACTGGTTCAGGTTGACGTGATGCTCTAGGAAGTTTTTGAAGTCACTGGCTTGGCTCACGGGTTCACCTCAAGGACGTTCTCGTATGTGTCGTTGCTCGTGCGTTGGTAGACGAAGGTCGGGGGCTGTGCGTCGCGCATGAGCGCTCGTCCCATGGCGATGGCTCCGCTCACGGGGACGGCGGCGATGAGGTGCCAACGGGCCCCCTGAGTTGTTTCGGCGGCGGCGAGCATGTGCCGGAACGCCGCCGTGAAGTTGATGAGCGCTTGGGGGTCGTCTAGAAGGAGCGACCCGTACTCATCGTTCGCAGGGGCGAGGGTCAGGACCGTCGCGTCCTTGAGTTCTTCAGGGAACGCTTCGCGGTTCGGGGGACCGGTGACGCCGACGACGAGGACGACGTCATTGCTGGTTCCGTTCGTTTGGGTGTGGGTGAAGGTTGCTGGCTTCTCATGTTCGACCACCGTCCAGCCGGTGTCCGGGCGACCTTGGAACACGCGCGTCTCGGTCTTGTCATCGAGTTGGAATCCAAGGTGGACCAGCAGTGGGATGGGTGCAGCCGCGAACACGGAGAGGTGTTCCACGGAGTGTTCAGCGATGGCTTCGCGGACTCGCGTGAGGGTCTTGTTAAGTTTCGCGACCGCAGCCTGCCAGTAGATGGGTCCGTCACTGGGGTCCAAGTCGATAACGCACTCGTGGTCACCTACTAGGGCTGACTCTGACACCGGGAGCAGGTGGGCCGATACCAGCGCGTCATTGACCTGTCGACGACTGGCCAGCAGGCGACTTCCCCGCACATTGCCACCCACTCTGAGCACCGCAGTGCGCTTCAATCCCCCAGTGCGGGTTTGCTGTTCAATGCGGCGTTCGTGCGCTCGCTTGATGGCTCGTAGACGCTCAACGGTGTAGATGCCCAGAAGGTCGCTCTGGTCAACCGCCTTGTGACAGTCATGGCACAACAGCAGCAGGTTCTCCTCGCCCTCCCTGTCGTCCAAGTCCTCGTCGAGTCCTCGTGGGGAGCCGGTCGTCGGCTTCGCGCCAACGATGTGGGCCATCTGACCAGCCGGGATGGCATGGAGGAAGTGCGTGCCGAGGCAGCGTTCGTTGCAGATGTAGCACCGACCCGCCGATTTCGCCCACAGCGTGTTCCGCACGGTCGAGTTGATGGTTCCCCGGGCGGTCGTGTCTCGGGTAGGGGTCTCCAACGGTCGCTCCATCCCCCAGCGATTCGCTGGGCTGATTCTGGGCGTCTCGCCAACGCCATTAGAGGATGTGTACGCGAGGGGTCCGACAGACGCCCCGTTTATCCCCAGCCCCACCGGGCGGGGGCTCAGAATCTGCTACCGGGTCTCGGCTCCGCTGTCTGGCCGCGTTGCACAGCACACAGGTGCCCGGAAGGGCGTGCGGGGAGCCTCAACAGCACTTCCGTTCGGCTTTCGCGACCGCTCTTGTCGCGGGCTAACGCCAGTCTGCGACTGCTGCACGAGCGCTCACGCGGACCGTCTCGATTGCTTTGTCGGCACGAATCCAGTCGAGTGGAGTGAGGCCGTCGAGGTCTGGGTTCGGTGTGACGAACCAGAGCGCGGCAGTCCATCGGGGCGCGGTCGCGAGGGCTGCAAGGGCAGGCTGGAAGCGGGCGTCGATGCCGGTATCGGTGAACTGGAACGCGGGGTACACGCGGTGCCCGTCAGACGTTGCGAGTTCAAGAAGCGCGGCGGTCGTGTCGCTAGCGTGCAGATAGGCAGCGACCCCGTTGGTGTCGAACACGGGGCCGATGCGTGTGCTGAGGTCTTGGTCGGCGGGCATGTGGGGAGAAGGGGTCATCCCGGTGCCTCCCGCCGGCCGGAGCGTGAACGTACCAAGGCTACATCGGAGACCGGTGCCAGCGGCATGCCACGCGCGTAGCATCGGTGCCAGCGGGTTGCTGGTTGCCAGCGACATGGCAGACGCCGCAGGTTCGGGTTGCCGAAAGGGGTGCGTGGTGACTGACACGTTCGACTTTCTGGAGCGCCATGGTGGTGCCGCTTCTGCCGCTCTGACTGCCGAGGCCACGGCGCGAGCGTTGGAGGAACGGCGTCAGGTTCGGCAGAACCTCTTGGCAGTCGTCGCCGCAAGCGCACTGACCGCAACCGAAGTTGCTGCGCGCCTTGAGGTGTCGCTCGCGGTGGTCAACCAACTGGCTTACGAGGCCCGGTTGTACGCGTTTAAGCAGTCCCGTTCGGCGACGCTGCTGTTCCCGTGTTGGCAGTTCGTCGACTCGGGTCTGCTGCCCGGGCTCGACCGGGTGCTCGCGTCCCTACCCGACGAGTGGGAACCCCTAGACGTGGATGAGTGGATGACGTCTCCGTGCGACGAACTGGATGGAAAGTCTCCGTTGGAGTGGCTCGCCGCTGGGCGTGGACCGAACTCGGTCGTGAACTCTCTCGACGAAGAACTGCGGCGCTGACCGTGGACACGTTCGAACGTGAGAGCCAGAGTTGAATCGGCGCACACGCCAAATAATTAGCGTGTGATTATCTGTTGGCGGAGTCGAGGGTCGTCGTCGAGACGAGGCCCACTGTCTGTGCGAGATGGTGGAAGGCCACCAAAGAAATGGCAGATGTCCCGTTGAGGTAGCGGCGGATGGTCGCGGTGGACACCGCGAGTTCCCGGGCGAGGTCATCGTCCGTGAGCCCATGAACGGGTTTGAGGAGCCGCACCTGCTTCACCAGTTCGTGGTGTTGCTTTGCTGCCGCCAGCGCAGCGCGCTCGGCTGAACTGTTGGCTGGTCGCCAGTCTTGTGGGCGCGCTGCATACCCGAATGCACCTTGGTGGTGCAGCCATGAGCGGGGCTGAGCGGTCACGGTTGTGAGGGTACGGGCGCTACACGCAATCGCTCTCGACTAGCACTCCAACCAACGCCAAAGTGTGCATTAGATGCACACTAATGGGCTTTATGTGTAACCTGGCGCGCACGTTACGCACGGTCAGGTCCGGTGCCGGAAGACGCCTCCGATACCCCCGGCATGCGAAACACGATGAACGGTTGGGCGTGCAATGGCGGGGCTGCGGCTCGGTCTGTTGTCGACGGTGCTCGTCTGCGGGGGCGAGTGTCCGGCGGCTTCGGCAACGGTGCGGATGTCTTCTCGTGGGGGGAGGGCACGTGGGCGAACCAGATTCTGGGCGGGTCTGGCCTTCCCAATGGTGGGCCGAGCACCGCTGCACACACCCGCGCAGGTGCCCCCACCCCATGCCACTGCCCGAGTGGTGGCTTCTGATGGCGAAGCGCGGAGTCCCCTATCACCCGGACGTCGATGTGGCGATGCAGGTCGCGAAGCGACGGGTCGCGACGTATCGAGGCAAGCCGGGTGCGTTGACCCCGGAGCAGCAGCAACTGGTGCAGGGCATCGCGCTAGACGCGTTGGTAGTCGCCCCTCAGCCGGTGGGGCCGGGCTGGGTGAACACGACCTTGATGGCGGTCGGTTCGTTGGTCCAGTGGGCAGTCCGCGAGGGCGAGGACCTCGACCGGGAGAACCTGTTCGACGTCTCGACGAGGACGCGGTTTCTCAATCTTGGGTGTGCGGGTCTCAAGGCGACCTCGGTGACGAACTGCCGCACCCGGCTCGACCTGATAGCGATGGCACTGTCTGGGGTCGCTGTGCAGCCATCGCTGTCCCGGAAGGGGGAGCATGAAGCGGTCGTGGACCCACACACCGCCACCGAAGTAGCGACGCTGTGGATGTGGGCGCGCGGACTGCGCCCAAGGAAGCGCAACCAGCGGATGGCTGCCGCTATCGCTCTCGGGCTGGGGTGTGGCCTCCGGTCACGCGAAGCGGTGCTCGTGCGACCCGAGCACGTGACCCGCGACGAAAACGGTGTCCACGTGCGGGTGGTCGCTGAGGGCGCGGAGCGGACCGTCACGTGCACGCAGGCGTGGGAAGAGCGCCTGTGGCAGTCGGTAGAGGAGACCCCGGCGGGGCGGTTGGTGACGAGCCCGTGGCGGGAAGATGCCGTGACGGCCCGGATGCTTCAGAACGTGGTCCGGGAAGCCCAAATCACGGCTCCCGCACCGGTGTTGTTCTCGATGCGGTCGCTACGCAACACGTGGATGGTTCAGCACCTCACCCTCGGCGTTCCTGTGCCGACTCTTCTTGACGCAGCCGGTGTCGAGAGCATCGAGGCGCTCGGGGTGTACCTCCCGCACGTACCTGACGCGACGACAGCGGAGCGTGCAGGCTGGCTGCGAGGTGCACCGTGAAGAAGCGTGCTCGCCGAACCCCGCCCAAGGCAACCGCGAGGGCAGCCACCCGCACCGCGACCGCCCCGGCCTCCCCCACAACGGTCCACGACTTCCGGGGCGCGCCCCTCCAGACTGGTTCCGTCGCCGACGTGACACGAGCCCTGCCCCAAATCGTGTATGTCCCCGTCGACCCGGAAACGGCCAGCACCGATTCAACAAGCGCGGCGGCGATGGCGTCACTCCCGGCCCCCGAACGGGTGTACCTCAAGGTGCGGGACCGAGATGCGGACCGCGCGCGGGAGTTCATCGCCGCAACCGGCATCGTCGAAGTCGTTGATAGTGCGTACGCCGCCTCACGCATCAAGCAGGGCCGTCGAGCGCTCCTGAACACACGCGCCATTCTCGTGGCGATGCAACTGCTGGTGTCGATGCAACGACCCCTGCTCCTCACCGAGGTCCGAGACATCCTGTTCTGCAGCATCAGCGCCACCCAGCAGCGACTCCTCGGTGTTCCCCAACGACCTGTGCCAACAGGCAGTGCTCCGGCGCTGCGGCGCTGGGATGCTGCCACCCAAGGGTTGGTCCGTCGGGCGTTCCGACGACTGCTCGCCCCCATCGACCCCTCCGTCCTCCCCAAGGGCCGAGTCCTTCCCGTCGCCGAAGCCGCACGGCTGAAGAAGGACCTAACCCGCGCCGAACAGCAGGACCGCGCCATCGCCCTCGACTTCGTCTGCAACCAACTCCTCGCCGCTGCCTACCAGCAACTCCCCACCGACGTTCGAACACGCCACGCGCAGAACTCCGCATACTGCATCGACGCGACACCCCTCCCCCTGTTCGCGCGTGGACGTGGACTCGACAGCGACACCATCTCCAGCGACCCAGATGGTGGTTGGTACGTCCGCCTCGGAGACCACCTTGACCCCAACGAAACCCCCGGAAAGTTCGTCCGCACGACCGACAAGTTCATCTACGCCCGAGACGTCCACCTCATCGTCACCGCCGACGCCAGCGACACCCCCCGGCAGTACGTCCCAGCCCTCCCGTTGGCAATGACCAGCGACATCCCCGGCATGGACCCCGCAGGAGCCGCACGTCGGCTGTTCGCGAACCTCGCGCATCGCAACCACACTCCCGGACCACTAGCAGGGGACCTGCTGTACACCGACCAGAAGGCACACAAGTTCCAGACACCAGCACGGGAGGCGGGATACGACCTCGTGCTCGGGTACGGAAAGGACCAGACCGGAATGCAAGAGGGCCACGCCACCGGAATGAACCTCGTCGACGGCAACTACTACGCCCCCTGCATGCCCGACGAACTCGTCGACATCGTCGCTCGGCTCCGAGCGAAAGAGATTGACCTTCAGGAATTCCAGCGCCTCGTGAAACGGCGCGTCGAGTACCGAATGCGAACCAAAGACGCTCCAAAGCCCGGGCGGAAAGAGCGACTCCTCTGCCCAGCAAGCGGCCCCGCCGCACAAGTCAAGTGCGCCCTCAAGCCAGACTCCATGACCCCGCGCCCCATCAAGCACCCCAACGGTGTCGAGGCAGACCTCCGCCGCACCATCAAGCACCTCCCCGTCCTCACCAACGACGTTGCACCCACCGTCTGCCAGCAGCAGGCCGTCACCGTCGAAGCCACAGACGGAGCGAAGTACCGCCAGCGCCTGCAGTACGGCACCGAAGAACACACCTCCCTCTACCACCGACTGCGCCAGTCACAAGAAGGCGTGCACGGGAGCGCCAAGAACGAAGCCAGCGTGGCTCTCTCCAACCCCGGACGCCGACGCGTCCACGGGTGGGCGGCACAGCAACTTTTCGCCGCGTTCCTCCTGGCCCGCACCGCGACCGAACGCATCGCCACGTTCCTCCGCGACGCGGTCCGAGACGAGAGCAACGCCCTGTACGTGCCTCGCAGCGTCCCCACAACCAACGACAAGCCACGCGTGACCTCGGGAGCCCCACCGGGTGCCGAGAACCCGGGCTCCGACTAAGCCGACGCCACTCGCAGCATCTGAACCACACTCACTCTTCCCCCCGGCCCTGCCTCAGCGACCCCTGAGGCAGGGCTATTTCGTCGTTCATGGCCGTTTCCGCCACCCGACTGACCCGATTCCGCATCCACGACGTACTGCGAGACCCCACGAAACGACGAGAGCCGGTCCCGGCCCCGATTTCTCGGGCCGGTACCGGCTCTCAACCGACTTTCGTCGGTAGGTTCCCGCACTTTCGTCGGAACCCCCTGGCGGTGGCGGTGGGATTTGAACCCACGGTGGGTTTGACCCCACACAGCATTTCGAGTGCTGCACCTTCGGCCGCTCGGACACGCCACCGCGGGGAACGTTACTGCAGCCCCCGCCCGGCGCAGAAATCGGGTGCCTCAGCTGAGCACGAGGAGGACGTCGCCCTCCTGCACGACGTCGCCGGAGGTCACCTTCACCTCCGTGACGACACCGGCACGCTCGGCGATCACCGGGATCTCCATCTTCATCGACTCCAGCAGCACGACCTCGTCGCCCACCGCCACGGTGTCACCGACCCCCACCTGCAGGGTCATCACGTTGGCCACCATCTCGGCGGCGATCTCGAAGGGCTGGTTGCGTGCCATGGCAGCGACGCTAAGGGTTACCGCTGCGTACCCGAACCCGGCGCGAACGCCGACGTGCCGCGGCCAGTCCTCAGAGAGCGGCCCAGCGGGGCGGCTCGGGACGGATCGCCGTGGCCTCCTCGGCCCGACGACCACCGCCCCCGCCGGTCAGCATCAGGTCGAGGCGGATCAGCGCGAAGCCGATGACCAGGCCGATCAGGGCGCCGTAGCCGGACTGCAGCACCGACTCCAGGTACGACTTGGCCGGGTGGGTGAACATCTGCGCCACCGGGATCGTGCCGGCCACGCCGAACGCGCAGACCCACCAGCCCTGACGCCGCCGGGCCCGCATGTGGACGCCCCACAGCAACGCCGGGACCCCGACCGCCGCGACGATCAGCCGGGGGAACGCGCCCAGGTGCTCGCGGCTCCACGACACCGTGGTCACCACGGCCTCCAGCATCCCCTCGGTGCCGTAGGTCCGCAGCAGCTGCGTGTAGGCCAGGGTGAGCATCATCAGCAGCGACCCGACCACCACCACGACGATGCCGCGACGGCCCAGGCCGTGCAGGCCCGCACCGAGCCGGAACACGAGCACCAGGGCGGCGGCCAGGCCGAGCCCCAGGGTCAGGTAGTCGAACCGCTCGCGGTCCACCACCGGGTCGAACCCGACCACGGCCACCGCGCCCACCGACGCGATCAGCAGCGCCACGGCCACCTCACGCACCGCACCGGGGAAGCCCTTGGCAGGCACCGTCGCCATCACTGCCAGCAGCCCGGAGACCAGGCAGGTCAGCACCGCGGCGCCGGTGCGCATCACGTCGCCGCCCTCGACCAGCGCCAGGGTGCCGAGCACCGCCGCCAGCACGAAGGCGACCACCGGACGACCACCCACCCGCGCCGCGAGCGCCCAGGCGTAGCCGGTCACCACCGCCACCGAGCCGGCCCCGCCGATCCACTCCGGGCCGATGTCGGCCACGCGCAGGCCGAGCATCACCAGCCCGGCCAGGACCGCGACCACCATGCCGGTCACCCGCATCCGCACCGACCCGGCCCGCTCCACCCGGGCAGCCAGCAGCTGCCAACGCGACGGGGGGCGTTCGGCCGCACGGCGGCCAACCTCGGATCGGGGCACGGTCGAAGAGGCTACAGCCGTCGGTTGGCCAGCGACGGGTTGGCGCGGCGCGCCCGCTCCCGCACGGAGACCTCGATCACGGCACTCACCACCTCCTCCTCGGCCCCGGCCTCGACCAGGACGTCACCCTCGGGCGAGACCACCGTCGAGTGGCCGCAGTAGCGCGGCGCCGGCTGCCCGACCGCCACCACCCAGGCGGTGTTCTCGATCGCCCGGGCCCGGACCAGGGTCTGCCAGTGCGCGACCTTGCGGTCCCCGGCCACCCAGGCCGCCGGCACCACCAGCACGTCCGCCCCGGCGTCGACCAGGCGGCGGCCCTGCTCGGGAAAGCGCAGGTCGTAGCAGGTCATCAACCCCAGCGTGACCTCCCCGAACGGCACGGTCACCGGCGTCAACGGCCCCGCGGTGAACCGGTCGGACTCGGCGTAGCCGAATGCGTCGTAGAGGTGGATCTTGCGGTACTCGGCCCGCGCCGCACCGCGCACCAGCAACGTGTTGAACGGCCGCGCCGGGTCCTCCCCGGTCTCGAACATCCCCGCGACCACCGTGGTGCCCCGGGCGGTCGCGACCCGGTCGAGCTCAGCCGCGAACGGGCCGTCGACCGGCTCCGACAACCCGGTCAGGTCCCCGTCCGGCGGGCCGAAGTCGCGCTGGAACGCCTCCGGCAGCACCACCAGGTCGGCCCCGGAGGGCACCAGGTCGGCGAGCCGGGCGCGGTTCTCGGCCGGGTTCAACCCGGAGGCCGTCTGCACCAGGTCCACACGCAGTGACGTCATGGACCCAGCGTGCCACCCGCCGCGGAACTGCGAGGATGGAGCGGTGTCCTCCCCCACCCCCTCCCCGTTCTCGGCCGTCCTGCTCGCCGGCGGCACCTCGGCGCGGCTCGACGGCGCCGACAAGGCCAGCCTCGAGTGGGGTGGTCGCAGCCTGCTGGAGTGGACCCTCGACGCGTTGCTGGACGCCCACGAGGTGGTGGTCGCCGGCGACTGGGTCCGGACCGAGCGCCCGGTGACCTTCACCCGGGAGGACCCCGCGCACGGTGGCCCCGTCGCGGGGCTGCTGACCGCCCGGGACGCGCTGCTGCGCCCGCCGACGTGGCTGGGGGTGCTGGCCGTCGACATGCCGCACGTGAACGCCGCGACGTTCCGCCGGCTCCGGGAGGCCGCGACCGACCGGGACGGCGCGTTCCTCACCGACCCCGAGGGCCGTCGGCACCTGGCCGGGGTGCTGCGCACCGAGGCCCTCGACGCCGTCCGGCCCGACCTGGCCGGCCAGCACGGGATGTCGCTGCGGGCGCTGCTCGCGCCCTTGGACCTGGCCGCCGTGGCCCCGCGCGGACACGAGGCCGAGGACGTCGACACCTGGGCCGACGTCCGCCGGCTGCGGGAGGGCAGCCACGACAGCCCCCACCCCGACCCCTTCTAGGCTGGCCGCATGCGCGCCGTCATCGCCCGTGAGCCCGGAGGACCCGAGGTCCTCACCCTCGTCGACCGCCCCACGCCCGACCCCGGCCCCGGTGAGGTGCTGATCGAGGTCGTCGCCACCGCGGTCAACAAGGCCGACACCCTGCAGCGGATGGGGTTCTACCCGCCGCCGCCCGGTTCGACCGACGTGCTCGGCCTGGAGTGCAGCGGCCGGGTCGCCGCGCTCGGTGAGGGCGTCGAGGGCCTGGCCGTCGGTGACCCGGTGTGCGCGCTGCTCGCCGACGGCGGCTACGCCAGCCACGTGGTGGTGCCGGCCGGGCAGGTGATGGCAGTCCCCGAGGGCGTGGACCTGGTCGACGCCGCCGCCCTGCCCGAGGTGGCCGCGACGGTGTGGTCGAACGTGTTCATGGTCGCCGGCCTCCAGCCGGGCGAGACGTTCCTGGTGCACGGCGGCGCCGGCGGCATCGGCACCTTCGCGATCCAGCTCGCCCACGCCCTGTCCGCGCGGGTGGTCACCACCGCCGGGTCCGAGGAGAAGCTGGCCGTGTGCCGCAGCCTCGGGGCCGACGTGGCGGTGAACTACCGCGAGCAGGACTTCGTCGAGGCGGTGCGCGGGGCGAGCGAGGGGCGCGGCGCCGACGTCATCCTCGACAACATGGGCGCCAAGTACCTGGGCCGCAACGTCGACGCGCTCGCCACCGAGGGGCGCCTGGTCGTGATCGGGATGCAGGGTGGCACCCGCGGCGAGCTCGACCTGGCCGCGCTGCTCGGCAAGCGGGGCGCGGTGATCGCGACCTCGCTGCGGGCCCGACCGACCCGGGACAAGGCCGCGATCTGCGAGTCCGTGGTCGAGCACGTGTGGCCGCTGGTCGCGGCCGGCCGGGTCGCCCCGGTGGTGCACGCCCGGCTCCCGATCACCGACGTCGCCCGGGCCCACGAGATCGTCGACGCCAGCAGCCACGTCGGCAAGGTGCTGCTCACCCTGTGAGCCCGGTGGCTGGTTAGGGTGACGAGCATGAGCCAGACGCCGCAGCAGCCCGACGCGTCGACCGAGGAGCAGATCCTGGTCATCGGTCCCGACGGACGCCCGGTCGGCACCGTCCCGGCCAGCGCGGTCGAGGCCGCCGACGACTCCACCCAGGAGCAGCCCGACGACGAGCGCGGGCTGGCCGACCTGGTGGAGCAGCCGGCCAAGGTGATGCGGATCGGCAGCATGATCAAGCAGCTGCTGGAGGAGGTGAAGGCGGCCCCGCTCGACGAGGCCAGCCGCAACCGGCTCCGCGAGATCCACGCCGCCTCGATCAAGGAGCTCGAGTCCGGTCTGGCGCCCGAGCTGGTCGAGGAGCTGGAGCGGCTCAGCCTCCCCTTCACCGAGGGCACCACGCCCAGCGAGGGCGAGCTGCGGATCGCCCAGGCCCAGCTGGTCGGATGGCTGGAGGGCCTGTTCCACGGCATCCAGACCACGATCTACGCCCAGCAGATGGCGGCACGGGCCCAGCTGGAGCAGATCCGGTTGGCGTTGCCGCAGGGCGCGGCGGGGGCCGGCGGGCACGACCAGGACCCCGGCCCGACGCCGGGCGACCAGGGCGGCATGTACCTCTGAGCCGCCCCTGAACCGGCCCGGGTGGGGGTCAGCGGCTCCGGCGGCCGACCCGGCGGACCACGGCCAGACCCAGCAGGCCGACCAGGACCAGCGCCCCTCCGGGCGCCGCGAGCCGGGTGAACGAGGTCGGGTCGGCGACCTCCATGTCGGTCATCGTCGCCTTCGGCGGCTCCGGTCGCGGAGCGGCGGTGCCGGGACCCAACCGGCCCTCGACCCGGCTCAGCACCTGCTCGGTGAGCACCCGGCTGCCCGAGCACGCCGAGACCTGGTCCGCGGACTTGCCCTCCTTGACCAGCAGCAGCCAGGTCTCACCGACCGCCACGCCCTCGAGGCTGCAGGCCGACGGGTTCCGCACGGTCAGCTCCGGCGTGGTGACGGTGCCGGAGTAGACCCGGTCCAGGTCGACGGTGATCCGGCTCGCGCCCTCCGAGACCACCTCGCCGGTGACCACCAGGTCGGCCTTCGAGAGCTGCTTGGCCAGCGGCTGCTGGGCGCAGGTGCACGCGCTCGCCGGCGCCTGGGTGAACAGGACGAGGCCGGCGCTGGCGAGGAACGCCGTCAGCAGCACGGCCAGGGCCCGGCGGGATTGGTTCAGCACGGGGCCACCCTACGGGGCGGTAGGGACACGGTCACAGACCGAAGAGGTCGGTGAGCACCCGCGCCACACCGTCCTCGTCGTGCCGCGGAGCCCGGGCGCCGGCCGCCGCCAGTACCGACGGGTGGGCGTTCTCCATCGCCACCGAGGTGCCCGCCCAGGCCAGCATCGGCAGGTCGTTGGGCATGTCGCCGAAGGCGACCACGTCTGCGGCCGCGACCCCGAGCCCGGCGCACAGGTCGGCCAGCGCCGTGGCCTTGGTGACGCCCGGGGCGCTGATCTCCACCAGCGCGAAGCTGGACGACCAGGTCGTGGTGACCAGGTCGCCCACGGCGCTGGCCGAGGCCTGCCAGAACTCCTCGGGGTCGTGCCGGCGGTGCACCGCCAGGAGCTTGACCACGTCGTCGCGGTAGATCTCCTCCAGCGTGCCCACCAGGTGCGCGTCGCCGGTGTCGTCGGGGTGCCGCGGGAAGGTCGGCTCGGTGCCCCAGCCGGTGGTGAACTCGATGCCGAACGTGGTCTCCGGCACCGCCGCGCGGATCCGCTCGGCCACGTCCAGCGCGGTGGGCCGGGACAGCGGGCTGGAGGAGTGCACCCGGCGGCCGGCGACGTCGTAGACCACCCCACCGTTGCTGCAGATCGCCAACCCGTGCCCGCCGACGTCGGCCCACAGGTCCGCCATCCAACGCAGCGGCCGGCCGGTCACGAAGACCACCGGCACCCCGCGGGCGTCGAGCGCGTCGAGGACCTCGCGGGTGCGGGGGCTGACGTGGCCCTGCGCGTCGAGGAGGGTGCCGTCCAGGTCGGTGGCGACCAGACGGGGCGGTACGGCGAGGTTCACGACGTGGCGCCAGCCGGGACCGGGCGCACCATGACGAGCTCGCCGTCCTCGGTGCTGCCCCGCAGCTGGGTGAACCCGCGGGCCGCGAGCAGCTTGAGGCAGGGGGCGTTCTCGGGGCGCACGGCCGCCCGGACCCGCACCCCGGCGGCGTCGGTCAGCTCGAGCAGCGCCGCCACGGCCTCGGAGGCCACGCCCCGGCCGCGGGCGTCGGGCACCAGCCCGAACCCGATCTCGGCCTCCGGCTGGCCGTCCACGTCCTCGGGCCCACCGAAGAACCCGACGGTGCCGCAGACCAGGCCGTCGACGCCGCGCACCACCAGCCGCGGGCCCCACGGGTCGCCGTCGCGGACCATGCTCGCCGCAGCCAGGTCGTCGGGGCGCGGGAACCCCGGCGCGAAGCTGGGGTGGCGGGTCCCGGAGCCCAGGTCATCGGCCTGGGCGCGGGTGAGCAGCGGCAGCCGCAGGCGGGTGGTGGTGACCGTGCCGGGCAGGACCGTCACCGGGCGAACCACCGGTCGATCTCGACCGCGGCACCGTCGGAGTCGACGTCGTCGGTGACGTGGTCGGCCCGGTTCCGGACCTCGGCCACCGCCTGGCCCATCGCCACGGACCGGCCGGCCCAGTCGAACATCTCCAGGTCGTTGCGCCCGTCGCCGATCGCCAGGGCGTCCGAGGCGTCCACCCCGAGCTGGTCGGCGACGAACTGCAGCCCCGAGGCCTTGGAGACCCCGACCGGGCTGAGGTCCATCCAGGCGGTCCAGCCGACCACGTAGTCGGTGCCGTGCAGGCCGGTGCGCCGGGCCAGGTCGAGGAAGTCCTCGGCGGTCGCCTCCGGGTCGCGGATGATCACCCGGCTGACCGGCTCGGCGACGATCTGCTCGACGGTCTCGACGAACATCTGCCCGTTCAGCTCACCGTCGGGGAACGGGCGGTTGACCCGGTAGCCGATGCCGCGCTCCTCGACCCCCACCAGGGCGTCGGGGTGCTCGCGGAGCACCGCGGCGACGGCGTCGCGGGCGTCGAACGTCTCCTCGTGGACCACCTCGAGCTCGGGGTAGCGGAAGACCACGCCCCCGTTGGAGGCCACCACCCACAACCGGTCCATGCCCTCGCGGGGCAGGCCGAGCTGGTCGGCGATCGGGGTCATCCCGTGGGCCGAACGGCCCGAGGAGAGCACGATGTGCGCCCCCGCGTCGACGGCGCGGTGGACGGCATCCCGGACCGGCGTCGAGACGTCCCCGTGCACCGTCCCGGACCCGCTCACCCAGCGCAGCAGGGTGCCGTCGATGTCCAGCGCGAGGAGCTTCGGCTGCCAGTCCAGCGGCTTCACGCGATGGGCTCCAGGCGGTCACGGCCCAGGTGCTTGGCCAGGGCCGGCGGGATCCGCACCGACCCGTCGGGGAGTTGGTGGGTCTCCAGGATCGCGACGATCGCCCGCGGCACCGCCACCAGGGTGCCGTTGAGCGTGGCGATCGGGCCGGTGCTGCCCGACGGGCCGTCGAAGCGTCCCCGGATGTCCAGGCGGCGGGTCTGGAAGTCGGTGCAGTTGGAGGTCGAGGTGAGCTCGCGGTACTTGCCCTGGGTGGGGATCCAGGCCTCGCAGTCGAACTTCCGCTGCGCGGAGAGCCCCAGGTCGCCGGCCGCGGTGTCGATCACCTGGTAGGCCAGCTCCAGCTTGTCCAGGAACGCCTTCTCGATGGCCAGCAGCCGCTGGTGCTCGGCCTCGGCGTCCTCGAGCGTGGTGTAGACGAACATCTCGACCTTGTCGAACCAGTGCACCCGGATGATGCCCTTGGTGTCCTTGCCGTGCGAGCCGGCCTCCTTGCGGAAGCAGGGGCTGAACGCGGCGTAGCGGCGCGGCAGTGTCTCGGCGTCGAGGATCTCGCCCGAGTGGTAGGCGGCCATCGGCACCTCGGAGGTACCGACCAGGTACATGTCCTGGCCCTCGATCCGGTAGACGTCGTCGGCCGCCTGGCCCAGGAAGCCGGTGCCGTCCATCGCCTCGGGCTTGACCATCGAGGGGGCGATCACCTGGGTGAAGCCGAACTCGCGGGCGGTCTCGTTGGCCAGGTTGACCAGCGCGAACTCCAGCTCGGCGCCGGGCCCGGTGAGGAAGTAGAACCGCGAGCCCGAGACCTTCGCCCCGCGCTCCAGGTCGATCGCGCCGAGGATCCGGCCCAGCTCGACGTGGTCCTTCGGCTCGAAGCCCTCGGCCGCGAAGTCGCGCGGGGTGCCGACGGTCTCCAGCACGACGAAGTCGTCCTCACCACCGGCGGGGGCCTCGTCGGCGGCGACGTTGGGGATCGCCTTCCACGCCTCGACCCACTCGCTCTCGCAGGTGTTCTGCAGCTCCTCGGCGGCCTTGACCGCCGCGGCCAGCTCCTTCACCTGGGCCAGCAGGGCCTGCTTCTCCTCGCCGGAGGCCTTCGCGACCTCCTTGCCGCGGGACTTCTGCTCCGAACGCTTCGCCTCGAAGTCGGCGATCGCGGCCCGGCGGGCGGCGTCGGCGGCCACGGCACGGTCCACGGCGTCACCGCTCAGGCCACGCTTGGCCATGGCGGCCTTCACGAGGTCCGGTTCGTCACGCAACAGGCGGGGATTGATCATGCCCCGAGGCTATCGCCGTGACCCGGCCGAGGACGACTCGGCATACTGGGTCGGTCCGTCCCCCGACCCCCCTCTGGAAGTGCCCGGTGCTCGACCGTCCCCGTTACCTGCCGCTCACCCTGGCTGCTGTGCTCGCCGTGCTGCTCGGCGTGCTCACCTGGGCCGTGACCGGTGACCGCACACCGCTCGACGGTCTGGACCAGTGGGGCCGCGACGCGGAGAACTGGGCCGACGACCAGACCGGTCTGGTCAGCGTCCTGAGGGTCGTCGAGCACCTCTTCGACACCCTGGGGATGACCATCATCACCGCCGTGGTGGCGCTGCTGCTGTGGGTGAAGAAGCACCGCCGCGCCGCCGTCTTCACCGTCCTGGTGATGGTGCTCAGCACCGTGCTGAACCGGGTGCTCAAGCTCGTGGTCTCCCGTGACCGGCCTGACTGGCAGGACCTCACCGGACACTTCACGTCGATGTCGTTCCCGTCGGGTCACGCCACCGCGATCGCGGCGTTCGCCGGGGTGCTGTCGATGCTCGCGATCATGCTGCTGCGCCGCTCGGGGCTGCGCCGGTTCTCCCACGTCGCCGCCACGCTGCTGGCCCTGGTGGTCGGGCTGGACCGGATCCTGCTCGGGCGGCACTACCCCTCCGACGTGATCGGCGGGTACCTGCTCGGCGCCCTGACCGTGCTGGCGGTGCTGGCCTTCTACTCGCCGCTGCCGCGCAGCCACGCGGTCAAGGCCGACCCGCTGCCGGAGGTCTTCGTCTCCGCCAAGCGGCTCGCTGTGGTGCTCAACCCGATCAAGGTCGAGGACATCGAGCAGTTCAAGTCGATCGTCACCACGATGGCGCTGGAGTCGGGCTGGTCGGAGCCCTCGTGGCACCACACCACCGTCGAGGACCCCGGGACCGGGATGGCGCACGCCGCCTCGTCGGCCGGGGCCGACCTGGTGCTGGTCTGCGGCGGCGACGGCACCGTCCGGGAGGTCTGCGCGGAGCTGGCGGGGACCGGCATCCCGGTGGGGATCATCCCCGCCGGCACCGGCAACCTGCTGGCCCGCAACCTGGACATCCCGCTGTTCCTGCGTGCGGCCATCGACGTGGCGCTGAACGGCCAGGACCGCGCCATCGACCTGGTCGACGTGAGCGGCGACGGCCTCGACGACGGGCACTTCATGGTGATGGCCGGGATGGGCTTCGACGCCGCGATCATGGAGGGCGTCAACGAGGACATCAAGAAGCGGGTCGGCTGGATCGCCTACGTGCTGTCGGGGTTGAAGTCGCTGATGTTCCCGGCGATGAAGGTCGAGATCACCGTCGACGACGGCGAACCGACCGTGCACCGGGCCCGGACGGTGGTGGTCGGCAACGTCGGGTTCCTGCAGGCGGGGCTGCCGCTGCTGCCCGACGCCTCGATCGACGACGGCGTGCTGGACGTGGTGGTGCTGCACCCGAAGCGGTTCCTGTCGTGGGTGCCGCTGGCGGTCCGCGTGGTGACGCGTCGCCAGCGCGTGGACGAGACGATCAACCGGATGACCGGCGCCCGCGTGGTGCTCCGGGCGACCGGGGACGTGCCGCGTCAGTTGGACGGCGACTCGGTGGGCTCGGGCCGTGAACTGACCATGACCTGCCAGCCGGGCCGGCTGCTGGTCCGCGTCCCCCGCTGAGATGTCACCCGCTGAGGAGCCACCCGCGGGGGGCTCAAGCAGCGACCGGGGTCAGCTCGAACAGGGCCAGCTCCCGGTCGGTGCGCGTGGCGTACTTGGCGTAGTTCGGCCAGGTCCGCAGGCACACCTGCCAGGCGGCGGCCCGTTCGGCGCCCTCGAGCCGGCGCGGGACGACCTGGTGCTCGTGCCGCTTGAAGGTGACCCGGGCCTGCTGGGCCCCGGCCAGGTTGAGCGCCCACACCGGCGGCTTCGGCGCACCCCAGTTGGAGCCCACCACGTACCAGCCGCCCTCGAACGGCACGCACAGCAGCGGCGTGGTGCGTTCGATGCCGCTCTTGCGGCCGGCGACGGTCAGCAGCATCTCGGGCAGGCTGGCCAGCGCCAGCACCCGGAACCTCCCCCCGCTGACCCGGCGCAGGAACATGTCGGCGGCGACGATGTACTTCGAGTAGCGGGGCAGCCAGGACAGCCCGCCGATCCAGATCGCCACGGGCCGCAGAGGGTTCATGCGCCGTACGGTACTCAGGGGCGGGCGTCGGCGAGGGCTCGTGCCTCTTCCTCGGAGAGTTGCTGCTCGGCGGTCCACCCGGTGACCGCCTTGGCGTAGGTGCGCGACTGGGACCGCCCCTGGATGGCGGTGAGCAGCACCCCGTCGCCGGCGTCGTCGAGCAGCGCCGCCGACCAGGACAGGTGGCCGCCGACGTCCCCGAACGCGTCGTAGCGGACCAGGGCCACGTGCCGCACCGAGCTGCCCACCTCCGAGCGCAGGGCCGCGACCTCGCCACGCAGGCCCTCCACGTCGACGGGCAGGTCCTCGACCGAGCCCCCGCGACCACGCCCCGTCCTCCCGCGCAGGGCGAGCACCGCCACCACCAGGGCGACGAGCGAGACGAGCAGGGCCAGCACGGAGACGATCACCACGCCCGCACCCTACGACCGCTGCACGGGCGGGCCACGGCGGCGCACCCGGCCCGTGGGAAACTGGGCGGGTGACCCAGCGCCGCATCGCCTACCAGGGGGAACCCGGGGCCAACTCGCACATCGTGTGCCACCAGCAGTACCCCGACTGGGAGGCCGTCCCGTGCGCCTCGTTCGAGGACGCCTTCGCGATGGTCGAGGCCGGCGAGGCCGAGCTGGCGATGATCCCGATCGACAACAGCCTGGCCGGGCGGGTCGCCGACATCCACCACCTGCTGCCCACCTCGGGGCTGCACATCATCGGCGAGCACTTCCTGCGGATCCAGTTCCACCTGATGGCGGTGCCCGGCACCCGCGAGGCCGACATCCGCACCGTGCACAGCCACGTGCACGCGCTCGGTCAGTGCCGCAAGGTGATCCGCGAGCTGGGGCTGACCCCGGTGGTGGCCGGCGACACCGCCGGAGCCGCCCGCGAGGTCGCCGAGTCCGGCGACCCGACCCGTGCCGCGCTGGCCCCGGCGCTAGCCGCGGAGGTCTACGGCCTGGACGTGCTGCGCACCGACGTCGAGGACGAGGACCACAACACCACCCGGTTCGTGGTGCTCTCCCCCGACTACACCGAGGCCCCGGCCGGCAACGGCCCGGTCGTGACCAGCTTCGTCTTCAACGTGCGGAACCTGCCCGCCGCGCTCTACAAGGCCCTGGGCGGGTTCGCCACCAACGGCATCAACATGACCAAGCTGGAGAGCTACATGGTCGGCGGCCACTTCACCGCCACCCAGTTCCTGGCCGAGGTCGACGGGCACCCCACCGACCCGGGTCTGGCCCGGGCGCTGGAGGAGCTGACGTTCTTCACCACCGACATCAAGATCCTCGGCGTCTACCCCGCCTCCCCCGACCGCCGGAACTGACACCCGGAACTGACCGCACCGCCCCCGTCGACCGCGGGCGGCACGGCGACGTACGGTCGCCCTGTGACCCAGCCCACACCCGCCCGCACCGCCGACCTCGGGCACACCCGCGTCGACCTGGACCGGGCCCGGCGCACCGGTGACCCCGAGGTCGTCTACGGGGCCGGCAAGGAGCCCGGCCAGGTCGCCGACATCCTCGCCCGGTTGCACGCCGAGCACCCCGACCGTGCGGTGCTCGCCACCCGCCTGGACGCCGAGGCCCTCGCCGCGGCCGAGGCCGTCGGTGCGGACCTGCACCCCCGCGCCCGGTGCGCCACGCTCGGCGACCTGCCGGCGCCCGTGGGTCGGGTGGTGGTGGTCTCGGCCGGCACCTCCGACGGCCCGGTCGCGGCCGAGGCCGCGCTCAGCGCGCGGGTGCACGGGGCCGGGGTCGAGGAGGTGGTCGACGTCGGCGTGGCCGGGCTGCACCGGTTGCTGGCGGTCACCGACCGGCTGGAGGCCGCCGACTGCCTGGTCGTGGTGGCCGGGATGGAGGGCGCCCTGCCCTCGGTGGTCGGCGGACTGGTCGGCGTCCCGGTGGTGGCGGTGCCCACCAGCGTCGGCTACGGCGCCAGCCTGGGTGGCGTGGCCGCCCTGCTGGGGATGTTGAACTCGTGCGCGCCCGGCGTGGTGGTGGTCAACATCGACAACGGGTACGGGGCCGGGGTGCACGCCGCCCGGGTCGCCCGCGCGGCAGGAGCCGGCCGGTGACGCTGTGGATCGACGCCGGCGCCGGGGCGTCGGGGGACATGCTGCTGGGGGCGCTGGTCGACCTGGGGGTGCGGGTGGAGGTGCTCGCCGACGCCGTCGCGGCGGTCGCCCCCGAACCGGTCACCCTGCGGGTCGAGCGCACCCAGCGCAACGGGCTGGCCGCCACCCGGGTGCACGTGGAGACGGCCCCCACGCAGCAGGCGCGCACCTGGCGCGAGGTCCGGGCCCTGCTGGAGCAGGCCGACCTGGACGACACCGTGCAGCAGCAGGCCCTGAGCACGTTCGCCCGGCTGGCCGCGGCGGAGGCCCGCGTGCACGGCACCACTCCCGAGGAGGTCCACTTCCACGAGGTCGGCGCCCTCGACGCGATCGCCGACGTGGTCGGTGTCTGCACCGGGTTGGCGCTGCTCGGCGAGGACGAGGTGGTCGTCTCCCCGGTCGCGGTCGGCAGCGGCCGGGTGGGGGCTGCGCACGGCAGCCTGCCGGTGCCCGTCCCGGCGGTGGTCGAGCTGCTCCGCGGGGCGCCGTCGTGGGCCGGGCCGGGCCCGGTGCCGGGCGGGGAGATGTGCACCCCCACCGGCGCGGCGCTGCTGGTGACCTGGGCCGGCGCGTGGGGCGCTCAACCGGCGATGGCGGTCGGTGGGGTGGGGGTCGGTGCGGGCAGCCGTGACCCGTCCAGCCACCCCAACGTGCTGCGGTTCCTGACCGGCGACGCGGTCGGAGACACCGCCCCGGCCGGCGCCCTGCTGCTGGAGACCAACGTCGACGACCTCGACCCACGGCTGTGGCCCGGGGTGCTGGCGGCGCTGCTGACAGCGGGTGCCGGGGACGCGTGGCTCACCCCGATCCTGATGAAGAAGGGCCGCCCGGCCCACACCCTCTCGGTGCTGGTCCGCCCCGACGCCCTGGCCGCGGTGCGCGAGGTGGTCTACACCCAGACCAGCACCATCGGCATGCGGGTGCTCGAGGTCGGCAAGCACGCCCTGGACCGGGAGATGGTCCGGGTCACCGTGCACGGGCACCCGGTGGCGGTGAAGCTGGCCCGGCTGGAGGGCCGGGTGGTCAACGCGATGCCCGAGTTCGCCGACGTCGCCGCCCTGGCCGCGCGCCTGGACCGGCCGGTCGACGAGGTGCTCCTGGATGCCCGTGCCGAGGCGCGCAGGTACCGCGACTAGCGTCTCCCCCATGGATCTTGTCGTCATCGCCCTGGCCTTCGGGGCCATCTTCATCGTCGAACTGCCCGACAAGACCTTCATCGCCACCCTGGTGCTGAGCACCCGGTTCCGCCCGCTGTTCGTCTGGCTGGGTGTGGGGCTCGCGTTCGGGGTGCAGACCCTGATCGCGGTGGCCCTGGGCAAGGCGGCGGGGTTCCTGCCCGACAACCTGGTGCACGGCCTGGCGATGGCGATGTTCCTGATCGGCGCGGTGCTGCTGTTCCGCGAGTCCCGCGGGGCCGACGAGGGCGAGGCGGAGACCGAGGCCGAGTTCGCCGAGAAGGCAGCAGCCCGGGGCGAGGTGCACGGCTTCAAGGTGGTCCTGACCAGCTTCCTGGTGCTCTTCGCCGCCGAGTGGGGAGACCTCTCGCAGCTGCTGACCATCTCGCTGGTGGCCAAGTACGACGACCCGGTGTCGGTCTTCCTCGGCTCGTGGGGCGCGCTGCTGGCCGTCTCCGGTCTGGCCGTGGTGGTGGGCCGGGTGCTGCTGAGCCGGATCAAGCTCTCCACCCTGCACCTGCTCGGCGCGACGGTCTGCCTGGTGATGGCCGCCTACACCGGCTACGAGCTGATCTGGGCCTGACCCGGGTCCGCCTAGGCTCGGGCGGGTGGACGCCGACCAGCTCACCGCCCAGGCCCTGACCGGGATCACCCGGCTGCAGACCGACCCGCACGACCCGGTGGGCCGCGGCCTCCTCGGCGAGGCCGTCGCGCGGCTGACCGAGCACGACGCCTGCCCGGACTGGGTCGGCGACGCCGCCTCGACGCTGCTGCACCCGCGGATGCCGGAGCCGGTGCGGACCGAGCGGCTGCTGCTGCGGCCGCTGCGCCGCGACGACCTCGAGGACCTGCTGGACCTGCTCGGGCGCGACGAGGTCACCGAGCACCTGCTCTTCGACTCGCTGTCCCGGGAGGCGGTGCGGGCCCGGATCGACCGGGAGCTGGACCCGCCGCCCGGCCCGCTGCGGGCCACCGTGCTCGCCGCCGAGCTGGACGGGCGGGTCGTCGGGGAGTTCTCGCTGCACCACCAGCCGCCGTTGTTCAGCCACGTGGAGCTGGGCTGGGTGCTGCACCCCGACGTCCAGGGCCGCGGGTTGGCCACCGAGGCCGGTCGGGCCCTGCTGGAGGTGGCCTTCGAGCACCACGGCGCCCACCGGGTGGTGGCGCACCTGGATGCGCGCAACACCGCCTCGGCGATGCTCTGCGAGCGCCTGGGGATGCGCCTCGAGCAGCAGGCCGTGCAGGACTGGTGGTCGAAGGGGGCGTGGACCTCGAGCCTGGGCTACGCGATCCTCCGCGAGGAGTGGGCCGCCCGGCCTGGAATGTGAAGACCCGGTTGCTGTCGACGGGGGATACGGCAGCAACCGGGCTGTGCCCACAGTAACCCGCACCCGGGCGACTGCCCAACTCGCGTCTCGATCCCCGGGAGGGGATCTTCGCCACACCCGTCGGAGTGGGGAAATGAACGATCCCGGGCGCTGTCGACGGGGGATACGACAGCGACCGGGATCCGGATGAGCGTACGTCGGGGCAGTGGATGGTTCAACCTCTTCGCGAGAACGATTTCTCGAAATGGGTGGCATCCCCCAGCCCGACGGGCTCCGGAACGGCTCTCAGCGGATGGTGACCTGGCGGTTGGCCAGCCCGTTGCGGGCCGACCGCTCCACGGTGGTCAGCTCGGTGGTGCTGGCCAGGGCGTCGCCCAGCGCCCGGGCGAACGCCTCGGCCGGGGCCTGGAGCACCTCGGGACCGGTCCCGACCGGGAGGTCCCAGACCGGGGCGAGCAGACCGTGGGCGCGGAACATACCGACCAGACGGCCCTCGTCGATGAGCTGGTCCTGGCCCGCGGCGTGCAGCCGGGCGAGGGCGTCGAGCAGGGCGTCCTCGGGCTCGGGCATGACCCAGCGCAGGTGCTCCTTGGTGGTCACGTTGGTCCAGTAGGCCGCTCCCAGCCCGTCCAGCCGGGCGGTGGGGAACGCCGCCTCGTTGGCCTGCTGCAGGGCGGCGGTGATCGCGTCGTCGCGCTCCACGTCGTCGACCCAGTAGTCGAAGCCCTCGTGCACGGTGACCTCCAGCGAGGTGTCGCTGATCAGGTCCTGCAGCCGAGGCCCGGGGCCGGGGTCGCTGGTCAGCCCGACGATGCCGGACTCCTGCTGCGCCAGGGCCGCCTCGAGCACGGCGCCGAGGTCGCGGGCCAGGTCCCCGTAGGCGTGCTGGACCTGCAGACCGAGCCAGATCTGCCCGGAGTCGCGCACCATCGCCGGCGCACCGGACGGGAGCAGGCTGGCCAGACGGACCTCGCGGCCCCCGTCCTTGAGGTGCAGGGTGGTGGTCGCCGCCGGGACGAGCTCACGCAGCGCGATCACGTCGGGCTCGTCGGGCATCCCCTCGAAGGGCCGGGCCACGTAGGTCGAACCGCCACCGGGAGCACCGTGACAGGCCTTGTACCGCTTGCCGGAGCCGCACGGGCAGGGCTGCCGCGGACCGACCTCGCCCTCGGTCGTGGGGGCAGCACTCTTCCGGTTCTTCTTCGCCATGGCGCGAAGACTACCGAGCCTCCTTCGCCTGCTGGCCGGGCCCGATGCCGAGCAGGTCGAGCATGAACCGCGGCCGGTCGGTGATCACGGCCTTGACCCCCAGGTCCAGGCAGAGCCGGAGGTCCTCGGGGGTGTTCACGGTCCACACGTGGATGTCGCGCCCGGACCGGAGCAGGTGCTCGCCCAGCCCCGGGTGCTTGCGCAGCTGCTCCACCCCCGGGCCGACCTTCCAGTCCTCCCCGACCAGCTGGCGCAGCATCGGCCAGTGCCGGGCCTTCTCGATGAGCATCACCACGTCGAGGTCGGGCGCCATCCGCTTGGTCCGCTCCAGCGCCCGGTAGGAGAAGCTCATCACCCGCGCCGGCGAGTCGGGGCCGGTCCAGCCGAACTCGGCCAGCATCTCCACCAGCCGGCGTTCGACGAGCCCGGCGTAGCGGGTGGGGTGCTTGGTCTCGATGGCCAGCTCGACCCGGCGCGGGTGGTCGGCGACGGTCTCCAGCAGCCGGCGCAGCGGCAGCACCCGGCCGGGCAGCTGCTCCTCGGCCTCGTCGTCCAGGTCGGCCCAGGGGTGCTTCCACGAGGAGAAGTCGAGCTCGTCCAGCTCGGCCAGGTTCATCGTGGAGACCAGGCCCCGCGACCTGGCGGTCCGGGTCAGGTCCCGGTCGTGCAGGCAGACCAGGTGCCCGTCGGCGGTGAGCCGCACGTCGCACTCCAGTCCCTCGGCGCCCGCGTCGAGCGCCTTGGTGTAGGCCTCGAGTGTGTGCTCGGCGTTCTCGAAGCTGGCACCCCGGTGGGCGACGACCTGCGGCCTCATGCCCGCATTCTGACCCGACGCGGGTGAACAGCAGGTGACCACCCACCGGGGTGTCCGTCACCGTGACGCGGAGGAGGAAGCGCCCGGTCAGCGAAGAACTGCCCGGTCGGCGAGGAACGGGAGGGCACTCAGCCGGAGTGCCCCGGACGCAGGTCCAGGCGGCGCAGCAGTTGGGCGTTGAGCGCGACCACGACCGTGGAGAGCGACATCAACGCGGCGCCGACGCTCATCGGCAGCACGAAGCCGACCGGCGCCAGGACCCCCGCGGCCAGCGGCACGCTGAGCAGGTTGTAGCCGGCCGCCCACCACAGGTTCTGGCGCATCTTGCGGTACGCGGCCTCCGAGAGGATCGCGACCGCGACCACGGCGCGGGGGTCGTCGCTGGCCAGCACCACCCCGGCCGAGGCGACCGCGACGTCGGTGCCGGCGCCGATGGCCAGGCCCACGTCGGCACTGGCCAGGGCGGGGGCGTCGTTGACGCCGTCCCCGACCATCGCGACCCGGCGGCCCTCGGCCCGGAGCTGGGCGACCGTGGCCGCCTTGTCCTCGGGACGCACCCCGGCGAAGACCCGCTCGATGCCGACCTCGCGGGCCACGTGCTCGGCCACGGCCCGGGCGTCGCCGGTCACCATGACCACCTCGACCCCGCGGCGGCGCAGCTGCGCGACCGCCTCGACCGACTCGGGTCGCAGGTCGTCGGCGAGCCGGAGCACCCCGACCACCCGGTCGTCGCGGACCACGTGCAGGACGGTGGCTCCCTGGTCGTGCCACGCTGCCGCCGCCTCCAACTCGGCCAGACCGAGGCGCTCCAGCAGGTGCGGTCCGCCGACGGCGACCCGGTGCGCGCCCACCACCGCCCGGACCCCTTCGGCCGGTGCCGAGCTGAACCCCTCGGCGCGCGGCACGACGAGTCCGCGCGCGGCCGCGGCGCCGGTGATCGCCCGGGCCAACGGGTGCTCGGAGTAGGACTCGGCCGCGGCCGCCAGGGCCAGCACCCCGTCCTCGTCCAGGTCGACGCCGTCGGCGGGCCGGATCCCGGTGACGGCGGGCTCGCCGCGGGTCAGGGTGCCGGTCTTGTCGAACAGCACCGTGTCGACGGTGCGCATCTGCTCCAGGGCGAGCCGGTCCTTGACCAGGATCCCGGCCCGGGCGGCGCGCTCGGTGGCGATCGAGACCACCAGCGGGATCGCCAGTCCCAGGGCGTGCGGGCAGGCGATGACCAGCACCGTGATGGTGCGCACCACGGCCTCGTCGGGCTGGCCGAGCAGGCCCCAGACCACGGCGGTGAGGACGGCGGCGGTGAGGGCGAACCAGAACAGCCAACCGGCTGAGGTGTCGGCCAGGCGCTGGGTGCGCGAGGTCGAGTTCTGGGCCTCCTCGACCAGGCGCCGGACGCCGGCCAGGGCGGTCTCCTCGCCGGTCGCGGTCACCTCGACCCGGATCGCGGAGTCGGTGGCGACGGTGCCGGCCACGACGGGGTCGCCGGGCTGGCGGCGCACCGGCTTGGACTCGCCGGTGAGCATCGACTCGTCCACCGCGGCCGACCCGTCGACGACGGTGCCGTCGGCGGGCACCGATCCACCGGGGCGGACCAGCACGACGTCACCGACCACCAGCGTGGCGGGGTGCACGGTGACCAGGTCCTCGCCGACGACCTTCTCGGCCTCGTCGGGCAGCAGCGCGGCGAGCTCGTCGAGCGCCGAGGAGGTGCGGGCCAGGGAGCGCATCTCGATCCAGTGGCCCAGCAGCATGATCACCACCAGCAGCGCCAGCTCCCACCAGAAGTCAAGTTCGTGGTGGAGCAGCTCCACGGTGGCGCCCCAGGAGGCGAGGAACGCGACGGTGATCGCGGTGCCGATGAGCAGCATCATCCCGGGGGCACGACGCCGCACCTCGTCGACGGCGCCGGTGAGGAACGGGCGTCCGCCGACCACGAACAGCACCGTGCCGAGCACCGGCGAGATCCAGGTGGTCCAGCCGTGGTGCGGGACGTCGTAGCCGACCAGGTCGGCGAACATCGGGCTGAACGCCACCACCGGGACGGCCAGCAGCAGCATCCACCAGAAGAGCCGGCGGAACAGCGCCACGTGGTCGGCCCCGTGGCCCGCGTGACCCGCGTGACCCGCGTGGCCCGCGTGGCCTCCGTGCGTCTCATGGCTCTCGGGCGCGTGGTGACCGGCGTCGTGCCCGGCGTGCCCGGTGTGGTGCTCGGCCTCGTGCTCGGAGTCGTGCCCGGTGTGCCCGGTGTGGTGCTCGTGGTCCGCACCGGTCGGCGGGTGCTGGTGGCTGCCGTGCAGGTGCTCGTCGTGGGTGGACATGTCCTCGAACATATACCCCATAGGGGTATCCATCAACCCCGGTTCCCCAGCCCGGCGACTTGCGTCCGGAGCCGGTCGGTGCGTTGGATCGAGGGATGCGCCTCCCCCTCCTCACCTCTGCACTGGTCGCCGCCACCGTCGCCGCACTGGGCCCTGCCCTCCCGGCCACGGCGACCACCGCCGGCGCTGCTGCGGGGGCACGGTCGTTGGAGATCCCGGCCGGCGCGAGCAGCATCGGCATCCGGGGCGAGGGGCACGGGCACGGTCACGGGATGTCCCAGTACGGGGCGCTCGGCGCCGCCCGGGCGGGCCTGGGCCACCGGCAGATCCTGGCCCACTACTACCCCGGCACGCAGGTCGGTCGCACCGGCGGCAAGGTCCGGGTCCTGCTGGCCACCGCCACCCCCACCCGGGTCCGGGCCACCGCGAAGTTGAAGGTCCAGGTCGTGGGTGGCCGGTCCTGGAAGGTCTCCCGGCAGTCGAAGAAGGTGCGGCGCGCCACCCAGTGGCGGGCCCGCGGGCTGAGCGGGAAGCGGACCCGGATCGAGTACCGCACGGGCTCGCGGTGGCGGACCTTCCGCAAGGTCTCCGGCGACGTCGCGTTCAGCGCCGGCAAGGTGCCGCTGCGGCTGAAGGCCGGTGCCGACTCGGGCACCTTCCGTGGCCGACTCGTCGCGGCCCGCACCTCCGCCGGCGGCAAGCGCCGCGACGTGGTCAACGTGGTGCCGGTCGAGCAGTACCTGCGCGGGGTCGTCCCCGAGGAGATGCCGGCCCTGTGGAAGCCGGCGGCCGTGCGCGCCCAGGCGGTCGCCGCCCGCAGCTACGTGGCGTTCGAGAAGGCCACCACCGACCGGGGCCACTTCGACGTCTACGACACCACCCGCTCCCAGGTCTACGGCGGCGCCGGTGCCGAGCACCGGGCCTCGGACCGGGCCGTGCGCGCCACCGCGCACGAGATCCGCACCTACCGCTCCCGCCCGGCCTTCACCCAGTTCACCGCCAGCAACGGCGGTCACACCCTGGCCAACTCGGCGGTGCCCTACCTGGTCAGCGGGCCCGACCGGTACGACCCGGTGCGGACCTGGTCCACCCGGGTCGACCTGTCCCGCTTCGCCGAGCGGTTCGGGTCCACCTGGCCCCTGGCCTCGATCGAGGTGCGCACCCACCCGCAGGCCGGCCGCTGGGTGGAGTCGGTGGTGCTGACCGGGACCGACGGCCGCACCAACACCGTCCCCGGGTCCACGTTCGCCTCGTGGGCGGGACTGCCCTCAGGATCGTTCCGCTTCGTGCCGTGAGCCACCCGGCCCGACCCGGGCCGGACACCGGCGCGCCACCGAACGTTCGTCGGCCGACCCCTACCGCTGGAGGAGATCCTGCGGCAGGTTGGACCCCATGACCATCAATCTCGGGATGGGGCGGGCTCTCGCGCTCGCCCTCGTCATGACCCTGTCCGCCCTCACCTCACCCTTCACCGCACCAGCCGGCGCCGCGACCACGGTCCCGGTCAGTTCGGCCCTGACCACCCAGGACGGCTCCACGAAGACCGTCCGCGGCTACGTCGTCGGCCAACCCGTCTCCACCTCCCAGGTGCTGACCAGCGGCTTCCCCAACGACTACGCCATCGCCCTGGCTGACACCGCCGGCGAGACCGACGTCTCGAAGATCCTCTACGTCCAGGTGCCCAGCGCGCACCGGGCCGCGTGGGGCCTGCGCTCGAACCCGTCCCTGATGGGGAAGCAGGTCGACGTCACCGGCTCCCTGTCGGCCTACTTCTCCCACCCGGGGGTCAAGAGCGCCTCGGCGTTCGCGCTGGCCTCGGGCAGTACCGACCCGACCGACCCGACCGATCCCACGGACCCGACCGAGCCCACCGATCCCGGCACCCCGGGCGGCCCGGCCGGCTACTACGACAGCGCCGCGGGCAAGACCGGGGCGGCACTGAAGAGCGCCCTGCACGACATCATCGACGGCAACCGCACGCTCTCCTACAGGCAGGTCTGGGAGGCGCTCAAGGACACCGACCAGGACCCTGACAACCCGAACAACGTCCGCACCCTGTACTCGAACCTGTCGCTGCCGAAGACCTCCAACGGCGGCGACCCGGACCAGTGGAACCGGGAGCACGTCTGGGCGAAGTCGCACGGTGACTTCGGCACGGCGACCGGCCCCGGCACCGACGTCCACCACCTGCGGCCCGAGGACGTGAGCGTGAACTCCTCGCGCAGCAACAAGGACTTCGACCTGGGCGGCTCCGCAGTGAGCCAGTGCTCGGGCTGCAAGGGCGACTCGGACTCCTTCGAGCCGGCCGACCACGTCAAGGGCGACGTGGCCCGGATGATCTTCTACATGGCGGTGCGCTACTCCGGTGACGACGGCTGGCCCGACCTGGAGCTCAGCGACGTCGTCAACAACGGCAGCCGGCCGCTGCACGGCAAGATGTCGGTGCTGCTGGCCTGGAACGCCGCCGACCCGGTCTCGGCGTTCGAGCGGCGTCGCAACGACCGGATCCACGCCAACTGGCAGGGCAACCGGAACCCGTTCATCGACAACCCCGCCTACGCCGACGCGATCTGGAAGTGACCACCCGCTGACCTGCGACCCACGACGCCCGGGCCCTGTGCGGGGTCCGGGCGACGTGGCGCGTCATGAGTCTTCGTCGACGTTCCTACCGAGACGGGAACTCACGTGGCGCGATGCCTTGCCTGAGGCCGACTTGGCGCGGGTCACGGCGCTGGCGCCGATCCGCCTCGCACCACCCGCTCCACGCTTGCTCACGTCCACCGCCCTGTCCCTGACGTCGGTGGCCGCATCGCGCCATCGGCGCACAGCTATGCCCTCCCTGTCATGAGCGAGTCCCACGCTGCTGTGGAAGTCCTCGATCTTCGACTCGACGGCATGGCTGGCAGCGAGCACCTTGGGTGTGTCGATGGGGTTCAGGAGTACCTTCGCGTTGGCCGTCGCTGCAGCAGCGTCAAGTCGCCCCAGGAGGCCGGTCGTCGTCTCCGCAATGCGGTCGCGTCGGTTCTGGCGTGCCAGCCGCAGGGCACGACGGTGCGCCTCCACCTCATGCGAGGAAACGGCGAAGAGCCGGTCGAGCTCCAGCACCGCCACCCCGTCCTGCAGCTGGAAGCACCGCGCCAGAATGGCGAGCCACTCATGGAGCTTTGACTCCAACTCACGAGCGACATCAGCGATCTCGTTGATTCTGCGTTCACGAGCCAGTCTCGCTGTGAGGTCGTCGATCTGCGTCAGCGCGTAGGCCTGAGTCCGTGCAATGGTCAGAGCCGTCGACTGAACTTTCGACCACGTGACTTCCGAAACGCCCCCGACTCCCTCACGGATGGTCATCGCTTCATCGATCACCATGCCGACGCCGATCATGTCAGCGACCACCGAATCCTTCTGCGCCCGCAGGACGTCATCGAGCTTCCCGTCGATCGTTGCCAGGTAGTCGGTGATCTCCGACATCGTCTGCTGCATGGCCAGCTGAGCCATCAGACCGGCCGCCCCGGCAAGCACGGCCGGATTGGCCGCCAGCGATGCGGGTGTCTTGGTGAACTCGAGGATCGACTTGGTTCTGCCGTTCTCGGTGAGGACCGCACGACTGACCCCCGGGGCCGAGCCCTTCATCGGGGTGCCCACTGCCAACTCTCTCGCCGACTTCTCGGTCAGCTTGATCCAGCGACCAGACTGGGACGTGATCTCTGCTGCCGTCTGTGTTGCCGCGGAGCCGGCCCCTGTCAAGCGACCGAGACTGGGCAAGTCCATCTCGCGACCTCGGAGGCCCTCGGAAGCCAAGAACCGATCAATGGCCTTCGCCTCGCCGATCACGGCGATCCCGTCGCCGTCGTTGATCAGAGTGATCTCGCGGTCGCTCACAGCCGACTCCTCCATGCGTAGGTCCTCGGGTCAAGGATAGGTACGCGAGGCTCCCCAGGTCTGTCGTTCGCGGTCCGCCTGAGCAACGCTGTGCTCAGCGCCTGAGTCGACGCTGCCACGGCGGCATGCGACAGCTCGAATAGGGTTCGGGAATGGACAACCTCGGCCCCGGCGAACTCAATCTCGGACACATCATGATGGCGGCTGGGATCGATGATCTGTCTGAAGTGATCGTGCTTCGGCACACCTTCACGAGCGACTATCTACGCCCGGGCGAAGTGACTCCTGAGGCAGTGCACGCATACGCCAGGACCCAAGATCTGAGCACGAACAAGTTTCCTGCGACCCCTCCGCGGATCTGGCTCAACTTCATCGCCGACGGGGGACGTCGGTCCCGGTACTTCGGGGCCTTCGTGAACCACGGTGAACTGCTCGATGAACGCACCGCCCTGCACCGGTCATACAGCCTGACGCACGCACCAGTGATGGGTGCGATGGCGAACCGTCTGGTGATCCAGTGGGGCGCGGACACCATCAACTGGTCGAAGAAGGCAGCCACCGCTTCCCACTTCAAGGTGGTCGAGATCGCGGACCCAGAGGCCGTGCCGTTCCCTGGCTTCGACCGGGTGCTCGTCGATCGATCCACGCTGCGAGCAATCATCACCGATGCCCGGTACGCGTCGTGGAGGACCGCGCTGGGGGCGGTCCAAGGGATCTATCTGATCACCGACCGCGGGAGTGGCAAGCACTACGTCGGAAAAGCCGACGGCTCTGACCGCATCCTCGGTCGGTGGTCCGCGTATGCGAGGGACGGCCATGGTGGGAACAAGGGCTTGATGGCACTCGCCGAGTTGGACCCGGAGCACGCGCGGCACTTCCAGTGGAGCATTCTCCGAGTGTTCGGTCCATCAACCCCAAAGCCCGAAGTCGACCAGGCAGAGGTCCACTTCAAGCGCGCTCTCCTGAGCAAAGAGTTCGGCCTCAACGAGAACTGACGGCCGACCTGCCCGAGCTTTGTCCGCTCGTGTCGTGGCGCGTCAGCCGCGTTCGCGCAGGTACCGGCCGAAGTGCGGCACGGTGAAGGCGATCCGGCCCCGTTCGCCGGAGTAGATCAGGCCCTTCTTCAGCAGCGCGTCGCGCGCTGGGGAGAGCGACTGGGGCTTCTTGCCCAGCAGGGCGGCGACGTCGGCGGTGGGTACCGAGCCCACCTCGTCGGTCTCGGGGTCCTCGGCGGCCACGTCGGCCATCGCCCGCAGGTACTCGCGCTCCCCGGGCGTCGCGCGTTCGTAGCGGGATCCGAAGAACCCCACGGCGAGCTCGGCCTCGGCCTCGGGTCCGGCCACCTCGACGTCGTCGACCCCGATCGGGCTGGCGGTGGCCCGGTCCCAGGTGGCCTTGCCGTAGGCCTGGATGAAGTACGGGTAGCCGCCGGTGGCGGCGTAGAGCGCGTCCAGGGCCTCGGGGGTGTAGTCGGCGTCCTCGTCGGCCGCCGGCGCCCGCAGCGCCCGGTCGGCGTCGGCCCGGGTCAGCCGATCGATGCGCTGGTAGGAGAAGAGCCGCTCGGAGTAGGACTTGGAGGCGCTGAGCACCGCCGGGAGGTGCGGCAGGCCGGCACCCACCACGATCAGCGGCAGACCCGACTGGGAGATCTCGTGGCAGGCCGCGCACATCGCCGAGACGTCCGCGGGACCCAGGTCCTGCATCTCGTCGATGAAGACCCCCACCCCCTTGCCGACGTCCGCGGCCAGTCCACCGACCTCGGTGAACAGCTCGACCAGGTCGATCTCGATGTCACCGGAGTCGGCACGCCCGCGCACCGCCGGGGCGTCGATGCCCGAGGTCCACACCTCGCGCAGCTTGGCGTTCGGGGCGGCGTCACGGGAGGCGAACGAGCGGATCACGCCCAGGACGTGGTCCACCGAGGCGCTGTCGGGGTGCCCGAGTTCGCGGACCGCCTGGTGCAGCGCAGAGGAGAGCGGTCGGCGCAGGCCCTGGTCCGGACGCGCCTCCAGCTTGCCGGTTCCCCAGCGGCGACGCACCGCCGCGGAGCGCAGGGCGTTGAGCAGCACCGTCTTGCCGACACCACGCAGCCCGGTCAGCACCAGGGAACGTTCGGGCCGACCCCGGCTGACCCGTTCGAGCACGACGTCGAAGGCCTGCAACTGGGCGTCGCGCCCTGCCAGCTCGGGCGGACGCTGACCGGCGCCGGGGGCGTAGGGGTTTCTCACGGGGTCCACGATGTGACGGTATCGGGCTCTCTAGCCTGTTCCCTAGATTGCGGCAGACGACCCGATCGCGTGTCGCGCCCCGCCCTTGTAACACTGATCCATCCCCACTGATGCGGTGGTCTGACACCGCATCACAAGTGACAGATCAGTGTTACAGCGGCTCCCGGGGCGGTGGCACTAGTCTCGAACCATGCCCGAACTGCCCGAGGTGGAGGCGCTCGCCCAGGACCTGGGTCGGCGGCTGGAGGGGCGCGCGATCGTCCGCGTCGAACTGGCGGCCTTCAACGCGCTGAAGACGTTCGACCCGCCGCTGCAGGCGCTCGAGGGCACGTTCGTGGAGTCGGTCACCCGGCACGGCAAGTTCCTCGACATCACCGCCGGCGGCCTGCACCTGGTGATGCACCTGGCCCGGGCGGGCTGGGTCCGGTGGCGGGACCAGCTGCCGGCGACGCCGGTGAAGCCGGGCGGGGGCGCCAAGAACCCGCTCGCGGCACGGATCCGGCTCGACGACGACTCCGGGCTGGACGTCACCGAGGCGGGCACCAAGAAGTCGCTGGCGATCCACGTGGTCGCCGACCCGGCGCAGGTTCCCGGGATCGCGCGGCTCGGGCCGGACCCGTTGAGCGAGGCGTTCACGCCCGAGGTGCTCGGCACGATCCTGGACGAGGCCGGGCGCAGCCAGCTCAAGGGGGTGCTGCGGATGCAGTCGACAATCGCGGGGATCGGCAACGCCTACTCCGACGAGATCCTGCACGCCGCCCGGATGTCACCGTTCGCGCCAGCGGCCCACCTGGACGAGGAGGCCCGGGCCACCCTGTACGCGGCGATCCGGGAGACCCTGGGGGACGCGGTGGAGCGCTCCCGCGGCCTGGCCGCCAGCGAGCTCAAGGGCGAGAAGAAGTCGCACCTGGCCGTGCACGGGCGCACCGGCCTGCCGTGCCCGGTCTGCGGTGACGTGGTCCGCGAGGTCAGCTTCGCCGACTCCTCGTTGCAGTACTGCGCCACCTGCCAGACCGGCGGGAAGCCGCTGGCCGACCGCCGGATGTCGAAGCTGCTGAAGTGAGAACACAGTTCTCCTGAACCCCGGACGGGACTGCGCCGTCTCTCCGATGATGCCCCCATGGAGAACGGGACGTGCTCAGTGGCTCGCTGGCGCAGGTACGGGAAGGACCGGCTGTACGTCGAGCGACCCGACGGGAGCAAGCTCGGGTGGTGGGACCTCGCCACTGGCGAGGCCCACCCGGAAGACCCGGCTGACCTCGCCATCCTGACCGATGCCGTGACCGGCTGGGCCCAGCAGGACGGGTCGAGGCCGGCCGTGCGCCCCGCCACCCCCGCCCCAGTCGAGACCGAGACAGAGGCCGCCCCGACGACTTCGACCACGTGCTCCACAGAGGACGCGGTTCCTGTGGCTCAGGAACAGGACGCTTCATCGCCGGCGATCGCCGAGACACCGGCCCACGACACGCCCTCCGATCCTCCGGCTCGCCCGTGGATGGACCTCTCCAGCAATCGCGCCGGCGCCGAAGCTCGCGAACAAGCGCAGGCCGCACGCAACGCCGCGCCCATGAAGACGGTCCTGGCCCGTGTGCTCGGACTGCACACCAACGAACGTGCATGGCGCATCGGTGCGGACGGAGAGGAACTCGTCGCCGCCCAACTCGCCCGGGTGGCGAAGAAGGACGCACGGTGGCGGGCTCTGCACGCCATTCCGGTGGGTACGCGCGGCTCTGACATCGACCACCTCGTCATCGGTCCCGGCGGCGTTTTCGCGGTCAACGCCAAGCACCACCCGAAGGCAAAGATCTGGGTCGGCGGCAACACGTTCATGGTCAACGGAAACCGACAGCCCTACGTCCGGAACAGCCGTCACGAAGCCAAGCGGGCCGCCACGCTGCTCAGCGCCGCGTGCGGCTTCTCTGTCCACGTCGAAGGTCTCATCGTCACCGTCAACGCTGCCGAAGTGGTCGTGAAGACCCAACCTGAGGGTGTTGGTGTCACCTGGCGCAACAACCTCAGCAAGTGGCTCCTGCAGCACGGCCACATCCTCGCGTCCGAGCAGCTCGACGCCATCTACGAAGCAGCGCGCCGGTCCACCACCTGGCAGGCGTGACACCTCACCTGTGACCAGAGGGTCACCGGCTCAGGCCAGGGCCAGGAAGAGCTTCTCCATCTTGGCCACGTCGACCCCGTCGATGCCCTCGTCGGACGCAGCCAGGCACTGCTGCAGTCCGCTGGCCACCAGCGCGTAGCCGCTGCGGCTGATCGCCTTGTTGACCGCGGCCAGCTGGGTCAGCGCGGCCTCGCAGTCGGATCCCTCCTCGAGCATCCGGATCACCGAAGCCAGGTGTCCGTGCGCTCGCTTCATGCGGGTGATGACCGCCTTGATGTCCTGCGGGTCGAGTTCCATGGCACTCACTCCTCGTCGTCCCCTCCACGATACCTGATCCCCCTGGGGGGTTGTGCTACGGTGATCCTACATCCCCCCAGGGGGTTACGAACGGAGGACGGAATGACGCGCACGACCCACGTGGGTGACCTGCACCAGCTGCTCGCCTCCCCCGGGACCCAACTGGTCGACGTGCGCGAGCCGGCCGAGTTCGCCGCCGGGCACGTGGCCGGCGCGGTCAACGTGCCGATGGGCCGCCTGCCCGGGCGTCTCGCCGAGCTCGACCGGGACCGTCCCGTCCACCTCGTCTGCCGCAGCGGCAACCGCTCCGGCGCCATGGCCGACCTGCTCACCGCCAGCGGGTTCGACGCCGTCAACGTCCTCGGCGGTACCGACGCCTGGCTCGCTGCCGGGTACCCGACGACCACCGGAGCATGACGTGACGACCCCGACCGTGATCACCCTGGAGACCCCCACCCTGGGCAACCGCAGCTACCTGGCCCACGACGGCACTCTGGCGGTGGTCATCGACCCGCAGCGCGACACCGACCGGATCGACGAGCTGCTCGAGCGCGAGGGCGTGCGCCTGGCCGCGGTCTTCGAGACCCACGTCCACAACGACTACGTCACCGGCGGCTGGTCGCTGGCCCGCGAGCACGGTGCCGCCTACTACGTGAACGCCGCCGACGAGGTCTCCTTCGAGCGCACCGGCATCCACGACGGCGAGACCGTCCGGGTCGGCGGGCTGCAGGTGACCGCCGTGGCGACGCCGGGCCACACCTTCACCCACCTCTCCTACGCCCTGGCCGGTCCCGACGGCGCCCCGCTGGAGGCGGCCACCGCCGTGTTCACCGGCGGCTCGCTGCTCTACGGCGCCACCGGCCGACCGGACCTGCTCGGCGCTGAGCACACCCACGAGTTGGCCGCGCACCAGCACGCCTCGGCCCACCGGCTCGCCGACCTCCTGCCCGCCGGCGCCGAGGTGCTGCCCACCCACGGGTTCGGGTCGTTCTGCTCGGCCGGGTCCTCCGCGGACGCGGGCGCCACCTCGACCATCGAGCACGAGCAGCAGGTCAACCCGGTACTGACGACCGGTGCAGCCGAGTGGATCGAGCAGGTGCTGGACGGTCTGAACGCCTGGCCCGCCTACTACGCGCACATGGCGCCGGCGAACGCCGCTGGCCCGACCGCTGCCGACCTCTCCCCCGTGGACGCCGCGGACGCCGTCGAGGTGCGCCGCCGCCTCGACGCCGGCGAGTGGGTGGTGGACCTGCGGCACCGCACCGCGTTCGCCGCCGGGCACGCCCCCGGGACCCTGAACTTCGGCCTCGACGGCTCCTTCGCCACCTACCTGGGCTGGCTGATCCCCTGGGGGACGCCGCTGACCCTGGTCGGCGACACCCCCGAGCAGGTCGCCGAGGCCCAGCGTGAGCTGGTCCGGATCGGCATCGAGCGACCCGCGGCGCAGGCCACCGGCCAGCCCCAGCAGTGGTCGGACGGCCCGTTGGCGTCGTTCCCCACCGCGACCTTCGCCGACCTGGCCGAGGTCGTGCGGCACCGGCCCGTCACCGTGCTGGACGTGCGACGCAGCGACGAGTTCGCCGCCCGCGCCCTGGCCGGCGCCCTCAACGTGCCGCTGCACGAGCTGGGCGACCGGATGGCCGAGGTGCCCGCGGGCGAGGTGTGGGTGCACTGCGCCGGCGGCTACCGGGCCTCGGTCGCCGCCTCGCTGCTCGCCGCCCACGGCCGGCACCCGGTGGCCGTCGACGACCCCTTCGACGCGGCCCTGGCCACGGACCTGGACCTGGTCCCGGCCGGCGCATGAGGCCGTCGTGACCGATCCGTTCACGCTCCTGGTCGCCCTCGCCGCCGGCGCCGGGATCGGGACCCTGCTCGGCACGCTCGGTGCCGGGGGCTCGATCTTCGCCGTGCCCGTGCTGGCCCTGGTGCTGGGGCAGTCCCCCGCCCAGGCCAGCACCGGGTCGCTGGTCGTGGTCGGGGTGAGCGCCCTGGTCGCCGCCGTCGCCGCGGCCCGGCGCGGGCGTGCGCTGGTGGCCCGCGGGGTGATCTTCGCGCTGCTGGCCTCCGGTGGGGTCTGGCTCGGTGCGGCCGGTGCCGCCCGGGTCCCCGGAGCGGTGCTGCTGGGGGCGTCCGGGGCCCTGATGCTCCTGGTCGCGGTGCTCACCGTGCGCCGCGGCGCCGTGGCCCCCACCGGCCCGCCGGCCGACGAACCGATCCTCACCTTCCGACCCTTCACCTGCGCGTGCCCCCGCGCGGCGAAGGTGCTGGTGACCGCCACCCTCGTCGGGGTGGTCACCGGGTTCCTGGGCATCGGCGGCGGCTTCCTGGTGGTGCCTGCACTGGCCCTGGGACTGGGGCTGGGCATGGACCTGGCCGCCGGCACCTCGCTGGTGGTGATCGCCGTGACCAGCACCCTGGCCCTGGCCGCACGGCACGGCGCCGGGCTGACCCCCGACTGGCCACCGGTGCTGCTGCTCACCGCCGCCGCGACCGTGGCGGCCCTGGTCGCCGGCCGGTTCGGGACCCACCTCGACCCGGCCGCGCTGCGCCGCGGTTTCGTCGCCCTGCTGACCCTGGTCGGGCTGGGCACGACCGCCGCCGCGCTGGCCACCCTCGCCTGACCCCGTCCCCCGACCACCCGCGGTGGAGAGCCCACCGCACCACGAGAGGAACACCCCATGTGCCGACCGACCACCTGCAAGACCTGCAAGAAGACCACCTGGGCCGGCTGCGGCCAGCACGTGAACCAAGTGCGTTCGATGGTGCCCGCCAGCCAGTGGTGCGGCGGCCACCCCGACGCGCCCCGTCAGGGGTTCCTCAGCCGCCTGTTCGGTCGCTGAGGGCGGCGGGGGCGAAGGCGGCCGGGACCGGGAGGGCCAGGGCGGCCGGGAGCGCAGCCAGGTAGTCGGCCCGCGGCACCTCCACCACGCCCAGGCTGGCCAGGTGGTCGGTGCGCCACTGCACGTCGAGCACCCGGTGCTCGGCGTGCTCGTCGCGCAGCAGGTCGACCAGGGCCACCAGCGCCACCTTCGAGGCGTCGGTGACGTGGTGGAACATCGACTCCCCCGCGAACAGCCCGCCCAGGCTCACCCCGTAGAGCCCGCCGACCAGCCGGTCCTCCTGCCACGCCTCCACCGAGTGCGCGTACCCCAGGGTGTGCAGCTCGGTGTAGGCGTGGGCGATCGGCTCGTCGATCCACCCGAACTCCCGGCCCGGGTCGGCGCACGCGGCCACCACTTGGGCGAACGCGGTGTCCACCCGGATCTCGAAGTCGCGCAGCGAGCGTCGCAGGGAGCGCGAGACCCGGAGTCCGTCCAGGGGCAGCACGCCGCGGCGGACCGGGGAGAACCAGTGCACCGGGTAGTCGGGCGGGCCGACCGGCATCGGGAAGATGCCGCGCGAGTACGCCTCGACCAGGGTGCCCGGGGCCAGGTCCGCGCCGATCGCCACCAGGTCGTCGTCGGGGTCGAAACGGGACGGGTCGGGGAAGCCCCACCGGTTCCGTTCCAGCCGCTCGCTCACACCGCTCACCGTAATATCTGGGGCATGGGTGTGCGCAGGACGATCACGCGCGGGGTGGGCGCCAAGCTCGCGCCGCAGCTCGCCGAGCTCGCGCCCGGTCTGACCACGGCGTTCGTGCGGGAGGCGCTGAACCGGGCGATCGACGGGGTCGGCCCGCTGCCGCCCGCCGCCCGGGCCGCCGAGAAGCAGCTGGCCGAGCAGCACGGCGACGTGGACAAGGCGATCGGCGAGGTCATCGAGAACAACGTCCGGTTCGCCGGTCTGCAGGGCTTCGTGACCAACCTGGGCGGTCTGGCCACCGCCACCGTGGCGATCCCCACCAACATCACCGGACTGGCGCTGCTGCAGTGCCGGATGATCGCCGGCATCGCGCACCTGCGCGGCCACGACCTGGCCGACCCGCGGGTCCGCAACGCGATCCTGGCCTGCCTGCTGGGCCAGGACCAGATCGAGAAGCTGCTGAAGAAGCGGTCCCTGCCGGCCCCGCCGATGGCCCTGGCCACCGCCCCGGTGCACGACCCTGCGCTGGACTCGATGCTCTCCACCGAGGTCGCCGCCGAGCTGATCACCCGGGTGGCCGGGAAGCGCCTGGCCACCACCGCCGGACGCCGGATCCCGGTGATGGGCGGCGTGGTCGGTGCGGGCGCCGACGCGGTCGCGACGTGGCGGGTCGGCCGCTACGCCGCCCGCGAGCTCCTGCCCCGCACCCGCCGGTAGACCTGCAGGGCGCCGCGGCCGAGCCGGCTGCGGTTGAGCCGTCCCACGATCCGCTCCCGGACCCGGTAGCCCGGGCGCATCCGGGCGCTGGCCAGCTGCACGTGCAGGTCGCGCACCTCGGCGTGCAGCCGCTCCTCCTCACGCCGGATCCGTACGCACTCGTGCACCAGCGCAGCGACCGCGTCCAGCGCGGCGTCGGCGGTCTCCTCGGGGTCGGGGTTGTCGGGGTCGGCCCAGTCACCGGCCGGTCGCCCGACCAGGTCGGCCAGGTCGCCCTCCACGCGGTAGCCGCGCCGCTCCACCTCCGCGATCCAGCTGCGGGACAGGTCCTGGGCCCAGGCGTGCACCTGCGGCGGCAGCGCCAACCGGGCACTGCCGCGGCGTCGGGACAGGGTCTGGTGGGCCAGCACCTCGCGGACCAGGGGGCGGTAGTCGGCCGGGGCGACGTCGTCGACGACGCGGGTGTTGACTCGGCGCAGCAGCGCGGTCTCCGGCACGCCCATCGAGGGGTTGGCCTTCTCCGGGGTCAGGTCCAGCGGCAGCCCGTCGAGGCCGAACACCCGCGAGAACCGGCGCCACAACTCCTCCGGCGGGGCGCCCGGGGCGGGGACGGTGACCACGTGCACCCGCTCGGGCGGCAGGGTGCCGCCCCACCGGTCGAGGATGTCGGGGATCTCCTGCACGCCCCAGAACCAGTTGCCGATCCGGCCCGGGCGGTCGGGGTCGGTGATGGTGGCCAAGAAGTCGGCGTAGGTGAGCGTCGCGCGGTGCTTGACGTTCTCCTGCCACTCGGCGGGAATCTGGCGGACCAGGTCCCGGGTCGAGATGACCAAGTGCACCTCGACGCCGTCGTCGGCGCCCAGGTCGCGCAGCGCCCGGGCGATCTGGGGCCGGGAGGCGGTGGCCAGGATCTCGTGGCTGACCACCGAGGTGCCGGAGTGGGCACGGACCCGGGCGGCCAGGTCGTCCCAGGCCCCCACGGCCTCGCGCTCCAACCCGCCCCAGGGCAGCTGCATCAGGTCCAGGGCGGCCAGGAAGTGCCCGTCGAAGCGGTCGGCGGGGTAGGAGATGCCGTGCTCGAGCAGGGTCTCGCGGTTGCGGAACAGCACGTCCTGCAGGTGCGAGGTCCCGGTCTTGGGGGTGCCGACGTGGAGCAGGACCTTCGTGCTCATCGGTGCTCCCGCGGGGTCGTCGGCGTCGGGGTGGGCGCGTCGGCCCAGTGCGGGTCGAGCAGCAGCCGGGTCGCCAGCTGCAGCACCGCCTGCGGTGCGGCACCCGTCGGTTCCGGGTGTTCGGGGGGTGCCGGCAGCAGGAGGTCGGGGTCGCCGTGCACAGCGTAACCAGCCCGACGCAGTTCCTCGGCCATCGCGTGCGCCCGGGCCAGCACCCAGGCCCGGTGCCGGTGCGGCACCCGGACCGCCGGCCCGCCGAGGCCGGCCAGGGCCGGGG
>JAEWXC010000041.1 GCA_023396115.1 Actinomycetes bacterium | reverse complement strand
CGCCAGAATCATCGTCAAAGAAATCCATCAACAAACACCAACCCTCACGGGCCACTGCCTGCCGACGGGGCTATACAAACTAATTCGTCGACTATATGACACACTGTTGAGTTCTCAAACATCAAGCACACCCAAAGCCCACCCCAACCTCACGGCCAGGACTTCGTTTTGGGGCAACCCGCAGAAACTTACCCGACCAACCCCACCAGGTCAAACCCAGCCGGCCGATCCGATCAGAACCCGCAACCCCCACTCACGACACACCACACCCCAGGCCTTCCGGCCCGATCAGGGGGAGTGCCGCTCGCGGCGACAGACAGAACATTAACCACACCCCCCACACAACCACCAATCGGGGGTACCCCCCACAACAAAACCGCAGGTCAGAGCGGTGCCGCGCCGTGCCGGGCGTCCAGAGAGGCCCTGAAGCAGTCAGGCCTCGGGGTAGCTGGTGGGGTCGTAACCGAGCATCTCGGCGTGCTCCTGGTAGAGCTCACGGACCGCCGCCGGGAGGATGAAGATCCCCTCGGCACGCACGCACTCCCCCTCGGAGTCGGAGATCGCGCCCTGGACGAACGTCTTCACGCCCTCCACCCGGGTGGCCCGGGCCTCAACGCGCAGGTCCCCCAGAGGCGTGCCCTTCACGTAGCGCAGCGTGAGGGTGCCGGTCATCCCCGGCGCACCGGTCACCTCGGCGGCTGCCCCCAGCGCCTGGTCGAGGATCAGGGCCGAGACGCCGCCGTGGGTCAGGTGGTGCGGCCCCTCGTAGGCGGCCCCCAGGTGGAAGTCGGCCCAGACGGTCCCGTCGGGTTCGGCGGTGAACTCGATCGGCGGTGCCAACGGGTTGCGGCGCCCCACCACGGCGTTGCCCCACGCCAGACGCTGACCCGCGGTGGTCCAGCGCACCCCCAGGGCGCCGGGGACCATCTCGGCACGCAGTCGCTCGGCCTGCACCTGCAGCGCGGCCGTCACCTCACGCACCACCTCGGCCGGCACGGTGGTCCGCACCGAGGCGTCGACGAGGCTGCGCACCGCGTCGGCCAGCGGGACGTAGAGGGCCTTGTCCTGCTCGATCTGCTCGGTGCTGAGGTCCTCGATCGTGGGGGCAGGAGGCGCGGGCTTCTCGATGGTCACGCTCGGACCATAGCAATCGTTATGGTGTGGCGCATGACATCGCCGCGAGCCCTCACCTCCCGGGGAGCCGCCTCCCGGGACCTCGTCGTCCGGGCGACCCTGCGGGTCCTCGTGCGGGGCGGCTACCCGGCCGTGACGTGGCGGGCGGTCGCCGCCGAGGCTGGAGTGAGCTCGGGGGTGCTGCAGCACCACTTCCGTGACCGTCGAGCCCTGCTGCAGGCGGCGTTCAGTGCGATGGCCGACGACCTGGTCGCTCACCTGGCGGGGCAGTCGTTCGACGGGGCTGCCTCCACCGGAGCCCGGCTCGAGGGCTTCCTGTCGGCGCTCGACGGCTACCTGACCCCGGAGCGGAACGTCGCGCTGCTGCAACTGACCCTCGGGTTGGCCCAGGAGGCTGCCGCGCTCCCCCAGGACGCGCTGATGACGATGCTCGTCCAGCAGGAGCGGGTCTGGTGGTCCCTCTTCCCCGATGTGGACCGGACCACCGCGCGCACCGCGCTGCGACTGCTGCACGCGACGTTGCAGGGCCTGGCGGTGCAGCGGGTCAGCGTCGGCACCCTGGGGGAACCCGAGGTCCGGGCGCTGCTCGTCCAGGTACTGGCGCTGGTACTGGAGGGCTGAGCCCGGACCAGCGCGAGGTGCTCGCGGCGGCCCGGGCCCAGCCGGTGTCGGCTCGTCGCCGAGCTCAGTCGGCGAGCAGCTGCTCCATGGTCGTGATCTCGGCGCGTTGGGCCTGGATCACCTGCTCCGCCAGGTCGACGGCCCCGGGGTGCGCCCCCTGGGCGACCTCGGTCTCTGCCATCTCGACGGCCCCCTCGTGGTGCTCGACCATCATCTCCAGCCACATGGTCTGGAACTCCGGACCGTCGGCCTGCTCGAGGGAGTCCATCTGCTCGGCGGTCATCATGCCCGGCATCTCCTCCTCGCCCGTGTCGTGGCCGCCGTGGCTGTTGGCGTGGTCGCGGCTGGTCTCGGGGACGTCCTCGCCCCACTCCAGCAGCCAGCCGGTCATGGTCTCGATCTCGGGCGCCTGGGCCTCGCGGATGGTCTCGGTCAGTTCCCGGACCTCCGGGTCCAGGTCGCGGCCCTGGGTCATGTCGACCATGACCAACGCCTGGGCGTGGTGCTGGATCATCTCGGTGGCGAAGGTGACGTCGGCACTGTTGGCGCCGTTCTCACCGGCCGGTTCGGGTGTGCTCGTCGGTTCGTCGCTGCCGCAGGCCGTCATCACCAGGGCGGTGGCGGCGGCCAGGACGGCGATCGTGGTGCGGGTGGTGCGCATCGGGTGGTTCCTTGTCTCGCGGCGTGGGTGGGTCGGGTGCGTGGTCGGCCCCTTCCTCAGCAGCGCAGCAGTCCCCAGGCGACCGGGTCCGGGGTCGGGACCTGCCACACGGAGCGACGGACCGAGGTCCGCCGGGGACGCGGCACGAGGCCCTCGAAACGTCCAGCGGACGTGCCTCGTCGGAGTCCGGCCGCCACCGCGGCCAGGAGTGCCAGACAGATGCCGGCCAGCAGGTCGAGGGTGTGCCCACCGGGTCCGTGCGGAACCGCATCGGCCACGGCGCCGGCCACCGGCTGGTGTGGCAGGGACACATCGACGGCGACACCGGAACCAGACGGGGTGGCCGCGGCGGGTTGCGGACCGGCGGGCTCGGGGGGCTCGGGATGAGCGGCACCGCCGTGCGCAGCGGTGCCGTGCATCCACAGCAGGCCGAGCAGCAGGGCCGGGACGATCCACCACACCCGGTGGGTACCGGGTCGCGTGTCGGTGGCCGTGGTCACGGCGCCGAGGGTAGCCGACGGCTGGATACCCCGCGGGGGTACCGGGGTCGAGCTCACGTGGCCGGGACGGTCACGTCGACCACCCGGGCGGACAGCGCCGCGACCAGGTCGCCGGTCTCCACCAGGACGCTGACGCCGTGACCGCCCGCGCCGATCGAGATCTGTCCTTGCACGGCCGCATCCACCAGCACCGGCCAGGCGTGCAGCGACCCGAACGGCGTGATGGTGCCGCGCTCGTAGCCGGTGACCTCGCGGGCGGTGGCCGCGTCCGGCAGGGAGAGCCGGTGCACCCCCAGGGCCGCCCGCAGCTTGGGCCAGGAGATCTGGCGGCCGCCGGGGACCAGCACGAACAGGTGGTCCTGCGGTCCGCGTCGCACCACCAACGACTTCACCACGGCGCCGGGCTCCACCCCGCGCAACCGGGCGGCCTCGGCCAGCGAGCTGACCGGACCGTGCCGTTGGATCCGGTGCGCGATCCCGGTCTCGGCCAGGGCCGCGGCTGCCCGGGCCTCGCCGGCGGTGCCGCTCACCGGCACCCACCTCCGGCGCGCTCCGACCCGCGTCGAGACCCGCGCCACCGCGCACCGCCCCAGGCAGCCCACCGCCCAGCCGAACAGGCGGCGCGCGGCGGATGCCCGGTCGGGCACCGCGGACCTCAGGGCGGTGGGCTGCTGGGCGCTGCTCACGCCTGCTCCGTGGCCCCGGCCCGGCTGCGGAACGAGCGCAGTCGCAGGCTGTTGCCGACCACGAACACGCTGGAGAACGCCATCGCGGCTCCGGCGAGCATCGGGTTCAGCAGACCCAGCGCCGCCAGCGGGATCGCGGCGACGTTGTAGCCGAAGGCCCAGAACAGGTTGACCTTGATGGTGCCCAGGGTGCGGCGCGAGAGCCGGATGGCGTCCGCCGCGCTGCGCAGGTCACCACGGACCAGGGTGATGTCGGCGGCCTCAATGGCCACGTCGGTCCCGGTCCCCATCGCCAGACCGAGGTCGGCCTGGGCCAGGGCCGGGGCGTCGTTGACGCCGTCCCCGACCATCGCCACCACCCGGCCCCGGGACTGCAGCTGGGCCACGACGTCGACCTTGTCGGCCGGCAGCACCTCGGCGTACACCTGCTCGATGCCCACCTCGGCAGCGATCTGCTCGGCGACCGCGGTGTTGTCACCGGTCAGCAGGACCGGGGTCAGTCCGAGCTCGCGGAACTGGGTGATTGCCTCAGCGCTGGTCGCCTTGACCGTGTCGGCCACGACCAGGACCCCGCGTGCGGCCCCGTCCCACCCGACCGCGACCGAGGTCTGACCGCGCTGCTCGGCGGCGGCCTTGGCCTCGGCCAGCCGCGGCCCCAGGTGCTGGGACCACTCGGCGAGCAGGGACTCGCGACCGACCAGGACCGCGTGCCCCTCGACGATGCCCTGGACGCCCTTGCCCTCGACGTTGGCGAAGTCCTCGGGCGTCGGCAGGGCGCCGACCTCCTCGGCGGCGCCGCGGGCGATGGCCTGGGCGATGGGGTGCTCGGAGGCGTGCTCCAGCGCCCCGGCCAGACGGAGCAGCTCGGCCCGGTCGGTGCCGTCCTCGGTCAGGACGTCGACCAGGGTCATCCGGCCGGTGGTGACGGTGCCGGTCTTGTCCAGCACGACGGTGTCGACCTTGCGGGTGGACTCGAGGATCTCGGGGCCCTTGATCAGCACTCCCAGCTGGGCCCCGCGACCGGTGCCCACGAGCAGGGCGGTGGGCGTGGCCAGGCCCAGGGCGCACGGGCAGGCGATGATCAGCACCGACACGGCCGCGGTGAAGGCGGCGGTGACCGGGAACCCAGCCCCGAGCCAGGCCCCCAGGGTGGCCACGGCGATCGCGATGACCACCGGGACGAAGATCCCCGAGACGGTGTCGGCCAGGCGTTGCACCTCGGCCTTGCCGGACTGGGCGTCCTCGACGAGCTTGGCCATCTGGGCCAGCTGGGTGTCCCCGCCCACCCGGGTGGCGCGCACCACGAGCCGTCCCCCGGCGTTGACGGTGGCACCGGTGACGGCATCCCCCTGGGCCACCTCGACCGGCACCGACTCGCCGGTCAGCATCGAGGCGTCGACCGCGGAACTGCCCGCGACCACCACCCCGTCGGTGGCGATCTTCTCGCCGGGCCGGACCACGAACTCGTCGCCCACGGCCAGGTCGCCGATCGCGATCCGCACCTCCGCACCATCGCGCAGGACCGCGACGTCGCGGGCGCCCAGCTCCATCAGGGCCCGCAGCGCGGCACCGGCCTGGCGCTTGGAGCGCTTCTCGAAGTACCGCCCCGCCAGCAGGAACATGGTGACGCCGGCGGCGACCTCGAGGTAGATGTTCGCGGCGCCGTCGGTGGGTGCCACGGTGAGTTCGAAGGCGTGGGTCATGCCGGGCTCGCCAGCGGTACCGAAGAACAGGGCGTACAGCGACCAGGCCAGCGCCGAGAGGGTGCCCATCGAGACGAGGGTGTCCATGGTGGCGGTGCCGTGGCGCAGGTTGACCCAGGCGGCGCGGTGGAACGGCCAGGCCGCCCACAGCACCACCGGGCCGGCCAGGGCCAGGGAGGCCCACTGCCAGTAGGTGAACTGCCAAGCGGGCACCATCGCCATCGCGATCACCGGGACCGAGAGCACCACCGACCCGGCCAGTCGCTGGCGCAGGCTGGTGAGCTCGGGGTCCGGATGTTCGGCGGCCTCGTCGCTGGTGCCGGGTGTGGGCTCGGGCTCGGGGAGGGCGGCGGAGTACCCGGCCTTGGCCACCTCCGCGATCAGGGCGTCGTCGTCGATGCCGTCCGCGGCGGTGACGTGCGCCTTCTCGGTGGCGTAGTTGACCGTGGCCACCACGCCGTCGAGCTTGTTGAGCTTGCGCTCGATCCGGTTGGCGCACGACGCGCAGGTCATGCCGGTGATCTCCAGCTCGACGCTGCGGCCGGAGGCCTCGGGGGTCGTCGTGGCGGTCATCGGGGTTCGCCTCTCAGGGGTGCGGGGTGGGTGGGGTCAGTGCGCATGGCCGGTGTCCGCGTCATCGCCGGTGTCGTCGCCGCTGTCGTGGGACAGCTCGGGCTGCTCCCCCGGTGCCGCGGCGTCGAGCACGAGGGCGGCCGTGTGCACCTGGCCGTCGACCTGGAAGTCCAGGTTCAGCAGGTAGCGGCCGGGGGTGGGGGTCTGCACCGCGAACTCGATGCCGGGCCCGGACGTCTGCCCGGCGGTCGCTTCCGCGCCGGTGGGGTGGACGTGCAGGAACGCGAGGTCGCCCTGGCGCAGCGCGACCAGGTGGCCGAAGGCTCCCAGGTAGGGCTCGAGGGCGGTCACGGGTTCACCGTCCCGGGTCACGGTGAGGGTGAGGTCCGAGCTCTTCCCGGCGGTGAGCCGGCCGGTGACCTCCACGTCGAAGCCGGCCACCGAGGTGCGGGTGCGCGGCTGGGGGTCGGCCGGGTCGTAGCGTCCGGCGACCTCGACGGTGCGGGTCAGGGTCAGGGCGGTGCCCCGGGCGGTGACGAAGTCGGCGTAGACGCGGTGGCTGCCCGCCTGCGCCCACGTCCAGGGCACCGACCAGGTGCCGGCGTCGTCCACGGTCGGGTGCACGTGGCGGAACCCGGTGCCGTCGCTGCGGACCACCACCAGGTGCAGCTGCTTGGTGTGGGAGGTGGTGAAGTCGGCCGTGGGTTCTCCGTCGGGGCCGAGCACCTGGAAGGACAGGGTCCCGTCCGTGCCGACACCGGCCGGCGCCCGGACCGCGGTCAACTGGTGACCGCCCGCCTCGCTGCTGAGGCCGGGCAGCTGTCCGGCGCCCGACCCGTGGTTGTCCGTCGACGTCTCGCTCGCCTCCCCGGTGTCGTGCGGGGTGGTGTCGTGGTCGCCCCCGCTGGCGCCGTGGGAGCGGGCCTTCTCGGACCAGTCCGTCACGGTGCTCTCGGGGACGACCGCGCCGGCCGTCACCCAGGCTCCGGCGAACGCGACCACGAGGCCCGCTCCGTAGAGACCGAGCCGACCGGCGGTGTTCACGACGCGGGCGCGGCGGTGTAGCCGGCCTCGGTCACCGCAGCCACGACGGCTGCGGGGTCGACGTTGCTGCCGGGTGCCGCGGTGACGACGAGCTTGCCGGTGCCGGCGTCGACCTGGATCTCACCCACGCCGGCGACCTCGGCCACTTCCTCGCGCACGGACATCTCGCAGTGGCCGCACGTCATGCCGGTGACCTGGAACTCGGTGGTGCTCATCTCTCATCTCCTCACTCGGGATACCCTGAGGGGGTATCAACACTGCGACCATATACCCCCTAGGGGTATCGCACAACCCGCAGTGGTCCGGTCGTCGGGAGATCGCCTCACCGTGAGGCGCGCGTCAGCGCAGCGGAGACCTGGTGGCCAGCCGGGCCAGGGCGCTGCGGAACCCGGCGTTCGGGTTGGCGCCCGGCAGCGCGGAGGCGACCTCGCGCACCGCGTCCTGGTGGGGCACCCCGCGCAGCATCGCGTACAGGATCCCCACGGTGGGGGTGCGGGAGTGGGCAGCGACGCAGTGCAGCAGCACGCCCTTGCCCTCCTCCCGCAGGGCGAGCACGGCACGGGCCGCGTCGAGCAGCACCAGGTCGAGGTTCGGGTTGGCCTCGGGGCTCGCCTCGTCCATCAGGCGCACCGTGACCTGCTCCAGACCCGGGGGCACCTGCTCGGACCCGGTCAGGCAGAGCGACACGACCGCATCCACCTCGTCCGGGACGTCGTCCAGCGCCGTTGCGCCGGCCAACCAGACGCCGTCGTCGTGGGGGTGCCGGACGAGGACCGGCGGGCCGTACTGCAACGGGCCGTAGTCGATGTGGGCCGTTCCCGGCCAGCCGTACGCGCCCGCCGCGCCACCGCGCACGGTGAGCACGGCCAACTGCTCGAGGTCGCGCACGTCCAGACCCGGCCACCCGTGCAGGATCCGTCGCCACCCGACCGGGACGGCGGTCATCCCCCACCGGGCCCCGAGCAGTGCACCGGCGATGGCGGCCACGGTGTCGGTGTCGTGCCCGATCCGGATCGCGGTGCCGAGTGCGTCGACCAGGTGCTCGGCCGGGTCCCGGGTGGGCACGGGCGTGTGCCGGATCGCCGACCAGGCGGCCTGCAGGGCGCCGACGCTCCAGCCGTTCTCAGTGAAAGCGCCCGGCGAGGTCTGCTCGGCCTCGGCCAGCACCCCTCGCCAGTGGTCGGGCCGGGGAGCCCACGGCGCAATGTCGTCGAAGGTGGGGAACTCTCCGTGCAACACCGCGTGGCGGATCATCAGGCACCACACCGCACACGCCTCGCGGGCCAGGTCGTCGTGGTGGGTGAGACCACTGACCGCACCGGTGGCCTCCACCAGGGCGACCGGGTCGTGCAGGTGGGCCAGGGCCACCGGGCCGGTGCGCATCAACGACCCGTTCCCGGCCGAGCGTCCGGTGCGGTCGTGGACCGCCTGGGCGGCGGCGGCGAGCTCCGCGCCGCTGGCGCTGCGGCCTGCGGTACCCAGCACCTGCGCGGTCTGGATCCCCAAGTCGGCCGGACCCCGGGCGAACCACTCCAGGAACCCGTCGCCGATCCGGTCCAGGGCCTCGGTGCTGCGCAGGTCGAGGCCACGGGCCGCGACCCGGGCGATCGCCATCGCCTGGTCGGTGTCGTCGGTCCACTCCCCCGGGGCGAAGTTGCCCAGTCCGCCGCCGATCATCGCGGGCACCAGGTCGGGGGCCGGGAAGGTGAACTCGTACCCGGCGCCCAGGGCGTCGCCGGCGGCCGCGCCGATCAGCACCCCGCAGGCGCGGTCGGTCTGGGCACTGCTCAGCCCCGGGACGGCCCGGGGCGGGAAGGACGTGGTGTGCATGTCAGACCTCCTGCGATCACGGGCGACCCTGCGGCGCCACGGACCCATCCTCGACCCGACCCCCGACACACCACCCCGACCCCGAGGCCGGCGCGCGACGACGGGCCGGTCGGTGCTCAGTCCAGCAACCGGGCCGGGACCGTGCCGTAACGCACCCGCTGAGGGTGGTTGCCCACGTCCAGGTAGGCCAGTTCCCGACCGGTGCGGAAGTCGATCACCGCGACCGCGTCGGAGGAGGACAACGACGCCCAGCAGGTGTTGCCCGGCCCCTCGGTGGTCCAGTAGGGCTTGCCGTAGTGATGGCCGGTGGTCGCTTTGTCCAGGATCGTGCGGGCGCCGGTGCGCCGGTCCACCATCGCGACGTAGTCGTCCATCGTGCCCGCGGCACACAGCGTCCGTCCGGTCGAGTCGATCGCCAGGCCGTGGTGGGCGGAGTCGTTGACGTACTGCTCCGGGATCGCGCGGGTGCGGCGCGGCAGGTCGATGACCCGGGTCACCGCACCGGTGCGCGGCTCGGGGATGCCACCGGCGGTGTAGTCGACGCGCCCGTTGCGGTCCGCCGCGGCGGTGTCGAACTCGACGATCCCGTGCAGGAACGACATCTGGAAGTAGATGAACCGCTCCCCCGGCGCGATCGCCATCGGCCGGACCGCCGAGGACTGACCCGGGTGACCGGCCTCGGCCATCTCCTTGCCCATCTCCCAGCGGCGGGTGACCTCGAAGGTGTCGTTGTCGACGATCTCGAACCAGCGGTCGCCCTTGAGTGCGTCGTGCAGCGGCCCCAACTTCACCGGCGGCAGCAGGTCGGTGCCGGGGATCAGGTCCGAGCGCAGACCCAGCGGGTTGAGCAGGTAGTCGCTCAGGGTGCGTCCGGAGAGCTCGGTGGCGTCGCCGGGCAGGTAGACCCGACCGATGGAGGCGTGGAAGATCGTCGACCCGTCGTCGGAGTAGTTGTTCTCGTGCGGGGTCTCACCGGAGGCGAACGTGCGCAGCCGGGTGCCGGTCTCGGGGCGGCCGTGCCCACCCATCGCGAACTCGATGACCTGGCGTTCGGTGGAGTCCGAGACCAGCAGCCGGGTCCCGTCGGGCGAGACCCCCATGTGGTCGGTGCGGTAGCCGTCCATCGACTGCTCGGCCACGATCCGGGTGCTCCCCCCGCCGAGGGCGGACTCCAGGTCGATCCAGACCACGTCCCCCAGGCTGGGCCGGGAGACCGCGAGCAGGCGGCCGTCGTTGGTGGTGAACATGTCGTCGACGAGCTGGTCGTTGCCCTCGCCGGGGCCGTACCGGACCAGGAAGAACATGGCCAGCCGGTCCGGGCTGCGCCAGATGGAGGCCAGCTCGTCGGCCTTGTCGGGCACCAGGTCGATCCCCTTGCGCAGCACCTCGTGGGTGCGGGCGTCGACGATCGAGGCGGTGCCGTCCCAGTTGTTGCCGACCACCATCACCTCGCGCATCGGCTCCCCGATGCTGACCGTCCGCGACGGCGAGACCCGGCGGGAGTAGGTGGTGCCGCGGATGGTGGCGCGGCGGACCTTGGCCCGGTACAGGGTCGTGCCCTGACCGGGCGACGCCACCCGGCCGGTGTAGCGACCGTCCGCGCGGGTCCGGGCCCGGGCCACCGTGCGCCAGGCGACGCCCTTGGTGGTGGTGCGGCGGCGCTGGAGCAGCACCCGGGTCCCGCGCGGGGTCCGGGAGACCCGGCCGGAGAAACGGAGCGGAGCCTGCCCGGTGGCGCTCTGCTGCAGGGTCAGCGACACCTGGCGGCGCACCTCGGCCACGGCCGGCTCACCGCCCAGCACGGTCAGCAGTCCGACGGCCACCGCCGCCACCGCGACGGCCGTGAGGATCGTGAGGTGGGCGCGCTGCATGGAGGCCTCCGGTGCGGTGGCCCGCCGGGTGCGGACCGTCGTGGGCCCAACGACCCGCCCGGCGGCGGGGTACGGTCCGCCCGACGGTGCCGCGCGCTGGTGCAGCGCCGTCCGGACCCGGCAACGACCAGGAGAGGACCGCGTGCTGAAGGAGTTCCGTCGACCCTGGCTGTGGCTGGGTCTGTGGCTGCTGGCGGTCGCGGTGGTGGCGGCGATGTCGCTGGGCACCCCACCGCCCACGCCGCAGGTGACCCACCTGGACAAGGTGCAGCACCTGGGGGTCTACCTGGTCCTGGCGGCGGGGGCGGTGCAGGTGTTCCGTCCCGGTCGCGCGCTGCTCGGTGCCGCGGTCGTGCTGGTCGCGGTGGGTGGCGGGCTCGAGGTGCTCCAGGGCGCGCTCACCGAGAACCGGATGATGGACGTGCGCGACGCGCTGGCCAACACCCTCGGGGTGCTCCTGGGTGCCGGCACCGCACGATGGCGGGTGCGCGACCTGCTGCTGCGGGTCGAGAACCCCACGGCCCCCGGTCCCTGAGCGACGAGCACCGCCCGGTGTGCCAGCTGGCACACCGGGCGGCGGATTCCTCCGGGGCTCGGTCCCTCAGACCTGCACCCGCTCGCGCTGCGGCTCCCGGGTGGCGTCGGGCCCGTCCAGCTCGGCGGCGAGGGCCGATCCCTCGACGTCCAGGTGCGGCAGGATCCGGTCCAGCCACTTCGGCAACCACCAGGCCTTGTCGCCCAGCAGCGCCATCACGGCCGGGGTGAACGTCATCCGGATCAGGAAGGCGTCCAGCAGCACCCCGATGGCCAGGCCGAAACCGATCGATCGGGCCATGGTCATGTGCGCCCAGATGAACCCGGCGAAGACCGAGATCATGATCAGGGCCGCCGCGGTGACCACCCGTGCGCCGGAGGTGAAGCCCTTGCGGACCGCGGTGCGGGCGTTGCTGCCGTGCACGTACGACTCGTGCATCCCCGAGACCAGGAACATCTGGTAGTCCATGGCCAGACCGAACAGGATGCCGATCAGCAGGGTGGGCATGAAGCTGAACACCGCTGACGGGTCGTGCACGTCGAAGATCGACCCGAGCCAGCCCCACTGGTAGACCGCGACGATCGCGCCGAAGCTGGCCGCGACGGACAGCAGGAACCCGGCGGTGGCGACCAGCGGCACCAGGATCGAGCGGAACACCATCATCAGCAGCACCAGGGAGAGCCCGATCACCATGGTCAGGTAGAGCGGGAGCACCCCGGCCAACCGTTCCGACACCTCGATGTTGGCGACCGTGGCCCCGGTGACCCCGAGTTCGACCCCGTCGCCGAGCAGTTCGGCCCCGTCGGGGTCGGCGTCGGGGATGATCCGGCTCAGGTCGAGCAGGCCGCCGCGTTCGTGGGCGGGGCCGCCGTCGGCGATCCGGTGCAGCCCGTGCACCAGCTCCACCGTCGACTCGGCCGAGGGGCCCTCGGCGGGCATCACCTGGAAGGCGATGACGCGCTGGTCCTCACTGGTGCCGACGGGCATCACCTGGGCGCGCTCGTCCACGGCCCGCACCGCCTTCGCCACCGTCGCCTGGGCGGCGATGAGCTCGTCGTCGGCGAGCGGCTCGTCGTACTCGGCGCGCAGCAGCACCGGACCGTTGGCGCCGGGCCCGAACGCGTCGGCGACCCGGGTGTAGGCGCGGTAGGCGGTGGAGTCCTGCGGCTCCGAGGACCCGTCGGGCAGGCCGAGGCGCATGGTCAGGGCGGGGATCGCCAGGACCAGCATCACCAGCGCGACCAGCACGGCGGCGGTGCGGGGACGGTTGGTCACCGCGCCGACCCAGCGCTGCGCGAACGACCGGGTGGTCGGGCGGGCCGAGCTCTCCTGCTCCGCGGCGCGGGCCGCTGCCCGACGGGCGGCCCGCGGGACGGCACGCTGCCCGGCCAGGGCGAGCAGCGCCGGGGTGAGGGTGAGCGCGACCAGCACGGTGATCGCGACCGTGGCAGCGGCCAGCAGACCCATCTGGACCAGGGTCGGGATGCCGGAGACCGCGAGTGCACCGAGCGCGATGACCACGGTGGTGCCGGCGACGACGACGGCCGAGCCCGCGGTCCCGGTGGCCAGTCCGATGGACTCGCGGATCCGCTCACGGGTCAGGTCGGTGCCGGCCAGGACCAGCTCGGCCAGCTGCTGGCGGTGCCGGTTGACGATGAACAGCGCGTAGTCGATGCCCACGGCCAGGCCGAGCATCATGGCCAGGACCGGCGCCATCGACTGCAGCTCGAGGAACTGGGTGGCCGCGATGCCCGCGGTGAGCGAGACCCCGACCCCGACGAACGCGACCGCCAGCGGCAGCCCGGCCATCACCAGCGAGCCGAGCATCACCAGCAGGACGACGGCCGCCACGGCGACGCCGACCACCTCGCCGAGTCCCCCGACCTCGCGGGAGGCGGAGAGTTCCTGGCCGTAGTCGACGCTGATCCCGGCCTCGTCGAGAGCCTCCCCGACCTCGGGCACGGCCTCGAGGGCGGCGGGGTCGAGCTCCTGGACCTGGGCGTCGAAGCGCAGCTGGACCAGGGCGGTGGTGCCGTCCTTGCTGACCAGGCCGATGTTCTCGGCCGCCTCGCTGACGGACTTGGCCTGGTAGTACTGGCGCCAGCCGGCGCTGAGCTTCTTCTCGGCCGCCCCCAGGTCAGCCCGGCCCTGGGTGAGCTGGCGCTCCAGGTCGGCGTTGGCGACCTCGGGGTGCTCGGCCAGGTAGGCCTCGAGCCCGTGCAGCTGCCCGGCCCCCTTGTCGTACTTCTTCTGGCCCCGCTCCAGCTCCGCGCGGGCGTCGGCCAGCTGGCTGCGGCTGTCGTCGAGGGTCTTCTGGCTCTCGAAGGGGTCGACGGCGCCGGTGACGTGCGGCAGCTCCTCCCACTGGGCCATGACCTCGCGCAGCGCGGCCTTCTGGGACTTGTCGAACCCGTCGGGGGCGTGCACCACCACGGTGCCGCTACCGCCGGCGACGGCGGGGATCTCCTCGCCGAGCTGGTCCAGCACCCGGCCGAACTCGCTGTCGGGGATCTCGAACTCGTTGCTCATCGGCTTGGCGAACGCCGCCATCGCACCGACCGTGGAGCCCAGCACGAGCACCCAGAGCAGGACGAAGGCGACCGGGCGACGGGCCGCGGCCAGCCCCCAGCGTCTCAACAGTGCGGCCATGTCAGTTCTCCCCGTCGGTGGTGGTGAGGGTGGCGTCGGCCTCGTCGAAGCCGTCGAAGAGCAGCTCGAAGGAGCGGCGGATCAGGTCGATGTGTCGCTGTGCCTCCGAGGCCCCCTCGACCTCGGGGTCGTGGACGACCACGCGGGTGGCGCTGCCCAGGACCGCGGCTGCGGCGCCGGCCAGGGCGGAGACGTAGACGGGGTCGGCACCGGGGCCGATCCGGCGGCGCAACCCCTCGGCCATGGCCGCGGCCTGGCGGTCACCGAACTCGAGCAGGAAGCGGCGGGTGGCCGGCGAGGTGGACCCGGCGCGCTCCAGGTCGCGGACCTGGGAGAAGACCGGGCTGTCTGCGAGCTCCTCCAGGACCGTGCAGAGGGCGACCCGCAGGGGCTCCTCGGCGGGGCGGTCGACGACGGCCTCGATGGTCTCGGTGACGAGGTCCTCCATCGACGCGGTCAGCACGTCCTCGACCCGCTCGAAGTGGTTGAACAGGGTGCGACGCGAGACCCCGGCGCGGGCCGAGATCCGCTCGGCGGTGAGTCCGTCGATGCCGTGCTCGGCGACGAGTTCGACCGCGGCCTTGGTCAGCGCGAGACGGCTCTTGTCCCGGCGACTGGTTCGTTTCGGGAGCGCGCACATGATTTGCACTGTAGTGCAATGTGCACTGCCGTGCAAAAACCGTGATCGAGGTCACGCACCCCGGACGTGTCGGACCCCGGTGCCACCATCAGCCGGTGAACGACTCCCGCTTCGAGACCCTCGCCCGCGACACCGATGGCCTGCTGCACACCGTGACCGTGGGCGACCTCGGTGAGCTCGAGACCCTGCTGATGGTGCTGCTGCAGCGGCCGGTCGAGGTGCGCAACGGGGTCGACAGCCCCGACCCCGGACCCGCCCTGGAGGTGATCCTGGACTGGCAGCACGGCTTCTTCGAGCCCTACCCGTTCAGCCTCCTGCACCTGGTCCGCGAGTGCCTCGATCTCGCCACCGACCTCGCCACCCACTCGGCGGACGACTCCGCGGACGACCGGCCAGCCCTGGCAGGACTGGGAGACGCAGCCCTGGTCCGCGAGCTGCAGCAAGCCCTGGGACTCGCGCGGTTGCTGCCCCTGTTGGACGACGCGGAGGACTGAGCGCCGGCCGACCGCAACAGCGGCCACGTTCCGCCGGACCGGGGCGGGCTCCCCGCTGGCCGGGACTGGGCCTGTGGGCTGGGTCACACGGTGGTTCCATGACGCCATTCCGACGGGGCAGAGAGAGGGACGAGACGACGTGGAGACCGTGCAGCAGTGGGTCCGGGCGCTGGCAGACGAGCAGGAGACCGGGCTGGTCTTCGGTGACGAGAGGTGGTCGTGGGCGCAGACCGTCGCCGATGCCGCGGCCCGGGCCCGGGTGCTGGCGGGGTACCGGCGCGGCGATGACCCGCTGCACGTGGGCATGCTGATGGGCAACACCCCCGAGACCGTGCGCTCCCTGGTGGCCGGCGCGCTCGGGGCCCACGTGACGGTGGGCATCAACGCCACCCGGCGTGGTGACGCACTGGCCCGCGACATCCGGCACACCCACGTCGACGTGGTGCTGACCGACGACCAGCACGCCTCGCTGCTCGACGGGCTGGACCTGGGCGGGGCCCCGGTGGTCAACGTCGACGAGGCCGCGTGGCCGGCCCGGCTGGCCGACGCAGACCGGAGTGTCGAGGGGTTCCCCGACTCCGCCCCGAGCGACACCTTCGTGCTGATCTTCACCTCCGGCACCTCCGGGCAGCCCAAGGCCGTCAAGGTGCCGCACCTGCTGGCCACGATCAGCGCGCAGACGCTCAGCCCGACGCACGGGTTGGGCAGCTCGGACGTCTTCTACTGCGCGATGCCGCTGTTCCACTCCAACGCGATCGTGACCTCCTTCGCCCTGGCCCTGTTCAACCGCGGCGACCTGGCGGTGGCCCGCTCGTTCTCGGCCTCGGGGCTGCTGCCCGACATCCGCCGGTACGGCGCCACCTTCATGAACTACATCGGCAAGCCGCTGGCCTACGTGCTGGCCACCCCCGAGCGCGAGGACGACGCCGACAACACCCTGCGGCTCGCCTTCGGCAACGAGGCCACCGACCGGGACATCGCCGAGTTCTCCCGACGGTTCGGGTGCACCGTGGCCGACGGCTACGGCTCGACCGAGGGTGCGGTCTTCATCGTCCGCGACGAGGCAACCCCGCCCGGCTCGATCGGGCGGGCCGTGGGGGCCTCGACGGTGTGGAACCGCGAGACCCGCACCGAGTGCCCCGCAGCGGTCTTCGACGCCACCGGCCGGATCACCAACCTGGACGAGGCGGTGGGCGAGCTGGTCAACCCCGAGGGCGGCGGCATCTTCCAGGGCTACTACAACGACGAGGCCGCCACCCGGGAGCGGCTCGACGGCGGCGTGTACTGGTCCGGGGACCTCGCCTACCGCGACGCGGAGGCCAACATCTTCCTGGCCGGGCGCACCGACGACTGGCTGCGGGTGGACGGGGAGAACCTGGCGACGGCCCCCGTGGAGCGGTTGATGATGCGCCACGACGCGATCAGCCAGGCGGCGGTCTACAGCGTCCCCGACGCCGTGGTGGGCGACCAGCTGATGGTGGCGCTGGTGCTGCGCGACCACGCCACCTTGACCCCGCGGGAGTTCGAGGAGTTCCTCGACGACCAGGCGGACCTCTCCCCCAAGGCCCGACCCTCCCTGGTCCGGCTCACCGCGCAGATGCCGACCACGGCCACCAACAAGGTGCTCAAGCGGGAGCTGCGCGCCGTCGGGCAGGAGACCGACGACGAGGTCTGGGTCCGGGAGGCGCGGGGTACCGCCTACGCCGTGCGGTGACCCGGGGCCACGAGGACCCGCCAGTCCCCCGGTGTGAGGGCCTTCTACACCGACTGACACCCACGGAAGCCGTACCGCCTCCGACCGTGGGTGGGGCGCACGAGACCGCCGGCAGCGCCGGGGGCGGGCGCTGCCGACGGTCGGCACGGGTCAGCCCCGGCCCGGGCCTCCGCCCATCTGGCCGCCGCCCATCATCTGGTTGGTCAGCTCGGTGACCTGTTCGCCGTTGACGGTGACCTCCCCGCCGTCCAGGGTGCCGGTCCCGTCGAAGTCGAACGGGGACTGGGCGGTGATGTCGACGGTGCCGCCGGTGACCGTGAGGTCTCCGTTGCTGTCGATCGCGTCGGTGTCGCCGCTGCCCATGACGATGGTGAGGCTCCCGCCGCCGACGGTGACGCTGAGGTCGTCGGTCACGATCGCGGAGGCCGAGGCGTTGATGCCGTCGTCCGAGGCGGCCAGGGTGATGTCGCCGTCTTCGATCACGATGACCGGCGCCTCGATGCCCTCGACCGACTCGGTGATGTCGACGGTGCCGCCGGTGACCTGGACCTGCTGCTCGGCCTTGATCGCGTCGTCACCGGACGCCACGGTGAGGGTGCCGCCGGAGATGCTGAGCACCCCCAGACCCAGGTCGGTGTCGTTGCTGGCCTTCAGTCCGTCCCCGGTCGCGTCCACCGTGATCGACCCGCCTTCGACGTTCAGCGAGTCCTTGCCGCGGATCCCGTCGTCGGCGCTGGTCACGTTGACCGTGCCGGACACGATCCACAGGTCGTCCTTGGACACGATGCCGTCGGCGAAGGTGGCGGTGACGTTGAGGGTGCCGGCGCCCGTGATGACGAGGTCGTCGGCGGAGTAGATGGCGCCGTCGATCTCCTCGTCGCTGCGCGAGTCGGCATCGTTCACCGTGTTGGTGGTGCCCTCGGCGAGCTCCAGCACCACCAGCTCGGCGTTGTCGACCTGGATCGCGGCGCCGGTGCTGCTCTCGATGGTGGCGTTGTCGAGGATGATCCGCACGTCCCCGTCGGTCTCGACCCTCACCTGACCCGTGGTGCTGCCGGTGAGGACGTAGGTGCCGGCCTCGGTGATGGTGAGCCCGTCCTCGCTCAGCGTCACGTCGGTGGTCGGCAGGCTGTCCCAGTCGACGTCGGGGCTGGTCGTCGACGTCGTGGACGTGGACGTGGCGCCGGTGGTCGAGACGGTGGACGTGGTCGAGGTGCTCTGGTCCGTCGTGGAGGCGGTCGCGGTGCATCCGGAGACCAGCAGGACCGAGGCCACCAACCCCGCGGTGATCGTGCTCAGGCGTCGCTTCATCGTCTTTCCTTCCATCGGGGTGTGTGGTGCTGGGTGGATCTGACTCAACCGCGCGGACCTGTACGGATCCTGTGCGCTTCTTGTGACCGGATCCTGAGTCCGCCCGGGGTCGCGGAGCTCGTCGGTCGACGGCTGAACACGACCCGGCGCTGCACCGCGTAGCTGACCAGGAAGAGGGTGAGGTCGGTCAGCAGCTTGGCCAGGAGTGCGGGCACGCCCCACCCGACCAGCACGGTGACGCCCACCAGGGAGGCCGCCAGGATGCCGACGGCGAGCGCGGCGTACCCCGTGGCGCTGCGTCGGATCCCCGGCGAGTGGTCGTCGAAGACGAGGTGCCGGTTGAGGGAGTAGTTCACGGCCCCGCTCACTGCGCGGGCGAGCACGAGCGACGCGGCGAGCGAGCCGAGCAGCGGCAGCAGGGCCACGAACACGACGGTGTCGACCACGAACCCGGCCAGGGAGGCTCCGGCGAACAGGACGACCGGGAGCATGACGCGCGCCGAGTCCGCCAACGGGCGGAAGTGGGTACCCGCGTTGTGCTCGAAGTAGACGGTCTCGATGGGCACCTCGGTGAGCTCGATCCCGTGGCCACGCAGACGCAGCAACTGGTTCTGCTCGTACTCGAACCGTTCGCCGGGAACCGTCGACGCCCACGCGACGAGCACGGCGGGAACGCCGCGCAGACCGGTCTGGGTGTCGCTGACCGAGTAGCCGGCCGCGAACGCGAACAGCCGCCGCGAGATGGCGTTGCCGACCCTGCTCCTGAACGGCACGTGACCGGCGAAGGTCCGGCAGCCGAGCACGAGCCCGGTGCTCAGACTGGTCGCGGCAGCCACGCGGAGGACGTCGGCCGGGGTGTGCTGACCGTCGCTGTCGGCGGTCACCACGTCCGCCCCGGGGCGGGTGGCGAGGAGGTGGGTGAACCCGGCCTTGAGGGCGTGCCCCTTGCCCCGGTTGGTGGCGTACCCGATCACCTCGGCACCGTGCGCCTCGGCTTCGGCGAACCGGTGGGCGTACGCCGGACCGCTGCCGTCGTCCACGACCAGCACCGCGATCCCGGGTTCACGGCGGCGGAGCCCGCGCACGACCTCGACCAGGCGGGCGGTCGGCTCGTAGCTCGGGATCAGGACGATCATTGGTCCGCACCCGACGAGGTCGCGACGTAGAGGATGTCGGAGGTACCCCGTTCGCCACCGTTGGACGGGGAGTTCACGACCTCGCCGTCGTAGTACATGGTCGAGGAGCCGCCGCCGTCGAGGTTGTAGGCGGTGGTGGCTCCCAGGTCGATCATGATCTGGGCGAGCTCACCCATCGTCACGCCCCGGCTGTGGCCGTCCTGGCGACCGTCGACGACGACGAACACCAGGTGGTTGTCGTCGACCACACCCACCGCGGTGCGCGGCTGTTCCCCCTGGATCGAGTGGTTGCCGAAGTTGGTGTCGATCTCGACGTCCTCGATGCCGTCGACGACATGTCCGTCCTCGACGACTGCCGGCCCGAAGGACAGGGTGTTCCAGCCCCGTCGTCGAGGAGTTCCTCGGCGCTGGTCCTGGTCTCGTCGTACACCTCCACGGTGCCGTCCAGGTAGAACGCCAGCCCCTGGCGGGCACTCTCGTCGCGGTAGACGACGCCGTTGCGGATCACGATCCCGGTGTCACGGAAGCCGTAGTAGTCGCCGTTGATGGCGAACAGCGCGTCGTTGTCCTCGGCGATCTCGCTGGTCGGCTCGATGATGTTCTCGCCGAACTGGTCGTTGGCGAAGGCGGAGCGGAGGGTCGTGGCGGTGTCCAGGACGACGTCGGCGACGTAGTAGGTCACGGTGTCGTCGCCGGAGCCGGTGGAGACCTCGCGAACGCTCACCTCCGCCACGCCGGTCGAGGTGGCCGTGTCCACGGTCGAGTGCTCGGCCTCGTAGGAGGAGGTGTCCGCGATCTCCACGTGGTCGACGACGTAACGGTCCAGGGCCCATGCTCCGGCGATGCTGGTGGAGGCGACGACGCCGGCAAGCCCGGAGCCGATCCAGATCAGGAGCCGGCGTCTGCGGGGTGTGGCCATGTCGTCCCCCTCAGACCGGCGGTGCGAGGTCGGGGACCGTGGTGAGGGGGGCCACGAGCGCGGCGCCGCTCACCCGGGTGCTGGGTGTGCGGGACATCGGTTCCTCCTGGGACTGGGCGATGTCCCCACCGTGGGCGCCGCGGCTGTGCCTGCCCCCAGCGTGTGGCAGCACGAGGCTGTGACTTTCCCGGGCCGCGATGAGTTGCTGCGAGCGCGCGCTCCGCCCGCCGCTCTGAATGGCCTACGGCCGCACGGGGTGACGGTTCGGGCTGCGCGCATGCGTGCGGGCCGTGGGTGGGTAGTCAGCGCGCGGCGGCTCGGCCACGCGAGCTCGGCCACTGCCCCTCCCGCAGCCCTCCACGTCGTGCGCGGGGTCTTCGACGACCTCCGGGGCAGGCCGTGTCGTCACCGACGCGCAGCAGTCCAAACTGGACCCATTGCGGCGATGCTTCGCATTCGGTTCCGGCGCGGCTCCTGCGGTGACTCGATCTACAGACTGACCGTCTCCGTGAGCTCGCCCAGCAGACCGATCAGTTCATCGCGCACGTTGACGAAGACCCCGGGCTCGAAGATGGCTGCATTCGACTTGCCTCCCGCAGGTTTCGCCCCCGGCACAGCCTTCACCTTCTGGCAGTAGGCCAAGACCGCCGGCACCATCGAAGGGTGGTTCTGCAAGGTGTTGGGGTCGACGCCGAGAGTCACGTGTTTGGCCCAGGTCCAACCATCGCCATCGGCGAAGACCCACGCGACAGATATGGGCTCCGGCCGATCCGGAGACTTCAACCGAATGGACGCCCCCTTTGAACCCCACGCCATCGTGAATCCGAGCGCTTGGGTCGAGGCGAACAGCTCGCTCATCGCCTCGCGGTACAGGGGATCGGCGAGCCGGGCGAGGAACTCGTCTTCGTCGGTCTTGCTGGTCGGACTGGAGTGACCCGACCGCCGCTCCGGCTTGTGAATGATCTGGGCCGCGTACGCCGTCTGCCCACCTCCGTCGAGACGGATGACCTCCATGAGGAAGTAGCGCCCGGCCTGAGCCGTGGCGTTGAGGTAACTGACCGATGTCTTCATCGTGTCGATGAACCGCTGCGCGGCGACCACGAAGTGGAAGTCACCCTTCTTGATCACCTGCCCGAGCCGCGTGGTGAGGGCCTCCCACTCCTCGGTGTTCAAGCCCCACGCGAGGGTGACGGCCCCTCGGAGATCCGCGCATCCCTTGAACTGCGGATCGACGTACTGGCTCTTGAGGTAGCGGTGAACGACCCCCTCGTCGAATGTCTCCCAATCCTCGAGTTTCCAGAGGTCCGAGCCATAGTCGATGACCTGTGCCAGAGCGTGCCGAAAGTCAGAGTTCTGTGGTCCGGTCTTGAACTCGATGATCACGAGTTCGCCGGACCAAGACAGGCAGAGCAAATCGATCGCGCCGGAGGCCACCCGTGTCTCACGTCCAACAACGAGCAGGTCTCCCGGAAGCCCCAGGTCCTCTGCGGGAACCAACTGTGGGTTCGCCCGGAGTATCTCCTGGAGTTCAAGTTCGTTGTCCGCCTCGACCTCCACGAGGTCGACAGGACCGGAGCCGCCAGTGACGAGGATCTTCCGTGGCATGCAGGTGAGTTTGCCAGCATCGTGTGGCGACGCACGCGCAAACCTGGTGAGCATGACGTCGTCCATCGAATCTCCCGACGACCGATCGCTGTCGTGCCCTCGAGGTCCGCATCGTCAACGCCATCTCCGGCGAACTCCCGCGTGAGCTCACCCTCCACTCGGAGCGAGGACTACCGACCCCGGAAATGACAAGATCCGAACCCACTTCCGTGAGTTCGGATCTTGTCGATGTCCTGAGACACCATCTTTGTAGCGGGGGCAGTGTGCTGGATCAGGACATCTGCAAGGCATGTCTCACGACATCTGCAAGAGCGATCCGTGATGCTCACCCGTGTCGAGAGCAAGGCTGGTCATCACAGCCATCACCACCCAGGGCCTCACCCAGGCCGAGGCCGCGCGCACCTACGGACTGTCCGAGGCCACCGTCAGCAGGCTGATGGCCCGCTACCGAGCCGAGGGCGAGGCAGCCCTCGTGCCCCGATCCCGGACCCCGAAGACGTCACCGACCGCGACCCCCGCCGCGACCGTCGAACTGGTCCTCTCACTGCGCAAGCAACTCCACGAAACCGGACACGACGCCGGCGCCGAAACCATCGCCTGGCACCTCGCACAACACCACGCGATCACGCTGTCACGAGCCACGATCCACCGGATCCTGACCCGCCACGACGCCGTCACACCCGAACCCCGAAAGCGACCGAAGTCGTCCTACATCCGATTCGAGGCAGCAATGCCGAACGAGTGCTGGCAGTCCGACTTCACCCACTACCCCCTCACCGACACCACGACCTTCCCCCACGGCATCGAGATCATCACCTGGCTCGACGACTGCACCCGCTACGCCCTGCACACCTCCGCACACCGGGCGATCACCACCCCAGTCGTGACGACCACCTTCCGCGAAACCGCAGGTCAGCACGGCATCCCCGCATCAACCCTCACCGACAACGGCATGGTCTACACCGTCAGGCTGGCCAGCATCGGACACCGCGGCGGACGCAACGGCTTCGAGCAACAGCTGCGCGACTGGCACGTACTGCAGAAGAACTCCCGACCCCACCACCCCACCACCTGCGGCAAGGTGGAGAGATTCCAGCAGACGATGAAGAAGTGGCTGCGCGCGCAACCATCACAGCCCAACACCCTGGCCGAACTCCAGGCACTACTGGACCAGTTCCGCCACGAGTACAACACCACCAGGCCCCACCGATCGCTACCGCACCGAGCCACCCCAGCAGCGCTCTACGACACCATGCCCAAAGCCGTCCCCGGCCCCAGCCGCGACAACGACACCCACGACAGGATCCGCCACGACCGAGTCGACAAGTCCGGCACCGTCACCCCGCGTGTACACGGCCAACTGCGCCACATCGGCATCGGACGAACCCACAGGGGAACCCACGTCATCCTGCTCATCCAGGACCTCGACGTCCGCATCATCAACGCCATCACCGGCGAACTACTCCGCGAACTCACCATCGACACCACCAAGGACTACCAACCCCGGAAATGACAAGATCCGAACCCACATCCGTGGGTTCGGATCTTGCAGATGTCTTGCGACATCACATTTGTAGCGGGGGCAGGATTTGAACCTGCGACCTCTGGACAAGATCGGAGGCCCTGATCCCGCTACCTCAAACTTCGGATCCCTTCGGGAAACCTCGGGTTGATCTGGAGGTTCTCCAATGGACGCTCCAAGTCTATCGGAACACCTTGGAGCGTCTGCCGATCGTTTCCGATGACTTTTCGATGACGCATCAAATACCGAGGCTGGCGCCTCCGAGACGTGCGAACCAGCCGGCGTCCACGCAGGTCGCCTCGTCAGGCCAAACTGTCGTCGATCAGGTCGATGAACTCGTCGGCCATGGACAGCTGTTGCACCAGCGTCTCACGCCATTCGGCGGCTTCCTGCTGGATCAGTCGCTCACGTGGGGCAAGCGGGGCCGCCGGTCTAGCGCCGAGGCTGGCTACACGGCTTTGTCCGAGTGAATCAGTGGAGTTTGTTGTCTCGGCATCGCCCCAAACATCAGTAACGCTGCCACCGCGGCCAGCCCGGCGAGCACCAGGAACCCGGCAGGTTCCACCGGCCCATGCCCTCCTCGCCGAACCGGTCCCCGATCGACCCGTTCGGGATGCACACCTGCCCGCTCGCCTCGTCGAGGACCACCGGCTGCGTACGAACCCAGCAGGTACGCCAGCGCTGCGCCCGCGAACGGCGCAACAGCTGATGCGGCCAATGCGGGTGCGGTGAGGATGCCGTTGAGTCTGCCGTAGGCGGCCGGGCCCCATCGATCGGTTACGGCAGTGGCTTGGACAAGCGTGTAAATGCCACGGGCCAGGCCGAGGATCATTCCGAGGACGATGAGCACCCCGACCGAGTACGGCGCCAACGCGAGAGCAGCGGTGCCGATGGCCACTGCGGCCAGCACGATGACGCCACGTGCAGTCACCGACGTGGCCGCGGCGAATCGCGCATATCCCAGACGTCCGGCCACCTGCCCGACTCCTCCCAGCCCCAGTGCGACGGCTGCGAGGTTTCGGCTCATGCCCTGCTCGACCAGCATGGGCACCATGTTGATGACCACCGCGAAGACAGCCAGGGCCGTCATGGCATTGGCGATCGTGAGAAGCAGGAACGGGACACTGCGAGCCACATTGTCGGCCTGAGTTTCGACGTTCGCCGGTCCCCTCGCACTGCTCTCTGCCCCGACTGGGTCAGTTCGCCACGGACGGTCCAGTCCCCACCAGTGCAACGGAACGGTGATGAGGACCAGGCCTGCGAGGAGGACCAGGTAGGCCTGGCGCCATCCCAGCCAGCTCTCCAGAGCTGAGGCGAGCGGCGCGAACACTGTACTGGCCAGGCCGGCCACGAGGGTCAGGGTTGTCAGGGCGCGAACCCGCTTCGCTCCTCCCCAGTGGGTCAGCGCTGCGAACGCCGGTGGATACAGGGTGCCGGCCATGGCGACCCCGGTCAGCACCCAGCCGATGTAAAACAGGGGCAGGTTGGGTGCCAGCGCGATCGTGGCCATGCCGGGGATCGCGACCAATGAAGCGGCGGTCATTACCTTGCGGGGACCGAAGGCGTCGAGGTGTCAACCGACCCAGATGCCGACACCGCCAGAGACGAACTGTGAGAGCGAGAAGGCTCCGGTGACCGCAACTCCGGACCATCCGGTGTCGGCGGTGATGGCACCTTGTAGTGCCGCGAAGGCGTAGTACAGCACGCCCCAGGAGACGATCTGGACGGTGCTGAGCACTGCGACCACGCGCCGCAGCCCGTCGCTGTCGAGGGCTCCGGGCTGCGGGTCGACCGACTGGGCGTCGGTCCAGGTTCCGGTCACCCCGCGACCGTCTCGCACCGGGGGGCCGTTGCGGGTCTCACTGGCCGGGGCGGCCCAGGCTGATCAGTTCCGGCTCGGATGCCGGGGCTCCGCAGCAGCCACCGGCCGAGGCGACTGCGTCGGGGGCATCGAAGGCACCGGCGCCGTTGCAGACGCCAGTGTCGGGGAGTACCAGTTCCACCCGGCCTGCTGCTTCGAGGTCGCCGGCGAGCGCGGCGATGACGGAGCGGATCTGCTCGAACCCAGTCATCGCCAGGAACGAGGGGGCGCGGCCGTAGGACTTCATACCGACCACGTAGAACCCCTGCTCGGGCTGGGCCAGTTCCTGGTATCCGTGTCCGGGAACGTCACCACAGCTGTGGTGGTCCGGGTGCACCAGGTCGGCCAGGAACCGTGCTGAGCCGAGGGCGGGGTCGAGGTCGAGGCGTACTTCGGAGAGGAAGCTGAAGTCGGGACGGAAGCCTGTGACGACGATGATTTCGTCGACGTCAGAGACCTGTTGACCGTCGATGGAGCTGAGCGTGAGCCGTCCGTCGGGCTGGGCTCTGACAGATTCGGTGCGGAACTGGGTCACGTTGGTGACCAAGCCACTGGTGGCGGCTGCTTTCGCGTCCTGCCCGAGCTTGCCGCGCTGTTCGAGTTGGTCGTTGTCGCCTCCCCCGAAGGCATCTCCGATGCTGGGGCGTCGCAACAGCCACGAGACGCTGGTAGCGGGGTCCTGCTCGGCGAGCTGGGCCAGCCCGATCAGCACACCTTGGGCCGAGGCACCCTTGCCTGCCACCGCGACATGCTTGCCGGCGTACCGTGCAGCGACCGCAGTGTCGGTGAAGTCAGGGATCCCGTAGCTGATGCGATCAGCGTGCTCGCGTTCCCCACATGCGGGGTAGCCATCGGCGCCCAGCGGATTGGGACTGGTCCAGGTGCCGGAGGCATCCACGACCGCGCTGCCCAGGAGTCGCTGGTGGCCTTCAGGCCCGTGCACATGCACAGCGAAGGGGTCGTTCTCTCGTCCGGAGTCGACCAACAGGTCGCGTCCGGCGCGGCTCACGCCGGTCACCTGCGTGTTGTAGTGCACGCTTCCGTTTGCGAAGGAGTCCAGGAGGTCGGCCAGCGGCTGGAGATAGGCCTCGCGCCACTCGGCACCGGTGGGGTAGGCGGCGTCTTCCGGGGCAGTCCAGTCACCAGTGGCTTCGAGGAGTCGACGGGCGGCGGGGTCGATGAGTTCCAGCCACGAGGAGAAGAGTCGCACGTGGCCCCACTCCCCCACAGCCGCTCCGGCATCGCCACCGGCTTCGACGACGATGAAGTCCATGTCGCGCTCGGCGGCGTTCGCTGCCGCGGCCAACCCGATGGGTCCGGCCCCGATGATGATCACGGGTAGCTGCATCTCAAACTCCTCAGTCGCCTTGCATCGACAGACGTCGATAGAGAAACAGTATCGACCTAGATCGATGGATGCAAGGTATTCTGGCTCTTCTGACTGATCCGTGGGTCATCGGCCGGGCAGCAGCGGTCGGTGTCCGCCTAGGTTGAGCATCGCGAGGCCGATGAGGGCGTCGGGTGAGCGGAATCCGAAGGCCACCCTGGTGATGA
>JAEWXC010000040.1 GCA_023396115.1 Actinomycetes bacterium | reverse complement strand
GCCGCGGACCGTCCGGACCCGGTCCGGGCCGTGCAGCCGGCGGCCGGTCCGGACGGGCGGCCGGGCCGGCACTGCTGGGTGAGCCTGCCCGTCGACGGGCCGCACCCCAGCCCCGGTCTGCTGGTGGAGTGGCGCCGCGGCGAGCGCGGCCGCTGGGAGGGCCGGGTCGTCTACGTCGCGCAGCTGCGCCCGGGTCGCTGGTCGGTGGTCGAGGAGTGGGTCGCCTCGGAGCTGCTGACCGCCCCGTGACGTCGCACGGGGGCACTGCGACCGGAGGCGTCCGGGCGCCGGCTGTGCGATGCTCGCCACATGACCTCGACCGCTGCTCCTGACCCGCTGATCGCGCTGGACGAGGACTGGGAGCGTGCCCTGGTCATCGTCGCGCACCCCGACGACATGGAGTTCGGTGCCGCGGCCGCGGTGGCCCGCTGGACCGGCCAGGGCAAGCAGGTCACCTACGCCCTGGTGACCAGCGGGGAGGCCGGGATCGACGCGGTCCGACCCGAGGAGTGTGCGGTGCTCCGCGAGGCCGAGCAGGTCGCCTCGTGCCGGGTCGTGGGGGTGGAGGAGGTGGTCTTCCTGCGCCAGCCCGACGGGGTGCTCGAGTACGGGGTGCCGCTGCGGGCGCTGCTGGCCGAGCAGGTGCGCCGGCACCGGCCCGACGTGGTCATCACCAACAACTTCCGGGACACCTGGGGCGGTACGACCCTCAACCAGCCCGACCACATCGCGGTGGGGCGGGCGAGCGTCGACGCCGTCCGCGACGCCGGCAACCGGTGGATCCACGCCGAGCAGCTGGTCGACGGTCTGGAGCCGTGGGGCGGCGTGCGGCAGGTGTGGGCGGCCGGCTCCCCGGAGTCGTTGCACGCCGTCGACACCACCGACACCTTCGACGCCGGGGTCGCCTCGCTGGAGGCGCACACCGCCTACATCGAGGGGCTGGGCTGGGTGGACTGGGACCCGCGTGAGTTCCTCGAGGGCGGTGCCCGGCAGGCCGGAGCGCGGCTCGGCACCCGGTTCGCGGCCACGTTCGAGGTGTTCCCGACCGGCTTCGGCGAGTGAGCCGCACGCCCGGTCCTGAGGTTTCGCTGCGACCCGGCGGTGGCAGGTTCGGGGCATGACGCACCCCGATCCCGACAGCACGGCCCGGCTCGCCGCCACCGGAGCCGCCTCACTCGGCACCGGGCTCGCCCTGGTGCTGCCGGTGTGGGTGCTGTTCGGCGTGGACACCCAGGCCGGCGTCTGGCTCGGCGTCCTGGTCGCGATGCTGCTGGTCGCGGCCGCCGGCGTGCTGTTGCGCACCGCCGGGCTGGCCCGGGCCTGGTCCATCGCCTTCGGCACCGCCGGGGTGCTGGGCATCGTGGCCCTGGTCTGCATGGGCGTGCTGGTGCTGGCGCAGCGCCCGGGCACCGCCGGCGAGGCAGCCCTGGTCTGCGGCCTGACCGGGGCCGGCGTCGCCGCCCTGGTGGTCGGCACGCTCGCGGTGCGGCTGCCGGGCAACACGTTCAGCACGGTCGCGGTCGCTGCCTGCGTGGTGGGGATCCTCGGGGTGCTCACCGTGGGGTGGAACCTGGGTGGGGCGCTGATCGACGAGCGTCGGCTGCAGGAGAAGGTCGCCGCGTTCGAGCAGGCCGGACTGGAGCCGCTCGCGCCCGAGGTCGAGGGGCTGCGGCCCCGGTTCGCGAGCACCTCCACCGCGGCGGGCGTGCTGACCACCTACTCGTTGAGCTACGGGCCGGCGGGCAGCGACTGGGAGCAGGACTGGGTCGACGTGGACGTCAGCACCCAGCAGTTCGACACCTGCCCGGAGGGTTCGGTCAGCACGGTGTGCGAGCGCGGTGACGGCTGGGTCGCCCGGGTCGTCGACGGGCAACTGGTCGAGGTGACCGCCAGCACGGGGCTGATGCACCTGCGGGCCCGACCGGCCTCCGACGCCCCCGCGGAGCAGCGCGACGCCGCGGTGTGGGGCCGGGCGCTGACCGGGGCCGAGGAGATCGAGGTCCGCGACCTGCTGGAGCTGGAGCGCTGAGTGGCCGCCCGGCGGCGGCCGGTAGGGTCCGGTCCGGGCCGTTAGCTCAGTCGGTTAGAGCAGAGGACTCATAATCCTTGGGTCGCGGGTTCGAGCCCCGCACGGCCCACCAGAGGTCAGGACTCCCCGTAGATCCGCAGACCGTCGGCGGTGTCGGTCAGGCGCAGCGTCACCTGGTCGGACTCCTTGCGCCCGTTCCTGAGCCGGTAGGTCACGTCGTACGTGACGGTCATGGCCTCGGGATCGGCGTTGACGACCCGCTGCCGGGCCGAGCGGATCTTCTTCCAGAAGTTGTTGTACTGACCGAACCCGCCGCTCTCGACCTGGAAGGCCGGGGTGAGCATCGCCCACGACGAACGGGTGTCGCGGGTGACGGTGCGCATGTAGGTGTCGATGAACTCGGTCATCTGCTCCGGGGTGACCGGTTCCCGGGTGTCGTCCCCGGTGGGCTCCTGCGTGGGCCCGGTCGACTCGGTCGTCACGCTCGAGGTCGGCTCCTGCGCGGAGACGTTGTCGGTCCGGTCCCCGCTGCGGCCCAGGGCGAACGCGAGCGCACCCGCCGCGACCACGGCCAGGACCGCCGCCACCACGCCGGCGACCCGGAACCGGGAGCGCTGGACGGGTGCGGACTCGCTGGTCCGTTCGGCGGCCGGGAAGCCGACCAGGGTCTCGCCCTCGGGGTACTGCGCGGCGGTGGCCACCGGCGGCGTCCACCCGGCCAGGGCGGTGTGCCCCTGGCGCAGGAAGTCCCGTGCCACCGCCACCGGCCAGCGCTGCGCCGGGACCGGGGTCATCGTGTGGTCGAGGAACTCCGCCAGCCACCCGGCGCCCGGAAGCCGGGGCGGGTCGGAGTGCACGATCTGGTACAGCAGCGCCATCACGTTGTCGCCGCCGTAGGGGGGACGCCCGGCCAGGGCGTGGTAGAGCGTCGCGCCCAGCGACCACACGTCGCTGGCCTCGGTCGCGGAGCGGCCCGAGGCGACCTCGGGGGCCAGGTAGGCCGGCGACCCCGACACCAGACCGGTGTTGGTCAGGGTGACGTCCCCGGCCGCCCGGGCGATGCCGAAGTCGGTCAGCTTCGCCACCCCGTCGGCGGTGACCAGGATGTTGGACGGCTTGACGTCGCGGTGCACCAGACCGGCCTCGTGGGCCGCGGCCAGGGCATCGGCGACCTGGGCCAGGATCGAGGCGGTCCGGGCCGGGTCGAGGGGGCCCTCCTCACGGACCAGCTGCCCCAGCGACCGGCCCTCGACGTACTCCATCACCAGCCACTGGGTGGCGTCGTCGTCGACGAGGTCGAAGACGGCCACGACGTGGGGGTGGCTCAGCATCGCCGCGAGCCGGGCCTCCCGGGCGGCGCGACGGTCGTCGGCGGAGTCAGCGCCGGGCGCCATGCCCAGCCGCTTCATCGCCACCGGGCGGTCCAGGAGCACGTCCCGGCCCAGCCAGACGGCACCCATGCCGCCCCGGCCGACCTCACGCTCGAGCTCGTACCGTCCCGCGATCATCGACGCCCCACCCCTGTCTCCAGATCCGCATCCGACCGGTCCAGCCTAGGACGTGGCCCGAAGCGGCGGCGAGCCCGTCTGGCAGACTCGGCGGTGCCCGGTGACCGCCGCGGCACCCCGTTCATCCCGGAAGGACCGACTGTGTCGACCCCCCACGTACTCGACGACCTGCAGTGGCGCGGCCTCGTCGCCCACTCCACCGACCTCGACGCGCTCCGCGCGGCGCTGGACGGCGGCAGCGTCAAGTACTACGTGGGCTTCGACCCCACCGCACCGAGCCTGCACATGGGCAACCTCGTGCAGATCCTCACCGCGGTCCGGCTGCAGCGTGCCGGGCACACGCCGTTCGCGCTCGTCGGCGGAGCCACGGGCATGATCGGCGACCCGCGCGACTCCGGGGAGCGCACCCTCAACACGGCCGAGACGGTCACCGAGTGGGTGGCCAGGGTCCGTTCCCAGATCGAGCCGTTCCTGGCCTTCGAGGGCGAGAACGCCGCCACCCTGGTGAACAACCTCGACTGGACCGGCGGGCTCTCGACGATCGACTTCCTGCGCGACATCGGCAAGCACTTCCCGGTCAACCGGATGCTGGCCCGCGACACCGTCAAGCGCCGCCTGGAGTCGGGGATCTCCTACACCGAGTTCTCCTACGTGCTGCTCCAGTCGATGGACTACCTGAACCTGCACCGCGACCACGGCGTGACCCTCCAGTTCGGCGGGTCCGACCAGTGGGGCAACCTCACCGGCGGCGTCGACCTGGTCCGCCGGGTCACCGGGGCCGGCGTGCACGCGTTCGCCACCCCGCTGGTCACCAAGGCCGACGGCACCAAGTACGGCAAGACCGAGGGCGGTGCCCTGTGGCTCGACCCCGAGATGATGTCGCCCTACGCCTTCCACCAGTTCTGGCTCAACGTGGAGGACGAGAAGGTCGTCGAGCTGCTGAAGATCTTCACCTTCCTCTCCCACGAGGAGATCACCGAGCTCGAGGCCGTCACCGCGGAGAAGCCGTTCCTGCGCACCGCCCAGAAGGCGCTCGCTGACGCGGTCACCACGATCGTGCACGGCGAGGCCGAGACCGAGGCCGCCAAGCAGGCCGCGGCAGCGCTGTTCGGCGGCGGTGAGCTGACCGGACTCAACCTGGCGACCCTGGACGCGGCCCTGGCCGAGACCGGCGGTGCGGTCGTGGACGCCGGGGAGATCCCCACCGTCACCGACCTGCTCGTGCTCTCCGGGCTGGCCAGGAGCAAGGGGGAGGCCCGCCGCACCATCGGTGAGGGCGGCGCCTACCTGAACAACGAGAGGGTCACCGACCCCGAGCAGGTCCCCGGCGCCGACGACCTGCTCGCCGGCGCCTGGCTGGTGCTGCGCCGGGGCAAGAAGAACATCGCCGGGGTCAAGGCCTCCTGACCCGACCATGACGGCGCCGGCGTCCTGGACCGACCAGCTCCAACACCGGGCCGAGCAACTGCTCGAGCCCCACGTGGCGGAGTACGTCCGCCAGGGCGCCTGCGCCTCGGTCACCGTGGACGAGGCCACCGCCGCCTGGCGCCGGGTCCGCTTCACGCCACGGGTGCTGCGCGACGTCACCGACGTCGACCTCACCACCCACCTGTTCGGCACCCGGTACCGGGTGCCCTGGGGCGTCGCCCCCACCACGCTGCAGCGCAGCATCCACCCCGACGGCGAGGTCGCCCTGGCTCGCGCCTGCGCCGCCGCGGGGATCCCGCTCGTGGTCTCCTCCAACGCGGCCACCCCGTTCGGTGACATCGCTGCCACCGGTGCCCCGTGGTGGTTGCAGGTCTACCTGACCCGCGACCGGGAGAACTGCCGAGGCCTGCTCGAGCGGGCCGTGGACGCCGGTGCCCGTGCCCTGGTCCTCACCGTCGACACCCCGGTCGTCTCGACCCGACCGACCGCCTCGGGGCGCTCGGTGTGGGAGCACGTCCCCCGGGAGTCGATCGCGGTGAACCTCGACCAGGGCCGCGGTCCGGGATGGGAGAAGGCCACCGACCTGGCTGCCGACGACCTCGCCTGGCTCACCCGGGTCACCGGACTGCCGGTGGTGGTGAAAGGGGTGCTCCACCCCGACGACGCCGACCTGGCGCTCCGCGCCGGGGCGGCAGCGGTCTGGGTCTCCAACCACGGGGGACGCCAGCTCGACCGGGCGGTGGCCACCGCCGACGCGCTGCCTACCGTGGTCGCGACAGTGGCCGGGCGTGCACCCGTCTTCGTGGACGGGGGAGTGCGCAACGGTCACGACCTGCTCGCCGCACTGGCGCTCGGAGCGGACGCGGTCTTCCTCGGACGACCGGCGCTGTGGGCGCTCGCCCTGGGGGAGACCGGGCTGGAGCGGTGGCACACGACGCTGCGTTCGGAGCTGTTCGAGGTGCTCCAGTTGGCTGGTTGCCGCACCCCTGCAGCAGCCCGGGACGCCGTCCGATGACCGGATGGAACCCCTCCGGAGCGCCCGCTGCGCGGACAAACCGCCTCTGACCTGCGCAAACGTTGATGTGGTCGCCGTCACGCCGTTTCGATTTGCCTGTTCTCCGAATCCTCGCCTAATGTTTCACCTGTCGCCGAGAGCGGCGGGAGGCAAGACCGAGAGGTCGGGCTTCCGGCTCCGGAAGACTCCCACACCTCAGCACAACCGAGGGTGATCGCTGCGCCTGGAGCGCGGTGAGAAGCCTGGGGGAGCTGGTGCGGGATGGAGTCAAAAGGGCCGAATTGCGTTCGGTCGACCAGCTCCGCTAAGTTTCACCCCGAGCCCCTGCAGCAAGCGCCAGGAAACTGGTGTGAGCGCAGTGCGCGCTTGATGTTTGAGAACTCAACAGTGTGTCATATAGTCGACGAATTAGTTTGTATAGCCCCGTCGGCAGGCAGTGGCCCGTGAGGGTTGGTGTTTGTTGATGGATTTCTTTGACGATGATTCTGGCG
>JAEWXC010000025.1 GCA_023396115.1 Actinomycetes bacterium | reverse complement strand
TTTCGCACGCCGTTCTCCGTTCCGTGGTTCCTGACTCTCGACAAGCCAGAAACCTAGAGCGGGAACGGCGTGCGGCCATTCAGACGCGATCAACCACCCACGGAAGCATCAGATGAGCCAGAAAAGTGGGCTTCGGGACGAAGCAGGTCGCAAGCGCGGCGAAGTAGATCAGATGTACCGCGACCTCCACGCGAAGCTGCGCTCTCGAATCGAACCCTTGTTGGGCGCCAAACTGACGACCGTTGAGGTCGTACTCGCGCGATGGCCGTGGAAGCAAGAGGATCGACCGCACAACCGGCACGCACGCTTCAATTGCTCGATTGCGATCGGGTGCCACGAAGGCTTCGACCACCTCGACGCCACGGAGATCCGAGGCATTGACGGGTTCACCTGGCAGGCCGTGACGGCAGCGCGAGTGCTCGACGATCTCGCGAGGCGCGAGCAGAAGGTCATCAAGGGGTGGCCGCGGCGAGAGTTGAAGATCGAGGCCACGCAGTCTGCCGGCCCATCGACTGTGTCGTCTCCCACCAGCGATACGAACTCTTGATACGAATTCGCCCGGAAGCAGCGTCCAACGACGGCCTCGGGCGAACTCGAACGCGATGATTCGCGCTCGAATCAAGCATGAAGCGCCTCCGACAACCACGACCTGAGCGCAAGCCCGACCACGTGGCACCAGTGACAAGATGCAGTCGCCGGGAAGCGGAATTGGTTCATCACGACGCTGCGCCTCCCACGTCCAGGCGAATCGAGGCCCGTCTCGGATCACAGACGCCCCGGCGGCGGGTCCGGTTGCCGGGCCGGGCCGGGTTGGCTGGACTGGGCCCGTGGGCTTCGAGGAGATGTGGACGGACCTGGCGTCGGTGGGGCGATCGGCGAGCAGCGGCGGGTACTTCCGGCAGCCCTTCAGCGCCGCCGAGCGTGAGGCCGACGCCTGGTTCGTCGAGCAGTGCGCCGCCCGTGACCTCGACCTGGAGACCGACGTCTGGGGCAACCGGATCGCCTGGTGGCGCCCCGAGGGAGTGACGGGCCCCGGTCTGGTCACCGGGTCGCACCTGGACTCGGTGCTCGACGGGGGCGCCTTCGACGGTCCGCTCGGGGTGGTCAGTGCCCTGGCGGCACTCGACGAGCTCCGCGCCCGGGGGGTGCAGCCGTCGGTGCCGGTCGGGGTCTCGGTCTTCACCGAGGAGGAGGGGTCCCGGTTCGGGATCGCCTGCCTGGGCTCCCGGCTCGCCACCGGGGCGATCGCCGAGGACACCGCGCTGGGGCTGACCGATCGCGACGGGGTCCGCTTCGGTGACGCCCTGGCCGCCGCCGACCTGACGCCCACCCCGGGCGGGCTGTCGCCGATCGGCACCTTCGTCGAGCTCCACGTCGAGCAGGGCCGGGCGCTGGTCGACCTGGACGAGGCGGTCGGGGTGGCCAGCGGCATCTGGCCGCACGGGCGCTACCGCTTCGACTTCACCGGCCAGGCCAACCACGCCGGCACCACCCGGATGGAGGACCGGCACGACCCCACGCTCACGTTCGCGATGACCGTGCTGGCCGCCAACAAGCAAGCCCGGGGCGCCGACGCCCGCGCCACGTTCGGGCGGGTGGAGGTCACGCCCAACGGCACCAACGCCGTCCCCTCCTCGGTCCGCGCCTGGCTGGACGCCCGGGCCCGCGACCCCGAGGCGCTCGAGACGCTGGTGGCCGAGGTCGCCCGGCTCGCCGGCGAACGCGCCCACCGCGACGGCACCAACGTGCAGGTCAACGCCGAGTCGGTCAGCGGACCAGTCCACTTCGACCCCACCCTGGGCCGCCGCCTGGCCGGCGCCGACGACTCCGGACACACCCGGCTGCCGATCCTGCCCACCCAGGCCGGGCACGACGCGGGAATCCTGCAGGGTGCCGGCATCCCGACCGCGATGCTCTTCGTGCGCAACCCCACCGGCATCTCCCACTCGCCCGAGGAGTTCGCGCACACCGACGACTGCCTCGCCGGGGTGCAGGCCCTCGCCGACGCGCTGCAGGAACTCCTGTGACCGCCTGGCTGCTCGAACGCGCCCGACTGCCGCACGGGGTCGCCGACGACGTCCTGGTCCACGTCGAGGACGGCCGGTTCACCCGAGTCACCGCCGGCGTCAGCGCCACCGAGCACCCCGGGACCCCGCGGCTCGCCGGCCTCACCCTGCCCGGGTTCGCCAACGCCCACAGCCACGTCTTCCACCGCGGCCTGCGCGGGCGCACCCAGACCGGCGCCGGCTCCTTCTGGACCTGGCGCGAGCAGATGTACGACCTGGCCGGGCGGCTGGACCCGGACAGTTACCACGACCTGGCGGTGGCCGCCTACGCCGAGATGGTCGCCGCCGGGTGGACCAGCGTCGGGGAGTTCCACTACCTGCACCACGCCCCCGACGGCACCGCCTACCCCGGCCACGCGATGGAGGAGGCGCTGGTCGCGGCCGCCGACGAGGTGGGGATCCGGCTCGCCCTGCTGGACACCTGCTACCTCTCGGCGGGCTTCGGTGACCCGCCGGCCGGCGTGCAGGTCCGCTACAGCGACGGGACCGTCGAGCGCTGGGCCGAGCGGGTCACCGACCTCGCCGACCGCCTCGCCGACCGCCCCGGGGTGCGACTGGGGGTGGCCGCCCACTCGGTCCGGGCAGTCCCCGCCGACGCGCTGGAGACCGTCGCCCGGGTCGCCCACCAGCTCGAGGCGGTGCTGCACGTCCACGTCTCGGAGCAGGTCGCCGAGAACTCCGACTGCCTGGCCCGGCACGGCACCACCCCGGTCGGGCTGTTGGCCGAGCACGGACTGCTCGGACCGCGCAGCACCCTGGTGCACGCCACCCACCTGACCGAGGCCGACGTGGCCGCTGTCGGCGCCAGCCGCAGTCACGTCTGCTTCTGCCCGACCACCGAACGGGACCTGGGTGACGGGATCGGTCCGTCCCGGGCGCTGCACGCCGCCGGGGCGGTGCTGACCCTGGGCACCGACAGCCACGCCGTGGTCGACCCGTTCGAGGAGATGCGGGCCGTCGAGCTCGACGAACGCCTCGCCACCCGGCGGCGCGGCCACTGGCGTGCCGCCGAGCTGCTCGACGCCGGCGCCGCGCACCGCAGCCTCGGGTTCGACGACGTCGGACGGATCGAGGTCGGCGCCGCCGCCGACCTGGTCACCGTGGACCTCGACTCCCCGCGCACCGCAGGCACCGGCGGCGGCGAGGAGACCGTGGTCTTCGCCGCCACCGCCGCCGACGTGACCCACGTGGTCGTGGCCGGGCGGGTGGTGCACACCGGCGACACCGGTGCGGTGGGTCGACGGTTGGCGCACGTCCTGGGGAGGATCTGGGCATGATTCCGGGCACGACAGCGGCAGCCGAGCTGCCTGCCAGCACCCTGCTGCAGGGCATCGGGGAGCTGCTGACCCCCGACGGTCCGATGCACGACGCCGCCCTGGTCGTCACCGGCGACCGGATCGCCTGGCTGGGGCCCGGTTCCGCCGCCCCGCCCGCGGACACGGCCGTCGACCTGGGCGGCCGGGCCGTGATCCCCGGCTTCGTCGACTCCCACGCCCACCTGGTCTTCGCCGGGGACCGGGCTGGGGAGTTCACCGCCCGGATGGCGGGGGAGTCCTACAGCGCGGGTGGCATCCGCAGCACCGTCGCGGCCACCCGCGCCGCGAGCGACGAGCAGTTGGTGGCCCACACCGCCCGCCTGGTGGCCGAGGTGCGCCGGCAGGGCACCACCACCGTCGAGATCAAGTCCGGCTACGGCCTCACCGTCCACGACGAGGCCCGCTCACTGGCCGTCGCGGCCCAGTTCACCCCCGAGTCCACCTTCCTGGGGGCCCACGTCGTGCCCGCCGGGACCGACCCGGACGCCTACGTGGCGCTGGTGACCGGCGAGATGCTCACCGCCGCCGCACCGCACGCGAAGTGGATCGACGCCTTCTGCGAGGAGGGCGCCTTCGACGTCGACCAGGCCCGCGCCGTGCTGACGGCCGGCGCCGCGGCTGGGCTGCGCGGCCGGTTGCACGCCAACCAGCTCACCTACGGCGGTGGCGTCCAGCTGGCCTGCGAACTCGGCCTCACCGCCGTGGACCACTGCACGTTCCTCTCCGACGGGGACGTCGACGCCCTGGCCGGGTCCGGCACCGTCGCGACCCTGCTGCCCGGGGTGGAGTTCTCCACCCGCCAGCCCTACCCCGACGCCCGTCGCCTGCTCGACGCCGGAGTCCGGGTGGCGCTGGCCAGCGACTGCAACCCCGGCTCCTGCTACACCTCCTCGATGCCGTTCTGCATCGCGCTCGCGGTGCGGGAGATGGGCATGACCCCGACCGAGGCGGTGCTGGCCGCCACCGCCGGCGGCGCGGCCGCCCTGGACCGGGACGACGTCGGCGAGATCGCGGTCGGTCGCCGGGCCGACCTGGTGGTCCTGGACGCTCCCAGCCACCTGCACCTGGCCTACCGGCCCGGCGTCCCGCTGGTCGCCGGCGTCTGGGCAGCCGGGCGCCCGCTGGGGGCCTGAGCCGAATCCACCGATCGGCTGCTGCGCGACCCCGGACGGGCACCGTGGCCGCGTTGCCGCATCTCTGGCTCCGGCTGAACATCACCCCCACCCGGGACACCCGGCGTCGGGCCGGTCCGGGTCGACCCGGGCAGCCAGCGCCGCGAAGACCGGCGCCAGCGCGTCGTACTCCTCCTGCCCCACGGTGCAGCGCAGCACCAGGGAGCGCATCGAGGGCCGCTCCCAGCACCACTCCTCCACCACCACCGCCGAGGAGCAGACCACCGCCGAGGTGCGCAGGAACCCGACCGGCCGCCCGCCGAGGTCGAGCACGTCGTTCTCCTCCACCACCGCCTGCGTGCACCCGGGCACCGCGTGGGTGCCCACCGGGCCGTCGCGCACCGCGAGCAGCACCGAGGCCCGGGTGCCGCCGCGGCCCGGACCCGACACGGCGGCGAACAGGACGCCGCGGTCGGGATCGGCGTGCCGCGACCAGCGCCGGGGCAGCGAGACCCCAGCGGTGTCCGGGAGGAAGTCCGGGACACCGGCCGGGGACGGCACTGGGTGCTGGGTCATGGGCCGAGGCTAGGCAGCCGGGGCCGGAACGCACCGCGCCCCGGCGCCGCCCCGGGAGGGACGGCACGCCGGGGCGCGCTGTGGAGAGCCGGAGGCTCAGTAGGTGAGGACCGAGCGGACCTGGTCCTCGCTCAACCCGTAGTCGGCCAGGTCGTAGCTGTGCTTCGGGGCCCGCGGGCCCTGGCGCGAGGCGTCCAGCTCGGCCGTGACCGCCGCGTCGACCTCGTCGTCCCAGGCCAGCCCGAAGTGCTGGTGCACCCCGGCCATCGTCGCCACCGGGTCGGCCACCAGGTCGGCGTAGTCGACGTCGACCATCTGCGCGGCCGGCACGGCCTCCCGGGCCGCGGCGAATGCCTCCTGCTCGCGGCGGAGCAGGTCCAGCTGGCTGCGACCGATCTCGGCACCGACGAACGCCGTCGACTGGCCGCGCGTGGACGCCTCGGCCAACGAGCACATCGAGGCCACACAGGTCACCGGGTCGCGGTGGGTCAGCACCACCAGCGCGTCCGGGTAGACCTCCATCAGCGCGTCCAGCGACATCAGGTGGCTGGGGTTCTTCAACACCCAGCGGTTCTGCTGCTCCTCCAGCCCGATCAGCTGCAGCAGCTGCTTGTGGCGGGCGTAGGCGGGCACCCAGTCCCGGCCGGTGAGCCACTCGGAGTAGCCGGGCACCGAGGCCTGGGTCTCGAACGCCACCGACATGCCGCTCTGCTGCAGCAACCGCCAGCACTCCTCGTAGGAATCGGCGTCGGAGTAGTGGATGCCGGCCAGCTCGGGGTTGGCGTCGTGGAAGGAGTTGAACCCCGCCTGCAGCGCCGAGTAGATCGGGTTGTCGGCCCACGTCTCGCGCGGCGGCCGGGGCTGGGGGAGCATCGTGATCCACTGCTCCAGGCCCTGGCTGCCCGGGACCGCGGTCAGCAGCCGCTGCACCAGCGTGGTGCCCGAGCGCGGCAGCCCGGTCACGAAGATCGGCCGGTCCACCGCCACCTCGGCGGCCTGCGGGTGCTGGGCCAGCCCGTGCTCGGTCATCAGCCGGGCCACCAGCAGCCCCTTGAGGTCGCTGCGCTTCCAGCCGTTGCCGAGCGCGGTCAGGCCCGAACGGTGCGTCCAGTCCTCGACCAGGACGCGCAGCCCCTCCTCGTGGGCGGTGCCGCCGAAGTCGCTGAGCCCGGTGCTCCGGGTGGCAGCCTCGACGATCTCGTCGAAGCTGCCGAGGGTCTCACGCTCCCGCATGGAACTCACCGCAGTCGACGTTGAGCAGCTGGCCGGTGACGGCCGAGGCCAGGTCGGAGAGGAGGAACAGCCCGGCACGGGCGACCTCGTCGGGGGTGGCCAGACGCTTGAGGTCGGTGGGCGCGGCCTTCTCCGCGTACACCTCCTCGTGGGTGCGCCCGGACTCCGAGGCGAGCCAGTCGAAGTAGGCCTTGTTGACGTCCTCGTAGATGTAGGACGGCGCGATCGAGTTGACCCGGATGCCGCGCGGCCCGAGCTCGGTGGCCAGCGCCGAGGACAGGTGCAGCAGCGCGCCCTTGCTCAGCTTGTAGCCGGCGTACTCGACCTCGGAGTGGTGCACGACGCAGGAGTTGATGTTGAGGATCGACCCGCCGGAGGCGGCCAGCGCGTCGGCGAAGAGGGCCGAGAGGCGCAGCGGGGCGAAGACGTTGGTCTCGTTGGCCGCGCGCAGCGCCTCGGTGGTGATCTGGGTGATCGGGTCCATCGGCGGGATCCCGAACGCGTTGTTGATCAGGGCGTCGACCTTGCCGAACTCGGCCACGGCGGTCTCGACCAGGGCGGCCCGGGCGTCCTCGTCGTTGATGTCGGTGGGGACGACCAGGGCGCGGCGACCGTTCGCCTCCACCACCTCGGCCATCTTGCGCAGCCGCTTCTCGGTGCGGCTGACGAGGACGAGGTCGGCCCCCATCTTCGAGGCCTCCTCGCCGAATGCACGGCCCAGGCCGGGGCCCACGCCGGAGAGAACGATCACCTTGTCCTGGAGCAGTGTCATGCGGGTCACAGTAGAACCTGTTCCACCCGATGAACAGAGCACTCCCGCCAACTGGCCACGGCCTGTTGACGGGAGTGCTCGGAGGCTCAGGAGAGCATGCGTCGGGCGATGCCCACCTGGCGCGCCTCGATCTTGGCGGCCCACTCCTCGGCGGTCACCGACTGGTCGAACGGCAGGCGCTCGTGCACCTGCGCGAACGGGACCACCTCGACGGTGGGGGCGTCCTGGGCGCCGAGCTCCCGGGTGACCCGCTGCCAGCGCAGCATCGCCACCCCGCGCGGGTTGCCGCAGGTCTCCAGCCAGTTCGCCACCCCCGGGTCGGACTCGGAGATCACGAAGCGCATCTTCCCGTCCGGGTCGATCCGGCTCTGCGACCGCGTCATCGCCGTCTGGTGGTGCTCGTAGTCGGTCGAGACGTACCAGGGCGACCCGATCTGGATCGCCTGGTAGGGCGCGCCGTCGCAGACCGGGACGGTCACGATGAGCGCCTGCTCCTCGCCCCCGGCCGCCTCCGCCGCGGCGGGCAGGTCGTAGTGACCCAGCGACGAGTACTGGCTGGCCAGCCCGCCCGGGGTCGACTTCGGCACGGTCAGCGTGTGCACCGGCTCGGGGTAGGTGAACCAGGTCGGGAACGCGAACCAGGTGTGGATCCGGCCGACCAGCATCTTGGCCGCGACCCCGTAACGCTTGCCGACCCGGTCCAGCTCGAGCGGACCGCGGGGCACGCCGGCGGTGTCGAGCCGCTGGATGCGCACCGTGCCGCGCTCCTCGGTGTTCCAGTCGTCGTAGACCTCCCGCATGATCAGGCTGGCGCCCTTGCCGAAGCCCAGCTCGGCCGAGGAGAACCGCCACTCGAAGGTGCCGTCCTCGGCGATGTCGAGCTCGCGGTCGTCGAAGGAGATGACGGAGTTCGGGGAGCCGTCGGCGGTGTAGTTGCCGTCCATGATCTGGAAGGACAGGTCCACCGTCGTGCCCCGCCGGCCGGTGACCAGGTACTCGCCGTCGGCGTCGAGGTAGGCGTTGAAGTAGATCGCGTCGGGGTTGTCCAGCCCCTGGCGCGAGTACTGGTGCGTGGGGTTGATCAGCACCGGGTGGTCGGTGTCGTAGTCGAAGGCCATCTGGATGGCCGACCGGATCGAGCCGGCCAGGTAGTCGTAGCCGTCGGCCAGCTGCCGTTCGCTCACCTCGAACGGGGGGTTCGAAATGAGCCGCTCGGCCTCGCGCACGGCGTCGGCGAAGACGCCGGTCAGGTCACGCCCGGTCTCGCTCATCAGCCGTTGACCTTGCTGATCACCTTGTCGGCGAAGCGGTTCATCGCGTCGACCTTGGTCTGCACCGGCTCGTCGTCGACACCCTTCACGTAGGGCATCCGGAAGCCGACGATGCAGTCGGTGACGCCCTTGTCCTCGAGGCGCTTGACCCCGTCGACGGAGTAGGCATCCATCGAGATCACGTGGACCTCGAAGTTGTCGCGGGTGTCGTTCTCCTCGGCGCGGATCTCCTGGAGACGCGCGAGCATGCGGTCCAGCTCGTCGGCGTCGCCACCGGCGTGCATCCAGCCGTCGCCGCGACGGACCGCGCGGCGCAGCGCGGCGTCGGCGTGACCGCCCACGAGCAGCGGGATGGGGGCGGTGGGGACGGGCTGCTGCTTGAGCGGCTCCAGGGAGAAGAACTCGCCCTCGTAGCCGAAGTAGCCGCCGTTGGTGAGGCCCTTGAAGATCTCCATGCACTCGTCCATGCGCTTGCCGCGACGCTCCCACGGCACGCCCATCGCCATGAAGTCCTCCGGCCACGGCGAGAGCCCGACACCCAGGCCGAGGCGGTTGTTGCTCAGCACCGCCACGGAGGCCGCCTGCTTGGCCAGCAGCACCGGTGGGCGCACGGGCAGCTTGAGCACGAACGGGGTGAGCCGGATCTTCTCGGTCTGCGCGAAGATGTGGGCGCACAGGATCATCGTCTCGATGAAGTCCTTGTCCTCCAGGAACTCCCGGTCGCCGGTCCCGTTGTACGGGTACTGGGTGGTCGACTCCTTGGGGTAGATCAGGGAGTCGGAGACGGTCATCGACGTGTACCCGGCTGCCTCGGCAGCCTGGGCGAGGGGCACGTAGTTCTCGGTCCGGGTCATGGCCTCGGCAAAGGTGAATCGCATGTATTGACAGTAGAACGTGTTCCACCCTTCCGCTAGCGTCCTCCCATGGACGTCACCCAGCTCCTGGACCGCCAGGCCGTCGTGGATCTGCTGACCCGGTACACGCGGGCCGTGGACACGGGCGACTTCGCCGATCTGGCGCACGTGTTCACCGAGGACGCGGTGCTGGACTACTCCTCCCCGGGCGGCCCGGTCGGCCCGCCTGCCGAGGTGGTGCCGTGGATCCAGCAGGGTCTGGCCGGGTTCGCCCGCACCCAGCACGTGATCGGGCAGATCTCCTTCGAGCAGAACGCCGACGTGGCCCGGGCGACGGCCTACTTCACCAACCCGATGGTCTCGCTCAACCCCGACGGCACCGAGAAGCTGTGGGAGGTCGGCGGCTACTACCACCTGCAGGCCGTGCGGACCGAGGTCGGCTGGCGGCTCTCCGGGCTCACCGACGACATCGTCTGGACCCGCGGGTTCTGAGCGGCCCCACCCCGGGGTGAGCCGGGGACCCGGGCGCGGGACCCGGCGTCGCGGCTTCGACCGGGCGTGCGGCCGGGTGGAACAATGGGTGCGCACGCCGCACCTGCCGGTGCACCGAGAAGCCTTGAGGGGAGCCCACCGTGGGGGACCGACCCACCCAGCAGCCCGACCGTCCGACGACGGACGCCGCCGAGGGCGACGACGTCCGGGGGCCCGTGCTGACCGGTCTGATCGCGCTGGCCGCGGTGGCCGTGGTGATCGGCCTCGTGTTGGGCCTGGGCACCCTGGTCGGCGCCAAGGTCTCGGGCCTCTCCGGCAGCGACGAGGCGGCCGCCGGCCCCACGGGCGGCGGTACGCTCTACCTGCCCGACCCGGTCGAGACCAGTGGCGAGACCGGTCCCCTGGTCACCCTGGAGCCCGGTGAGGAGGACGACCTGCCGACCGCGCCGGAGACCTCCGAGGAGACCACCGAGCCGGCCAAGGAGCTCACCCTGACCATCGGCGCCGTCGAGGTCTCCTCGATGGCCTCGATCCCGCTGAGCGGCGTCTACCCCGGCGGCGAGGGCGCGATCCTGCGGGTGCAGCGCTTCGAGAACGGGGCCTGGTCAGACTTCCCGGTCACCGTCGAGGTGCGTGACGAGATGTTCTCCACCGTGGTGCAGAGCGCGATCTCCGGGGAGAACAAGTTCCGGGTCGTCGACACCGACTCCACCAAGACCTCCAACCCGGTCACCGTCACCATCGGCTGACCCTGCCGGCGGTGCCGGGGCGGGCCGGGACCCGAGCTGGCCCAGCAGCACCCCGCCGATGACCAGCAGCGCCCCCAGGGCCTGGACCACCCCGAAGGTCTCGTCGTTGAACGCGACCCCGAGCAGCGTGGCCACCACCGGGTTCACCAGGCCGACCAGGGCGACGGCGCCCGCGGCCATCCGGCCCAGGCCGTGGAACCAGCAGGTGTAGGCCAGGGCCGAGCCGATCAGCCCGATGTAGAGGTAGCCGGCCAGGGCGGGTCCGTCCACGCTCGGGGGCGGGCCCTCGACCAGCAGCGCGACCGGCAGGATCGCCAGTCCGCCCCAGACCAGCTGCCACGAGACCAGGGTGACGCCGTTGACCGGTGCTGGCCAGCGCTTGACCAGCACCGCGCCCAGCGCGGCGAAGAAGACCGACCCCAGTGCGCCGACCAGGCCCAGGCTGGTGACCCCGTCGGGGGAGCGGAGCACGAGCAGCGCCACCCCGGCGACCCCGACCACCGCCGCGGCACTGCGGAACGCGGTGGGCCGTTCCCCGATCACCGGCCACGCGATCGCCATGACGACCAGGGGCAGCAGCGCCTGCACGGTCGCCGCGATGCCCCCGGGCAGGTGGTAGGCCGAGAGGAAGATCAGCGGGTAGAAGACGCCGATGTTGCACACCCCGAGCACCGCCGAGCGCCACCACCAGGCCCCTCGCGGCAGGGTCCGGACGAACGCCAGCATCAGCAGGCCGACCGGCAGGGCGCGCACCAGTGCGGCGAAGAGCGGCCGGTCCTCGGGCAGGAACTTGGCAGTGACGATGTAGGTGGTGCCCCAGGTGATCGGCGCGACGGCCGTGACCAGCGGGGTGGTCCAGCGGTTTGTTTCCACGGAAACAAAACTACTTTCCCGGGAAGATAGAGTCCAGTCCGTGAGTGAAGTCGATCCGGACCAGCCCGACCACGTCTCCCGCCTGATCGGGCAGTGGGCCGTGCAGCGGCCCGACCTCGACGTCTCGCCGATGGGCGTGATCGGTCGGCTTCACCGGCTGGCCGAGCGGCTCGACGACGAGCTCGACACCGTCTTCTCCGCGCACGGGCTGGGCTACGGCGAGTTCGACGTGCTCTGCGCTTTGCGCCGTGCCGGGGCGCCGCACCAGCTCACGCCGAGTGAGATCGCGGCCAGCTCGATGGTGACCGCCGGGGCCACCACCAAGCGGGTCGAGAAGCTGCTCCGGGCCGGCCTGGTGGAGCGCGAGGCCTGTGCCGACGACCGGCGGGTCCGCCGGGTCCGGCTCACCCCGACCGGGCTGGCACTGATCGACACCGCCTTCGCCGAGCACGTCGCCAACGAGCACCGGCTGCTGGCCGGACTCACCCCCGCCGAGCGCGACCTGCTGGCCGACCTGCTCGAGCGGTGGGGTCGCGCCCTGGGGGAGTGAGCCCCCGGGCGTCGCGGGCTCAGCCGAACGTGTTCGGGTGCGGACCCATCCGCCCGGCCTCGCCGCCGTCGAGCTCGTCGATCAGGGCGACCTCGTCGGCGCTCAGCTCGAAGTCGAGCACGGCCAGGTTCGCCGCCATCCGGTGCGGGTCGACCGACTTGGGGAAGACCACGTAGCCCTTCTGCAGGTGCCAGCGCAGCGCCACCTGCGCCGGGGTGCGGCCCTTCAGTGAGGCGATCTCCCCGATCGAGTCGTCCTCGCCCACCCGACCGCGCGCGATCGGCGACCAGGCCTCGGTCACCACCCCGTGCCGCTCGTTGGCGCCCACCACGGCCCGGTTCGCGAAGAACGGGTGCAGCTCGACCTGGTTGACCACCGGGGCCACGCCGGTCTCGGCGACGATCCGGTTGAGGTGGTCGGGCTGGAAGTTCGAGACCCCCACCGAGGTGGCCCGCCCGTCGGCGACCAGCTCGGTCATCGCCCGCCAGGTGCTGACGAAGTCCCCGTCGTGGTGCATCGGCAGCGGCCAGTGGATGAGGAACAGGTCCACCCGGTCCAGCCCGAGCCGGGCCAGCGACTCGTCCATCGAGCGGTCCACGTCGGCCGGCAGGTGGTTGCCGTTGTCGAGCTTGGTGGTCACGTAGAGCTCGTCGCGGGCGAGCCCGGAGCCGGCCAGAGCGCGTCCGACACCCTCCTCGTTGCCGTACATCTGGGCGGTGTCGACGTGCCGGTACCCCAGGTCCAGGGCGGTGCCGACGACCTGCTCCGCCTCGGCCTCCTCGACCAGGTAGGTGCCCAGACCGAGCTGGGGAATCGTGGTGCCGTCGAGCAGGTCGACTCGCGGGACCAGCGTCGGATCGGTGGGAACGGGGGCGTTCTCGTGGCTGCTCACGGCGCCCACCGTACGCCCGGGACGAAGGGCCGAAATGATCGGCGCGGGGCGTCCCGCGGGGTCAGCACACCGGCGCCCACCGGGAGGGGTGGGCGCCGGTGCCGAGGTGGATCGTCAGCGTCGCAGCGCCTTCTTGCCGACCTGGGTGAGGGTCGTCAGCGGCTGGTAGCCCGTCCTGGTGGCGGTGATGCGCACCGAGATCTTCTTGCCCACCATGGCCTTGGTCAGCTTCAGCTTCGGCTTGGTAGCGCCCTTGATCGCCTTCTTGCCGGCGAACCACTGGTAGGTGGTGCGGGTCGGGGTGGGCGCGAGCTTCCCGGCGGTCACCTTGATCTTCCGGCCGACCTTGAACTTGCCCTTCACGGTGGTGCGGCCGACCTGGACGAACGAGGCCGGGGCCGCCTCGACCGGTCCTGCCTGGGCGCCCTCGGTCCACCAGTTGGCGGCGACGGTGTGGTCGCGCACCACGTTGGTCACGCAGTGGATCTCACCGCCGGGGTGGGCGTAGCGGTAGTCCTCGACCCACTGCACCTGGGTGCCGACCTCGGCGAAGCGCTCCTCGATCACGCTCTGGAACAGGTCCTGGCCGTCTACGGCGGGGGCGTGCTGCTTGGCCACGAAGACGACCTCGTGCCCGGTGCCGATCAGGTTGGCGGCGTTGGGGATGGCCACCCCGACCCGGTTGCCGGTGTAGAGCACCGGGACCCGGATGATGTCGCTCTCGGTGAGACCGGTCTCGGCCTTGATCACCTTCAGCGCCTTGTTCACCCCGGCCACGGCGTTGCGCACACCGGACTGGATCGCGGGGTTGGCGAGGGTCTCGGCGATCGAGGTGGTCGGCATCGTCACGCCGGTCACGTCGAAGCCGTAGGGCTGCAGCAGCGGCTCGTCGCCACGTCCCTCGTCGGCCAGGTCCTGGAGCAGGTTCACGGCCAGCTGCGGGTCAGCGACGACCATCGCCCAACCCCGCTCGGTGTCGGCAGGGATGAACGAGACGAACTCGTCCACGTGCCCCACGCCCAGCCAACTGGTGTCCACCACGATCGGGTCCTGGTAGCCCTGGGCCTCCAGCATCGCGTTGAACGCCGGGTCGCCGGTGTAGGTGCCCTCGGAGCCGAAGATCTTGCGCCCCAGCGGGTAGGTGGTGCCGGCGTGCTCGTGAGGGGGAACCGTGCCGTAGTTGCCGGCCGACCCGAAGGAGTCGTAGGAGGTGCCGGCGTGCACCGTGGGCTCGTAGCCGGGGTCGAAGTGCTGCACCGCGGCCACGTCCGGGCCTCGCAGCTGGGTGAAGATGACCCGGCCGCTGCCCCGGAACGGGTTCACCCCGGAGTTGTCGCGCCCGTCCCGGACGGGGGCGCGGACCCACAGCTGCATGGACTGGGTGCCGTCGGCGGCCGGGATCGACATGAATCCGGGCTCCATGATGTCCTGCGTCCACACGTCCGTGCCGGGGGTCCCGTTGCGCTGGCCGTCCAGGCTGGGCAGCAGCTTGAGGTCGACACCGCCGCCGATCCGCTCCAGTCCGGTCTCCAGGTCGGCCCGGAACGGCACCTGGGTGCCGAGGATCCGGTCGTTGGCCGGTGCGGCCGGGGTCTCGTCGTAGACCGAGGTCGCGTTGTCGGCGGCCAGCAGCGTGGTCATCGGCATCGTGTCGTTGGTGAACAGCACCGGGGCGACCCGCATCTCGACCGAGTCCGAGGCCACCTGACGCCCGCCGAGCTGGTGCACCACCTTGATCGTGACGGTGCCGTCCCAGCTCGCGTCGCGGATGATGTCCTTGCCCTCGATGCCCAGCTCGACCCCCCGGCTCAGCAGCGAGGTCGGGAGCAGTCCGGTGGAGGGCAGCAGCTTCCAGTCCCCTGCCCGGCTTCCCTCACCGTGCCGCACCCAGACGTTCACCTTGGAGGCGCCGACCCCGCGCACCTCGACGCGGACCTTGTCGGCCTTTCCCGCCGCGGCGGGGGCCACCTTCACCCGGGCCAGGTCCTTGACGTCCTCGTCGCCGTTGATCGTCCGGTCGGCGCCGTCGTTGCACGCAGCCAGCTGGACGTCGCTGAGCCGGGATCCGTCCGCGGCCTTGCTGGCGCACCGGGCCAGGTCGTCGTCGAGGTTGGCCAGGAAGAACGCGCCGCTCTCCTTGGTCCAGGTGCCGCGTCCGGCGGCGTCGCGCTGGTCGACGATGCCGTCGCGGTTGGTGTCGGCCAGCACCAGCGGCGCGGGAACCGCGGGGCTGCCCACCGCGTGCACCCCACCCGTCGTCATCAGTACCGCGGTGGCGGCCAGGCCGGCACCCACGATCCGTGCCCGCTTGCCGTGCTTCGTCCTCATGGTGTCCACGTCGGACCCTTCCTGTCGTGCCCTCCAGCCGCCGGTTCCGCCGGCCGTGGACACATCCCAACCCGCGCGGATTGCCCCTTCGTCTCGGCGCTGTTGCTTCTGCGCGGCCTCAAATGAGACACCCGTGCGCCGGCCCTCCGGGGACGCCGACAGGACCTCGTCCCGGGCACGGTGAGCGGGCACGGTGAGGGGGCTCGGTGCGCGGGCTCGTGAGCGGAATCAGGGAGGGGCTGGGGGGCGCCAGCCGGGTTTCGGTGGCCGTCAGACCGGGCTGGTGCTCGCCGTCGATGACGCTGCGGTCGCTCGGATCAGGAACGCTCCGCGGCCACCGGGGCCGGGAGGTGCGCGGCGACACCGCGGGCCAGGTCGTGCACCCGTCGTCCGAGCAGGAAACCGCGCAGATCGGGGGTGCGCACCAGGTACTCCTGCCCGACCAGGTGGCGCAGGATGCGGTAGAGGCTGGCGCGCGAGAACGGCAGCACCTGCTGGAGCTCCCGGGCGGTCACCCCGGGGCCGGCGTCGGCGACCGCCTGGAGCACGGCGAAGGCGTGGTCGACGGCTGAGGGCTGGCGGGCCAGGAAGAGGCCGTCGTCAGACACCGCGGCCCTCCAGGGCTGCCGCGTGGGCGGGGGCCAGGTCGGCCGGGACCGGGGTGTCGTGTGCGCCGAGACCGGCCAGCGCCGAGCCGCCGCCCGGCCCGAGGGCGAGCCGGGCCGCGCCCGCCAGGACCAGCACGCCGCCGACCGTGCAGAGCCCGCAGACGGTGCGCTGGGTGTCTCCGTCCAGGACCAGGGCCGCCCACAGCGCCAGCGTGCTGACCGCGGCGCCCGCAGCCACCAGACAGACCCGGGGAGTCAGCTCCCCCAGCCGCGCCAGGAAGGGAATCGCCGCTGCGGCGGTCAGGGCGCCGGTCAGTGCCAGCGCGGTGGTGGCCACGTCGAGCAGCAGCACCGCGGCGCGACCGCTGGCCGCGACCGCCAGTGCCGGGCCGAGGACGAGGGCCACGGCCAACAGGGTCGTGGGCACCGGTACGCCCGTGACCGGGTCGGTCCGGCCCCACCCGACCAACCCGGCCCCGGCCCGGGAGACCGCGAACAGCAGGCGCCCCAGCGTGGTCAGCCCGACCAGGGCCACCACCGCCAGGGAGGTCGCCAGGACCAGCAGCAGGGCGCCGTCGGCGACCGGCGAACCGAACCAGGCGGTGTACCCGGGGCTGCGCCCCTGTCCCGGCCCGCTGTTGAGCACGACGGAGCCGAGCACCAGCGCTCCGTTCAGCAGCAGGGCCCTCCGCATCGCCCGGGGCACGCTGGCGTGCGGCCGGTGGCTCTCCACCCCCAGGGTGGCGGCACTGTCGAACCCGCAGGTCAGGGTCAGGATCAGGGCTGCACCGAGCAGGATCTGACCCGGGCTGGAGCCGCGCGGGTCCAGGTCGCCCGGACCGGGCAGCCCGTGCTGCACGGCCAGGGTGGACAACGCCAGGACCAGGCCGGCCAGGGCGAGGACCTCGATGCAGCTGGCGAACCGGGTGGACCACCTGATCCCGCGCCGCAGGACGCCCCACAGCAGGACCGCCAGTGCGGTCACCAGCAGCACCAGGGTGCTGCTCGGGACAGCTGTGTCCGGGAGGATGGCGGAGTCGAGGCGCCGTACCGCGGCCACCATCCCGAATCCGCTGAGGGCGACGTAGCCGACGGTGAGTCCGGCCAGGGCGACCAGGGCTCCACCGGCTCCCAGGCCCTTCGCGGTCCACGTGACCAACGACCCGGGCGCGACCATCCGACTGGAGAACTCCCCGAAGGTGCTGGCCAGCCCGAGCGCGACGGTGAAGCCGAGCAGGACGCTGAGCCAGGCCCCCGGGCCGACCAGCACGGGCAGGGCGAAGGCCGTGCCCAGGGCGCTCACGGAGGGGCACATGGCGGCGATCGAGTGGACGGTCAGGTCCACCTGCCCGACCGCAGCACGGTCCAGTCCCGCGTACCGACGTGGTGACGCCTGGGTCATCGTGGTGCCTCCTGCTCCGTCACTCCGCCCGCCCGGCGGGTCTGGTTCGGGGCGTGAGCGTACGCCGGTCGCGTCTGCGGGAGGTGTCGTCGGTGTTGCGGCCGTGTTGCGCCGTCGTCGGTGTGGCTCAGATCACGTCGACCTGGGCGAACGCGCGGCCTTCCCGGGGAATCTTCTCCGGCACCCCTTCGTTGGACCCAATGAACGAACTTGAGTGAGTTCGACTCAACTCATTTGATTTCCGCGACGCGTCGGCGCAGAGTGGAGATCGACCGGTCCGGCTCCGCCGGGCCGCCCCGCACAGACCAGCACCACACACGGAGGTAGCAACACATGGCACGAGCAGTCGGCATCGACCTCGGTACGACCAACAGCGTCGTCTCGGTCCTCGAGGGTGGCGAGCCCACCGTCATCGCCAACGCCGAGGGCGCCCGCACCACCCCGTCGGTGGTCGCCTTCGCCAAGTCCGGCGAGGTGCTGGTCGGGGAGGTCGCCAAGCGTCAGGCGGTCACCAACGTCGACCGCACCATCCGGTCCGTCAAGCGTCACATGGGTACCGACTGGACCACCCAGATCGACGACAAGACCTTCACCCCGCAGCAGATCAGCGCGTTCGTGCTGCAGAAGCTCAAGCGGGACGCCGAGGCCTACCTGGGCGAGCCGGTCACCGACGCGGTGATCACCGTCCCGGCCTACTTCTCCGACTCCCAGCGCCAGGCCACCAAGGAGGCCGGTGAGATCGCGGGCCTCAACGTCTCGCGGATCGTCAACGAGCCCACCGCGGCCGCGCTGGCCTACGGCCTCGACAAGGGCGACGACCAGACCATCCTCGTCTTCGACCTCGGTGGCGGCACGTTCGACGTGTCCCTGCTCGAGATCGGTGAGGGCGTCGTCGAGGTCAAGGCGACCTCCGGTGACAACCAGCTCGGTGGTGACGACTGGGACTCCCGCGTCGTCGACTGGATGATCGAGAAGTTCAAGGCGGCCAACAACGTCGACCTGGGCGCCGACAAGATCGCCAAGCAGCGCCTCCAGGAGGCCGCGGAGAAGGCGAAGATCGAGCTGTCCAGCTCCTCGGAGACCACGATCCACCTGCCGTACATCACCCACGGCGAGTCCGGCCCGCTGCACTTCGAGGAGAAGCTGACCCGCGCCGAGTTCCAGCGGATCACCGCCGACCTGCTCGAGCGCACCAAGAAGCCCGTCCAGTCGGTGCTCAAGGACGGCGGCCTGGCCCTGTCCGAGATCGACCACGTGGTGATGGTCGGTGGCTCCACCCGGATGCCCGCCGTCACCGAGCTGGTCAAGGAGCTGCTCGGCGGCAAGGAGCCCAACAAGGGCGTCAACCCCGACGAGGTCGTGGCCGTGGGTGCCGCGCTCCAGGCCGGTGTCCTCAAGGGCGAGGTCAAGGACGTGCTGCTGCTCGACGTGACCCCGCTGAGCCTGGGCATCGAGACCAAGGGCGGCGTCATGACCACCCTGATCGAGCGCAACACCACCATCCCGACCAAGCGCTCGGAGATCTTCACGACCGCCGACGACAACCAGCCGTCGGTGGAGATCAAGGTCGCCCAGGGCGAGCGCCAGATGTGGGCGCAGAACCAGCCGCTGGGCAACTTCGAGCTCACCGGTCTGCCGCCGGCGCCGCGTGGCGTGCCGAAGATCGAGGTCACCTTCGACATCGACGCCAACGGCATCGTGCACGTCACGGCCAAGGACCAGGCCTCGGGCAAGGAGCAGTCGATGACCATCTCGGGTGGCTCGGCGCTCAGCAAGGACGACATCGAGCGGATGGTCAAGGAGGCCGAGCAGTACGCGGAGGAGGACGCCAAGCGTCGCGAGTCCGTGGACGCCCGCAACTCCGCCGACGGCCTCGTCTACACCACCGAGAAGTTCCTCTCGGAGAACGACGAGAAGCTGCCCGAGGACGTCAAGACCGAGGTCACCGCCGACGTCGAGGCGCTCAAGGCGATCCTGGAGAACGCCGAGGCCAGCGCGGACGAGATCAACGCCGGTGTGGCCAAGCTCAACGAGTCCAGCCAGAAGATGGGCGCGGCGATGTACGCGGCCTCCGAGGCGGCCGGTGAGGGCGCCGAGGGTGCTGCCGCTGACGCCGAGGGCGACGACGACGTCGTGGACGCCGAGATCGTCGACGAGGACGAGTCCAAGTGACCTCCTCCGACGCCAACCCCACCGGGGCGCACTCCCACCAGGAGGGCGCCCCGGCGGGGCACCCCGCCCCGGGACATCAGTCCGACCACCACGCCCCGACCGCCAACGACCCGGTGGTCGACGACACGACGGGAGTCGCCAACATGGTCGAGGAGGGTGCACCGCTGGAGCCGCAGGACCTGGCCGACGTGGAGTCCACCGAGACGACCGGGACCGACGCCACCGGCGCGCTGGAGGCCAAGGTCGCCGAGCTGACCAACGACCTGCAGCGCCTCCAGGCCGAGTTCCTCAACTACAAGCGGCGCGTCGAGCGCGACCGCGTGCAGACGGTGGAGAACGCCACCTTCAAGGCGCTCGCGGGAGTCGTGGAGGTGCTCGACACCATCGACCGGGCCCGTGAGGCCGGGCCGCTCGACGACGGGCTGCAGGCCGTGGCCACCCAGTTGGAGACGGCGATGGCGACCCAGGGCCTGACCATGTTCGCCGAGCCGGGGGAGGTCTTCGACCCGACCCTGCACGAGGCGCTGGTCCACCAGGGCGAGGCCGAGGGCGTCGAGGTGCCCACCATCTCGGCCGTGGTGAAGTCGGGGATCCGGATCGGGGACCGCGTCGTGCGGGCCGCCCAGGTCCTGGTCCACGGCCCCACTGCGTGAACCCCGCCAGCACGACCACACGACACGGGAGGAGGCGCGCATGAGCGCCAATGACGGCATGCGTGCCGATTGGGCGAACAAGGACTTCTACCAGGTCCTCGGGGTGTCGAAGGACGCCGACGAGAAGGACATCAAGAAGGCCTACCGCAAGCTCGCCCGGGAGAACCATCCCGACACCCACCCCGGTGACGACGCCCGGCACGACACCTTCAAGAAGGTGGCCGAGGCCTACGACGTCGTCGGTGACCCCGACAAGCGCAAGAAGTACGACGAGATGCGCGCCACCATCGCCAGCGGCGGCTTCGGCTTCGGCCGGGGCGCCGGTGGCGGTGCGGGCGGCGGCTTCGACCTGAACGACCTGTTCGGGCAGGGCCGCAGCGGCGGCGGTGGCCTCGGGGACATGTTCGGCGACATCTTCGGCGGCGGCCGGGGCCGGACCCAGGCGCGGCCGGCCCGCGGTGCCGACCTGGAGACCTCGGCGAACATCTCGTTCTCCGAGGCGCTGGAGGGCACCACCATCTCGGTGCAGCTGACCAGCGACTCCGCGTGCGGCACGTGCCGCGGCACCGGCGGCAAGCCGGGGACCAAGCCGCACATCTGCCCGCAGTGCGAGGGGTCGGGCTACGTCAGCGTCTCGGCCGGCGGGTTCTCCATGAACGAGACCTGCCCGGTCTGCCACGGACGTCAGCTGGTCTACGACGACCCGTGCCCGACCTGCCACGGCTCCGGCCGCGGCACGTCGTCTCGGACGGTCCAGGCCCGCATCCCGGCCGGGGTGAAGGACGGCCAGAAGATCCGGCTGCGCGGCAAGGGCGGGGCCGGTGAGAACGGTGGCCCGAGCGGTGACCTGCTGGTCACCGTCAAGGTCGCCGGTCACCGGGTCTTCCAGCGCAAGGGCGACAACCTGACCGTCGAGGTGCCGGTCGGCTTCGACGAGGCCGTGCTCGGCGCCGAGATCCGGGTGCCCACCCTGGGGGGCGCGCCGGTGACGCTGAAGATCCCCGCGAACACCCCCAACGGCCGGACCTTCCGGGTCCGGGGCAAGGGGGCGCCGCGCAAGGACGGGACCAAGGGCGACCTGCTGGCCACCGTGCAGGTGCAGGTGCCGACCACGCTCTCGGACGCGGCACGCGAGGCCGTCGAGGCCTACCGGGCGGCGTCCGGCGGGGTCGACCCCCGAGCTGACCTGCTGAAGGAGTGAGAGCCGTGCCGTTCACCGGACCGGGCCCTGAGGCCCACGTCTACGTCATCTCGGTGGCGGCCGAGCTCTCCGGGCTGCACCCGCAGACCCTGCGCACCTACGAGCGGATGGGGTTGGTCTCGCCCGGTCGGACCGGGGGTGGCGGGCGCCGCTACAGCCACAACGACATCGAGCAGCTGCGCCACATCGCCGAGCTGACCGCCTCGGGCATCGGCCTGGAGGGGGTCAAGCGGATCATCGAGCTGGACAGCCAGGTGCACGCCCTGCGGGAGCGCAACGCCGAGCTGCGCGCCGACCTGGAACGCACCCGGGCGGCGCTGCGGGCGGCGCTGGCCCGCACCCCCGAGCAGGCGCCCAGCCGGGTCCCGGCGCTGCGGGACAGCTCCGCGGTCACCCTCTGGGGCGGTCAGCGCGTGCAGCGCCGCCCCTGAGGCCACCGCTCCACCCGGCCATGTAACGCGCAGTTGGCTGGTCTGACCGTCCGGCATGCCGGCGCGTTGGAACCGCTGGCGGCACGTTGGACCCGTGGCGGCGCGTTCGATGGGCCCACGCACGTGCCCGGTCGGCGCGTGGCCGTCCCCCACGAGCCCCCGATTCGCCAGGACGGGCCGCCCGCGCACGTGCCCGGTCAGCGGGCCTGCAGCCGCTCCCGACGGGCCAGGGTCGCGGCCAGCGACTGGGCGGCGGCGTGCACCGCGGTGGCGTGCTGCTCGGGACGGAACCGGGTGGTGGGGCCGGCGACGCTGATCGCGGCCACCGCCCGGCCGTCGTCACCGAGCACCGGCGCGGCGACGCAGACGATGCCCAGCGTGGACTCCTCACGCTCGTAGGCCACACCCCGCGCGGGGATCCGTTCGAGCTGGGTGCGGAGCATGCCGGGCGCGGCGATGGTGTGCGGGGTGCGGCGCGGCAGCGGCCCGGACAGCACCTCGGTGACCAGCTCGGGGCCGGCGTGCGCCAACAGGGCCTTGCCGATCGCGGTGCAGTACAGCGGCAGCCGACCCCCGGTGCGCGAGGGCGAGGCCGCCTGCCGGTGGCCGCCGATCTTGGCGACGTAGACGACGTCGTGCCCGTCCCGCACGCCCAGGTGGACCGTCTCGTGGGTGCGCTCGTAGAGGTCCTGCAGGAACGGCATCGCCACCTCGGCCAGGCTGCGCTCCAGCGACGCCATCATCCCGAGTTCGAAGAGTCCGCCGCTGAGCCGGTACCCGTCCTCGGTGCGGTCCAGCAGCCGGTTCTCCACCAGCGCCCCGCAGAGCCGGTGGGCCGTCGCCTTGTGCAGACCGGTGCGCCGGACCAGCTCGGCCAGCGGGAGCACGTGGTCGTCGGGTCGGAACGCTCGCAGGAGCGCCACCGCCTTGCCCAGCACGGTGTCGCGGGGCTCGACCTCACGACTCACCTCCGCAGCGTATCGCTCAGCGAGACATCGGACTGGCACGTGGCCCCCGGGAGCCGCAGGCTGGGGTCATGACTTCTTCCGTCGAACCGGCCGTGAGCGAGGCCGCCATCACCGAGGCCGCCCAGCGGCTGATCACCGCCGCGGAGTCCGGCGTCGCCGGACAGCCGGTGCGCGACCTCATCGGCGAGCGCAACCTCAAGGCCGCCTACGAGGTCCAGGGGCAGTTCAACGCCCGCCGGATCGACGCCGGGGCCGTCCTGGTGGGCCGCAAGATCGGCGCCACGTCGCTGGCCGTGCAGACCCAGCTCGGCGTCGACCAGCCCGACCTGGGCGTCCTCTTCGAGGACATGGACTTCACCGGCCGCGACGTGCCGATGAGCCGCCTGATCCAGCCCAAGATCGAGGGCGAGGTCGGCTTCGTGCTGAGCAAGGACCTGGCCGAGGGCGACCTGGACGCCGAGCAGGTCCGCGACGCGATCTCCTACGCCGTGGCCGCCCTGGAGATCTGCGACAGCCGGATTGCCAACTGGGACATCGCCTTCGGTGACACCGTCGCGGACAACGCCTCCGCCGGCGTCTACGTGCTGGGCGCCGAGAAGAAGACCCTCGACGAGGTCACCCCCGTCGAGGTCGAGATGACCATGACCGTCAACGGCGAGGTCGTCTCCACCGGCAACGGCGCCGCCTGCCTGGGCGACCCGATCAACGCCGTCGTCTGGCTGGCCCGGATGGCCCGCGACCTGGGCGAGCCGCTGCGTGCCGGCCAGGTCATCCTCTCCGGCGCGCTGGGCCCGATGGCCCCGGTCGCCGCCGGCGACACCGTCACCGTGACCGTGACCGGGCTCGGCACGGTCACCACCACCTTCGTTCCCGAGGCCTGAGGAGGCACAGACATGAGCGAGACCAAGAAGACCAAGGTCGCCATCATCGGGCCGGGCAACATCGGCACCGACCTGATGATCAAGGTGATGCGCACCTCCGAGGTGCTCGAGATGGGGGCCATGGTCGGCATCGACCCGACCTCCGACGGTCTGGCCCGCGCCAAGCGGTTCGGCTTCGAGACCACCCACGAGGGGGTCGAGGGCCTGAAGAAGCTGGACTGCTACGACGAGATCGGCATCGTCTTCGACGCCACGTCGGCCAAGGCGCACGTCGCCAACGACGCCCTGCTGCGCGCCGACGGCAAGATCATGATCGACCTGACCCCGGCCGCCATCGGCCCGTTCGTGGTCCCGGCCGTGAACGGCGACGACCACCTCGACGAGACCAACGTCAACATGGTCACCTGCGGTGGCCAGGCCACGATCCCGGTCGTCGCGGCCGTCTCCCGCGTCGTCCCGGTCGCGTACGCCGAGATCGTCGCCTCGATCTCGTCGAAGTCCGCCGGCCCCGGCACCCGCGCCAACATCGACGAGTTCACCGAGACCACCTCGGGTGCGATCGTCTCCGTCGGTGGCGCCGCCCGCGGCAAGGCCGTCATCATCCTGAACCCGGCCGAGCCGCCGCTGATCATGCGCGACACGGTCTTCTGCCTGGTCAGCGCCGCCGACCCGGCCACCCACGACGAGATCCGCAACTCCGTCGAGAAGATGGTCGCCGACGTGGCCGCCTACGTGCCGGGCTACCGGCTCAAGCAGAAGGTCCAGATCAACGAGATCCCGGCCGACCAGCCCGTCGAGACGCTGCTGGTCGAGGGCGCCGAGCGCCCCACCCACCAGGTGTCGGTCTTCCTCGAGGTCGAGGGTGCCGCGCACTACCTGCCCGCGTACGCCGGCAACCTGGACATCATGACCTCGGCCGGTCTGCAGATCGCCGAGCGCATCGCCCGCAAGAAGGCTGAGGAGAGCAAGTGACCGAGCAGATGGCCGAGAAGAACGGCCCCAAGATCTTCGTCCAGGACGTCACCCTGCGTGACGGCATGCACGCCGTGCGTCACCGGATCTCCCCGGCCGACGTCAAGCGCATCGTGTCCGCCCTGGTCGACGCCGGCGTGGACGCCGTCGAGGTCGCCCACGGCGACGGCCTGGCCGGTGGCTCGATCAACTACGGCCCCGGCTCGAACACCGACTGGGAGTGGATCGAGGCCGCTGCCGAGGTGATCGGCGACGCCCGCCTGACCACCCTGCTGCTGCCCGGTGTGGGCACCATCGAGGAGCTCAAGCGCGCCTGGGACCTGGGCGTGCGCTCGGTCCGGATCGCCACGCACTGCACCGAGGCGGACGTCTCCCGGCAGCACATCGAGACCGCCCGCGAGATCGGCATGGACGTCTCCGGCTTCTTGATGATGAGCCACATGAGCGAGCCGAAGGCGCTGGCCGAGCAGGCCAAGATGATGGAGTCCTACGGCGCGCACTGCGTCTACATCACCGACTCCGGCGGTCGCCTCACCATGGAGGGCGTGCGCGAGCGGGCCCGTGCCTACCGGGACGTCCTCGACCCGGCCACCGAGATCGGCATCCACGCCCACGAGAACCTCTCGCTCTCGGTCGCCAATTCGGTGATCGCGGTGCAGGAGGGCATCTACCGCGTCGACGCCTCGCTCGCCGGCCACGGTGCCGGTGCCGGCAACTGCCCGATCGAGGCGTTCATCGCGGTCGCCGACATCGAGGGCTTCCAGCACGGCAGCGACGTCTTCAAGCTGCAGGACGCCGCCGACGACATCGTCCGCCCGCTGCAGGACCGCCCGGTCCGGGTGGACCGGGAGACCCTGACCCTGGGCTACGCCGGTGTCTACTCCTCGTTCCTGCGTCACGCCGAGGCCGCCAGCGAGCGGTACGGCATCGACGTGCGCACCCTGCTGATGGAGGCCGGCCGCCGCCGCCTCGTCGGTGGCCAGGAGGACATGATCGTCGACATCGCGCTGACCATGATCGAGGAGCGCGAGGCCGCCTCCGCCTGATCCCCACCGCGGAATCCGCCGCGCGACGAACGCCCGTCCCACCCGCACCCGCGGGCCGGGGCGGGCGTTCTGGCATCCGCGGCCACGCCGCCGCGACGGGTGCGTGAGGGGCCGGTGCGTCCTAGGGTCGAAGGCGACGACCACGGAGAGGCGGCTGGACATGGCCGAGCACGAGGCGATCCCGGACCACACCGACGACCGTCCACCGCGCTGGCGGATCATCGGCCCCGGCCTGGTGGTGGCGGCCACCGGCGTGGGAGCCGCCGACATGGTCGCCACCCTGACCGCCGGGTCGAAGTTCGGCTACACGCTGTTGTGGGCGGTGCTGCTGGGGGTGGTGCTCAAGATCGTGCTGGTCGAGGGCGCCGGGCGCTACTCGCTGGCCACCGGCCGCACGATCTTCGAGGGCTGGCGCTCGCTGGGTCGCTGGACCACCTGGTACTTCGGGCCGTACATCATGATCTGGGGCTTCGTGTACGGCGCCTCGGCGATGTCGTCGACCGCGCTGCCGCTGGCCGCGCTCTTCCCCGGCGTGCCGTTGTGGGTCTACGCGGTCGGCACCGGGCTGCTCGGACTGACCCTGGTCTGGTTCAACCAGTACGAGGTCTTCGAGAAGATCACCGCGGTGCTGGTCGGGGTGATGTTCGTGGTCGTCGTCGGGCTCGCGGTGATCGCCACCCCGAACATCCCCGACATGGTCGCCGGCCTGGTGCCCCGGATCCCCGACGGGGCGCTGTTCTACACGCTGGCGCTCTCGGGCAGCGTCGGCGGCACCATCACGCTGGCCGCCTACGGGTACTGGCTGCGGGAGAAGGGCTGGATCACGCCGCGCTGGATGCGGGTGATGCGGATCGACAACACCATGGCCTACGTGGTGACCGGCATCTTCGTCATCTCGATGCTGCTGGTCGGAGCCGAGGTGGTCCGCGCCGCCGGGGTGGCGCTCGACGCGGGGGACCGGGGCCTGCTGGACCTCGACGACGTGCTCACCGACGAGTACGGCGCCGTGATCGGCCACGGGTTCCTGGTCGGCTTCTTCGCCGCGGCGTTCTCCTCGGTGCTGGGCGTGTGGAACGGCGTCTCGCTGATGTTCGCCGACTACTGGGCCAACCTGCGCGGGCTGGACTCCGGCGACCCGAAGGCGCGAACCGGCGGCACCTACTGGCGCTTCTACCTGCTGTGGTTGACGTTCCCGCCGATGCTGCTGCTCACCCTGGACGAACCGATCTTCCTGGTCCTGCTGTACGGGGTCCTGGGGGCCCTGTTCATGCCGTTCCTGGCGCTGACCCTGCTGCCGCTGCTGAACTCCGACCGGGTGCCGGCGCAGTGGCGCAACCGGTGGTGGACCAACGTGGCGCTGGCGTTGACCGCGCTGATCTTCATCTCGCTGGGTGCCTGGCAGGTGTGGGACGTGGTGACCTCGACGCTCGGCTGAGCTGGCCGCAGCCCGAAGTACACACGTCGCGGCGAGGGGACCGTCTGAGCGTGCCGGGTGCGCCGCTCCCGCACTTGTGTACGCCCGTGTACGACCGAGTTCAAATTGAGTGGAATAGACTCAACTTTACTGAGGTTGGCACTGATGAGGCCCGGTTCAGGCCTCGACAGCAGCCGCGAGGTGCGGTCTGCTGGACGCACGGACCCACGTCAGGAGGGCACCCTTGAGCCAGTTCGGAGCTGACAAGTTCACCACCCGCAGCCGCGAGGTCATCGAGGCTGCCCAGATGGCCGCACTGCAGGCCGGGAACCCCCAGTTCGAGCCGGTGCACCTGCTGCTCGCGATGCTGCGCCAGGAGGACGGCTCCGCACGGACCCTGCTCACCCGGACCGGGGTCGAGCCCGGTCCGCTGCTCGCCCGCGCCGAGCAGGTGGCAGCCGCCCTGCCCAGCGCGTCGGGGTCGGCCGTGCAGCAGCCCGCCGCCTCGCCCGCCCTGGTCCGGGTGCTGGGTGCGGCCCAGTCCGAGAGCGCCTCGCTGAAGGACGACTTCGTCTCCACCGAGGTGCTGCTGATCGCGCTGGCCACGGTCGAGTCCAGTGCCCGCGAGATCCTCACCGGGGCCGGGCTGACGCCCGACGCGCTGCGTGAGGGACTGGCCGCGATGCGCGGCAACCGCCGGGTGACCAGCCAGAACGCCGAGGCCTCGTGGGAGTCGCTGGAGAAGTTCTCCGTCGACCTCACCGCCGCCGCCGAGGAGGGCCGCCTGGACCCGGTGATCGGTCGCGACGCCGAGATCCGCCGGGTCATCCAGGTGCTCAGCCGGCGCACCAAGAACAACCCGGTCCTGATCGGCGAGCCCGGCGTGGGCAAGACCGCCGTCGTGGAGGGGCTGGCCCAGCGGGTGGTCGCCGGGGACGTGCCCGACTCGCTCAAGGGACGCCGGGTGCTCAGCCTGGACCTGGCCGCGATGGTGGCCGGCGCCAAGTACCGCGGCGAGTTCGAGGAGCGGCTCAAGGCCGTGCTCGAGGAGATCAAGGACGCCGCCGGTCAGGTGATCACCTTCATCGACGAGCTGCACACCGTGGTCGGCGCCGGCGGGACCGGTGACGGCTCCATGGACGCCGGCAACATGCTCAAGCCGATGCTGGCCCGCGGTGAGCTGCACATGATCGGCGCCACCACGCTGGACGAGTACCGCGAGAACGTGGAGAAGGACCCGGCCCTGGAGCGCCGCTTCCAGCAGGTGTTCGTCGGGGAGCCCAGCGTCGAGGACACCATCCAGATCCTGCGCGGCATCCAGGAGAAGTACGAGGCGCACCACGGGGTCCGGATCACCGACTCCGCGCTGGTCGCCGCGGCCACCCTCTCCGACCGCTACATCACCGGCCGGCAGCTGCCCGACAAGGCGATCGACCTGGTCGACGAGGCCGCCAGCCGGCTGCGGATGGAGATCGAGTCCTCGCCCGAGGAGATCGACACCCTGCGCCGCTCGGTGGACCGGATGCGGATGGAGGAGTTCGCCCTCGAGCGCGAGGACGACGTCGCCTCCACCGAGCGTCTGGCGCACCTCAAGGCCGAGTTGGCCGACGCCGAGGAGGAGCTGCGCGCCCTGGAGGCCCGATGGGAGTCGGAGAAGGCCTCCCGCGAGGGTGAGGGTGAGCTGCGCAAGCAGCTCGACGCGCTGCGGATCGAGGCCGAGCGGTTGCAGCGCTCGGGCGACTTCGAGGCCGCCTCGCGGTTGCTGTACGGCGAGATCCCGGACCTGGAGAAGCGGATCGCGGCCGCCGACGTCGTCGAGGAGACCGAGCTCGACCCGCTGGTCGGGGACAAGGTCGACGCCGAGCAGATCGCCGAGGTCGTGGAGTCGTGGACCGGCATCCCGACCGGACGGATGCTGCAGGGCGAGACCGAGAAGCTGCTGGACATGGAGGGCGAGATCGGTCGCCGGCTGGTCGGCCAGGACGACGCGGTGCGGGCCGTGGCCGACGCGGTGCGCCGCTCCCGGGCCGGCATCGCCGACCCGAACCGGCCGACCGGGTCGTTCCTGTTCCTGGGACCGACCGGCACCGGCAAGACCGAGCTGGCCAAGTCGCTGGCGGAGTTCCTCTTCGACGACGAGCGGGCGATCATCCGCATCGACATGAGCGAGTACTCCGAGAAGCACTCGGTCTCCCGCCTGGTCGGTGCGCCTCCCGGCTACGTCGGCTACGACGAGGGCGGGCAGCTGACCGAGGCGGTGCGCCGCCGGCCCTACGGCGTGGTGCTGCTCGACGAGGTCGAGAAGGCCCACCCGGAGGTCTTCGACATCCTGCTGCAGGTGCTCGACGACGGGCGGCTGACCGACGGCCAGGGCCGCACGGTGGACTTCCGCAACACGATCCTGATCCTCACCTCCAACCTGGGGTCGCAGTTCCTCGTGGACCCGACCCTGGAGCCCGAGGCCCGGCACGAGTCGGTGATGGGCATGGTGCGCCAGGCGTTCCGGCCCGAGTTCCTCAACCGGCTCGACGAGATCGTGATGTTCTCCGCGCTCGGCCCCGAGCAGCTGGCGCACATCGTCGACCTGCAGCTGGCGCTGCTGGACAAGCGGCTCGCGGCCCGGCGGATCAGCGTCACCGTGACCGACGAGGCCCGCACCTGGCTGGCCGAGGTGGGCTACGACCCCGCCTACGGTGCCCGGCCGCTGCGCCGACTGATCCAGACCGCCATCGGGGACCCGTTGGCCCGGTTGCTGATCGGCGGCGAGGTGCTCGACGGCGGCGAGGTCCGGGTCGAGCGGGGCGAGGACGGCTTGCAGCTGCGGGTCGCCTGAGCCCTCGACGACCCGACCTCCTCGGGGCGGACCCCCGGTACCCGCGTGGTGCCGGGGGTCCGCTGCGTCGTGGCCCGGACACCTCCACCCGCCGTGCTTGCCCGCGGCTGGGAGGATGGGCGGGTGAGTGAGGAGAGCAGGTCCGCCCGCCCGCGCCAGGTGACGGTCGCGGGGTGGTCGGTCATCGTCGGGTCCGTGATCGTGGTGCTGACCACCATCGACTCCCTCGGACGGCTGCGCAGCCTGGAGAACCGGGAGGCCATCGCCGACCTGCTGGCCGAGCCGCCGCTGTCGGGCACCGGGCTCAGCGTCCCCGAGATCGTCGACGTCATGCACGCCGCCGCCGTCGTCGCGGCCGTCTGCGCTGCGGCTGCCGCAGTCCTGGGCTGGTTCGTGCTGCAGCGCCACGCCGGGGCCCGGATCGGGCTCACCGTGATCGCCCTGCCGCTGCTGATCTCCGGCTTCGTCAACGCCAGCCTGCTGGCCTCCTTCGTCGCGGTGCTCTCGCTGATGCTGTGGATGCAGCCGGCCCGGGCGTGGTTGGACGGGATCGACGTCCCCCAACCGCCGCGCCGCCCGGAGCCTCCGACGCCGACCCGGCGTACCGAGGAGCAGCCCCACGGCTGGGGCGACCGTGCCGCCCCGCACCTGACCCCGGGTGAGCGGGGGGACGGGGGGACCGACGGCGGCGCCCGGGCCTTCGACGGGTTCGGCCGGACCGGCACGGCCACGGCGCCCACCGGCCCGCCGGCCTCCTCGGGTGACACCGACGAGCGGGAGCGGTCGGCCGCCGAGCGTGAGCCGGTGCTGCTGCCCGGCCC
>JAEWXC010000074.1 GCA_023396115.1 Actinomycetes bacterium | reverse complement strand
GCAGTGCCGCGACGGCCACGTCGACCAGCCCCACCCGGTCGGGCGACAGTGCGCGGGAGAGTTTCGCGACCCGGCGGGCCACCCAGACGTCGACGGCGCCCTCGCGGACCACGGCCCAGCACCGCGGCAGCCGGTGGGCCAGGTCGAGGGCGTCGGCCAGGGCGTTGGCGGTGGCGCCGACCCCGGCACCCCGGGCCAGGGCGATCTCGCCGAGGCAGTAGTCGCGGACCGGAGGCGTGCCCTCACCGCCGAGCTGGACCAACGGACCGGGGCCCTCGGACCCGACGACCGCCCACTGCAGCAGCACCTCCAGCTCACGCGCCTCGGCGAGCCGCCGACCGCGGGTGGTCTCGGACGCGACGGCCAGCAGTCCTGCCGGGTCGAGGTCCGAGAACGTCTCCATGAACTCATTCTACTCGAACACGTGTTCGATCACCAGTGTTTGCTGGAGGCTCCTGATGCGGACGGCCGCTCAGTGCAGGTGTGCCTGCAGTGTGGCAAGGGTGTCGGCCTGGTCGGGGGTCTTGTCGTCGCGGTACCGCAGGACCCGGGCGAAGCGGAGCGCAACCCCGCCGGGATAGCGGGTGGAGCGCTGCACCCCGTCGAAGGCGATCTCCACGACCTGTTCCGGGCGGACGGTCACCACCCACCCGTCGTCGGAGGTCTCCAGATCCCGGAACCGGGTGGTCTGCCAGGCGAGCATCTCGTCGGTCATGCCTTTGAACGTCTTGCCGACCATCACCAGGTCGCCGTCAGTGCCCCGGGCGCCCAGGTGGATGTTGGACAGCCAGCCCTTCCGGCGCCCGGACCCGTGCTCCACGGCCAGCACCACCAGGTCCACCATGTGCACCGGCTTGACCTTGACCCACGCCGACCCGCGGCGGCCGGCGGCGTAGGGGGCGTCCGGGTCCTTGAGCACCACGCCCTCGTGGCCTGAGGCCAGCACCTGCCGGGCGAACTCCTCGGCCTCGGCGGCGTCGTTGGTGGTGAGGGAGTCCACCCGGTGCTCCCGGGGCACCAGGTCGGCCAGTCGGGAGGTGCGGGCTGCCAGTGGCAGGTCGAGCAGGTCCTCGCCGTCCAGGTGCAGCAGGTCGAAGAAGAACGGCACCACCCGGGGCGAGGCCTCGTCGGTGGAACGTGTCCCGGTTCGGGAGGAGGTCTCCGCGAACGCGCGCGGTCGGCCGTCGTCGGTGACCAGCAGCGCCTCGCCGTCCAGCACCACCTGCTGCGCGGCCAGCGACCGGACAGCCTCGACCACCTCGGGCAGCCGCTCGGTGATGACGTCCAGGCTGCGGGTGGCCACCACCACCTCGTCACCGTCACGGTGCACCTGGATCCGGATCCCGTCGAGCTTGGCGTCCACCTGGACCGGGCCACCCTCGCCCGCCAGCCCGACGAACCCGGTGGCCACGTCGGGCGCGGAGCTGGCCAGCATCGGCTGCACCGGTCGCCCCACCTCCAGGACGAACCCGGCCAGCGCCTCCGTGGCGGCCTCCGGCGTCGGTGCGGTCAGCGCCGCCACAGCCACCGGCGGCGTGGCGCCGGCGAGCATGGCGGCCCGGCGCACCTCGACCAGCGGCACCCGGGCCACCTGCGCGACCGCGGCCTGGACCACCGAGTCGAGGGCTCCCTGGCGCAGTTCACCCACGGCGAGTCGACGCAACCACTGCTGCTCGTCGGGGGTGGCGGCGCCCATCAGGTCGGCCAGCAGGCGGCTCCGCGCGCCGGCCGACCCGGGGCCGGAGAGCGAGGCCATCTCCTCGAAGGCTTCGTCCGCCGCCCGGACGGTGAGAGTGGCCTCAGGGGCGGGATCGGGGAGCTCGGCCAGCGAGCGCCAACCGACACCGGTGCGGCGTTGGCGCAGCGCACCGGCGAGCCACGTGGTGACCGCGGTCAACTCGTCGGGGTCGCTCCGGTCGGCGGTCGCCAGCAGGCCGGCCAGCGCCTCGACCTTGGCCGTGCGCGACCGGGTCGCCGCCACGGCGGCTGATGCCTGGACCACCTCGTCGAGCTGCACGGCACCAGCGAAGCAGACGGCACCGGCGGTGGGCCAGGGTCGGGCGGGGGGTCTCGGCAGGCTCGACCACCGGGGCCGGGGGTCTCGGCAAGCTCGACCGCCGGAGGCCGGTGCTGGGACAAATCTTCGGGCGGGGGTTGCCAAGAGCAGTGCGCCGGGCCAAACTGGACACATGTCCAGTCAGGTGTCCAGTTCCAGTGCGGAGCAGTCCCCGTCCACGCCACGACGACGGCTCAACGCGCGCCAGGCCGAGACCGTGGAGAAGCTGCTCGCGGCCGCCTTCACCGAGCTGGGCGAGTCGGGTCACGAGAACCTCACCATCCGCACGGTGGCCCAGCGGGCCGGGGTCAGCCCCGCCACCGCCTACACCTACTTCGCTTCGAAGAACCACCTCTACGCCGAGCTCTTCCTGCGCGCCATCCGGCAGCGCCCGGAGGTCGAGCTGGCCGGCTCCGGGCTGGACCGGGTCCGGGCCACCACCCGGGACATGGCCGTCTTCCTGGCCGACCAGCCCGAGCTGGCCGCCGCGGTCCGGATCGCGCTGCTGGGCACCGACGCCGACGTCGAGCGCCTGCGCGTGGACATCGGGGTCGAGTTCCTGCGCCGCTTCGGTGCCGCCCTGGGTCCGGGCCACGACCCGGTGCTGCTGGAAGCCCTGGTGCTGGCCTTCTCCGGAGCGCTGCTCCAGGCCGGGATGGGTCTGCTCACCTATGCGGAGATGGGCGACCGGCTCGACCACGTCATGGCCGCGATCATGGTCGGACACGACGCATGAGCTGCCCCGTCAGCGGAGCCGGGGCGCAGAACACTGCCGGCATCGACTTCGACATCTACGACCACGCCGTCCAGGACGCGCCGTACCCGGTCTACGCCCGGCTGCGCGAGGACGCCCCGCTGTTCCACAACGCCGAGCACGACTACTACGTCCTGTCTCGTCACGCCGACGTGCACTGGGCGTTCCGCTCCGACGAGGTCTTCTCCAACCGGATGGGGGTCTCGCTCGACGCCTCGGCGTGGAACGAGCACGCGCACAAGGTGATGAGCTTCCTGGCGATGGACCCGCCGGAGCAGGTCCGGCTGCGCCGCCTGGTCTCCAAGGGCTTCACGCCCAAGCGGGTGCGCGAGCTGGAACCGCTGATCAGCCGGCTCAGCGAGCACTACCTGGACCGGGCCCTGGCCGGGGCCGGCAGCGGCGAGTGGGTCAGCCTGGACTGGATCAGCGACTTCGCCGGCCGGCTCCCGATGGACGTCATCTCCCAGATGATGGGCGTCCCCGAGGCCGACCGCGACCACGTGCGCCACCTCTCCGACCAGCTGGTGCTGCGCCAGGACGGCCTGCGCGACGTCCCCGAGGCCGGGATGCTGGCGGCGCTGGAGTTGCACGCCTACTACGCCCGGATGCTCGCCGACCGGCGGGGCGAGGCCACCGACGACCTCACCACCGCGCTCTTCCTGGCCACCGACGAGGGACAGCGGATGAGCGACGAGGAGATCACCGCCTTCCTGTTCCTCATGGTCGTGGCTGGCAACGAGACCACCACCAAGCTGCTCGGCAACGCCGTGCACCACCTGGCCCGGAACCCCGAGCAGGCCGCAGCCGTGCTGGCCGACCCCACCGGACCGCTGGTGGACCGCTGGGTCGAGGAGACGCTGCGGATGGACACCTCCAGCCAGTTCCTCGGTCGGCTGGTCACCGAGGAGTTCACCCGCGGCGACGTCACCTGCCCGGTCGGCTCGAAGCTGATGATCAACCTCGGGGCCGCCAACCACGACGAGGACGTCTTCACCGATCCCGAGACCTTCGACGTGCACCGCGACGAGGCGGAGCTCAAGCAGATCGTCTCCTTCGGCGGCGGCCGGCACTTCTGCCTCGGCGCCAACCTGGCCCGGCTCGAGGCCCAGGTCGCGCTGCGGGCGCTGGTCGCCCGGGTCTCCTCGATCGAGGTGGACGAGGCAGCCAGTGAACGGTTCTACTCCGCCAACGTGCGCGGCTTCGCGCACCTGCCGCTCACCGTGGAGGTGCGCTGAGATGGGCCGCTACTCCCACCCCGACCGCCGCCCGGTCGTGGTCACCGGGGCGTCCTCGGGCATCGGTGCCGCCACCGCCACCGTGATGGCTGCGGCCGGCTACCCCGTTGCACTCGGCGCCCGCCGGGTGGAGAAGCTCGACGAGGTCGCCGCCGCGATCCGGGAGGCCGGGGGAGAGTGCACGGTCGTCCCGCTCGACCTGACCAGCCCCGAGTCGGTCAGCGAGTTCGCCACCCGGGTCACCGCCGACCTCGGCGACGTGGAGGCGGTGGTCTCCAACGCCGGCCTGGTCGCCCCCGGGGCGATCGTGGACGTCGACACCGACCGGATGGCGGCCGAGATCGACCTCAACGTGCTCGGTGCGCACCGGTTGGTCCGGGCGTTCCTGCCCGGCATGGTCGAGCGCCAGCGCGGCGACCTGGTCCTGGTCTCCTCCGACGTCGCCGTCCGGGCCCGCCCGTTCATGGCTGCCTACGCCGCCGGCAAGTGGGGCCTGGAGGGCCTGGGCCACGCCCTGCAGATGGAGATGGAGGGAACCGGCGTCCGGGTCTCCATCGTGAGGCCCGGACCGACCTGGTCGGAGATGGGCACCGACTGGTCCGACAGCGACGCCGCCGACGTGCTCACCGCATGGGTGAAGTTCGGCCTGGCCCGGCACCCGCACTTCCTCAAGCCCACCGCGATCGCCCAGGCGATCACCAGCGTCGTCTCCGCCCCGCGCGGGGTCCACCTCAACCTCGTCGAGGTCTCGCCCGAGGCCCCGGTCGAGAAGCGCTGACCCACCGCACCCCACCGCACCCCTCCGGAGGAACCATGAGCAGCACCCGCGCCGAGCTGCTGGCGCAGATCCCCGAGGTCTCGACCGTCCTGGACGACCAGAGCCCCGAGGTGCCCGAGATCATCCGCGGCACCGGTCACCTGCCCGACATGCGGGTCGACCCGGTCGCCCTCTTCGACCGGGTCCGCGCCGAGTGCGGTGACCTGGGCCGGTTCCGGCTCGCCGACCGCGACGTCGTCCTGGTCTCCGGGGCGGAGGCCAACGAGGCCTTCTTCCGGGCACCCGACGAGGTGCTCGACCAGGCGGCGGCCTACCCGTTCATGACCCCGATCTTCGGCAAGGGTGTCGTCTTCGACGCCAGCCCCGAGGAACGCCAGCAGATGCTGAAGAACCAGGCCCTGCGCGGGGACATGATGCGCGGGCACGCCGCCACCATCGAGGCCGAGATCCGCCGGATGGTCGCCGACTGGGGCGACGAGGGCGAGATCGACCTGCTGGAGTTCTTCGCCGAGCTGACCATCTACACCACCTCGTCCTGCCTGATCGGCAAGCCGTTCCGCGAGGAGCTGGACGCCACCTTCGCCGAGTGCTTCCACCGGTTGGAGTCCGGCACCGACGCGATCGCCTACGTCGACGCGCACGCCGACATCGACTCGTTCCGTGAGCGCGACGAGGCCCGCGCCGACCTGGTCGGGAAGATCGACGGCATCCTGCAACGCCGGATCGCCCGCGGCACCGTGCCCAAGGAGGAGCGCGACCTGCTGGACGTGCTGATCGCCGTGGGCACTGACGCCGAGACGGTCACCGGCATCTTCATCTCGCTGATGTTCGCCGGGCACCACACCTCCTCGGGCACCGCGTCCTGGGCGATGATCGAGCTGCTGCGCCACCCCGAGGTGATGGGGGAGGTCGTCACCGAGCTGGACGAGCTCTACGCCGACGGCTCGGAGGTCTCGTTCCAGGCGCTGCGCGCGATCCCGGTGCTGGAGTCCGCGCTCAAGGAGACGCTGCGGCTGCACCCGCCCCTGATCGTGCTGATGCGCCTGGTGCGGGAGGACTTCGAGCTGCTGGGTCAGACCATCCCGGCCGGCACGATGCTCGCCGCCTCCCCGAAGGTCTCCAACCGGATCGCGGAGGACTTCCCCGACCCGCACGCCTTCGACCCCGGCCGCTACGTGGACCCGCACCAGGCCGACCTCACCAACCGGTGGACCTGGATCCCCTTCGGCGCCGGGAAGCACCGGTGCGTGGGCAACGCGTTCGCGATGATGCAGATGAAGGCGATCTTCTCGGTCATCCTGCGCGACTTCACCTTCACCGCCGCGCAGCCGTTGGACTCCTACCGCGACGACTACTCCAAGATGGTGATCCAGCTCGAGCGTCCCTGCCGGGTGCGGTACCGCCGCCGGGGGGTCTCGGCAAGCTCGACCACCGGACCTGACTCGACCGGTCAGGTGGCTGACTGATGCGCGTCAGCGCCGACACCACGGTCTGCCAGGGCCACCAGCTGTGCCAGGGCGAGGCGCCGACCGTGTTCGGCTTCGACGCCGCGGCCGACACCGTGGTGCTGCTCGACGAGCACCCCGAGGAGTCGTTGCGCGCCGCGGTGACCGACGCGGTGCGCTACTGCCCGGCGTTCGCCCTGACCCTCGACGACTGAGATCCCCCGATTCCCCCGACCCGCTGCGAGAAGGACTGAGCATGACCGACACCACCCCGACCCTGACCCGGGCCGAGATCGAGGAGTTCTGGGCCACCTGGCTCCAGACCAACCGCGACGTCGAGGCCTCCGGTGACTGGCGGCCGCTGGCCGACCTGTACGCCGAGGACGCCAACTACGGCTGGATGTACCACCCCGACGAGCACTTCATGGCGGTCGGTCGCGACCAGATCCGCGACTGGGCCATCGGCATCGAGATGGACGGCCTGGACGGCTGGCACTACGACTACGTGTGCACCCTGATCGACGACCAGAAGGACATGGTGCTCGGCTTCTGGAAGCAGCGCTCCGGGATCACTGACGACCGCACCGGCAAGGAGTTCGAGATCCTCGGGCTCGGCGGGTCGTGGTTCGGGCTCAAGCGGGTCACCGAGGGCCCCGACGCCGGACAGGTGCGCATCGACTGGCAGCGCGACTGGTTCGACCTGCCCTCGACCACCCACACGTTCATCGAGATCCTCAAGTCCGGCAAGGCCCCCGACACCCTGATGAAGCGGATGGAGACCGGCGCCAAGGGCATGGAGCTGCCCGGTCACTACCGCTACGCCGACCTGACCTCGAGCCTGTGGCCGCCGCCGGTCGAGGCCGGCCGGTACGTCACCCAGGCCTCCGCTCCCACCACCGCTCCGACCAGCGAGGACGAGGAGGGTCGCGCATGAGCACGGCACCGGCCGGGGTCCCCGCCGCCCAGCTGCTGATCGACGGGGAGCTGCGCGGCGCGGCCGACGGCTCCACCTTCGACATCGAGAACCCTGCCACCGGGCAGGTCATCGGCCGGGCGCCCGACGGGCGGGCCGAGGACATGGACGCTGCGATCGCTGCGGCCCGGCGCGCCTTCGACGAGACCGACTGGTCCGTCGACGCCGCCGGCCGGGTGCGGGCCCTGCGCGGACTGCACGCCGCCCTGGTCGAGGCCGGGGAGCAGTTCCGGGCACTCACCACCGCCGAGGTGGGGGCGCCCGCGTTCCTCACCGCCGGCCCCCAGTACGACGTGCCCGTCGAGGGCCTGGCCTGGGTGGCCGACCTGCTCGAGGGCTTCGAGTTCGAGACCGACCTGGGGGAGGCGTCCCCGATGGGGATGCGCACCCGCCGCACCGTCCGCCGCGAACCGGTCGGGGTGGTCGCGGCGATCACGCCCTGGAACTTCCCCAACCAGATCAACCTGGCCAAGGTCGGCCCCGCCCTGGCCGCCGGATGCACGGTCGTGCTGAAGCCGGCGCCGGACACCCCGTGGGTCGCAGCCGAGCTGGGCCGGATCGCCAACGAGCACCTGCCGCCGGGCGTGCTCAACGTGGTCTCCACCCGCGACGTCGACGTCGCGATCCAGCTGACCACCGACCCGCGGGTCGACCTGGTCTCCTTCACCGGGTCCACCGAGACCGGCAAGCGGATCATGTCCTCGGCCGCGGGCAGCCTCAAGCGGGTCTTCCTGGAGCTGGGCGGCAAGTCCGCCGCGATCGTGCTCGACGACGCCGACCTGGCCGGGGCCGTCGGCACGGCCGCGTTCAGCGTCTGCATGCACGCCGGCCAGGGCTGCGCCCTGACCACGCGCCTGGTGGTGCCCCGGGACCGCTACGACGAGGCCGTCGAGCTGGCCGCGGCCACCATGGGCGGCATCGGCACCGGTGACCCGACCGAGCCCGGCACCATCTGCGGACCGGTGATCTCGGCGGTCCAGCGCGACCGGATCAAGCGGTACCTGGACCTGGCCGTCGCCGAGGGAGGTCGGTTCGCCACCGGCGGCGTCGTGGAGGAGAAGGACGGCGGGTACTGGATCGCGCCCACCGTCATCGCCGGCCTGGACAACGACTCCCGGGTGGCCCGGGAGGAGATCTTCGGGCCCGTGCTGGTGGTCATCGCCCACGACGGCGACGACGACGCGGTGCGGATCGCCAACGACTCGCCCTACGGGCTGTCGGGGTCGGTGGACTCCGCCGACCCGGCCCGTGCACGGGCGGTGGCGAACCGGATCCGGACCGGGACGATGGCCGTCAACGGCGGGGTCTGGTTCGCGCCGGACGCGCCGTTCGGCGGCTACAAGCAGTCGGGGATCGGCCGCGAGATGGGTGTGGCCGGCTTCGAGGAGTACCTGGAGACCAAGACCATCGCCGAGGGAGTGAAGTGAAGATGACCGCGAGCACGGGACAGCTGGACGGGAAGGTCGTCATCGTCACCGGCGGCGCGCAGGGGATCGGCGAGGCCTACGCACGGGGCTTCGCAGCCCAGGGTGCGTCTGTCGTGGTGGCCGACCTCAACGCCGACGCCGGGCAGCAGGTGGCCGACGCGATCGTGGCGTCCGGCGGACGGGCGATCTTCGTCCGGACCGACGTGTCCTCCGCCGAGTCCGCCGAGGCCTGCGTCGCGGCCACCGTGGAGGAGTTCGGCGGGCTGGACGGGCTGGTCAACAACGCCGCCATCTACGGCGACATGGCCTTCGACCTGCTCATCACCGTCGACTGGGACTACTACAAGAAGTTCATGGCCGTGAACTTCGACGGAGCCCTGGTGATGACCCGGGCCGCGTTCGGTGCGATGCAGGCCCGCGGCGGTGGCTCGGTGGTCAACCAGTCCTCGACGGCCGCCTACCTGTACTCGGGCTTCTACGGACTGGCCAAGTCCGGCGTCAACGGCCTGACCCAGCAGCTCGCCCACGAGCTGGGCGGCATGGGGATCCGGGTCAACGCGATCGCGCCCGGACCCACCGACACCGCGGCCACCCGCACCCAGGCCGGGGACGCGGCCAAGGAACTGGTGAAGAACCTGGCGATCAAGCGGATGGGACAGCCCGAGGACATGGTCGGCGCGGCCACGTTCCTGCTCTCCGACGCGGCCTCGTGGGTGACCGGCCAGATCCTGGCGGTCGACGGCGGACAGACGTTCCGCCCGTGAGCGGCCAGGTGACCCGGGTCGGGTTCGTCGGCCTGGGCAACATCGGCAAGCCGATGGCGTTGCGGCTGGCCTCCGACGACCGGATCGAGCTGACCGTCCACGACGTGGCCGAGGAGCCGGTGGCCGAGCTGGTCGCGGCCGGGGCCAGCGCGGCGGCCAGCGTCGCCGAGCTCGCCGCCGCCGTGCAGGTGGTCTGCGTGATGGTGCGCGACGACGACCAGGTCCGCGACGTCCTGGCCCAGGTGCTCGGCGTCGCCGGGGACGCCCACACCGTGGTCGTGCACTCGACGGTCGCGCCCGGGACCCCGGCCGCGCTGGCCACCACCGCGTCCCGGCACGGGGTGGCCCTGCTGGACGCCCCGGTCTCCGGCGGCGCGATGGGCGCGGCCGAGGGCACGCTGGCGATCCTGGTCGGCGGTACCGACGAGGCGTTCGCCGCCGCCCGACCCGCGCTGGAGGTGATGGGCTCGAAGGTGGTCCACGCCGGCGGGATCGGGGCCGGTACCACCCTCAAGCTGGCCCGCAACCTCATGCACTTCGTGGCGTTCACCGCCGCCACCGAGGCCCAGCGGCTGGCCGAGGCCGCCGGGCTGGACCTGGTGGCGCTGGGGGACGTGGTGCGGCACACCGACGCGATCACCGGGGGGCCGGGCGCGATCATGCACCGTGCCACCACCGCCCCGCTGGAGCCCGACGACTTCTGGACCGGGGTCTTCGGTCACGTCCGGGCGCTGGGGGAGAAGGACCTCGGCTTCGCCGTCGACCTGGCCGACGACCTGGGGGTGGAGGTGCCCCTGGCCCGGCTCGCGCTGGACCGCCTCGGCCCCGGACTCGGCCTGCCGCACCACCCCGACCAGGAGGAACGATGAGTGACAAGTTCGCCGACCTGCCCGAGACCCGGGCCCGCGGCCTGCGCCGGATGGAGGAGGTCTACGGCTTCGACATGGCCGACGGACCGGGGGAGTTCTTCGCCCTCACCGCCGACCACCTGTTCGCCGACATCTGGGAGCGGCCGGGGCTGAGCACCGAGCAGCGCCGGTTGCTGCTGATCGGGCTGCTGGCCGGGCGCGGCGCCAACGACGTCAACTCGATCCAGCTGGAGGCCGCGTTCACCCGCGGGGAGCTCGACGCCGAGGCGCTGCGCGAGATCGTGGTCTTCCTGGCCCACTACGCCGGGTGGCCCACCGCGGCGGCGCTGAACAACGTGGTGGAGACGGTCATCAACCGGCACTCCTGACCCTCCACCCCCACCCGGACCCGGACCAGCCGGGGTCGCGTCGAGTCGACGCGGCCCCGGCTCGGTGCTGTCCGGGGAACCACCTTCGAGCTGTTCTGTGAAACCGACCACACCGCACCCCCAAACGTGACACGCTTTCGCACCGTCGGCATACCGACGGTTTGTGAGTGAGCTTGGGAGGGCTTGACACGTGCGTACGGGAGAACAGATGAGGGGGCGCCCACGGGGCCGTTCCCGGGTGGCCCTGCTGGCCGCGGCGAGCACGGCACTGGCCGGGCTGCTGCTGCCCCTGGGAGGTGCGGCGCAAGCCGACGAACCCACCTCGACCGGTGACAAGAAGTACGACTGCGGCAAGGCCTACGGGGCCATCTCCAGGGCCGACTGGACGGCGCGCTTCGACATCACCCGCCCCGCGGTGGCCTACGTCAACCAGTCCTACCCGCTGGCGCTGAGCGAGTCCCGGTTCGTGGTGCACAGCAACGAGACGTCGTTGTGGCCGGGGTCGTTCAACGGTCCGCTGACCGTGCCGATGAACTTCGGCGGGACCCCCGTCACCTTCACCGGCACCGCCTCGGCGACCTTCAGCTTCGGTGCGGCTGCCACCGTGCCCGCGAACGGCACCGCCACCTGGACCGCGCCGGCCGCGCCGGCCACCGTGCCGGTGACGATGCAGAACTTCGCCTGGGACACGAACCGCAACAACTACACCTACCAGTGCAACGGGACCACCACCCCCAAGCCGTACGCGGTGAACAGCATCGTGGTGAAGTCCGCCTCGCAGCTCGCGCTGGCCCTGCCCGCGGGCACCGACGTGCGGCGCAACGAGTCCCGTCCCACCGACGTGACCGTCAGTGTCGACGGCGGCACCGTCGAGGGCACCGTGCGGGTCACCGTGGGTGAGGGCGCCGACGCCCAGGTCACCCAGACCCCGGTCAGCTCGACCGGGGTGACCGCGACCGTCCGGGTCCCGGTCCCGACCGACTTCGCCGAGGGGACCCACCCGGTCAAGGCCGAGTTCGTGCCCGGCGACAACGTCCACTACGACGGCTCCAGCGCGACCAGCTCGATCGACGTCGTCGCGCCCGAGACCACCAGCACCGTGGTGACCGCCCCGGCGCACGTGTTCAGCAACACCGAGGGCCAGGTGACCGTCCAGGTCTCCGCCGACTCGGGCCCGCCCGCCGGCTCGGTGACCCTGACCGTCGGCGGCGACCCCGTCCCCGGCTCCGGCCCGGTCGACGCCCAGGGCAGGCGCACCTTCACCGTGCCGCAGCTGCCGGCCGGCGACTACCCGATGTCGGCGACCTACACGCCCGCCGACACCCACCGGCACCGGACCAGCACCGGGGCCGGCAACCTGCACGTGGTCCCGCCCTCGCAGGTCACCACCACCCGCCTGACCCTGGACCGGACGCAGATCCAGACCGCGGGCAAGGTCAACGCCACCGTCGTGGTCAGCTCGGCCGGCGACGCCCTGCCGGTCGGCACCCTCGAGGTGACCGTCGGAGACCAGGTGCTCACGCCGCCGCTGGTCAACGGCATGGCCGAGTTCGAGATCGGGCAGCTGCCCGTCGGGGCCCACGACGTGGTCGCCCGCTTCACGCCGACCAACGCGGTGCTCTTCACCCCGAGCGCCTCGACCCCCGTCACCCTGACGGTGGTGCCGCCGGCCACCGCCACCAGCACCACGGTCACCCTCGACCCCGCCGTGCTGGCGCCCCAGCAGGCCGGTCGGGCCACGGTCCGGGTCCAGGGCGGCTCCCTGGCGCCGGTCGGCGCGGTCGTGCTCACCGTGGCCGGTCAGCGGTTCGACCTCACCCTGGTCAACGGGGTCGCCGAGGTCGCGCTGCCCGGGCTGCCCACCGGTGAGTACCCGGTCATCGCCCGCTTCGTGCCGGAGAACGCCAACCTGTTCACCGCCTCGCAGTCCCCGGGCGTGCCGCTGACGGTGCGCGCCGCCGAGCCCACCCAGACCGAGCTGCACCTGGACCGCGACCGGACCGGCGTCTCCGGCCCGGTGCAGGCCACCGCCCGCGTCTCCACCGCCACCGGCACCGCGACCGGCAAGGTCGACTTCGCCGTGGACGGCACCTTCGCCGCCTCGGCACCCGTGGCCGCCGACGGCACCGCGGTCACCTCGCTGGCGCTCACCGTCCCCGGTGTCCACCAGGTCACCGCGACCTTCGTGCCCACCGGTACCAGCCACGCGGGCAGCAGCTCCTCGGCCAGCAACGTCCGGGTGCTCGACGAGGCCCGGGTCACCCTGTCCTCGCCCGAGCAGGTCGACGACCGGCACCCGGCCACGCTGCGGGCCACGGTGAGCCAGACGGTGGGCACCCCCACCGGCAAGGTCACCTTCACCGTCGGTGGGCGTGAGATGGTGGCCGACGTCACCGCCGGCACCGCCACCGCCACGGCCCCCGTCCTCGGCGCCGGCAGCTACCAGGTGTCTGCCCGGTACGAGGCCGGCGAGGTGACCGCGTCCGCGACACCCGTCACCCTCGTGGTCACCGCGACCAGCGGTCCGGTGGTGACCCCGCCCACGGCGACCACCACCACGCTGAGCATCGCGCGCGCCACGGTGCGCCACGGGGAGGCCGTCGAGGTCGTCGCCCGGGTCAGCCCCGAGGCCGCCGGGTGGGTGCGGTTCAACACCGCCGGCACCGAGACCGTCGCGCCCGTCGTCGACGGTGTCGCCCGGGTCCGCCTGCCGCAGCTCCCGCTGGGTGCCGGTCGGATCGTCGGCGAGTTCCAGCCGAGGACCCCGACCGCCTTCGCGGGCAGCACCGGCCGCGCCACGTTCACCGTGGTCAAGGTCGGCACCAAGGTCGAGGCCAACCTCCGCCAGGCCGCCAAGGGCCAGCTGCAGATCGATGCGCTGGTGCGCGCCGACGTGGCGCAGCGGCTCACCGGCACCCTGACGGTGACCCTGGCCCCCGGAAAGAAGCTGAAGAAGAAGGTCAAGGCACGGACCTGGCGGGTGGCCGTGGCCGCCAACGGGACCATCCGTCTGCTCAACGCCAAGAAGCTCAAGAAGGGCGCCTACAAGGTCCGGGTCAGCTACACCGGCTCGTCCGTCGCCCTGGGCTCGACCCTCGTGAAGAAGGTGAAGGTCAAGTGATCTCGACACGACTGCTCCGCACCACCGCTGCCGGGCTCGGCCTGGCCCTCGTGGTCCCCACCGCCCTGCTGGCACCGTCCGCGGTCGCCACCACCGGGCCGATGAACTACGACTGCACCATCAAGGAACCGATCACCAAGACCACCCCGGCGGTGGTCACCTACGACACGAACCTGCCGGCCAAGATGTACGTGGGGGACGCCCCGTTCTCCACGGACCTCGACGGGAAGGGGTCGATCGACTCCGGAACCGTGAACCTCGCCTACAACATCCCGTACAGCGCCCGGTCCGTGAAGGGCAACAGCACGATCGCGATGTCCTGGGACGGTGGCACGATCAACGTCCAGACCGAGGGCAACGTGGTGCCGTTGGTGAAGGACCAGCCTGCGGACCTGAGCAAGTACTACCCCAACCTGTTCACCACCCCGGTGCCGACGGCGGTCGGCTCCTACGACCTGGTCATGCCCACCAACTACAGCTCGGTCAACGCGCTGTACAAGAACGCCGACGGCACCAACCAGGCAGCAGCCCCGGTCGCCGCCTGCGTGCACAAGGGCGGCAACCGGATCGTCGACACCGTCGAGGTGTGGACCCGGGCGACCACGGTCCTCAGCGGTCCGTCGTCGTTGCGTCCCGGCAGCGGCGGGCAGTACACCGCCACGGTGACCGCGCCCGGTGCCACCGGCTTCACCGGCACCGTGTCGTTCACCAAGGACGGCACCGAGTTCGCCAGCGTCCCGGTCACCAACGGCAAGGCCGTCGCACAGCTGCCGGGCCAGGCCGTGGGCGACTACACCATCGGCGCCACCCTGGTCAGCACCACCGACCGGGTCGAGGTCCAGCCCGTCGCCCCGGTCAGCCTCGGGGTCGGGATGGTGGCCACCACCACCACGCTGGACCTGCGACCCAACCGGATCATCGAGGGTGAGTCCTCGGTGGCGCGCGTCCGGGTCAACACCGCCGACGGCCCGGCCGACGGCACGGTGAAGGTCCAGGTCAACGGCCAGGAGGTCACCGGCACGCTGGTCAGCGGCACCGCCGACGTCCCGCTCCCGGCCGTCCCGGTCGGGGCGCACGACGTGACCGCGACCTACGTGCCCGCCGACCCGGCCACCTACGGGGTCTCCTCGGCCGGCCCGGCGACGCTCACCGTCCGGGCACCCGCCGTGGCCACCACCACCGCGCTGACCCTGGACAAGAACCAGGTCCAGGCCGGTGAGCCGGTCAAGGGCACCGTCACGGTCACCGCGGCCACCGGGACCGCCACCGGCACCGCCCGGATCACCATCGGGGCCCGGGTCGTCACCGGCCCGCTGGTCGACGGTGCGGCCCAGCTGACCCTGCCGAACCTGCCCGCGGGCAACCACGAGGTCAACGCCAGCTACCTGCCGGCCGACCCCGAGGCGTTCGCCCCGTCGAGCGCCGCCACCCCGGCTGCGCTCGTGGTCACCGCACCGACCAACACCGCGACCACCACCACCGCGGTCACGTTGACCCCGGCCCAGGTGAACGCCGGCAGCCCCGCTGTCGTCCGGGTGTTCGTCGACTCCGCTGGCGGCCTGGCCGACGGCACCGCCGAGATCCAGGTCGGCGACCAGGTCGTCTTCGCCGACGTCGTCAACGGGATGGGTGAGAAGGCCCTGACCGGTCTGGCGCCCGGCAGCTACCCGGTCCAGGCGACGTTCGTGCCCTCGGGCGCGGGCTTCTCCGGCTCCGAGTCGACGGTGCGCCAGCTGCTCGTCACCGCGCGCCCGAGCACCAGCACCGTCACCGTGCTCGACCCCGAGGTCACCGCCGGCCAGCAGGTCCGCGTGCGGGTCGACGTCGCCGGCGGGGCACTGGTCCCCGCGGGAACGGTCGAGGTCAGCCTCGGCGACGAGCGCGCCACCGGCACGCTGGTGGGCGGCACCGTCCAGGTGAGCCTCCCGGCCGGCGCCGTCGGCGACGCCCAGGTCGGTGCGACCTTCACCCCGGTGGCGGGCGGCTTCTTCGCCGGCTCCACCGCCACCCCGGCCACGGTGCGGGTGCTGCCCCAGGCGGCGGCCACCAGCACCGAGCTGAGCCCGGCCACCGCGTCGGTCGAGCGGGGTCGCTCGGTCCAGGTGGTCGCCCAGGTCAGCGGTGTCGCCGACCCGCGGGGCGTGGTCCGGTTCGGCACCGCCGAGGGGAGCACCGACGTGCCGGTCGTGGCAGGTCGCGCGGCGTTCAGCTACCAGGGCACCGTCGTGGGCAGCCACGAGGTCCAGGCCGAGTTCGTGCCCGCCAACCCGCGGGTCGCCTCGGCCAGCACCGCTGAGCCGGTGACCGTCACGGTCACCGAGCCGGAGCCCGCCGTGGAGTTCCCCGGCAGCGTCGCGAGCACCGTCGAGGTGTCCGCACCGGCCAAGGTGAGCGCCGGGTCGACCTTCGCGGTCAGCGCCCGGGTGAGCGTCGCCGGCGGGGCCGCTGCCGACGGTCGGGTCACCTTCTCCTCGGGGTGGTCCGCGGTCACCGTCCCGGTCTCCGGGGGCGTCGCGCAGGCCCGCCTGCAGGCCCTCACCCAGGGCAGCCAGGCCGTGCGGGCCGAGTTCGTCCCGACCGGAACCACGGTCGCCGGTTCGCTGGGCACCACCCAGGTGGCCGTGACCGCCCGGTCCTCGAAGACCGTCGTCAAGGCCAAGGTCAAGAAGAAGACCCGCACCCTCAACCTGCGTGCGGTGACGACGCCGTCGACCGGCGCCTGCGCCGGCACGGTGACCTTCACCCTCACCCGGGTCCAGGGCAACAAGCGGGTCGGTCGCACCGTCACCACCGCCCTGCGCTGCGGTGCCGCCACGAAGACCGTGGTGAAGCTGCCGAAGAAGAAGGGGCAGTACAAGGTCACGGCCGCCTACAACGGCTCGGCCGCGGTGGCCGCGTCGGTCGGCAGCACCGTGTTCACGCGGTGACCTGACCGGAGCAGCACAGGAGGGGCGGTGCCACGCGGCACCGCCCCTCCTGGGCGTCCGGGGTCGGCGTGCCCCGTCGATGGTTCCTGCGGCTGCTCGCCGCGGTCAGCGGACCTTGCCGAAGAAGACGCTCTTCGTCCAGATCCGGGCCTTCCCGACCGGGACACCCGGGCGGGAGGCGTGCCACAGCTGGTTGCGGCCGGCGTAGACGCCGACGTGGTAGACCCGGCCACCGTTGTGGAAGAAGACCAGGTCGCCCGGCTTGGCCGCGGCCCGGCTGACCCGGCGCACTGCGCCGGCCTGGGCCGAGGAGGTGCGGGGCAGCTTCTTGCCGGCGCGGGCGTAGGCCCAGCGGGTCAGGCCCGAGCAGTCGAAGCGGCGCGGACCGGTGCCGCCGTAGGCGTAGGCCGAACCGCGACGGCTGGCGGCCGCCTTGAGCGCCTTGTGGCGCGAGGGCAGCTTCATCGTGTGGTGCTGGGCGCCCATCTGCATCGTGTGGTGGGCGGCGGGTGCCGCCGCCTGGGCGGGCAGCGCCGACGCGCCGCCGAGCAGGCCGAGCGTGAGGGAGGCGGACGCGACGGTCCGCACGAGGAGTCGGGGCATGGAGTGCTCCACGGCGACGCTTCCGAGAGGCGTCCTGTCGGGTTCGGACTGCCGTTGCCCCGGCCGTTTCCGGCCTTCACCCCCAGCCACGTTGACCGTGGCGCCGTGCTGGGTCTCCCGCGCCCACCGAGACCGAGGTTCTCGGGTCACTCCGGGACCTCGGTGGGCTTCAGCGCGGTCCGGACGGCCCCTCCGGCCTTGTCGGACGGGCAGTCCTTTGTAGATCGGCCGGCTGCGGTTTGTCGAACCAGCCCCGGTGTGGGGCGTGTCACGTCCGGGGCCCGGACGGGGGTCAGGGGGCCCAGGTGAACCGGGGTGCGCGCTTCTCGGCGAAGGCGGCGATCCCCTCCGCCTTGTCGCCCGCGGTCTCGACCAGGCCGAGCCAGTGGGCCTCGAGCTCGGGGTCGAGCACCCGCCCCTCGCTGACCGCGTCGACGGCGAGCTTGCTGCCCATCTGGGTGAGCAGGGACCGCTGGTGCGCGATCGTGTCGCACAGCTGCGCCAGGCGTGCCTCGACCTCCGCCCGCGGGTGCACCTCGTCGACCAGCCCGGTGCGCAGCGCCCGTTCGGCGTCGACGATCTCCCCGGTGTAGAGCAGGTGCTTGGTCGCCGACGGGCCGATCAGCCGGGTCACCCGGGCCACGGCGCCGGTGGGGTAGAGGATGCCGAGCTTGGCCGGGGTGATCCCGAACACCGCGTCGTCGGAGGCGATCCGCAGGTCGCAGCCGGTGGCGATCTCGGCGCCCCCTCCGATGCAGGAGCCGGTCACGTGGGCGACGGTGGGGCGGGGGAACGACGCGAGCGCCTCGTCGGCCCGGCGGTTGGCCCGGTGGTAGTCGGCCATCGTCATGTCCACCAGACCGGAGATGTCGGCCCCGGCGCAGAAGTGGTCGCCGACCCCGCGGACCACCAGCATCCGCACGTCGGACCGGCTGCCGAGCTGCTCGCAGATCGCCCCGATTCCCTGCCACATCGCGAACGTGACGGCGTTGCGCTTGGCGGGGCGGTTCAGCCACAGCGTCGCCACCCCCGCGTCCAGGGTGACGGCGAGCTCGTCGGCCGTGGCCGGGTCGTCGGGCAGGGTCGCCGGCAGCTGTGCGGGCAGATCGAAACGGTCCTCGGGGTCGAGAGGGAGGCTGCTGGACGGCGTGCTGGACGACATGGGCACAGCCTGCCAGTGCGGGCCGGTCAGCCGCCGATCCGGGTCCGCACCTCGAACAGCTCGGGGAAGAAGGTCAGGTCCAGGGCGCGGCGGAGGAAGTCGACACCCGAGGAGCCGCCGGTGCCGGTCTTGTGGCCGATGGTGCGTTGCACCACCTGCAGGTGCCGGAAGCGCCACTGCTGGAAGTTGTCCTCGATGTCGACGAGCTCCTCGCAGGCCTCGTAGAAACCCCAGTGGGCGCTCGGGTCGGCGTAGATCCGGGCGTAGACGTCCACCATCGCGGGGTGGGAGCGGTACGGCTGGGCGACGTCGCGCTGCAGCAGGTCCGTCGGGACGTCGTGGCCGTGCCGGGCCAGCAGTGCGAGGAACTCGTCGTACAGGGACGGTTCGTGCAGCAGCTGGTCCAGGGCCGCGTGGGCCTCCGGGTCGTGACCGAAGACCTTGACCATGTCGGCGTTCTTGTTGCCCAGGAGGAACTCGACCTCGCGGTACTGCGCGGACTGGAACCCCGACGAGGTGGCCAGGAACGGCCGGATCTCGGCGTACTCGCTGGGGGTGAGCGTGGCCAGCACCGACCACTGGTCGGTCAGGGTGTGCTGGATGTGCTTGATCCGGGCCAACCGCTTCAACGCCGGGGCCAGCTCGTCGGCGGCCAGCAGCGCCCGCGCGGACCGGAGCTCGTGGACCATCAGCTTGAGCCAGAGCTCGGAGGTCTGGTGCTGGATGATGAAGAGCAGCTCGTCGTGCTGCGGAGGGTCGCTGAGCGGGACCTGGGCCGAGAGCAGGGTGTCCAGGCGCAGGTAGTCGCCGTAGGACATCTGCCGGCTGAAGTCCTGCTCGATTCCCTCCTCGAGGGCGCGCTGGCTGCGCCCGTCGGGGCTCTCGGGCGGGGTCGGTTGCACCGGGCAGGGACTCATGGGGGTGAGCGTAGACCCGTCCCGGGCGGGGGTGGCGGCGGTTAGGGTCGCGACGTGAGCGAGCCCCGGACCCGACGCTGGCGACCGGACTGGCCCTGCCGCCCGGGCCACCAGGTCGGCGGGTTGCGGCGCGGCGCCGGGGACCCGACGCACCGGGTCGTCGACGGGGTCCACTGGCGCGGCGTGGCCACCCCCGACGGCGTGGCGACGCTGGCGGTTCCGGCCACCGTCGACGCCACCGGCCACGTCGAGGTCCGGGCGTGGGGGAGCGGTGCGGACTGGCTCCTGGACCGGGTCCCGGCACTGCTGGGCGACCTGGACGACCCCACCGGTTTCGAGCCGCGGCACCCGGTGCTGGTTGAGGCCGTCCGGCGCCACGGGGTGCCCCGCTTCGGGCGCACCGGGCTGGTCGTGGAGGCCCTGGTACCGGCGGTGCTGGAGCAGAAGGTGACCGGTCAGGAGGCGTTCGCGGGGCACCGGGCGCTGGTGCGCCGCCACGGCAGCCGGGCGCCGGGGCCGGGCGACCAGCTCGACCTGTGGGTGGCACCCCCGGCGGAGGTCGTCGCCGCCGTGCCGAGCTGGGAGTGGTTGCAGCTGCACGTCGATCCGGCGCGGTCCCGGGCCCTGGTGGGGGCCGCGGCACGCGGACGTGCGGTGGAGCGGATCGGCAGCCTGCTGCCGGCCGGGTCCGGGATCGACCCGGCGGGTGGCCGGGAGGCGGAGCGCCGGTTGACCTCCCTGCCGGGGATCGGCGAGTGGACCGCCGCTGAGGTGCGCCGCCGGGCTCTGGGGGACCCCGACGCGGTCTCGTTCGGCGACTACCACGTGGCCAAGAACGTCGGGTGGGCGTTGACCGGGGAGCCCTTCGACGACGACCAGCTGCGCGAGTACCTGGAGCCCTGGGCCGGCCACCGGGCCCGGGTCGTGGCGCTGCTCGGGGCAGCCGGGTTGTCCCGGCCACGCCGCGGCCCCCGGATGGCGCCCCGCACCCACCTGCCGGCACGCACCCCGGGGACCCGGTACCCCCGAGCGTGAACACCCTCGGGGGTACCGGGGGAGAGTCAGCGCACCCGCAGCCGGAAGGTCCGCTTCGCGGCCAGCGCCCCGATGTCGCCCGAGTAGCGCACGGTCAGCCGGTAGCGACCGCGCGGACGGGCGGGGAGCGTGACCCGGACCTGTCCCGCCCGCACCGGCACGGTGCGACGCACCCGCTTCCCGTTCCCTCGCTGGGTCGCCTTCCAGACGATCCGCACGTTCCCGGTCAGGGGCGTCGCGGCGGAGGAGAGCACCAGCGTCACCCTGGCCTTCCGGCCGGCCCGCAGCTTCTTCCGGCCCACCCGGAGCCGGGTCCCGGCCCGGGCCACGGTCGCGGTGGTGCTGGTCGCGACCGCGGTCTCGGTGCCCTCGGCGGTGAACGTCTCGGTGAGCGTGACCTGACGACCGGCGGCGGTGCGGGGGACCCGCAGCGTCGCGCCGGTGCCCAGCACGGTGCCGCCGACCCGCCAGGTGAACGTGCTGGTGCCGGGGACCGGCCAGGTGGCGGGTCCGGCGCGGAGCACGGAGCCCACGCGCGGGGTGCCGCTGATCGTGGAGGCGGTCGTCGGTGACGGGGCGTCGGCCCGGGCCACGGGGTCGGTGGCGACGCTGACGACCGAGTCCTCGGTGCCCTCGACGGAGAACGTCTCGGTCAGGGTGACCGGGAGCCCCACGGCGGAGGCGGGGACGGTCAGCGTGGGGCCGGAGCCCACCTGCTGGCCGGCCACCGTCCAGGTGAACGTGCTGGTGCCCTCGACGGCCCAGGTCGCCCCGAGGGCACCCAGCACCTGGCCGACCTGGGCGGTCCCGGTCACGGCCAGGTCCGTCGTCGGGGTCGTCGCCGGGTCACGCGGCACGAGCACTGCGGCCGTCTCCCCGGTGTACGGTGACCAGCCGGGGCGGGTCCCGGTGAACCGGACCTGGAGCCGGTGTCCACGGTCGGCGCGGGTGACCTCGAAGGTCCGTCCGGTGGCGCCCTCGACGGGCACCCCGTCCCGCAACCACTGGACTCCTGTTTCCACGTCGTTCTGCCACCACGTCGGGTCGGTGACGCCGAGCTGCTCCCCGACGGCGGGCGTCCCGGTGACCTGGCCGGGCGCGGTGGCGGCGACGAACTTCGCCCCCGCCCGGATCCGCATCCGTCCGGTCTCCTCGTCGGACTCCAGCACCTGGATCTGGGCACCGGTCGCCGGGAGCCGCACGTGCCGGGCCAGGCTCAGGGACGAGGAGGTGGTGTCGGTGTAGCGCAGGGGGGAGGTGTCCTCGAAGACCGGGACCGACGGGCGGGCCGGCACGTCGAGGGTCTGTCCCGCGATGGTGTGCTGCAACGGGTCCATGGTGTCCACGTCGAAGGTCGCGTCGTACACGTCCCGGTCCGCGGAGACCCCGTTCCCGGCCGCCTGGGTGTCGTCGCGTCGGTACTTCAGCAACGCCGGGTTGGCGTCGACCGGCAGGTTCGCGCCGGCGCCGGGGTGCGTCCAGGTGTTGTTGTCGGTGTAGCGGCTGTTGGAGTACCAGACCAGCAGACCGTCCTGGTAGGGGAACGACGAGACCCGGTTCGAGATCGTCGCGTCCCACTGGTAGGGCCCGGTCGCGAGCTGGGTGTCGTAACCGCGGTACTGCCGGTTCTCTGCCAGGTAGTAGCGGCGGTAGTTGCGGGTCCACTGGCCCGCGGAGTCCACGTGGGCGAACTGCTGCAGGTTCCATCCGTCGGCACCCGCGGTGAAGTCCGAGGTGAGGTCGCCGAGCACGACGTCGTCCACGGCGAACCCCGTGCTGGTCACCTCGCTGTCGGTCAGCACCCGCCACGCGACCTGGACCTCCTGGCCGGCCCACGCGGACAGGTCGGCGGTCAGCGGCGTCCACGTGGAGACGGAGCCGGTGATCCCGCCGCCGAGGTTCTCCGGGGTGCGCGGGTGGTCCGAGGACAGGGACGTCCGGACCGGTGTCCACACGGTCGACCCGGTGGGACGTACCACCAGGTTGGCGTAGTCGTAGCCCTGCTCCAGCCCGTACCTCACCCGCGCGTTCAGCGTGGGGTCGCCGGCCGGCACGGTCACCGCCGGGCTGATCGACCAGGCGTCGAGGTTGTCCGCGACGTAGCTCTGCAGCATCGACACACCCAGCGAGGTGGTCTGCAGCACCGGGTCGTCGGGGAGCGCGACGAGCACCGCCTGGTCGGCGTCGGCCGTGGCCCGGTGCGCCGGCCCGAGCAGCACGTCCGTGGCCGGCCCGGTGCCGTCGACCACGGTCAGGTCACGGTTGCCGGGCCCGAACCAGCCCAGGAAGAGCTTCTCGGAGGCGCCGAACCCACCGGGGGCGTCACCGATCGCCCCCTCGCCGCGGCCCAGCCACGACCCCTGGGCCATCACCGACCAGAACGCCACCCCGTTGGCGCCGCTGCTGGTGTCGTAGTAGTCCGGCAGCCCCAGGTCGTGCCCGAACTCGTGGGCGAAGACGCCCAGGCCGCCGTTCTCGGGCTCGGTGGTGTAGTCCCGGATCCAGAAGCCGGTGTCCCCGATCTGGACCCCGCCGAAGGCGGCGCCCGGGGGACCGTCGGTGCCCGACGGGTTGGCGGCCCACCGGTGCGACCAGATCGAGGACACCGGACCGCCGGCCTCCTGGCCGACGCCGGCGTGCACGGCCTGGAAGTGGTCGATGTAGCCGTCGGGCTCGTTGAAGTCGCCGTCGCGGTCGTGGTCGAAGCGGTCCCACACGTCGAACGAGGCCAGCTCGTCGACGATCTGGGCACGGGTCCGCCCCGCTGCCAGCCGGTCCTGGTACCAGGCAGTCGCGGAGTCGGCGATGAACCGCGTCATGTCCGCCTGGTTCTCGGTGGTGCCGTAGGAGGCCTGGGCGTGCGGGACCCGCACCCAGTCGGAGGTGTCACCGGTCAGGTCGAAGCGGCCGCTGGAGGCTTCGCGGTAGAAGTCGCGCATCGACTGGCCGTCCTGGTCGGGCAGTCCGTCGAAGAACATGTCCTGGAAGTGCGCGCGGTCGAACGAGGCACGCCAGTAGGTGGTGTTGTTGTTGGCGGAGGGCTCGGGGATCTCGCCGCGCAACGGGCCGGTGGCACCGACGTAGCGCCCCTGGGGGTCCGGGGTGTCGCCGAACTCGACCAGGAAGGTGAGCAGCCGGGCCCGGGTGCTGACGGGGTACTCCACCTCCTGGCCCGAGCTCCGCTCGATGGTGCGGTCGGGGCCCCGGCCGACCAGCTGGGCGTCACCGGTGACCAGCTCGTCCACCGCGTCCCGGCGGTTCGTCGCCCAGCGTGCCGCCAGCGGGTCCGGGCGCTCGTGCGGGTCGACCGTGCCGGTCCCGTCCGTCGTGCGGGACGGTGCGGCGCTGGTCGTGGTCCCGGCGTGCGGTGCCGCGGGTGACGTCGCGGCCGGTGGCACGGGGGAGAGCAGCAGGGCGGCGGCCGTCGTGCCGACGACGACCAGGGAACGACGGGACACGTGGGACCTCCGCGGTGGCAGTCGCGCGGGCGCGCGACGAACCGAACCTAGGGGTCACGCCGGACGCGGGGCCCGGTCTTTGGGAAACCTTGAGCATCCGCCCGGTGGTCAAGCGTCGCCGGTGGTCGAGCCTGCCCGGTGGTCGAGCTTGCCGAGACCCCCCAGCCCGCCTCAGAGCAGCGGACGCAGCGGCGCCAGGACGTACTCGGTGAACTTGCGGTGCAGGTCCCGGGCCTCCCACTCGCCGTAGGTGAGCTCCAGGCAGTTCGACTGGTCGGTGTGGAAGATGTGCTCCATCCGCGCGGCCATCTCACCGTCGATGATCTCGACGTTGATCTCGTAGTTGCCGGTCAGGCTGAGCCGGTCGATGTTGGCGGTCCCGACGGTGGACCAGTTGCCGTCCACGGTGGCGGTCTTGGCGTGCACCATCGCGTCGCGGAACCGGAAGATCCGCACCCCGGACTCGAGCATCTGGGCGAAGTACCCGCGGCTGATCCAGTCCGCGACGATGTGGTTCGACTTCAGCGGCAGCAGCAGCCGGACGTCGACGCCACGCTGCGCGGCGTCCTTGAGCGCGTCGACGAAGTCCTGGTCGGGCAGGAAGTAGGCGGTGGTGATCCAGATGTTGCGGGTTGCCCGGTTGATCGCCTCGATGTACATGGAGCGGATCGGGAACATCCACAGCCGCGGGATGTTGCGGGCGAACCGGATCCGCGGCTCCCACCGCGAGTGGGTCTGGGTGAGCAGTGGACGCGAGGAGGCGCCCCGGCGGCGACGACGGTGCAGGTTCCACATGTCGGCGAACGCCCGCTGCAGGTCCCACACGCCCGAGCCGGTGAGCCGGACGTGGGTGTCGCGCCACTCCGTGGCGTAGGGGGACCCGATGTTGTAGCCGCCGAGGAAGCCGACCTTCTCGTCGACGACCAGCACCTTGCGGTGGTCGCGGCCGTACCGCTTGAGGTCCCAGAACTTGAGGCCGCCGTTGTAGACCGGGTAGCGCAGCACCTTCAGCTCGGGTGCGAACCGCTTGAACCGGGGCGAGACCACCAGGTTGGCGAAGGCGTCGTAGATGACGTGCACGTCGACGCCGCGCTGCGCTGCCCGGGTCAGCGCCTCCTTGAACTGCTCGCCGACCGCGTCGCCCTTCCAGATGTAGGTCTCGAACAGGATCTGGTGCTCGGCGCCGTCGATCGCGGCGAGCATGTCCCGGTACAGGTCCTCGCCGTAGGTGTAGGTGGTGACGGTGCCGTCGCCGACCTCGACGGAGTCGGGCGGGGTGACCGGGAACGGGCGGGGCTTCTTGCCGCGGTGCCGGTAGGCGTCGACCAGCGACATCACCACCGCCAGGCCCAGCTGGATCCCGACCACGGTCAGCACCGCTCGACGCAACCAGGTGAACACGCGCTCGGAACGGGAGGGTGGGGCCACGGCACCACCCTAGCCACCGGGAGTGTCGGCGTGGGTCAGGTTTGTCGGTGCCCGGACGTAGGCTCGGCCACATGAGACCCGTGACCGACCTGGAACGTCGTATCGCCCCGTTCGAGGTGGTCTCGGAGTACCAGCCCTCGGGTGACCAGCCGACCGCGATCAAGGAGATCTCCGAACGGATCCGGTCCGGCGAGAAGGACGTGGTGCTGCTGGGTGCCACCGGTACCGGCAAGACCGCCACCGTGGCGTGGGTGGCCGAGCAGCTGCAGCGGCCGATGCTGGTGCTCCAGCCGAACAAGACGCTCGCCGCCCAGTTCGCCAACGAGCTGCGCCAGCTGTTCCCGGAGAACGCGGTGGAGTACTTCGTCTCGTACTACGACTACTACCAACCCGAGGCGTACGTCCCGCAGACCGACACCTACATCGAGAAGGACTCCTCGATCAACGAGGAGGTGGAGCGGCTGCGGCACTCGGCGACGAACTCGCTGCTCACCCGTCGTGACGTCATCGTGGTCTCCACCGTCTCGTGCATCTACGGTCTCGGCACGCCCCAGGAGTACGTGGACCGGATGGTCCGGCTCCGGGTGGGGCAGGAGATCGAGCGCGACCAGGTGCTGCGCCAGCTGGTGGGCAACCAGTACACGCGCAACGACCTGGCCTTCACCCGGGGCACCTTCCGGGTCCGGGGCGACACCCTGGAGATCTTCCCGGTCTACGAGGAGCTCGCGGTGCGGGTGGAGTTCTTCGGCGACGAGATCGAGCGGTTGAGTACGCTGCACCCGGTGACCGGGGACGTGGTCACCGAGGACACCGAGCTGTACGTCTTCCCGGCCACGCACTACGTCGCGGGCCCGGAGCGGATGGAGCGCGCGATCGAGGGGATCGAGGTCGAGCTCGCCGACCAGCTGCAGACCTTCGAGCAGCAGGGCAAGCTGCTGGAGGCACAGCGGTTGCGGATGCGGACCACCTACGACGTGGAGATGATGCGCCAGGTCGGGTCCTGCTCGGGGATCGAGAACTACTCGATGCACATGGACGGTCGCAGCCGCGGCTCGGCGCCCAACACGCTCCTAGACTACTTCCCCGAGGACTACCTGCTGGTGGTCGACGAGTCGCACGTCGCGGTGCCGCAGGTCGGGGGCATGTACGAGGGCGACATGTCCCGCAAGCGGAACCTGGTCGACCACGGGTTCCGGCTGCCCAGCGCGATGGACAACCGACCGCTGCGCTGGGAGGAGTTCCTGGAGCGGATCGGGCAGACGATCTACCTGTCCGCGACGCCCGGCAACTACGAGCTGGACCTGATCGGCGGCGCGGAGAACGCGGTCGAGCAGATCATCCGGCCGACGGGTCTGGTCGACCCGGAGGTGATCGTGAAGCCCACCAAGGGCCAGATCGACGACCTGATCGGCGAGATCCGGGACCGGGTGGAGAAGAACGAGCGGGTCCTGGTCACCACGCTGACCAAGAAGATGTCCGAGGACCTCACCGACTACCTGCTCGACGCCGGCATCCGGACCCGGTACCTGCACTCCGAGGTCGACACCCTCAAGCGGATCGAGCTGCTGCGGGACCTGCGCTTGGGGGAGTACGACGTGCTGGTCGGCATCAACCTGCTCCGGGAGGGTCTCGACCTGCCCGAGGTGTCGCTGGTGGCGATCCTGGACGCCGACAAGGAGGGGTTCCTGCGGTCGGACAAGTCGCTGATCCAGACGATCGGGCGGGCCGCCCGGAACGTCTCGGGTCAGGTGCACATGTACGCCGACAAGATCACCCCGTCGATGGAGGCGGCGATCGAGGAGACCAACCGACGCCGCGCCAAGCAGCAGGCCTACAACACCGAGCACGGCATCGACCCGCAGCCGTTGCGCAAGAAGATCGCCGACATCACCGAGATGCTGGCCCGCGAGGACGAGACCACCCAGGAGCTGTTGAAGACCTGGGCCGACGTCGGTCAGAAGGGCCGGGCCGGTGGGGTCAAGGGCGGCGCGAGCCCGACCCCGATGCTGTCGAAGATCCACGACAAGGCCCCCGACACCGCCGGGATCCCGTCCTCGGACCTGGCCGAGCTCATCGAGACGCTCACCGAACAGATGCGCACCGCCGCCGCCGAGCTCCAGTTCGAGGTCGCTGCCCGGCTCCGCGACGAGGTGAGCGAGCTGAAAAAGGAGTTGCGCCAGATGATGGAAGCCACGAAGTGAGGAGCGGGGCCTCGAGCGAGGAACGAGCTCGGTAGGTCCCCGACGAGCGCCGTGGCCGCCCGAGCGCAGCGAGGGCCGGCGACCAAGTGACGAACGAGCCTGACGGCGCGTCGTCGGCGTTGCTCGCCGCGCGGCGATCGCTTCGCTCCAAGATCGCCTGTGCGGCGGCGCCTTGACGCCGCGCGCGTCATCTCGTTCGTGAGGGCAGTCTTGACCCAAGCGCAGGGTGGAACGAGTTGAGCGCGCACGAGCGTGGCGGCGCGTCGTCGGCGTTGCTCGCCGCGCGGCGATCGCTTCGCTCCAAGATCGCCTGTGCGGCGGCGCCTTGACGCTGCTCAGCTCACTCCGGGGCGTTCTCGTCCCGCTCCCGCTGGGCCTTCTCGATCGCCTTGCGCTCCTTCTTCTCCAACCGCCGCACCTCGTCGGCCACGTACTCCTCGCGCTGCCAGCGCATCCGCGCAGCCCGCAACGCGGTGAACAGCATCGGGAACAGCGGCCACGGGAAGCCCGGGTCGAGGCCGTCGGGACCCCAGCTGCCCATCGTCCAGATCAGCCAGCACACCAGGGTGACGGTGACGAAGGTCCACACGGCCTCGCGCTGGTCGGAGAGGTAGCTGCGTTGCGCGGCGGCCAGGTGGTCGCGGCGGACCGGGGCCACCGGCACGGTCGAGGTGCCCAGCGGCAGGTCCTGGACCAGGGGGACCAGGTCACCCAGGGTCCGGCAGGCCAGGGCCCGTTCCAGCCTTTCGTCGTACTCGGTGCGGTCCAGCCGTCCCTCCGCGAACGCGTCGGCGAGAACCGAGGCCACCACGCCCCGGTCCCGCTCGGAGCTGCGCAGACCGGCGTGCGCGGGCAGCCGGGGGTCGTGCTCGAACTGGTCCCACGAACTGATCTCTGGCACGCGCCCCATCGTAGGCACCACACTGGGACGGTGGACGTCACGCGGATGACCGAGTTCTGCCAGTCGCTCCCGGGCGCCTGGCCGGACAACCCCTGGGACCACGAGCACCCGGTGTTCAAGGTCGGGCCGGAGGGGCGGGGCAAAATCTTCGCCTTCCTCGGCTCCGGGGCGGTGGGCGTCAAGGCCGGCGCCACCCGCGAGGTCGCCGACGAGTGGCTGCACCGCTTCCCCGACGACGCGTCGGTGATGGCCTACATCGGTCGTTCCGGGTGGAACGACCTGGCCTTCGGGGGAGCGATCGGCGACGACGAGCTGCTGGAGGCGGTGCAGGAGTCGTACCGCCTGGTGGTGTCGGGGCTGCCGAAGAAGTTCCGGCCGGAGAACTGGGAGGACTGAACGGTGGGACGCACGGTGGGACGCACGGTGCAGGTGACCATGGACTGCCGGGACCCGTGGTCCCAGATGCTGTTCTGGAACGAGGTGCTCGGCTACGAGCTGCCGCCCCCGCCGCCGGGGTTCGACTCGTGGGAGGCGTTCAAGGAGACCCTGCCCCCGGAGCGACGCAACTTCGCCGCGGCAGCAGAGGACCCCGAGGGTGTCGGTCCGCGCATCTTCTTCCAGCAGGTGCCCGAGGAGCGGGTCGGCAAGAACCGGCTGCACCTGGACGTCCGCGCCGCACCCGGCCTGCAGGGCGAGGAACGGATGGCCACTCTGGAGGCCGAGGCCGACCGGCTGGTCGCCCTGGGCGGCAGCCGGGTGGAGCGGTTCGAGCCGTCACCCCCGATGGGCGCCGGGCACCTGGTGATGGCCGACCCCGAGGGCAACGTCTTCTGCCTGGACTGACGCCGCCGGTCCTTCAGCGCTGCTTGGCCCGCGCCACGGTCAGCCCGACCAGCCGTGAGACCACCATCGCCACGTAGAGCACCCCGGTGAACTGCTGGACGATCACGATCGAGCGGGCGTGCTCGGTGGTGGGCACGATGTCGCTGAAGCCGACGCTGGTGAGGTTGGTGAACGAGACGAAGAGCAGCTCGAACCAGGTCTGCTCGTCCGCGGTGGGGGAGACGAAGGAGCCGGGCCACACCACCTGCACCGCCGCGTAGAGGTACGCGAACCCCCAGGCGACCACGGTGAAGGCCGCGCCGATCGCGAAGAGCTCGTCCCGGGTGACCCGGTCGTCGGCGTACAGGTGCCGGACCATCGCCCAGGAGACGTAGAAGTAGAACGGCGCGTGCAGCAGCGCCGAGACCAGCACGATCCACCCGGTGTCGGGGGAGACCGCCTCGGCCACGGTGAACGCCATCGCCGGGATGCCGATCACCACCGCCACCCACGCCAGCACCGGGGTGAACCGGACCGCCCAGATCGCGGCGGCGACCAGACCCATGCCCAGGATCCCCAGCGTCGCGCGCCCCACCGGGGAGTCGTCGAGGAACGGGTAGGCCAGGACGGCCAGCAGTTGCCCGGCCAGCAGCGTCCCGCACGGGTGGTGACGGACGGCGTCGAGCAGTTTCGCGGTGTCCACGGGGCCGATCATGCCGTCGCCGGGACCTGACGGCGCGGAGGCGGGTCGCGAAACGCGTCCAGCACCGGCCCCGTTCCCACAAATGAAACACGTTTCACATGTGTGCGTGACCCAGCGCACCCCGCCTCGTTGGGCTAGTCGGGAGAGCGACCGGGGGACTGAGGGGTCCGCGGTCGACAGAGAGCAGAACCGACGGTCGAACGCGGCCGGGTCGAGCATGGGAGGTGAACTGTGGGGTTCAGCGCCGTCACGGTGGTCCGGGGTCCGGGTGATCTCGCGGCGATGATCGTCGACGTCACCAAGCGGATCTTCACCACGAAGTTCCAGACGCGGGAGTTCATCGAGCAGGCCTGGTTCATCACCAGCGTCACGCTGATGCCCACGATCCTGGTCTCGATCCCGTTCGGGGCGGTCATCTCGCTCCAGGTCGGCAACCTCACCGGACAGTTGGGCGCCCAGTCCTTCGCCGGGGCCTCCGCCGTGCTGGCGGTGGTCCGCGAGGCGGCCCCCATCGCGGCGGCCCTGATCATCGCCGGCGCCGCCGGATCAGCGATCTGCTCCGACCTCGGGGCCCGCAAGATCCGCGAGGAGATCGATGCCATGGAAGTGCTCGGCATCGACCCGTTGGCCAGGCTCGTCGTGCCCCGGGTGGTCGCCACCGTCTTCGTCGCGTTGATGATCAACGGACTGGTGATCGCCGCCGGCATCGGCGGTGGCTACTTCTTCACCGTGATCATCCAGGACGGTTCCGCCGGGGCGTTCCTCTCCTCCTTCACCGCGCTGGCCAGCCTGCCTGACCTCTACATCGCCATGATCAAGGCCGCCACCTTCGGGTACCTGGCCGCGATCGTGGGGGCCTACAAGGGCCTGCGTGCGGGCGGAGGCCCCAGCGGGGTCGGCCGCGCCGTCAACGAGACCGTGATCGTCGCCTTCATGCTGCTGTTCTTCCTGAACGCGATCATCACGGCCATCTACTTCCAGGTCGTCCCACAGAACGGGTTGTGATGTCTGCGATCACCGACGTCGCCGTCAACGCGGTGCGCGCCCAGAAGCGCGGCATCGAGGAGCGTGGCGACCAGCTGCTCTTCTACATCAAGGCGCTCGCCTGGACGCCCCGGGCGCTGCGCCGCTACCGCCGCGAGATCTGGAACACCCTGGCCGACGTGGCCTTCGGGTCCGGTGGTCTCTCGGTCATCCTCGGCACCGTCGGCGTCATCGCCTTCCTGGCGTTCTTCGCCGGGACCGAGGTCGGCATCCAGGGCTACGCCTCGCTGAGCCAGCTCGGCGTCGCCAAGTTCACCGCCTTCATCTCGGCCTACTTCAACACCCGCGAGGTCGCGCCGCTGGTCTCCGCGATCGCGCTGGCCGCCACCGTCGGCTGCGGCTACACCGCCCGGCTCGGCGCGATGCGGATCTCGGAGGAGATCGACGCGCTCGAGGTGATGGGCATCCCGTCGCTGCCGTTCCTGGTCACCACCCGGATGATCGCCGCGTTCATCGCCGTCATCCCGCTGTACGTGGTCGCGCTCAGTGCCTCGTACCTGTCGCCGCGACTGATCACCACGATCATCTACGGCCAGTCCGCCGGCACCTACGACCACTACTTCCTGCAGTTCCTGCCGCCGATCGACATGATCTGGTCCTTCGTCAAGCTGATCATCCTGGCGGTCGCGGTGATCCTCATCCACTGCTACTACGGCTACACCGCCTCCGGCGGCCCGGCCGGCGTGGGCATGGCCGTGGGCCGGGCGATCCGGACCTCGATCGTGACCATCGTCGTCGCCGACTTCTTCCTCAGCTTCGCCATCTGGGGTTCCACGACCACCGTCCGGATCACGGGGTGAGCCAGTGCTGATCAACATCCACCACGACTCGAAGGCCGAGCACGCGCGGCTGTTCGTCCTGGGCATCGTCTTCATGGCGGTCCTGGTGACCCTGGTCGGGCTCTGCATCGCCATCTACAACAAGAAGTTCGAGACCGTCGAGATGGTCACGATCAAGGCCGAGCGAGCCGGGCTGCAGCTCGCCGTGCACGGCGACGTCCGGGCGCACGGCGTGCTGGTGGGGCAGATCCGCGAGATCAACCAGGACGGCACCCAGGCCGAGATCAAGGTCGCCCTGCAGCCCGAGGCGGCGCGGCAGATCGACAAGAACGTCGGCGTGCAGATCATCCCGACCACCCTGTTCGGCCAGAAGTTCATCGCGCTCACCGACCCCACCGAACCGGCCGGGCGCGCGATCAGCGACGGCGACCTGATCCCCGCCGACCGGGTGGAGACCAACGTCGAGCTCAGCCGGATCCTGGCGAACCTGTTCCCGATGCTCCGCTCGGTCGACCCGGCCGCGCTGAACACCACGCTCTACTCGCTGGCCACCGCGCTCAACGGTCGCGGCGACGACATCGGCGACATGATGGAGAGCCTCGACGGGTACCTGACCCGGTTCAACCCGAAGCTGCCGGCGCTGCGCCGCGACCTCAAGCTGCTGGCCCAGGTCGCGGAGTCCTACGACGGCGCCGCCGAGGACCTGGTCCGGCTGATGCGCAACGCCACCGTCACCGCCGAGACCATCTCCTCGAAGGAGAAGGCGCTGGGCACCTTCCTCGACGACCTCACCGGCGTCGCGGCCACCAGCACCCGGGTGCTGGGCGAGAACGAGCAGGGCATGATCCGGCTCGGCGAGCTGTCCCGCCCGCTGCTGCGCCTGCTCGACACCTACTCGCCGCAGTACCCGTGCCTGCTGCGCGGCCTGGACCGCTACACCAGCCGGCTGAGTGAGATCTTCCAGAACCGTCGGGTCTCGCAGATCCTCGAGCTCGGTGCCGTGCAGCGGCCCACCTACGACGAGAACGACAAGCCCGAGTACGGCGAGGTCGGCCACGGTCCGTGGTGCCTGGGCCTGCCCAACCCGCAGGTCCCGATCGGACCGCAGCCGCTCAACGACGGGTCCGACCAGGACGAGCTGGACGGCCCGCCGCTGATCCCGCCGATGAAGCAGAGCCAGAAGTCGGTCCAGGGCGACCGGAGCGCCGCGCCCGGTGAACGTCGCCGCGCCGGCCACGTCAACCCGACCAGCGGGTACGCAGGCACCCCCGAGGAGCAGCAGCTGGTGAACACCCTGATGTCCGCCCAGACCGGCCGACCGGCCAGCAGCTACGGCTCCCTGGGGTCACTGCTGCTCGGCCCCCAGCTGCGTGGGACGGAGGTGAGCACCCGATGAACAGCCGCAACGCCACCACCGCCTCGGCCGCGTTCAAGCTCATCATCTTCTCGGCCGCCTCGCTGCTGGTCACCGGCCTGCTCGCGGTGATCATGGGCAACATCGGGCTGGGCAGCCAGACCCGCTACGCCGCGATCTTCACCAGCGCCTCGATGCTGCAGCCGGGCGACGACGTCCGGATCGCCGGCATCCCGGTCGGGGAGGTCACCGACGTCGAGCTGCACCAGCGCGGCCGCGCCCAGGTGAAGTTCAAGATCGAGGACGACGTGCCGCTGACCGAGGCCAGCCGCGCCGAGATCCGCTACCTCAACATCGTCGGGGACCGCTACCTGGCCCTCGAGCAGGGCGACCCCGAGGCCTCCCGGCTGAAGGAGGAGGCCACGATCCCGGTCGACCGGACCAGCCCCGCCCTGAACCTCACCGAGCTCTACAACGGCTTCCAGCCGCTCTTCTCGGCGCTCGCGCCCGAGGACGTCAACGAGCTGTCGATGAACATCGTCCAGGTGCTGCAGGGCGAGGGCGGCACGGTGCAGAGCCTGCTCGCGGAGACCGCCTCGCTCACCAACGCCCTGGCCGACCGGGACCAGCTGATCGGTGAGGTGGTCACCAACCTCGACACCATGCTCGGCACCGTCGCGGACCGTCGCGGCCAGCTCAACGAACTGGTGGTGCAGATGAAGGGCTGGATGGACAACCTGGCCAACGACCGCAACGCGATCGGCAACTCGGTGCAGAACATGTCGACGCTGACCGACGAGGTCGCCTCGCTGCTCACCCAGGCCCGGCCGCTGCTCAAGTCCGACGTCAAGAAGCTGCGCCAGCTCGTCACGCTGCTCGCGAAGAAGGAGAACCAGCAGGTGCTCACCGAGCTGCTCGACCGCCTCCCCGAGGCACTCAGCGACCAGACCCGGATCGGTACCTACGGGTCCTGGTACAACTACTACCTCTGCGACTTCGAGGGCTCCATCAAGCTGCCGAAGATCCCCGGGGTGGACCTGTCGCTCCTGCAGAAGCAGCTGAACAGCGTCTCCTTCCACAGCACCGCGCCCAGGTGCGCGTGAGAGGGGGAGTCAGATGTCACGCGGACGTTCCGACGCCTCGGTCCTGCGACTGGGAGCCATCACCCTGGTGATCCTCCTGGTGGTCATGGCCGCCGCGTTCAACCTGCAGAAGTTCCCGGGCTTCGCCGGGACCACCTACCACGCCGAGTTCACCGACGCCTCCGGCCTGCGCAAGGGCCAGATGGTGCAGATCGCCGGCAAGCGGGTCGGCCGGGTCTCCAACCTGGCGATCTCCACCGACAATGTCCGGGTCACTTTCGACATCGACCCCGGGGTGGAGTTCGGCCCGCAGTCGAAGGCCTCGGTCGAGGTGTTGAACCTGCTCGGTGAGAAGTACCTGGAGCTCACCCCGGAGGGTGCCGGGCAGATGCGCAAGGGTGGCACGATCCCGGCCTCGCGCACCGAGTCGGCCTACGACATCGTCGGGGTGCTCAGCGACCTCACCACCACCACCGAGGGCATCGACAAGAAGCAGCTCCAGGCCGCCCTGGGCAGCATCTCCGAGACCCTCGAGGGCTCTGCCGACGAGATCCAGGCCTCCTTCACCGGGCTGTCGCGGCTCTCGCGCACCATCGCCAGCCGGGACGCCGAGCTCGCCTCGCTGCTCAAGAACGCCGAGAGCGTCTCGGAGCTGCTCGCCGAGCGCCGCACCGACCTGGTCGCGATGATGAAGGACTCCTCGCTGGTCTTCGCCGAGCTGGAGAAGCGCCGCGAGGCCATCCACACCCTGCTGGTGCACGCCGAGGAGCTGGCCGTCCAGCTCAAGGGCGTCGCCGACGACAACCGGGCCGACCTCAAGCCCGCGCTCGAGCAGCTCGACGTCACCACCACGATGCTGCGCTCCAAGCACAAGGAGCTGAAGCAGACCGCCGCGGCCATGGGCCCCTACGTGGACATCCTCGGCAACATCATCGGCTCCGGCCCCTGGTTCGACGCCTACCTGTTCAACCTCATCGGCCTGGCCGGCGAGTTCGTCCCCGGAACGAGGAAGTGAGTCATGGCTGACGTGAGTTCCTGGCTGGTCCGCCCCAGCGCCAAGGTGGTAACGGCCGTCGTGGCCGTGCTGCTGCTGGTCAGCGCCGCGGTGCTGTTCCTCGACGGACCCGAGCACAAGAAGGTCAGCGCCGAGTTCGACCGTGCGGTCAGCATCTTCCCCGGAACCGAGGTGCGGGTGATGGGCGTGACCATCGGTGAGGTGACCTCGGTGGTCCCGCAGGGCCGCAGCGTCAAGGTCGAGATGGAGTACGACGCGGAGTACCAGGTGCCGGCCGACGTGAAGGCCGTGATCATCACCCCGACCCTGGTCGCCGACCGGTTCGTGCAGCTCACCCCGGTGTGGACCTCCGGGCCCACGATGGCCGACGGCGGCACCATCCCCCTGGCCGAGACCGGCACCCCGGTCGAGCTGGACCGGATCTACAGCAGCCTCTCGGACCTGTCCCAGGCGCTGGGCCCCAACGGCGCCAACGCCGACGGGTCGCTGAACCGGCTGCTCAAGGCCGGCGCCGGTGCTTTGGACGGCAACGGCAAGCGCGCCAACCAGATGCTGCTCGACATGTCCCGCGCCGCAGAGACCTTCGGCAACAACTCGGGCACCCTGTTCGAGACCGTCGAGCAGCTCAACTCCTTCACCCAGACGCTGGCCGAGAACGACAAGGTGGTCGACTCGTTCATGTCCGACCTCGGCACCGCCTCGCGGCAGCTGGCGGGGGAGAAGGAGGAGATCGCCGCCGCGCTGGAGGCCCTGGCCCGTGCCGTGGGGACGGTGAAGACCTTCGTCCGGGAGAACCGCGACCTGGCCACCGACCAGGTCAAGAACCTCAACGTCGCCCTGCAGGCCCTGGTCGACGAGAAGGAGTCGCTGACCACGGCCATGGAGAAGGGTCCGCTGGGTGCCTCCAACCTGGCGCTGGCCTTCGACGTGAAGACCGGCTCGGTCGGTGCCCGGATCAACGTCGGACCGAACGTCGAGGACCTCGACGGGTTCTTGTGCACCCTGGTCAAGAACGCCCAGGTGCCGGCCGCGCAGACGGCCTGCCAGGTGTTCAAGCAGCTGGTGGAGCCGCTCGGACTCGGCCTGGGGCAGATCGTCGGGATGACCGGCAACATGCCCGACTCGCGACTCCCCGGCGAGGCCGAGCCCGCCGGTGACCTGGACCAGCTGCTGGGAGGTGGCCAGCGATGACCACACGCACCGCCCGCCGGGCCACCCGGCTCGTCACCTCCGCCGCGGCCGCGGTGCTGGGGCTCTCCGCCCTCAGCGCCTGCGACTTCGACGGCGCCTACGACCTGCCGCTGCCCGGCGGGACGGACCTGTCCGACACCTTCACCGTCACCGCGGACTTCGACGACGTGCTGAACGTGGTCCCGCGGTCCCCGGTGATGGTCAGCGACGTCACCGTCGGTGAGGTCGCCGACGTCGAGCGCAAGGGCTGGGGCGCGGTGGTGACCCTCAAGGTGCGCCGCGACATCGAGCTGCCCGACAACGCCACCGCCGAGATCCGCCAGACCAGCCTGCTCGGCGAGAAGTACGTCGCGCTGCTGGAGCCGGGGGAGAAGCCGGTCGGCCGCCTCGGCGAGGGCGACCACCTGGCCCGTTCGGCCACCGGTCGCAACCCGGAGGTCGAGGAGGTCCTCGGGGCGCTGTCGTTCCTGCTCGCCGGCGGCGGCGTGGGGCAGATCAAGCAGATCAGCCACGAGCTCAACGAGGTGATGTCGGGTCGGACCGACAAGATCAAGCACCTGCTGCGCGGCCTCGACACCCTGGTCAGCACCCTGGACGACCAGAAGGGCGACATCATCCACGCGATGGAGTCGATCAACCGGCTCACCAAGACCCTGAACAAGGAGACCAAGACCGTCGAGGCCGCGCTGGACGCCACCGGCCCGGCGCTGCGGGTGCTCAACATGCAGCACCAGAAGCTGGTCGGGATGCTGCGCCAGATGGACGAGCTCGGCAAGGTCGGTACCCGGGTCATCCGCGGCACCAAGGACAACCTGATCGCCGACCTGCGCCACCTCGAGCCGATCCTGGACCGGCTCAACGAGGCCGGGGAGTCGCTGCCGCGGGGTCTGTCGATGGCGGTCAGCTTCCCGTTCCCGCAGGAGGCCGCCGACATCGCGATGGGTGACTACGCCAACGCCCGGTTCGCCCTGGACGTCTCGCTGGAGAGCCTGCTCGGCTCGGCCGGCGTCGACGGCAACGGGTGGCCCACCATCCCCGGCCTGACCGACCTGCTCGGCGACATCCTCGGTGCCGGCGGCCTGCTGCCCAAGGGGTCCGCCACCGGGGGCAAGGGCTCGGGAACGAGCCCGGGCGGTAAGAACACGGGCGGCAAGGGCGCGGGCGACACCGCCCCGTCCAGCCCCACCAGCCCCAGCAGCAACGGCTCCGTCGGCACCGGCGGCGGCCTGCTCGAAGGAGGACTCGGATGACCCGCGGCGTACGGATCCGGCTGGCCGCGTTCGCGGCCCTGGCCGCCATCGGTCTGGTCTACGTGTCGGCCACCTACCTGGGCATCGTGGACAAGGTCCTGGGCCGTGGCCTGACCGTGCACGCGACCCTGCCCGACTCCGGCGGTCTCTTCGTCGGCTCCGAGGTCACCTACCGCGGCGTGAAGGTCGGCAAGGTCTCCGCGATGGAGGTCACCGAGGACGGCCTCAAGGCCGACCTGGCGCTGGCCGAGGGCACCCGGGTGCCGAAGGACTCGCTGGTGCGGGTGCACAACCTGTCGGCGGTCGGCGAGCAGTACCTCGACATCATCCCGCAGGGCGACGGCGGACCGTACCTGGCGGCCGGCGCCACCCTGGCCGGCGACGCGGACAGCCTGCCCACCGACGAGGGCGACCTGCTGGTCGAGCTCGACGGGTTCGTCAACAGCGTCAACACCGACGACCTCAACACCGTCATCGCCGAGCTCGGCACCACGTTCCGCGACACCGCCCACCCGCTGCAGCGGATGGTCGACTCCGGGGACCGGTTCCTGACCGGGGCCCTGGCGGCTGAGGAGAGCACGTTCGCGCTGCTGGAGAACGGCGAGACCGTCCTGGAGACCCAGGCCGCCAACAGCGAGAACATCTCCTCCTTCGCCCGTGACCTGGCCGACCTGACCGGCACGCTCAAGGCCAAGGACCCCGAGCTGCGCAAGGTGCTCGAGGGCGGTTCCAGCGCGGTCCGCGAGGTCGACAAGCTGATGAAGGGCCTCGAGCCCACGCTGCCGGTCTTCATCGGCAACCTGGTCACCCTGAACCAGATCACCACCGCCCGCCTCGACGGGCTGGAGCAGCTGCTGGTCACGTTCCCGCGGATGATCTCCTCCGGCTTCACCGGCACCCCCGGCGACGGCTACGGCCACATCAACCTGCAGCTGGCCCAGTCCCCGGGCCCGTGCCGGAAGGGCTACCGACCGCCGAACACCTGGCGCGACGGGGCGACCCTGACCGACGAGGAACCGTTCCCGGCCAAGTGCCTGGAGCCCGGCAAGAACCTGCGCGGCTCGAACTATGCGCCGAAACCCCGTAACGACGGCACCCCCAACCGCGTTGCCTCCTATGACCCCGCAACCGGTGCCGTGGAGGGCGGCGCCGACCTGGCCGACGTGCTGATCGGGAGCCAGGGAGGTCTCTCCGACGTGTTCGGGGACGACTCGTGGCGGTGGATGCTGATCGGACCTCTGGAGGGAGTGCAGTGATGCAGGAGAACGATGTCGACACGGACGTGGGTGCCCCCGACGGCACCCCTGCCACCGGGACCTACCCGGGTGCTGGTGCACCCGCGGGCCGCGGGCGGCGTGCCGTCCTGGCCGGTCTGTGCGCCCTGGTGCTCGGCCTGACCCTGGCCGTGGGGGTGGTGGCCTGGCGCAGCGACGAGCCGGCTGCAGCCCTGCGGTCCGCCGCCGGCATCGGCGGTGACGACCTGGGCGCCCAGCACCGCGAGGTGGCCGGTGTCGCCCGCGAGGTGACGCTGGCGTTCCTGGCCGTCGACCACGAGGACATGGGCCCGCTCATGGACAAGGTCGTGGCCCTGGCCACCGGCGACTTCAAGAAGCAGTACGAGGCCTCCCGCGCCGAGCTGGAGAAGCAGGCCGTGGCCAACAAGTCGGTCTCCACCGGCTCCGTCGAGGCCGTCGGTGTCGGCGAGCTCGACAGCGACTCGGCGACCGTCTACGTCGCCGCCAACAGCGAGGTCCGCAACACCAGCACCCAGGGCAGCTCCCAGCCCCGGTACTACCGCCTCCAGATCGACTTGGTGAAGGAGAAGGGCCGCTGGCTCGCCTCCCAGGTCCAGTTCGTGGGGTGAGTGCGATGACGACGAGGGAGCACACCATGGAGAAGACCACCCCTGAGGGCACCGCGGACGCCACCGAGACCCGCGACTGCCCGTACTGCGCCGAGCCGATCCGGCTGGCCGCGATCAAGTGCCGCTGGTGCGGCAGCGAGGTCGAGGCGCTCACCAGCACCCAGCCCGACACCCAGTCCGCCGCTGAGGCGGCCGCTGACCCCGCCACCGACCTCCCTGCGGTGGCGGCACCGGACCCGGCTGACGAGCCGGAGCTGTCCGAGGTCGACCTTGAGACCGACCCGGTGGCCACCACCGGCGGCCGACGCCGCTGGTGGGTCGCCGTGGCCGCGCTCGGGATCGTTGCCGTCCTCCTCGGGGTGCTGCTGGTCCGGCTGCTGGGCGGCGGCGACGCCGACGCCACACGGGCGACCTCGGCCGACGCCGCGGGCGTGACGGTCTCCAGCACCGGCGCCAAGCAGGGCGGTCTGGTCGCGGCCACCGAGATCACCCAGAAGGTGCTCTCCTACGGCCACGAGACCCTCGACGACGACATCGCAGCCACCGAGAAGCTGCTGGCCGGCGAGATGGCCGACAAGTACGCGACCACGATGTCGGAGATCAAGGACACCACGATCAAGAACGAGGCAGAGGTCAAGGCGACCGTGGTGGCGTCCTCGATCATCTCCGCGACCGACCACGACGTGCGGGCGCTGCTCTTCGTCAACCAGGCCACCACCGGCAAGCACCTGGAGAACGTCCGGGCCGACCTGAACCGGGTGATCGTGACCCTGCACCGCGAGGGCGGGGACTGGCGCCTGACCCGGATGGACGCGCTCTGACCGGGCCGAACACCGGGTTCGACGCGACGGGCCGGACCGTGGCGCGGGAGCGCTGCGACCCGGCCCGCGTCGTCGATCCGTGAGACGGGTGCGTGTCGTTGCCGGAGTTCGTTGAACTCTCCGCCCCGATCCGGGCAGGATCGGCCCAGGAACCCCGTGACAGCCGCCCGCGAGCCCAGGAGTGCCGGTGAACCCAGCCACCACCGAGGTCGATCTCGTCATCATCGGAGCCGGCCCCACGGGCCTGTTCGCCACCTACTACGCCGGGTTCCGGCAGCTCCGCGTCGCCCTGGTCGACTCGCTGCCCGAGCTGGGTGGGCAGATCACCGCGATGTACCCGGAGAAGGCGATCCTCGACGTGGCCGGGTTCCCCGACGTCAAGGGACGCGACCTGGTGGCCGGTCTGGTCGCCCAGGCCGCGACGGCCGGGGCCCAGCACTTCCTGGGCCGGACCGCGACCACGCTCGAGGAGACCGACGACGGGGTCGTGGTCGGCCTCGACGACGGCACCACCATCGCCGCCGGCGCGGTGATCGTCACCGCGGGCATCGGCAAGTTCAGCCCGCGCCCGCTGCCGGCCGGGGAGGGCTGGGAGGGCCGCGGCATGGAATTCTTCGTGCCCTCCTTCGAGCCCTACCGCGACGCCGACGTGGTCGTGGTCGGCGGCGGGGACAGCGCCTTCGACTGGGCCCAGCACCTCGAACCGATCGCGCGCAGCGTCACCCTGGTGCACCGGCGCGACGCGTTCCGGGCACACGAGCGCACCGTGAAGGCGGTGCAGGAGTCCTCGGTACGGATCATCACGAAAGCCCAGGTCACCGCCCTGCGGGGCGACGACGTGCTCGGTGAGGTGGAGGTGACCGTGGACGGGCAGGAGCCCGAGACCCTGCCGGCCACCGCGGTCGTCGCCGCCCTCGGTTTCATCGCCGACCTCGGCGCCCTCAAGACCTGGGGTCTGGAGACCGACAAGCGTCACGTCCGGGTCGACACCAGCATGCGCACCAACCTGGCCCGGGTCTTCGCGGCCGGGGACATCACCGAGTACCCCGGCAAGGTTCGGCTGATCGCGGTGGGCTTCGGCGAGGCCGCCACGGCGGTCAACAACGCCGCGGTCGTGCTCGATCCGACCGCCCACGTCTTCCCCGGTCACTCCAGCGAGGGCTGAGGGCCCGAAACCCGCGGCCAGATCACCCGAAACGGTTGACATACCCGCGGTATCTGACACGCTTTCCCCAGCGCGCCTGCCACCCGGCCGGCCCAGCCCGTCCACCACTGGAGGTACCCCGATGAAGGTCAAGGTCGACTTCGACCTGTGCGAGTCCAACGCCCTGTGCGAGGCGCTGGCTCCCGAGGTCTTCGAGCTGGACGACGACGACTACCTGGTCGTCAAGAAGGAGGAGATCGGCGAGGAGGACCGCGCTGCCGCGCAGCGGGCCGCCGCCGCGTGCCCCCGGGCCGCCATCAAGCTCGAGGACTGAGCCGTGCCGGACGAAGCCCTCGACCTGGACGGTCGGGTCGCGGTCGTCACCGGAGCCGGCGCCGGTCTGGGTCGCGCGGAGGCACTCGCCCTGGCCGCAGCCGGGGCCCGGGTGGTCCTCAACGACCTGCCCGGTGCCGCCGACGAGGCTGCCGAGGAGATCCGTCAGCTCGGTGGCGAGGTCCGTGTCGTCACCGGCGACGTGGGGGAGCGGTCCACCGCTGACGCCCTGCTCGCCGCCGCGGTGGGGGAGTTCGGCCAGCTCGACGTGGTCGTCAACAACGCCGGCATCACCCGGGACCGGATGCTGTTCAACCTCTCCGACGAGGAGTGGGACCTGGTCATCCGGGTCCACCTGCGCGGCCACTTCCTGCTGACCCGCAACGCCGCCGCGCACTGGCGCAGCCAGTTCAAGGCGACCGGGGAGCAGGTGTTCGGCCGGATCGTGAACACCGCCTCCGAGGCGTTCCTGTCCGGTTCGCCCGGCCAGGCCAACTACGCGGCGGCGAAGGCCGGCATCTCCGCGTTGACGCTCTCCGCGGCCCGCGGGCTGGGCAAGATGGGGGTCACCGCCAACGCGATCTGCCCGCGGGCGCGCACCGCGATGACGGAGGCCGTCTTCGCGCCCGACTCCTCGGGCAAGGAGATCGACCCGTTCTCGCCCGACCACGTCGCCCCGCTGGTGGCCTACCTGGCCTCCCCGGCAGCCGCCGGGATCAACGGGCAGGTCTTCGTGGTCTACGGCGGGATGGTGGCCCTGGTCGCCGCCCCGGTCGTGGAGCAGCGGTTCGACGCCGCGGGGGCCACCTGGGACCTGGCCGACCTGGACAGCCAGCTGGGTGGCTACTTCGCGACCCGCGAGGACCCCACCCGCAGCTTCTCGGCCGACTCGATCATGCAGCTCACCCTGTGAGCGACGGGGCGTGCCGGAGCCCCGACCGCCCCGGGTGACCCCACCGGTCACCGTCCGACCCCGCGCGGCCACCGCTGCCGCGCCACCCCGGGACGACAGCGTCCCGGGCACACCGAAGGAGAACCCCATGGCCCGTCTGGACGGGAAGGTCGCCATCGTCACCGGTGGCGCGCAAGGACAGGGTGAGGCGATCAGCCGCGCCTTCGTCGCCGAGGGCGCGAAGGTCGTCATCGCCGACATCGCCGACGAGCTGGGCACCGCGCTCGCCGCGGAGCTGGGGGAGAACGCCCACTTCGCGCACCACGACGTCACCGACCCCGCCTCGTGGGAGGCCCTGGTCGCCGACACCAACGAGCGGTTCGGGCCGGTCAGCGTGCTGGCCAACAACGCCGGCATCCTGCGCTTCGGCGAGGTCGACAAGATGACCCTGGAGGAGGCCCAGCTGGTCTGGTCGGTCAACCAGGGCGGCGTCTACCTGGGCATGCAGGCCGTCGTGCCGACCATGAAGGCCCAGGGCGGTGGCTCGATCATCAACGCCTCGTCCGTCGAGGGACTCGGCGGCATGGGGTCCGTGGTGGCCTACTGCGGCTCCAAGTGGGCGATCCGTGGCATGACCAAGGCGGCGGCGCACGAGCTGGCCAGCCGGCAGATCCGGGTCAACTCGGTGCACCCGGGGATGATCAACACCCCGATGACCCAGGCTCACGGCGGTGACCTGGCGATGGAGTTCGGCGCCTCCAAGGTGCCGATGCGCCGGGTCGGCGTGCCCGAGGACATCGCCCCGACCTACGTCTTCCTCGCCTCCGACGAGTCGCGTTACATCACCGGGGCCGAGATCGCCGTCGACGGCGGCGTCACCGCCACCCACGCGTTCGGGGGCTGAGCCGGTGTCGCGGTCCCGGGCTCCGGGGTCGTGCCGGTCAGCGCAGCAGCAGGCGGACCGCGCGCTCCATGTGCGCGGCCGTCTCCTCCGCGGTGGTCCGGCCGGTCACCCAGGCGACCAGGGTGGAGAGCCACACGTCACCGATCACGCGGGCGATCTGCTCGTCCTCCTCGCTGGTGGCGGTGTCGTCGGGGCGCATCGCGTAGGTGAGCATGTTGGTGAGCCGCTGGCCCACGACCGAGATCTCCCCGGCCACCGAGGCGTCGGCGAACATGAACGCCCGGGTCAGGGCCTCGGTGATGTGCTGGTCGCCCTGCAGACCGCGCGAGGTGCGCTTGAGGACGTCGATCACCCGGTCGGCCGGGGTGTCGCCCTTGACGACGCGGGCGTGCAGGTTGGAGTCGGCCCGCTCGAACTCACGGCCCAGGGCGGAGACCAGCAGGTGGATCTTCGAGGGGAAGTACCGGTACAGGGTGCCGAGCGCCACGTCGGCGTCCTCGGCCACGGTCCGCATCTGGACGGCGTCGAAACCGCCGGTCGAGGCCAGCGCGATCGTGGCGTCGAGGATCCGGCGGCGCCGCTCCCGCTGGGCGGTCGAGCCGACGTCCTCGCTGCTGAGTGTGGTCGCCTGAGACATGAGTCCTACCGTTCCCCGGCCGTTCGCACCGGTTCCGTCCTGCTGTGTCCCGGTGTGATGTGATGCACACCGGGTGGGGCGCCGGAACACGCGTCGCGACTTCCCCGTTCGATAGTCCGACAAGTTACCGAACCGTCAGCCATAATAGGAACACGTTTCACTTCACGAAAGGCGCCGCGCGTTGCGAGTCGCACTGCTTTCCTACCGCAGCAAGCCGCACTGCGGCGGCCAGGGCATCTACATCCGGCACCTGAGTCGCGAGCTGGTGGCCCAGGGGCACGAGGTCGAGGTCTTCTCCGGCCAGCCGTACCCGGTCCTCGACGAGGGCGTGAAGCTGACGAAGGTGCCCAGTCTGGACCTCTACCGGGAGCCGGACCCGTTCCGGATCCCCAAGCCGCGCGAGTTCCGCGACCTGGTGGACGTGGAGGAGTTCCTCACCATGTGCACCGCCGGGTTCCCCGAGCCGAAGACCTTCTCCAAGCGGGTCGCCAAGGTGCTGCGCGGTCGGCTCGACGACTTCGACATCGTGCACGACAACCAGGTCCTCGGGTACGGCATGCTCGACATCGAGGAGGCCGGGCTGCCGCTGATCACCACGCTGCACCACCCGATCACCTTCGACCGCCGCATCGACCTGGCTGCCGCGCCCAACTGGCGCAAGAAGATCTCGCTGCGCCGCTGGTACGGCTTCCTCAAGATGCAGGGCAAGGTCGCCCGCGCCGCGCGCAAGATCCTCACCCCCTCGGAGTCGTCCAAGCGCGACATCGCCACCGACTTCGGCGTCGACCCGGCACGGATGCAGGTCATCCTGCTCGGCGTCCCGGACCACTTCGTGCCGCCCACCAAGCCGCGGGTGCCCGGCCGGCTGCTGGCCATGGCCAGCGCCGACGCCCCGGTCAAGGGGATCGCCACGCTGCTGGAGGCGTTCGCGAAGCTGCGCACCGAGCGCGACGAGCTGGAGCTGCTCCTGGTCACCAAGCCCGAGAAGGGCGGTCGTACCGAGCAGTTGATCGACAAGCTCGGGATCACCGACCACGTCCGGTTCGTCAGCGGCGTCTCCGACGCCGAGCTGGTCGAGATCATGGGCTCGGCCGAGCTCGCGGTCGTGCCCAGCCTGTACGAGGGCTTCTCGCTGCCCACCGCCGAGCTGATGGCCTGTGCGACCCCGCTGGTCGTCTCCCGGGCCGGTGCGATCCCCGAGGTCGTCGGCGAGGACGGTGTCTGCGCCGACCAGGTCACCCCCGGTGACGTCGGTGAGCTGACCCACGCCATCGCCGGCCTGCTCGACGACCCCGAGCGCCGCGAGCAGATGGGCCGCAACGGCCGGGTGCGGGTGGAGGAGAACTTCAGCTGGGCCGCGGTGGCCAAGACCACCGCCGAGGCCTACGCCGAGGTCGTGGCCGACTACCACGCCGAACGCGGCACCCCGACCCCCGGCGCCTGAGCGCGCCGCCGAGACCAGCAGAACCCCCAGAAGGAAGCAGGAATCCTGTGCTGACCGTTGACTTCGACCGCCTCGGGCTGCGACCCGGCGACCGTGTGCTGGACATGGGCTGCGGCGCCGGCCGCCACGCCTTCGAGATGTACCGCCGCGGCGCGGACGTGATGGCCTTCGACATGGACGTCGAGGAGCTGGAGAACGTGCGCAACCTGTTCACCGCGATGGCCGAGGCCGGCGAGGTCCCCGACGGGGCCAGCGCCGACGTCAAGGAGGGCGACGCCCTGCAGCTGCCCTTCGCCGACGGCGAGTTCGACCGGATCGTCTGCTCGGAGGTGCTCGAGCACATCGGGAACGACGTCCAGGCGATCACCGAGCTCGTCCGGGTGCTGCGCCCCGGCGGGACCCTGGCGGTCTCGGTGCCCCGCTGGCTGCCCGAGGTCATCAACTGGTCGCTGTCGGACGAGTACCACAACGCCACCGGCGGCCACATCCGGATCTACACCGACCACGAGCTGGTCGACAAGATCACCAAGGCCGGCACCCCGAACGACGGCACTCCCGGCGACGTGATGCTCTACGAGGGCAAGGCCTACACCCACGGCCTGCACTCGCCGTACTGGTGGATCAAGTGCGCGGTGGGCGTGGAGAACAACGACCACCCGCTCGCCAAGGGCTACCAGAAGCTGCTCGAGTGGCAGATCATGAAGAACCCCAAGACCCTGCAGCTGGCCGACAAGGTGCTCGACCCGCTGATCGGCAAGTCGATGGTGCTGTACTTCCGCAAGCCCGAGGCAGCCTGACACCGTGACCCAGCTTCCCCAGGTCCCGGGCATCCTGACCGCCCAGCAGGTGGCCGACACGGCCGCCTCGATCGCCCGGATGCAGGAGCCCGACGGCGCCATCCCGTGGACCGTCGGTGAGCACACCGACGTGTGGAACCACGTCGAGGGCGCGATGGCGCTGCTCGTCGGCGGCGAGGTGGAGGCCGCCGAGCGCGCCTACGAGTGGTGCCTGCGCACCCAGCGCCACGACGGCTCCTGGCCGATGAAGATCGTCGCGGGCGAGGTCGAGGACCACTCGGCCGAGACCAACATGAGCGCCTACCTGGCCGTCGGCGTCTGGCACCACTGGCTGCTGCGCGGTGACCGGGCGTTCGTGGACCGCTTCTGGCCCGTGGTCCGTTCGGCGCTCGACTACGTGGTGTCGATGCAGCTGCCCTGGGGTGGCATCGCCTGGTCCCAGGAGTGGGCCGACGGCGCCCCCGCCAAGGTCAACGCCGACGGGCTGCTCGCCGGTTCCTCCAGCATCTTCCAGGCCCTGCGGGCCGGGGTGGCGCTGGCCGAGCTGGTCGAGGACCCGCAGCCCGGCTGGGAGCTGGCCGGCGGTCGCCTGGGGCACGCCCTGCGTGAGCACCGCGACCTGTTCCTGGACAAGTCCGAGTTCTCCATGGACTGGTACTACCCAGTGCTCGGCGGTGCCGTGCGCGGCGAGGCCGGCCTGGAGCTGGTGGCCAGCCGCTGGGACACCTTCGTGGTGCCGCCGCTGGGCATCAAGTGCGTCTCGCACAACCCGTGGGTGACCGGCGCGGAGACCTGCGAGCTGGTGATGAGCCTGGACGCCCTGGGTGACACCGAGCGGGCCCGGGAGCTGCTGGCCAACATGCAGCACCTGCGTGAGGACGACGGCCGCTACTGGACCGGCTACGTCTACACCGACGAGGTCCGCTGGCCCGGCGAGCAGACCACCTACACCGCTGCCGCGGTAATCCTGGCCGTCGACGCCCTCGACGGCTCCACCCCGGGGTCGGCGATCATGCGCGGGGACTCGTTGGCCGACTTCGCCGACATCCCGCACGGGTGCGGCTGCCCCTCGGCCGACCTGGAGCCCGTCTCCTCCTGACCTGCCCCGCCTCCACCTCCCGCGTTCGGTGAGGTGTGAGCGGAGCGAGCCTCGAACCGCGGTGCCTCCCCGTTCGGTGAGGTGTGAGCGCAGCGAGCCTCGAACCGCGTCGGCCTGGGTGCGGCTGCGTGGGTGGGGTTCGTGGCCCTCCTTCGTCGGGCTCCTCACCGAGCGCCGCCTCCCGCGTTCGGTGAGGTGCGAGTGCAGCGAGCCTCGAACCGCGGGGGCCTCAGCCGACTGGGTCGCCGGCCTCCCCGGTGACCCGGCGCAGCACCTGCAGCGACCCCTGGGAGTCGACCTGCACGAACGCCCCCGAGTCCAGGGCCCGGCGGAACACGCGGAACGGGGCCTGGCCGCCGTCGGCGGGGTCCTCGAACACGTCGTGGACCAGCAGCAGCCCGTCGGGGCGCACCCAGTGAGCCCACCCGGTGTAGTCGGCCTGCGCGGGCTCCTCGGCGTGACCGCCGTCGATGAAGAGCAACCCCAGCGGCGTGCGCCAGTGCCGGGCCAGCGTCGCGGAGCGGCCCACCACGCCCACGACCTCCTCCTCCAGCCCCGCGCGGGCGATGGTGCGCCGGAAGAACGGCAGGGTGTCCATCAGGCCGAACTCGGGGTCGACGACCTCGGTGTCGTGGTGCTCCCACCCGGCCTGGTTCTCCTCGGAGCCGCGGTGGTGGTCGACGGTGAAGAAGGTGCTGCCCGCGACCCGGGCGGCGGCACCGAAGTGGACCGCCGACTTGCCGCAGTAGGTGCCGACCTCCAACCCCGGGCCGAGTGCCAGTCCCTCGGTGGCCCACGCGTACAGCGCGGCCCCCTCGTCGGCGGGCATGAAGCCTTTGGCCGCGTCGGCGTGCGCCTGCAGGTCGGCCGGCATCACCGCACCGGGACGCGGGGCGGGACGGGCGTGAACGGGAGACAGGGCACTGGTCAGCACGCCCGAACAGTAGTATGTGGAACCTGTTCCAGTTCTTGTCCCACGCACGAAGGGCGACAGCCTTGTCCATCGGAATCTCCTCCGACCACGTCGAGCTCGCGAGCACCCTGGCCAAGTGGGCCGAGGGCGAGAACTTCCTCGACGCCGTCCGCGAGGCCGAGACCCGCGCCGACGAGCCGTTCGACGCCGCCTGGGAGTCGCTGGCCGAGATGGGGCTGGCCACCATCGCGCTGCCCGAGTCGGTCGGCGGCGGCGGGGGCACCGTGCTGGACGCCGCCGTGGCCCTGGAGGCCTGCGCTCGCTCGATGGCGCCCGGACACCTGCTGTCCACCACCGTCGCCGGCGCCCTGCTGGCCCACGACGAGGCCGGCCGCGAGGTGACCGCCCGGATCGCCGACGGCGCCCGGGTCGCCCTGGCCCCCACGCCCGGCCTCACGGTCGGCGAGCGGCTCACCGGCACCGTCGAGGTCGTCTGGGACGCCCCCGGCGCCGACCTGTTCCTGCTCGGGGCGCAGGACGGCTCGTGGCACCTGGTGCCCGCCGAGTTCGTCCAGGTCACCGGACACGTCTCGCTCGACCTGACCCGCCGCACCGGCAGCGTCACCGTGGACGCGCCGCTCGCGGACGCCGTCGGGGGAGCCGGCGCGGTCCGGACCGGGCTCGACACCGACACGGTGCGCCGCGCCGCGGTCACCTTCGCCGCCGCCGAGCTGGCCGGGGTGGCGCGCTGGGCGCTGGCCACCGCGGTCGACTACGCCGGGGTGCGCGAGCAGTTCGGCCGCCCGATCGGCTCCTTCCAGGCGATCAAGCACCTGTGCGCGGAGATGCTCGAGGACTGCGAGCAGATCACCGCCGTCGCGTGGGACGCCGCCTCGGTCGCGTTCACCGACACCGAGCAGTGGGCCTTCGCGGTCGACGTCGCCGGCACCGTCGCCTTCGACGCCGCCGTCCGGGTCACCCAGGCCGCCATCCAGGTGCTCGGCGGGATCGGGTTCACCTTCGAGCACGAGGCGCACTTCTACCTGCGCCGCGCGGTGCTGCTGCGCAACCTGGTCGGGTCCGGCTACGGCGCCTCGCTGGCCGAGCGGGCCGCGACCGGGCTGCGTCGCCGGATCGAGGTCGACCTCGACGGCCGCGACGAGGCCGTCCGCCCCGGCGTGCGGGAGACCGTGGCCGGGATCGTCGCCGCGGACGACCAGCGGGCTGCGCTCGTGGACAGCGGCTACCTGACCCCGCACTGGCCGGCCCCGTTCGGGCTCGGCGCCGACGCCGTCACCCAGCTGGTCATCGACCAGGAGCTGTCCGCGGCCGGCGTCACCCGCCCCGACATCAAGATCGCCGGCTGGGCCGTGCCCACGATCCTCGAGCACGGCACCGACGCCCAGCGGGAGCAGTTCGTCCGCCCGAGCCTGGCCGGTGACGTGATCTGGTGCCAGCTCTTCTCCGAGCCCGGCGCCGGCTCCGACCTGGCATCGCTGCGCACCCGCGCCGAGAGGGACGAGAACGGCCCCGACGGGCAGAGCGGCTGGCGCCTGACCGGGCAGAAGGTGTGGACCTCCCTGGCCCAGGACGCCCACTGGGGCATCTGCCTGGCCCGCACCAACCCCGACGCCCCGCAGCACAAGGGCATCACCTACTTCCTGGTCGACATGCGCTCGGAGGGCCTGGACATCCGGCCGCTGCGCGAGATGACCGGCGACGCGCTGTTCAACGAGGTCTTCCTGGACAACGTGTTCGTGCCGGACCAGATGGTCGTCGGCGAGGTCGACAACGGCTGGCGCCTGGCCCGCACCACCCTGGCCAACGAGCGGGTCGCCATGGCCGGGTCGAAGCTGGGGCTCTCCACCGAGCAGGCCGTGGCGCTGCTCGACAGCACCCGGCTGCCCGGTGCCGCCGCCAAGGTCGGCGACTCGGTCGCCCTGGCCACCGTGTGCGCCCTGCTCGGGGTGCGGACCACGCTGCGCTCGCTGGACGGGCAGGGGCCCGGTGCCGAGTCGAGCGTCGCGAAGCTGCTCGGCGTGCGGAACCGCCAGGACGCCTCCGAGCTCGTCGTCGAGCTCCTGGGGGAGCGGGTCGTGCTGGGCGGCCCCGAGGTGGAGAAGGCGCTGCACGAGTCGCTGCTGACCCGCTGCCTCTCGATCGCCGGTGGCACCACCCAGGTGCTGCGCAACGTCGCGGGTGAGCGGATCCTGGGACTGCCCCGCTGACCGGCACCCGTACCACCCGGCCACTGCTCCCCACCCGTGCGCGGGCGGGGAGCAGTGCCGTCTCACCCGGCCCGGCGCTCGGCGTGGGTGTGGGTGAGGAACGCCGCGACGGCGTCCACCACGGCGTCGCTGCGGGTCGAGCCGAACACGTCGAACATGTGCTGGGCGTACGGGACCGGGCACCAGGCCACGCTGCGCCGGCTGGTCGCGCGCAGCGCCTCCACCAGCGCCACCGAGTGGCCGATGTCGGCGGTCGTGTCCTGCTCACCGTGCAGCACGAAGAAGTCCGGCGCGGTGTCGGTGACCCGGGACAACGGTGAGGCGGCCACGAACTCGGCGTGGTCGGCGACCGGGTCCTTGTCGAAGATCCGCTTCCCGACGAACTCCATCAGCCCCGGCGCGGTCGGCAGGTCGCTGAGGGCGGCCAGGTCGTAGACCCCGTAGAGCGGGACACAGCCCGCCACGCTGGTGTCGACGTCCTCGAACCCGGGCTGGAAGGCCGGGTCACCGGGCGTGAGCGCGGCCAGGGCACTGAGGTGTCCACCGGCCGAGCCGCCGGTGAGCACCACGTGGTCCGGGTCGCCGCCGTGGCTGCCGATGTGCTCCTTGACCCAGGCGATCGCGGCCTTGACGTCCTGGATGTGGGCGGGCCAGCGGTCCACGGGGGAGAGCCGGTAGTTGATCGACACCCCGATCCAGCCCCGCTGGACCATCGCGTCCAGCAGCGGCTTGCCCTGCTGGTCCTTGTTGCCGTACATCCAGGTGCCGCCGTGGATCTGCAGCAGCACCGGGCGGGGACCACCGCCCGGGGCGTCGGCCTCCGGCAGGTGCAGGTTGAGCAGGTTCCGCTTCCGGGGGGCATCGCCGTAGGCGAGGTTCTTCGTGGTGTGCAGGTCCAACGACGGCGCCGCGAACGGTGCCACCCACCCCGGACGCCCCTGCCGCGGCGTGACGGTGATGCCGAGCGGTGCGAGTGCCTCCCGGGTCGCCGCGGCGACCCGCCCGGAGCGGCGCACCAGCAGCAGGAGTCCGGCCACGTTCAACACCGCCACGCCCACCCCGACCCAGCCGGGGGCGCCCCAGCCGTCCGGGCCCTGGACCAGCAGGTGCACCACCACGTCGAGGACGGTGAGGGCGGTGAACCACGGCGCCAGTTCCGAGACGGCCATGCCGAACGGGCTCGAGACGGCGCCGACGTAGGCGTTGCGCGGTGGGCGCAGCGCGTTCAGGGTCAGCAGGGCCAGGACGAGCTGGACGACGAGGAGCACCATGCCGTGAACCTAGGCGCGTGTGACCTGTCGCACCCGGGGAGCTCCCGGCCTCCGGGAGGCTCAGGCCTCGGCGGGCTGCTCCTGCGCGGGCTGCTCGCCGGCGGGCTGCTCCCCGGCACGCAGGGCCTCGGCGGCCGCCGCCAGGTACCCGGCGTGGTGCCACGAGAGCCACCGGTCGACGCCGCGCAGGCCGTGCTCGGAGCGCACCGAGGGGAAGATGTCGAAGGCGTGCTGGGCGCCGGGGAGCTCGACGTAGGTGACCGACTTGCTGGAGGTCTCCTTCAGCTTCGCCACGAAAGCCCGCGCCTGGCCCACGTCGACCAGGGTGTCGTTGGCCCCGTGCAGCACCAGGAAGTCCGGGGCGTCCTCGGTGACCCGCAGGATGGGGGAGGCGGCCTCGAACTCCTCGGGGGCCTCGCTCCATCGCTTCTTGAACACCCGGGGAGCCAGGAACTTGTCCCGCATCGCGGCCGCGCTGCGCAGACCGGTCGACCCGGCCATGTCGTAGACGCCGTAGAACGGGACGGCCGCGATCAGGCTGGTGTCGGCGTCCTCGAAGCCGGGCTGCCAGGCGGGGTCGTTCGCGGTGACCGCGGCCAGCGAGGACAGGTGCCCGCCGGCCGAGCCGCCGGTGATCACCACGTAGTTCGGGTCACCGCCGTAGGAGGCGATGTTCTCCTTGACCCACGCGATCGCCTTCTTCACGTCGATGATGTGCGCGGGGAACTCGTGGCGCGGCGAGAGCCGGTAGTTGATCGAGACGCAGACCCAGCCCTTGGCTGCCATCCGCTGCATCAGCGGCAGCGCCTGCTGCTCCTTCTCGCCGATGGTCCAGCCGCCGCCGTGCACCTGCAGCAGCACCGGGGCGTCACGCAGGTCGGCGTGGTCAGCGGGACGGTAGATGTCGAGCAGGTTGCGCTTGCCGGCGTCGCCGTAGGCGATGTTGCGCTCCACGACCACCGCGTCGTTGCGGAAGTTGAACGGGTTGACCAGCCGGCGCCACGGGGTGGCCAACTCCTCGGCCGGGGGCATGCCGCCGATCCGGTCGGTGTAGTCCGCGCCGAGGCCCGCGGTCAGGCCGTCCTCGACCTGGCCCTGGACCAGGCCGCTGCGCTTGACCAGCAGCGCCTGGGCGGCCACGTTGGCCGCGGCCAGCGCCAGCCCGAGCTTCTTGCCCTTCTTCGAGCTGCCCACGTGCAGCAGCGCGTCGGTGGCGGTGACCGCCATCAGGTGCGGGGCCAGCTCCCCGGTCAGCCACCCCGGGAAGAACGACCAGGCCCCGGGCGCGAAGCCCGGCAGCGGCCGGTAGGCGTTGGCGGTGAGGGCGGCGGTGATGACCTGTCGGCGCAGAAAGCTCACGCCGTTCACCCTAGCTGCGCCCCCAGCCGCCGGGCAGGACCGGGTCCAACGGATGAGAACCCGCGTCAGGTTCGTCGGGTCAGGAGCGGGCCCGCGGGCGCGGCGAGCGGCGGGCCAGCACCCCGCGGCGGTCGTCGACCCGGGCCTGGGTGGTGCGCACCGCGTCGGCGAAGACCGGCACGAACTCGCGGGCCTGCATCGTGCAACCGGCGTGACCGCAGTCGGCCACGTGCACGGTGGCCCCCGGGATCAGCGAGGCGACGCGGTGCTGACGCTCCGGCGGGATCACCTTGTCGGTGCGCGGCACGACCACGGCGGTGGGCACGTCGACCATCGGCAGCCAGTGGGTGGAGTGGAACCGGCCCAGCGAGGCCACCGCCTGGGCGATCGCCCACGGGGAGGTCTGGCGCCACTCGTCGAGGGCGAAGTGGTGGGTGTCGGTGGCGGTGGTGTCGATGACCTTCTCCACCGCGCGCAACGCGCCCCGCTGCAGGGTCCGGGCGCGGGCCAGGGCCCGCAGCGCACCCATCGAGAACTCCATCCCGGCGTGGAAGACGCGCTCGCGCACGTTGTTGCGGAAGTGGTCGGTGGTGGCGGCCAGGACCAGCCCGCCCACCACGTCGGGGTGCTGGCGCCAGACCCGCTGGGCCACGACCGAGCCCATCGAGAAGCCGGCCACCAGGGGACGGTCCAGGCCCAGCTCGCTGATCACGGTGGCGGCGTCGTCGGCGCAGTCGGCCACGGCGAAGTGGTCCGAGACGATCCCGCGTCCGTGCCAGCGCTGGTCGAAGATCACCACCCGGTGGGTGCGGGAGAGTTCCTCGATCGCCGGGAACCAGGTCAGCAGCCCGGTGCAGCCCACGGCGTGCAGCAGCACGATCGCGGGGGCGTCCTCGGTGGGGCCCGGGACGTCGGTCAACCAGGTGCGTCCGCGGCGTGGGAGCTCGATCCAGCGACCCTCGGGCGGGGTGAAGTCCGGCAACCAGACCAGTTCCTGGACCGCCCGGCGGGGCAGGTCGAGGGCAGACTGCAGCATCTCGGTCAGCACGGACGGTAGAGTAGAACAGGTTCCAGTCTGTGTCAGGAGGAAGCGTGTCCGAAGAGGTGCTCGAAGACGTCCGGTCCGTCGTGGTCGACGTGCTGGACAAGGGAGCCGAGCAGTCGCGCGGCTCGTGGGCGACGTTCGCCGAGGCCGGTCTGCTGGCCCTGGCCGCCCCCGAGGAGCATGACGGCAGCGGGTTCGGTCTGGCCGAACTGGGCGTCGTGCTCGACGAGGTGGGCCGCCGTGCGCTGGCCACGCCGGTGCGCGGCACCCTGGTGGCCGGTCTGCTGACCCTGACCGAGTTCGGCACCGACGAGCAGCAGGCCGCCCTGGTCCCCGGCATCGTCGAGGGCTCGGTGCTCATCGCCCCGGCCGTCGCCGAGATCGGTACCGGCCTGCCCACCACCCCGGCCACCACCCTGGCCGACGGCGTCCTCAACGGCACCAAGGTGCGCGTCGACGCGGTCGAGGAGGGCGGCTTCTGGGCCGTCACCGCGGCCACGCCCGAGGGGCCCGTCGTGGCCCTGGTCGCCCACGGAACCGCCGGAGTCTCACCCACCGGGACCTACTCCTCGTCGGATTCGGCACAGTTCACCGTCCGGTTCGCCGACGTCACCCCCACCCACGTCCTGGCCGCCGGCTCCGGCACCCGGATGCGCGAGCTGGTCGTGGCCGGTGCGGTCCGTGAGGGCGCCGCCCTGCTGAACGGGGCCCTGGCCCTGACCGCCGACTACATCAAGGAGCGCCGCCAGTTCGGCCGCGCCCTGGCCGAGTTCCAGGCGGTGGCGATGCAGATCGCCGACGTCTACACCGACGCCCAGATGGTCACCCTCGCCGCGGAGGAGGCGGTGCGCCGCGTCGCATCCGGCGAGGGCGCCGGCGACGACCTGGTCATCGCCGCGCACACCTTCGCCAAGCGGGCCCCGCGCTCGCTCCAGACCTGCCACCACCTGCACGGCGGGTTCGGCGTCGACGAGACCTACGCGCTGCCCACCTACTACGCCAGGGCGCTGGCCCTGGTCGAGCTGCTCGGCGGCGAGGCCCTGACCCTGGCCGCGGTCCCGCCCGTGGACGGCGAGGGCAAGAACGGCGAGCTGACGCCGGCCCAGCGCGACTTCAAGGCCGAGGCCCGCGCCTACTTCTCGACCCTGTACAGCGCCGAGGACAAGCACGAGGTGCTGCACGACCGGCACGGCCCCGCCTACCACCGCGCCATCACCCAGATGGGCACCGACAAGTGGCTCGGCGTCGGCTGGCCCACCGAGTTCGGCGGCCGGAACCTGGGCGTGGTGGAGCAGCAGATCTTCGCCAACGAGGCCTCCTACGCCGACGTCCACCTGCCCTCGGTGACGCTGCAGACCGTCGGCCCGACCCTGCAGCAGTTCGGCACCGACAAGCAGAAGGACATGTTCCTGGGCCGGATCCTGGAGGGCTCGGTCCACTTCGCCGTCGGCTACTCCGAGCCCGACGCCGGCACCGACCTGGCCAGCCTGCGTACCAGCGCCCGCCAGGACCCGGCCACCGGCGACTGGATCGTCAACGGCCAGAAGATGTGGACCACCGGCGGTCACGCCGCCGACTACATCTGGCTCGCGGTCCGCACCGACCCCGACGCGCCCAAGCACAAGGGCATCACCGTGATGATCGTCGACACCAAGGACCCCGGCTTCAGCTGGACCCCGATCATCACCTGCGACGGCAGCCACCACGTCAACGCCACGTACTACAACGACGTGCGGGTGCCGGCCGACATGGTCGTCGGCGGCGTCAACCAGGGCTGGAAGATGATCACCAGCCAGCTCAACCACGAGCGGATCATGCTCGGACCCGCCGGCCGGCTCGAGGGCCTGCGCGACCTGGTCGCCGACTGGGCCGCGGACCGCACCGACGCCCACGGCACCGCGCTGATGGAGCTGCCCGACGTGCACCGCGCCCTGGCCGAGGTCACCGAGGCCTACCGGGTCAACGAGCTGCTCAACTGGCACGTCGCGCTGGGCAAGGAGACCGGCCTCAAGGCCGTCGCCGCCTCGAGCGCCTCCAAGGTCTTCGCCTCCCACGAGGTGCAGTCCCTGGGCCTGGGCCTGCTCGGCGTGGTCACCACCTACGGCGACCTGACCGAGCCCGACACCGCGTGGCTGGCCGAGTACCTGGACCGCACCGCCAAGCGGAACCTCACCCTCACCTTCGGTGGCGGCGTGAACGAGGTGCAGCGCGAGCTGATCGCCCAGTTCGGCCTCGGCCTGCCCAAGGTGCCCCGATGAGCGCCCCGACGAGCAGGGAGAAGACCGTGGAGTCAGCGATCACCCCCGAGCTGGACGCGCAGGTCCGGGCGAAGGCCGACGAGCTCATCGCCCGCGGCGTCTGCTCGACCCGCACCAGTCGCGACGGGGTCAACCAGGCCACCATCAACGCCTGGACCGACGCGATGGGCGTCGAGGACCCGCGCTGGAGCGCCGGCCAGGCGCCGGAGTCGATGGCCCAGGTCTGGACCATGTACGCGCTGGGCGCGGCCAAGGACCCCGACGACCCGCTGCACGCGATGATGGACTGGCTCACCGAGCGCGGCTTCCGCGGCGTGCTGGGCACCAACGTCGAGCAGACCTACACCCGGCGCCTCGAGGTGGGGGAGACCCCGCGGCTGGAGATGCGCCTGGAGTCGGTCGTCGGCCCCAAGGCCACCGGCATGGGCGAGGGCTACTTCGTCACGGCGCTGACCGAGTGGTTCGTCGGCCCCGAGGACGCCCCCGAGCTGGTCGCCACGATGCTGTTCCGGGTGCTGAAGTTCATCCCGAAGCCCCGCACGAAGCCGACCAAGTTCGTGCTGCGGCCCACCAAGAACCGCGACACCGAGTTCTTCTTCGAGGGCACCGCCCTGGGTGAGCTGCGGATCCAGCAGTGCAACGCCTGCGGTGCGCTGCGGCACCCGCCCGGACCGTCGTGCCCCGAGTGCCACGCCTTCGACCGGGGCCACGTGGTCAGCGCGGGTGAGGGCACCGTCTTCAGCCACGTGATGCACCACCACCCGCCGATCCCCGGCTTCGAGATGCCGATCCACACCGCGCTGGTCGACCTCGACGAGGGCGTCCGGATGCTCGCCACCGTCGACGTGGCCGGCGGCGGCACCGTCGAGATCGGCGACCGCGTCCAGGTGGCGTGGAAGAAGATCGACGACGAGCTGACCCTGCCGATGTGGAGGAAGATCTGATGGGCACCACCGCACTGGCCGTCGGCAGCGTGCTGCCCGAGTGGTCGATCGACGTCACCACGCGACTGGTGGTCACCACCGCGCTCGCGACCCGGGACTTCCAGAACGTCCACCACGACCGCGACGCCGCCACCGGTGCCGGGTCGAAGGACATCTTCCTCAACATCCTCACCAGCCAGGGCCTGGTGCAGCGCTACGTCAACGAGCAGCTCGGCGACGTGTTCGTCTGCTCGATGGCGGTGCGCCTGGGCGCCCCGGCCTACCCCGGCGACACCATGGTGTTCACCGGCGAGGTGGTCGGTGAGGCCGACGGCATCCACGAGGTGAAGGTGGTGGGCACCGTCTCGCTGGGCGCCCACGTCACCGCGACCGTGAAGGTGAAGGCATGAGCACCCTGTCCCGCAAGGCAGCGATCGTCGGGATCGGCGCCACGGAGTTCTCCAAGGAGTCGGGTCGCTCCGAGCTCCAGCTCTCCGTCGAGGCATCCCTGGCCGCGCTGGCCGACGCCGGGCTGGAGCCGGCCGACGTCGACGGCCTGGTCACGTTCAAGATGGACACCTCCTCGGAGATCGCCATCGCCCGCGAGCTGGGCGCCGGCGACGTCCGGTTCTTCAGCCGCATCGACTACGGCGGTGGCGCCGGTGGGGGCACCATCCAGCAGGCCGCGATGGCCGTCGCAACCGGGGTGGCCGACGTGGTGCTGGTCTACCGCGGCTTCAACGAGCGGTCCGGGCAGCGCTTCGGCCAGACCCAGACCTGGGCCAACGCGCAGGTCAACACCAACGGGCTCGACAACGCCTGGTCCTACCCGCACGGGCTGACCACGCCGGCCGCGACGGTCGCCATGCAGGCCCGGCGCTACATGCACACCTACGGCGCCACCTCGGAGGACTTCGGCCGGGTGGCCGTGGCCGACCGGCGGCACGCGGCGAACAACCCCGCCGCGTTCTTCCACGGCAAGCCGATCACGCTGGCCGACCACCAGGCCTCGAAGATGATCGCCGAGCCGCTGCACCTGCTCGACTGCTGTCAGGAGTCCGACGGCGGCGTGGCGATGGTCATCGTCTCCGCCGAGCGGGCCGCCGACCTGCCCTCGACCCCGGCCTGGATCTCCGCGGCCGCCCAGGGCTTCGCCGGCGACCAGTTCGTGATGACCTCCTACTACCGCGACGACATCGGCACCCCCGAGATGGGTGTGGTCGGCCGGGAGCTGTACCGGCAGAGCGGCCTGGGGCCCGAGGACATCGCCACGGCGGTGCTCTACGACCACTTCACCCCGTACGTGCTGATGCAGCTCGAGGAGCTCGGCTTCTGCGGCCGCGGCGAGGCGAAGGACTTCGTCGCCGACGGTGGCATCGAGATCGGCGGGCGACTGCCGGTGAACACCCACGGTGGTCAGCTCGGCGAGGCCTACATCCACGGCATGAACGGCTTCCTGGAGGGCGTGCGCCAGATCCGCGGCACCTCGGTCAACCAGGTCATCGGCGTCGAGGGCACCTCGGCCACCTGGGACCGCGAGCACGTGCTGGTCACCGCCGGCACCGGTGTCCCCACCTCGGGCGTGATCCTGTCCCGCTGACCCGCGACGAGGAGCGACTTGCGACGCTGCCACCGGTGGCCCTCCAGGGCGCCGGTGGCAGCGTGCGTCCCGGGGAACCCACGTCGTGAACCGGCCCGGGCGGGGCAGTGGTGCGCGCCACAGTCCCGACGCGGGGACCGGGTCGTTTGCCGCGCGCCGGATGGGGGAGGATGCCTGCGGCGGGGGCCGAGGAACCGGGCCCTGCTGACGCGGCCGACCACGGCCGGTCCCCACGACACGGAGGAACTCCTGTGAAGCGCATGCTCGCCCTGCTCGCCGTCCCCGCCCTCGCGGTCTCGCTCGTCGCCCCGGCTCAGGCGGCGCTGCCCGGCGCGGACGCCAAGGTCAAGGCCAAGGACCTCGTGAGCGCCGCGCAGGTCGCCAAGGTCCTGGGCGTCGCCAAGGTCGACGTGAAGAAGACCAAGGTGAAGCAGGGGTACGCCATCAAGTCCTGCAAGAAGTCGTCGACCTTCAAGCTCAAGAGCGGGCTGAGCGGCTCCTACATGCCGAACCCGATGACCGGCGCCACCACCGGGGACATCGCCGTCTGGGAGACCAAGAACGCCGCCACCGCCAAGAAGGTGCTCAAGGGCTACAAGGTGGGCGCCAAGTGCGGCACCATGAAGAGCGAGTTCGGCACGGTCACCGTGTCGAAGCTGAAGACCCCGAAGGCCGGCAAGGGCAGCGCTGGCTACAAGATCGACGTCGAGGGCTTCACCCTCGGCAGCATGGTCGCGATCAAGAAGAACAAGGTCGTCATCGTGAACCTCACCGTCGACGGCAAGGCCGACGCCGCCAAGAACGGCAAGCTGCTGAAGAAGGCCATCAAGAAGGCCTGACCTCCGCAGGACCCACGCACGGGCCGTCCCTCCTCCGGGTGGGGCGGCCCGTGCGTCGTTCCTCCGGGCGCCAGCGGTGTGTCCGGGCCGACGCTGCGGTGACGACGGATTCCGTCTCACCGGCGGCCGCCGGCAGGAGGATGCTGGATCCCATGGACACCACCCGAGTCGTCGCGGACCCCCTGGGTCACTACCTCGGCGCTCTCGAGGAGTGCCTGGCAGACCCGGACGCGACCGCAGACGCCGTGGCCCAGCGACTGTTCCTGTCGCGTCGTCACGCCGACCGGCTCGTCGGCCGCGACCTGGGCGAGTCGGCCGCGGCGCTGCGCCGCCGGGTCCTGCTGGAGCGGGCCGCGTACGCGCTGCTGCGCTCCGAGGCCGCCGTGGTGGACGTGGCGACCGAGGCCGGGTACGGCTCGCGCGAGGGCTTCTCCCGCGCGTTCGCCGACGCGTTCGGCGCGAGCCTCGGCGCCTGGCGGCAGCGGATCGGCTCCCTGGCGTCCTGCGAACTGGTGGCCCCGAACGGGATCCACTTCCACCCACCGGTGGGCCTGCGGATCCGCCACCGAGGAGAGGTGCACGAGATGGATGCGCTGGACACGCTGATGAGGTTCCACGTGGAGGTGGTCGGCGAGATCCTGGACCGGTTGTCCGGGGTGGACGCCGCCGAGCTCGACCGGACCCTGGCCATGGACATCGAGTGGTGCGACGGGGGACCGGTGACCCTGCGCCGTCTCGCCGACGGACTGGTCACCCAGGAGGAGCGGTACGCCTACGCCGTGCAGGGTCGCCCCCGGCCGGCCGGGGACAGCACCCCCGAGGCGCTGCAGGCGCGGCACCGGGTCGCCGGCCCGGCCCTGGTGGAGTTCGTGGAGGACGTGCTCGCCGCGGGCCGGCTGGCCGACACCTTCGTGATGGCCGAGCACACCCCACCCCGCAGCACCACGTTCGGGGGTGCGGTGCTGCACGTCATCACGTTCGGGGCACTGCGCCGCACCATGACGCTCCGGGCCCTGGCCGCCGCCACCGGGGACGACTCCCTGGGGTGGGGCGACCCGGTGGGGCTCTTCGACGACGTCGTCGCCTGAGGTTTCCGGGACGGCACACGGGCGCCTCCCCGGTGGGGGAGACGCCCGTGTGCGGTGTCCGAGGGCCGTGCGGCCCGTGGCTCAGGCCTTGGTGAGCACGCAGTCGGCCAGGACTGGAGCGCCGTTGCGGGCCTCGACGTCGCTGGCGATGGTGGCGGCGATGACGATCTCGGTGCCGTTGTCCCAGGCCTTGACCGCGATGGTCTCGCCCGGGAAGACGACCCCGGCGAAGCGGGCGGTGAACCCGCCCACCTGCGAGGCGTCACCGGCGAGCAGTGCGTCGGTGACCTCGCGCAGCACGATGCCCCACGAGCAGAGACCGTGCAGGATCGGCGCCGGGAAGCCCGCACCGGCGGCGAACTCGGGGTCCGAGTGCAGCGGGTTGCGGTCACCGCACAGGCGGTACAGCAGGGCCTGCTGCGGGGTGACGGTGTAGGAGACCTCGGCGTCCGGGGCGCGGTCGGGGATCTCCACGGCGGTGGCCTGGCCGCGGTTGCCGGAGAAGCCGCCCTCACCCTTGACGAAGATCGAGGAGCGGGAGGTCCACAGCGGGGTGCCGTCGGCCGAGGTGACCTCGGACTCCTGCCAGATCACCGCGGCCTTGCCCTTGTCCCAGATGTCGACGAGCTTGGTGTTGATGCTCGCGGTGCCGGAGGTCGGGATCGGGCCGTGGACGGTGATCGACTGCGAGCCGTGCACCACCTGGGCCAGGTCGATCTCGACACCGGGCATCGCCACCGAGGGCGCCTCGGTCTCGTGGAACGAGGGCGCGACGATGCCGAAGCTGGGCAGCACCTGCGGGTCCACCCCGTTGGTGTAGCGCAGCGCGGTGGGGTCGAGGTTGTCGCCGGGGCGCGACCCCGCACCGATGGCCAGGTGGTAGAGCAGCACGTCGCTGCTGGCCCAGCTGAACTCGGTGGTGCCGAGGTCGGCACCGATCGCGATGTCGGGGTTGATGGGCATGGCGGGTCCTTTCGTGCCTCCGGCGCCCGCGGTGGCGGACGCCGGAGCAAGTTTCTCGTGCAGTGCGGTGCGTGTGGTCGGCCGTCCCGCCCGGCGGGCCGTCGGGCCGGCGCTCAGGTGGTGGCGCCGCCCGAGCGGGCGATGTCCTGCGCGGCCAGGTAGCCGAAGACCAGCGCGGGGCCGATCGTGGCGCCGGGACCGGCGTAGGTGTTGCCCATCACGGCCGAGGAGACGTTGCCGGCCGCGTAGAGGCCCTCGATGACCGTGCCGTCGGGGCGCAGCGCCCGGGCCCGCTCGTCGGTGACGATGCCGCCCTTGGTGCCCAGGTCGCCGGGGACGATCTTGACCGCGTAGAACGGGCCGTTCTCGATCGCGTGCAGCGACGGGTTCGGCTTGACCGTCGGGTCGGAGTAGTACTTGTCGTAGGCGCTCTCACCGCGGCCGAAGTCGGCGTCGACGCCGGTGGCGGCGTAGCCGTTGAACTTCGCGACGGTGGCGCTCAGGGCCTCGGCCGGGACGTCGATCTCGGCAGCGAGCTCGGCCAGGGTGGCGGCCTTCTTCACCACACCGCCCTTGTACCAGCGGCCTGGGAAGGGCTGCTTGGGGGAGAGCCCGGCGAAGATGTAGCGGTTGCGGTAGGTCTGGTCCATCACCATCCACGAGGGCACGGTGCTGGCTTCCTCCGAGTGCGCCTCGTACATGGCGTGGGTCGCCTCGACGTAGGGGAGCGCCTCGTTCATGTACCGCTCCCCGGCGGAGTTCACGATGATCGACCCGGGCAGGTTGCGCTCGGCCAGGCAGAACCAGGCGCGGCCGGGCAGCGGGATGGTGGGGCCCCACCAGGCGTCGTCGAGCAGGTCGGTGGCGGCACCGGCCTTCACACCGGCCTCCAGACCGGCGCCGGTGTTGTTCGCCGAGCCGGTCGACCACTCCGAGCTGGTCGGCGCGGGCAGCAGCTTCTCGCGCATCTCCTGGTTGTGCTCGAAACCACCCGAGCCCAGGATCACGCCGCGAACGGCCTGGACGGTGTGCTGCTCGCCGTCCTTCTCCACGACCACACCGACCACGCGGCCGCCCTCGACGACCAGGTCGACCAGGTCGGCGCCGTAGACCACCGGCACGCCGGCGTCGACGAGGCCCTTGCGCAGGCCGATGGCGATGGCGTTGCCCATCGCGTACATCTTCTTGCCGAGCAGGGTGGTGATCATCTTCGACAGCGCGATCCGCAGGCCGACGAACGGCACCCGCCAGTTGCGCAGGCCCAGGCTCATCTTCCGGAAGTCGGCCTGGGTGACGATCATGTTGGCCGGCGCCTTGGTGTAGGCGGGGTGCAGGCGGTCCAGCTCGTCACCCAGGAAGCGGGCGTCCAGCGGCACTGGCTCGCAGGAGCGGCCGGCGGCGCGACCACCGGGCTGCTCGGGCAGGTAGTCGGAGTACTGCGGGACCCACTTGAACCGGACCGGGGTGTTGTCCCGGATGAAGTCCATGACCTCCGGACCGCGGTCCAAGTAGGTGTCGCGGCGGACCTTCGGCACGGTGTCGCCGACGATCGAGTCGAGGTACTTCTTCGACTCCGCGGCGTCGTCCGCGGAGACCTGGCCGGCCGCCTTGAGGGCGTAGTTGCCGGGGATCCACACGCCACCGCCGGAGCGGGCGGTGGAGCCGCCGAAGTACTCGCTCTTCTCGAGCAGGACCACGTCGAGGCCCTGCTTCTTGGCGGCGAGGGCGGCCGACATCCCGGCGCCACCGGCGCCGATGACGACGACGTCCGCGCGCGCGGGCAGGTTCGCGGAAACAGAGGTGCTCATGGCACGGAACTGTAACAGGTTCTACACTCCCGAACCGGTGCCGGTTCCGTTTCCGGGAGTGGGTCCGCCGGGCCGCCCGGGACGGCGTCCGGGAGGGCGTCCGGCGGGGGATTCGCGGGCCGTGTCCGGGGTCACCAGGACCGGACTGGACGCAAAACTAGAACGTGTTCTAATATTGACCCAATCGCCCGGCACGAGGCTGGGCTGCGTGAGATGGAGTGGCCGATGACGACCCAGGCAGTGCTCGACGGTGTGCGTGACCTCCTACCGTCCTTCCGGCAGCGTGCCGAGGAGGCCGAGCGGCTCCGCCAGGTCCCCGAGCAGTCGGTGAAGGAGCTCGAGGAGACCGGCTTCTTCCGGCTCCTGCAGCCCAAGCGGTACGGCGGCTTCGAGGCCGACCCGGTCGACTTCTACACCGCGGTCCGTGACATCGCCGAGGCCGACGCCTCGCACGGGTGGATCTCCTCGGTGCTCGGTGTGCACCCCTGGCAGGTCGCCCTCTTCGACGACAAGGCCCAGGCCGCCGTGTGGGGCTCGGACCACAACGTGCGCCTGTCCTCCTCCTACGCGCCCACCGGCAAGGCCACCCAGACCGAGGGCGGCTACCTGCTGAGCGGCAAGTGGAGCTTCTCCTCCGGTTCGGCGCACGCCAGCTGGGTGCTGCTGGGCGGGCTCGTCTTCAACGCCGAGGGTCAGGTCGTCGACTTCAAGACCTTCATGGTCCCGCGCGACAAGTACGAGATCATCGACGTGTGGAACGTGGTCGGCCTGCGCGGCACCGGCTCCAACGACATCGTGGTGGAGGAGACCTTCATCGCCGAGGAGTTCGCCCTCTCGATGGGTGACACCGGTCGCTGCTTCGGCCCCGGCCAGGCGGTCAACACCTCCGACCTCTACAAGCTGCCGTTCCACTCGCTGTTCACCACCACCATCACCACGCCGATCGTCGGCATGGCGCGCGGTGCCTACACCGAGCACGTGGAGATGCAGCAGAAGCGCGTGCGTGCCGCCTACGCCGGCGAGAAGGCCTCCTCGGACCCGTTCGCCGCGGTTCGGATCGCCCGTGCCGGCTCCGACATCGACGCCGCCTGGGCGCTGCTGATGAACAACATCCGCGAGGAGCAGGCGCTGGTCGCCCAGGGCGAGAAGATCCCGCTGAACCTGCGCCTCAAGGTCCGCCGCGACCAGGTGCTGGGCACCGCCCGCGCCATCGAGGCCATCGACACCCTGTTCGAGGCCTCCGGCGGTCGTGCCCTGGCCGAGGGCACCTACCTGCAGCGCGCCTGGCGTGACGCCCACGCCGGTCGGGTGCACGCCGCCAACGACCCCGAGCGCGCGCTCAAGATGTACGGCGACATCGAGTTCGGCCACAAGGTCGAGCCCGGGATGTACTGAGCTCCACCCCCTGATCCGGTCCGGGGGGGGGGGCGCGGCCACCCCCCCCCCCCCCCCCCC
>JAEWXC010000059.1 GCA_023396115.1 Actinomycetes bacterium | reverse complement strand
GGTGCTGTGACTGTTTTTCTACCGCTGCTACTAGTTGTAGCACATAGTCTTCTGACCAATTTTCAGTCGTTACAATATCTGTTACTGCAGGCTGCCCTTTCGTTAATGTACCTGTTTTATCAAAGGCAACAGCTTCAATATGTCCTAGTTGCTCTAAATGAACACCACCTTTAATCAGTACACCTTGCCTTGCTGCATTACCAATGGCTGTAACAATGGCAACGGGAGTAGAGACGACCAGCGCACAAGGACATCCTACCACTAAAACAGCTAGACCTTGGTAAATCCAATGCTGCCAATCACCTACTAATAAAGGTGGAATCACAGCTACTAAAAAAGCAATAATCATAATCGCTGGTGTATAATACTTTGCAAAGCGATCTACAAATTGCTGAGAAGGTGCCTTTTCTGCTTGTGCTTCTTCCACAAGATGAATTATTTTAGCGATAGTAGTATCTTCTACTCGCTTAGTCACACGTACTTCAAGGGCCCCCTCTTCATTTAACGTCCCAGCAAATACTTCATCATTTATTGTTTTATTTACGGGAATCGATTCACCTGTAATAGCCGCCTGGTTGACTGCAGACAATCCACTAATGACAATGCCATCCATCGCAATCTTTTGGCCAGGCTTTACAATCAATATATCTCCTATTTCTATGTCTTCAGTAGGTAACTCAAGCTCATGGAAGTGTTCACCGTGGGCTCTTTTAATAATCGCTGTGGGCGGAGCAATATCCATTAATTGACGAATAGATTGACGTGCTTTATCCATTGAATACGCTTCAAGTGCCTCACTTACAGCAAATAAGAATACGACAACTGCTGCTTCTTCCCACTCACCGATAATAGCAGCTCCGATGATGGCGATTGTCATAAGCGTCTTCATATCAAATTCAAAGCGAACTAAATTGCGGAAGCCTATTTTAAAAATACCCCCTCCACCCACAAGGATAGCTATAATGAACATGGCAATCGGGAGTGGGTTTGATTCCCCATTCCTACCCACAAACAGATAACCTAGAATGACAAAAAGCAATGATATTCCTGCTAAAACGTTTTCCTTTTTACGATAAAAGGGTGTAGTATTTTCAAGTGCTTTTGCTGCCGATTGTGTAACTTTAATGCCATCAAAAGCACCAGCTTCTTCAATTTGGTCTACACTAATAGCGCCGATTACTGTAATTTTAGAAGCACCAAAATTTACTTGTGCATCCTGTACTTCTGGAATAGCCTTTACGTTTTTTTCAAACTTTGCGGCACAACTAGCGCAGGATAAATTTTGTAGCCTGTATTCTTGTTTAATTGGCGTTGCTGCCATTCGCAATCCCCTCTTTCGCATGTTCGTAGGCAATTGTTACAATTTGGTATACATGCTCATCCGCTAAAGAGTAATACATTTGCTTACCTTTACGGTGTGATCTCGCTAAATTATTATCTTTCAAATATCGTAAATGATGTGATGCTGTGGCAACTGAAGAACCAATAATAGTTGCTACATCACAAACACATAGTTCATCCTCCACCGTTAAAGCATAGGCAATTTTAAGTCTAGTTTCATCAGATAACGCTTTTAAAAATTTGGCTACACCTGATAAATCGGGCATTTGTTGTTGCACCTTTGTGACCGCTTCTTCATGTACATGCGTCACCTCACATATTTCCTTTGGCATTTTTTCACCTCATTCAAATATTCGTTTGATTGTATTCAATGTAGCATATTATTCCATCTTATTCAAATGAATATTTGAATGTTAGGATGTATATCCTTAAATAAAAAAGTTAGCGTACTTTATTATGTACGCTAACTTTTTTATTACTTCGCTTTTAATTGTAATGTTTTCCCTCTTATCTCTTCCTGTTTGATAAATGTTTGATGGTATTTACCATTAGCCCAATCAAGTACCTGATCTTGATACCAATCAGATTTTACATGCCCACTTTGACCAGGACCAACAATATGATAGGCTGAGCTTAAATCACCTACATCCACCACAAAACGCCAAGATGCGCCGTGATCTACATTACCAGCTAAATCATTATCTGCTGCTTGTACGGTAACTTTCGATCCACCAATAGGAACCCTTTTAGCATTAAAATAGGCTGCAAGAATAGGTGATGCACTTCCTAATGTATGATCAAAAGTAAGTTGATGGTAATCACCCCATTGCCATTTAGAAGCATTCTTGCCGAATTGATCTTCTAATTGTGCAATTGTTAGTTTAAATGCCTTGTATACTGTTTCATCAATACCACCCTGCTCCTCAATCCAAATACTTTTCTCTCCTGCATAGGCTGTACGTAAAAGCTGGTCTGTAATATTAAACTTACCATACATGATGCCATACATATCTTCAGGCATTTGATCTTTAAACAAAACTTCCTGTAACTTAATCATTAAAGTATGGAATACAAGTGGTGCACCTGATTCCTTTGCGTCCACCATATCCCAATTCTCTAGCATGGCAATAATCTCGTCGTACTTCCCACCCTGATCTTTCTCTTTTAGCGATGTTAATAAATCAGGCAAAAATTCTCTGGCATAGAGATTATGCTGATCCATTTGCAAAGCCATCATATCTTCTACTGTAATAGCATCATTTGCCTCTAACACTTCTTTAATTCTCTCGAAACGATAAGGTTGCGCCCAGAAATCAGTTATATGATAAGGGTAGTCCTCCCCTATTACTTGGTTATTTGCTGTTGCAATAAAACCTTCTTTCGGATTTACTAGAGTCGGTAATTCATCCCAGGGGATAAAGCCTTCCCAGCCATAATCACTCGAATCGCCTGGAACTGGTAATTGACCTTCACCTTGCTTACGAATAGGTATTTGACCATTAGCTTTATAGGCAATCGTACCGTCCTGTGATGCAAAAACAAAATTTTGAGCTGGCGCTTTAAAATCTTCTAATGCTTTTTCGAAATCATCCCAAGTTTTCGCCTTATTAAAACCAAGCACTGCCCTAAGTTCAGCTGTCGGTTGTAGTGCCGTCCACTGCATCGAAAATTGTGCAGTTGGCTCTGTATCTTTGAAAGCTAAATCTGTCATTATAGGGCCATGACGTGTAACAATGACCTCAAAATCTACAGTTTCTCCATCTTTTACCTTAATCGACTCATCGCGTACCTCTGCTTGCTCCCACTTTCCATCGTAGCGAAATTGTGTTGGATTATCTGGATTTGGTATTTCAATATATAAATCCTGTACATCTGGACCCACATTAGTCACACCCCAAGCAATTTCGTCATTATGACCTAAAATAATACCTGGAATCCCTGCAAAGATAACGCCACTAACGTTTTGTTGTGGGGATTGTAGATGCATTTGATACCATATGGAAGGGGTGCTTAACCCTAAGTGTGGGTCATCTGCTAAAATAGGCATTCCTGATTTCGTTTTATCCCCAGAAACTACCCAGTTATTACTTCCATTAAATTCGTTTGGTAGCATTTCCGCACTGAATTGCCCAGCCACTGCTACAGGATTTTGGATATTGGCCTCGATAATAGACGAAGCGTTTTCTGGATATTTAATAAATAATTCTTTAGCCTTTTCTTCATCAAAATTCTGTAATGCCCAATGACGAAAAGCTAATGTATTCCAATTCCCTCCCAAATCATAGGCCATGTATTTACCAATTGTTAAGGAATCAACAACTGTCCACTCCTCTGGCT
>JAEWXC010000058.1 GCA_023396115.1 Actinomycetes bacterium | reverse complement strand
GTGCCGCCCTGCTCCGGGCGCCGGGATCGGCCGAGGTGGTCGCGGCGGCGACCGGGGACCACCGTCCGGCCGGTGCGGACCTGCCCGGGCTGCTCGCCGCGCTGCGCCGGGGCGACCACCCGGGGGCGCGGCGCTGGCGGGAGGAGACCCGACGGCTCGCCCGGCACACCCCGGACGGTCCCGCGGCCACGGTCGGCGAGGTGGTGGCCACGGCCTGGCCGGAACGGATCGCCCACCGGGTCGACGAGGACCAGTACCTGCTCGCCCACGGCACCCGTGCCGGGCTGCCCCGGGACAGTGCCCTGCACGGTGAGGAGTGGCTGGCGGTCGCCGACCTGGGGCGTGCCGCCGGCCGTGATGCCGCTGGGACCGGCGCGGTGATCCGGGACGCGGCGCCGCTGAGCGCCGAGCAGGCCCGCGAGCTGGCCGGCGGGTTGTTGACCGAGGTGGACGTCGCGCACTGGGAGGGCGGACGGATCCGCGGCCGCCGGGTGCTGGCCCTGGGCGCGGTGGAACTGCGCTCCACGCCCGTGCGGCTCGACCCGGCGCACGGCAGCGAGGCGGTGGCCCGCGGGCTGCGACGCGAAGGGCTGGGCCTGCTCCAGTTCAGCGACACCGCCGACGCGCTGCGCCGCCGGTTGGCGTTCCTGCACCACCACGTGGGCCACCCGTGGCCGGCGGTCGACGACGGAGCCCTGCTGGAGCGGGTCGAGGAGTGGCTCCTGCCCGAGCTGGGGCGGCTGGCCGCCGGGACCCCGGTGGAGCGCATCGACCTGGTCGAGCCGCTGCGCCGGTTGCTGCCGTGGCCCGAGGCCGCCCAGATGGACCGGCTCGCCCCGGACCGGCTGCCGGTGCCCTCGGGGCGCACCGCTGCGGTGCGCTACCCCGACCCGGAGCAGGACGGGCCCCCGGTGGTGGAGGTGAAGCTCCAGGAGTGCTTCGGCCTGGCCGAGAGCCCGAGGGTGGCGGGGGTGCCGGTGCTCTTCCACCTGCTCTCGCCGGCCGGGCGTCCGCTGGCAGTCACCGCCGACCTCGCCTCGTTCTGGTCCGGCCCCTACCGTCAGGTGCGCGCCGAGATGCGGGGTCGCTACCCCAAGCACCCGTGGCCCGAGGACCCCTGGACCGCCGTCGCGACGTCCGCGACCAACCGCCGCCTGCGGGAGCGCTGAGCCCGGTCGCCGGGCGCACCCGCCGGCCGGCCGCCGCAGCGCCGTAGGCTGGCGCGGTGAGCGTCGAGTTGAGTGCCGCGGCCGTGGAGGCCGCCGCCGAGGTGCTGGGCCCGGTCGTGCTGCGGACACCGTTGGAGCACAGCCCCCGGTTGTCGGAGCTGCTCGGCGTCGAGGTGCACCTCAAGCGGGAGAACCGGCAGATCGCCCGCTCCTACAAGGTCCGCGGCGCCTTCCACGCGATCAGCCGGCTGACCGATACCGAACGTGAACGCGGCGTGGTCTGCGCCTCGGCCGGCAACCACGGCCAGGGCGTTGCGTGGTCGTGCGCCCGGCTCGGCATCCACGCCCGCGTCTACGTCCCCGGCAACACGCCGCGGCAGAAGCGGCAGCGGATCGCCAGCCTCGGCGGCGAGCACGTCGAGCTCGTGGTGGTCGGCTCCACCTACGACGAGGCCGGTGCGGCGGCGCGGGCCGACGCCGAGGCGACCGGAGCCGTGTTCGTGCACCCCTTCGACGACCCGGCCACCATCGTCGGGCAGGGCACCGTCGCGATCGAGGTGATGGCCCAGGCCGCCGAGGCCGGGATCGACGTCGGGACCGTCGTGGTGCCGGTCGGTGGCGGCGGGCTGATCAGCGGGATGGCGCTGTGGCTGGCCGAGCAGCACCCCGACGTGCGCGTCGTCGGCGTCGAACCCGCCGGCGCTGCCAGCATGAGCGCGGCCCTGGCGGCCGGGGCACCGGTCCGTCTGACGGAGGTGGACACGTTCGTCGACGGTGCGGCCGTCGGACTGGCCGGGTCGACCACCTTCGAGGTGATCCAGCGGCTGGTGCCCGAGGTGGCCCGCGTCGAGGAGGGTGCGGTCTGCACCGAGATGCTCGAGCTGTACCAGGTCGACGGGATCATCACCGAGCCCGCCGGTGCGTTGGCCTCCACCTGGGCAGCGGCCTCCCGGCCCGGCGAGCGGGGCAGCGGCGCGGTGGTCTGCATCGTCTCCGGCGGCAACAACGACGTCAGCCGGTACGCCGAGATCGTGGAGCGGTCAGCGCTGCACGAGGGTCTGCGGCACTACTTCCTGGTGACCTTCCCCCAGGAGCCCGGCGCGCTGCGGCACTTCCTGGAGGACGTCCTGGCCGACGGTGAGGACATCGTCCACTTCGAGTACGTGAAGAAGAACAACCGGGAGACCGGGCCGGCGCTGGTCGGCATCGAGATCGACTCCGCCAGCCTGCTGGGGCCGCTGCTGGAGCGGATGGAGTCCAGCCGGTTGACCATCGAACGCATCCCGCCCGGCTCGCCGCTCTTCACGTTCCTGGCCTGAGGCCCGGATCAGGCAGGGGCCCCAGCCCCGCCGACCGTGGGGTTGCGGAACAGGTAGATGCCGACGGTGTCGCCGCTGACCGCGGTCTGCTGGCCGGTCATGAACGCCTTCTCCGAGCTCGACTCACCGGTCACCCGGAACACGTAGCCGACGTGCTCCAGACGCCATCCGAGCTCCTCGATCTCGCCGAGCACCTGCGCCGAGCTGTCCACCCGGTCGTCGGCGGCGTAGGTCCGCTCGCCCCACATCGCCTCGCGCTCCTGGCGCCCCACCGACACCTGGACCTCGCAGAACCGGTCCCCGCGACGCATCGCTGCCTCGGCCTGACCCACCGGGGTGGCCGCGTGCGCCGCCTCGGCGGCGACCCGGTCGGCCTCGGCCTGCTGCGCGGCGGCCGTGCGCTCCGCCTCGGCCCGCTCCTCGGCCGCCCTGGCCTTCTCCTCGTCGCTCCTGAACAGGCCCATGGGCGCCCCCGATCGTCGTCACGGACCCGCGGTGGGCCTCGCCGCGAGGGTAGCGGCCCTCACCCCAGCAGCGCCCGCACCGCCTCGCCGAACACCCGGGTGTGGGTGTCCACGTCCTCGGTGGTGTGGAACGGGCTGAACAGGCTCATGTTGTGGAACGGGGCCAGCAGCACCCCGCGGTTCAGGGTCCACAGGTGCAGGAATGCGTCGAGCTCCTCGTCGACCGCCGCCGCGGCCTCGGCACCGGTACGGGGCGGGGGACAGAACCAGTACTCGGCGCGACACCCCAGACGCTGCACGTGCCAGGGCAGGCCGTGCTCCTCGATCACCGCCTGCACCCCGGCGGTGAACCGCTCGGCCAGCGGCACCGCCACCGCGAAGTCCTCCTCGCGCAGCGCCGTGGACAGCGTGGCCCGGACCGCGGCGGTGGCCAGGGCACTGCCCGACAACGTGCCGCCGACGCCCGCCACGTCGATCTCGTGGCCCAGCATCGGGCCGCGCAACCGGTCGGCGACCTCGTCGGTCATCCCGTACGCGGCGACCGGGATGCCGCCGCCGATCGGCTTGCCGATCACCACCAGGTCGGGGTCCAGGTCCCAGGCCGCGGTGGCCCCACCCGGCCCGGCGCAGATGGTGTGGGTCTCGTCGTTGACCAGCAGCACCCCGTGCGCCCGGGTCACCTCCCGCACCCCGGCCAGGTAGCCCGGCTCGGGCAGCACGATGCCGATGTTGGTCAGCGCCGGCTCCATCAGCAGGCAGGCCACGTCGCCGGTGGCCAACCGGGCGTCGAGGGCGTCGAGGTCGTTGAACGGCACCACCGCCGTGGTCAGTGCGACGTCCACCTGCGGCCCCAGGGCGCCCGGCCGGGGGACCACCCGGTCCCCGGCCCGACCGTGCTCCAGCACGGCCAGGGTCTCGTCGACGGTGCCGTGGTAGCACCAGTCCATCACCGCGACCCGCGGGCGCCCGGTCAGGTGCCGGGCGAACCGCAGCACGAACCGGTTGGCGTCGGTGGCGGTCATCGCCATCTGCCAGTGCGGCACCCCGAAGCGTCGGGCCAGTTCGGCGGCCACCCACGCCGCGTCGGCGCTGGGCAGCATCGTGGTGATGCCCCGCCGGGTGCGCTCGGCCACCACCTCGGCGACCGCGGGCAGGCAGTGCCCGGTCATCGCGCCGGTGTCGCCCAGGCACAGGTCGACGTACTCCAGCCCGTCCACGTCGGTGAACCGCCCACCCGACGCCTCGGCGACCTGCAGCGGGAACGACCCCGGCCACCGGGTCATCCACGGCATCGGCACCCCGGCCAACAGGTGCGCACGGGCCTGCGCCGCCAGCTCGGCCGAGCGCGGGTGGGTCCGGGTGAAGCGGTCCTCCTCCTCGGCGTGCAGCCGGGCCAGGCGGGCGCGGTCGATCACGGCAACCTCCGGGGTCAGGGGGCGGGCTCGACCGCCACGCCCAGGTACTTGGTCTCCAGGTACTCCTCGATGCCCTCGAAGCCGCCCTCGCGGCCGTACCCGGAGTGCTTGACGCCGCCGAATGGCGCCGCCGGGTTGGAGACGATGCCCGTGTTCACCCCGACCATCCCGAACTCCAGCGCCTCGCCGACCCGCAGCACCCGGGAGTTGTCCCGGGTGTAGAGGTAGGCGACCAGCCCGTACTCGGTGGAGTTGGCCAGCCGGACCGCCTCGTCCTCGTCGGTGAACGTGGTCACCGGGGCGACCGGCCCGAAGATCTCCTCACCGAGGACCCGCGACCCCGCCGGAACGTCCACCAGCACGGTCGGCGGGTAGAACCAGCCGGAGCCGTCGGGGAGGGTTCCGCCGGTCAGGGCCCGCGCGCCCCCGTCCACCGCGTCGCTGACCAGCTCGTGCACCGCGGCCCGCGCCTTCTCGGTGATCAGCGGACCCACCTCGCTGCCCTCGGCCATTCCGTCGGCGACCGTCATCGAGCCGAGCCGCTCGGCCAGCCGCGTCGAGAACTCCTCGGCGACCTCAGCGTGCACCAGGAACCGGTTGGCCGAGGTGCAGGCCTCGCCGGTGTTGCGCATCTTGGCCAGCACCGCGCCGTCGACGGCCGCGTCCAGGTCGGCGTCGCCGAAGACCAGGAAGGGCGCGTTGCCGCCGAGCTCCATCGAGACCCGCAGCAACTGGGTGGCCGACTGCTCGACCAGCTTCTTGCCGACCGCCGTCGAGCCGGTGAACGTGAGCTTGCGCAGCCGTGAGTCGCGGATCAGCGGCTCGGAGACCTCCGAGGAGTGCGAGGTGGTGACCAGGTTGACCACGCCGGCCGGCACTCCGACCTCCTCCAGCAGCGCCACCAGCGCGACGGAGGCCAGCGGGGTCTCGCTGGCCGGCTTGAGCACCATCGTGCAGCCCGCCGCGATGGCCGGGCCGATCTTGCGGGTGCCCATCGCCAGCGGGAAGTTCCACGGCGTGATCATCAGGGTCGGGCCGACCGGCATCTTCGTGGTCAGCAGCCGGGTCGGGCCGCTCGGCGCGGTCGCGTAGCGTCCGTGCACCCGCACCGCCTCCTCGGCGAACCAGCGGAAGAACTCCGCGGCGTAGGCCACCTCGCCCTTCGACTCCGAGAGCGGCTTGCCCATCTCCAGGGTGATCAGCTCGGCGAACTCGTCGGTCCGCTCCACCATCAGCTCGTAGGCCCGGCGCAGCATCTCCGAGCGGTCCCGCGGCGCCGTCGCGGCCCAGGAGCGCTGGGCGGTGTGCGCGGCGGTGAGCGCGGCGTCCCCGTCGGCGGCCGAGGCGTCGGCGACCCGGGTCAGCACGTCGCCGGTCGCGGGGTTGCGCACCTCGAACGTCGCGCCGTCACCGGCGGGGACCCAGGCCCCGTCGATGTACAGGCCGTGGGGGAGTCGGTCGACTGCACTGCTGGTCACGGGTTCACCACTTCCTCGAAGGCGGCCTCGAAGAGGTCAAGACCCTCCTCGAGGAGGTCGTCCCCGATCACCAGCGGAGGCAGGAACCGGAAGACGTTCCCGAACGTACCGCACGTCAGGGTGACCAGCCCGCGGGCGGAGCAGCCGCGGTGCACGGCCGCAGCCAGCGCCGCGTCGGGGGTCCGCGAGGCGGCGTCGGTGACCAGTTCGACCGCGAACATCGCGCCGCGTCCACGGACCTCGCCGATCCGGTCGGGGTACCGCGCGGCGAGGGCGCCGAGCCGCCGCGAGAACGTCGCGCCGATCTCCCGGGCGCGGCCGCGCAGGTCGAGCTCCTCCATCGTCGCGATCGCGCCCAGCGCTGCCGCGCAGGCCACCGGGTTGCCGCCGTAGGTGCCGCCCAGCCCGCCGGCGTGGACGGCGTCCATCACCTCGGCGCGCCCGGTCACCGCCGCCAGCGGGAGCCCGCCGGCCATGCCCTTGGCCGTGGTGACCAGGTCCGGCACCACGCCCTCGTGCTCGCTGGCGAACCAGTCGCCGGTGCGCGCGAACCCGGTCTGCACCTCGTCGGCGATCAGCAGCACGTCGTGCTCGCGGCACCACTGGGCCACCCGGGCCAGGAAGCCGGGGGCCGGCTCGATGAACCCGCCCTCGCCCTGGATGGGCTCGACCAGCACCGCGGCGGTGTTCTCCACCCCGACCTGGGTCTGCACCCGGGCGACGAACTCCTCGAACGCCTCGCTCGCGCAGTTCTCCGGGCCGGTGGGCCACCGGTAGGGATAGGCCATCGGCACCCGGTGCACCTCGCCGGCGAACGGCCCGAACCCGTGCTTGTAGGGCATCGACTTGGCCGTCAGCGCCATCGTCAGGTTGGTGCGGCCGTGGTAGGCGTGGTCGAAGACGACGATGCCGTCCCGGCCGGTGGCGTAGCGGGCGATCTTCACCGCGTTCTCCACCGCCTCGGCGCCGGAGTTGAACAGGGCCGAGCGCTTCTCGTGGTCACCGGGCGTGAGCTCGGCGAGCTTCTCGCAGACCGCCAGGTACTCCTCGTAGGGGGTGACCATGAAGCAGGTGTGGGTGAACTCGGCGACCTGGGCGCGGACCCGGTCCACGACCTCGGGGGCGGAGTTGCCGACGGTGGTGACCGCGATGCCGGAGCCGAAGTCGATCAGCTGGTTGCCGTCGACGTCGACCAGGATGCCGCCGCCGGCGCGCTCGACGTACACCCCGACACCGGTCCCGACCCCGGCCGAGACGCACGCCGCCTTGCGGGCGGCCAGTTCGACCGAGCGCGGTCCGGGCACAGCGGTGGCCAGCACCCGGCGTTGTTCGACGCTCATCGCTCCTCCATTCCCCAAGGCGAGCCGTAGCCCTGCGGCTTCGGTGCGGCCAGCAGGTCCAGGAACGGGCGCGGCTCGAACGCCTCGGGGCCCAGCACCCCGGCGCCGGACCAGACCCCGGTGGCCAGCAGCTCCAGGGCGACCACCGGGTTGACCGCGGTCTGCCACACCACGCACTGGGCGCCGTAGTCGCGCATCGTGTCGGCGTTGTCGACCACGTGGTAGAGGTACACCGCCCGGGGGTTGCCGTCGGTGCCGGTGCCCGTCACGTACAGCCCGGCGCAGGTCTTGCCCTCCATCCGGGGGCCGATGCCGGCGGGGTCGGGCAGACAGGCCGCGACCACGTCGCGCGGCGAGACCTCCACCCCGCGCACGCTGACCGGGGTGGTGGAGTCCAGACCCAGGGTGTGCAGGGTGCGCAGGACGTTGATCATCTCCTCGCCCAGGCCGTACTTGAAGGTGACCCGCTCGGCCTGCAGCCAGCGCGGCATCATCAGCACCTCCTCGTGCTCCACGTGCACGCACTCCACCGGGCCGATGCCCTCGGGGAACTCGAAGACCTCCGGCTCCGAGAACGGGGGCAGCGTGGAGAACCCCTCCTCCAGGCCCCGCCCGGACTCCCACACCACCGGCGGGTTGAGGCACTCCTCGATGACCGTCCAGATCGAGAAGCCCGGGGCGAAGATCTCCCGGCCGTCCTCGTCGCGGACCACCAGGTTGGCGCCGTCCCGGGTGCCCAGCTCGACCACGTGGCTGAACAGCTCGTCCACGGCGTAGCGGGCGAAGACGTTCGACAGCCCCGGCTCCACCCCGATGCCGACCAGTGCCAACCGGCCCTCGGCCTCCCACTCGTCGGCCAGGGCGAACTGCTCGTCGCCCAGCTTGACCCCCACCCGGGAGTACGGCTCGGTGGGGTGCGGGCGCGACAGGCTCATCGCCATGTCCAGGTAGTCGGCCCCGGCCGCGCGGGCGCCGGTGAAGATCGGCATCACGAAGCGCGGGTCGACGGCGTTGAAGACGTGCGTGGCGCCCACCTCGCGGGCCAGGGCGGTGACCGCGTCGGCCCGGGCGGCGTCGACGTGCGCGGCACGGAACCGCTCCTCGCCGGGGTGCCGCTCCACCACCGCCGCCACCGTCCGGGTGGCCCGGTCCAGGTCGCGGTCGGCCACGACCCAGGACTCGAAGAAGGAACGTTCTGCCGCGATCCGGGCAGCGGCGTCACCGACACCGCCCGACCCGATCATGAGGATGCGCATGCGGGGTCCAGCTCTCTCGTGCGTGGGGTCAGGAGGGGGTGCGGCGTTCCCGGAGCCGGCCGGCGATCATCACGCCCAGCACCAGGGCCATCGCGATCGCGAACATCGAGATGCCGATGACGTTGGCCTCGGCCGGGATGCCGCGCTTGGCCGACACGTAGACGAACTTCGGGAAGGTCGACTCGTTGCCCGAGGTGAAGTTGGTGATGATGAAGTCGTCGAAGCTGAGCGCGAACGCCAGCATCCCCGCCCCCAGCACGCCGGGCAGGATCAGCGGGAACGTGACCAGCCAGAAGGTGGTCATCGGGCTGGCGTAGAGGTCCTGGGAGGCCTCCTCGATGCGTGGGTCCAGGGACTGGATCCGGGCCCGCACGGTCACCACCACGTAGCTGAGGCAGAACATGATGTGTGCGGCGGTGATGGTCCAGAACCCCAGCTGCACGAAGCTGAACGCCTGCACGAAGATCGTCAGCAGCGAGGCACCCAGGACGATCTCGGGCGTGGCCATCGGCACGAACACCAGCAGGTTGCCGGCGCCCTTGCCGCGGAACCGGTAGCGGACCATGGCCAGGGCCATCATCGTGCCCAGCGCCACGGAGACCAGCGTCGCGATCACGCCCACCTGCAGCGAGGTCACCAGTGAGGAGCAGGCGCCGGCGACACCGCACGGGTCCTTCCAGTGCTCGGTGGTGAAGCCCTGCCACACGATGTTGGTCTTGCCGTGGTCGTTGAACGAGAAGACGAACGTGTAGACGATCGGCAGGAACAGGAACCCCAGCACCAGCAGCGCCGAGATCATCACGAAGTGGTTCTCCAGCCACAGTTGGGCGCGCTTGGCCGCGGAGGGGCGGTACCCACCGCCCGGTGGGCGGGTCCGGGGCGTGGCAGGGGTGCTCATCAGACCAGCTCCTCGGTCCCGAAGCGGCGGACGTAGAAGAAGACCATCACCAGGATCGCGGCCATCAGCGTGAACGACAGGGCCGCCGCGGTGGGGTAGCCACCCGGGACGGCCAGGAACTGGTCGTTGATGACGTTGCCGATCATCTTCCCCTTCTGGGGGCCGAGGAGCTCCATGTTGACGAAGTCGCCGGCCGCCGGGATGAAAGTGAGCAGGGTGCCGGCCAGCACGCCCGGCATCGACATCGGCAGGGTCACCGTGCGGAAGGTGGTGAAGCCGTTCGCGTACAGGTCACCGCCGGCCTCGATCACCCGCGGGTCGGCCCGCTCCAGGGAGGCGTAGATCGGCAGCACCATGAACGGCAGGAAGTTGTAGGTCAGGCCGGCGACCACCGCGACCGGGGTGTTGATCAGCCGGTCCCCGGGCAGCAGGTGCAGGAAGTTCAGCGTCTCCACCACCCACGACTCGTCGCCCAGGATCTGCGACCACGCGAACGTGCGCAGGATGAACGAGGTGAAGAACGGGGCGATCACGCCGATCAGCATCAGCGGGCGCCACCGGCCGGCCTTGAACGCCATCGCGTAGGCCAGCGGGTAGGCCAGCAGGAACGCCAGCACCGTGGCCGCACCGGCGTAGGCGAAGCTGCGCAGGAAGTGCGGGGCGTAGTCGGTCAGCGCCGAGGTGTAGTTGCCGAAGTTGACGTCGCGGTAGTAGTAGCCGGGGAAGCCCGGCCACCCCGACTGCAGGCTGACCGCGGCCAGCTGGACCAGCGGGAAGACGAAGAAGATCCCCAGCCACAGCACCCCGGGCAGCAGCAGCGTGTACGCCACCCACGGCTTGCGGTTCCCGGCACCGGCCATCTCCTGGCCGGGGTCGGCCGCCGGCGCGTTCTGCTGCGCCGCCGCGGCCAGGATGCTCACCGCTCCTCCTCGTCCAACGGCACCGCGAACGCGTGCCCGGGGTCCCAGGAGATCCAGCACTCGTCGCCCGGACGCAGGTCCAGCGGCTCCAGGTCGAGGTTCTGCTCGTAGACGCTCCACACCGTGCCCGAGGGCATCCGGATCAGGTAGCTGGTGGCGACCCCCAGGAACGAGACGTCCTGGACGATCCCGCGCACGTCGCCGCCGCTGCCCGAGGGGGCGCTGCGGCCGATCTTCACCTTCTCGGGGCGGACCCCGAAGTGGAAGTCGCCCGAGGTCACCTGCGAGCGGGCCTTGGGGATCTTCACCTTCGTGCCGAGCACGTCGGCCAGCCAGTAGTCGCCGTCGTCGCCCTCGATGGTGCCGCGGCCCATGTTGGACTGCCCCACGAACTGGGCGACGAACCGGGTCGTGGGCAGGTCGTAGAGGGCCACCGGCTCGCCCATCTGCTCGATCCGGCCGTTGTTCATCACCGCGACCGTGTCGGCCATCGTCATGGCCTCCTCCTGGTCGTGGGTGACGTGGATGAAGGTGAGGCCGACCTCGGTCTGGATCCGCTTGAGCTCCACCTGCATCTCACGGCGCAGCTTGAGGTCCAGGGCACCCAGCGGCTCGTCGAGCAGCAGCACCTCGGGCCGGTTCACCAGCGCCCGGGCCACCGCGACCCGCTGCTGCTGACCACCGGAGAGCTGGGTCGGCCGGCGCCGGGCGAACTGGGTCATCTGGACCAGCTCGAGGGTCTCGTCGGCCAGCCGCAGGGCGTCGGCCTCCTTGCGGCGCTTGGGTCCGAACGCCACGTTGTCGCGCACGCTCAGGTGCGGGAACAGGGCGTAGGACTGGAAGACCGTGTTCACCGGGCGCTCGTAGGCACGCGACCCGGTGAGGTCGGTGTCGCCGATGAGCACCCGCCCCGCGGTGGGCTGCTCCAGCCCGGCCACGATCCGCAGCGTGGTGGACTTGCCGCACCCGGACGGGCCGAGCAGGGCGAAGAACGAGCCGCGCGGCACGCTCAGCGACAGGTCGTCCACGGCCCGGAAGTCGGCGAAGTCCTTGGTGACCGACTCGATGGTCAGGTCCCCGGTCGCCTCTCGGAATCCCGCCATGTCAGCCTCCCAGGACCACTCGGTCGGACCAGGTCTTCGCGAACTCCTGGTCCTCGTCGGCATCCAGGGCCCGGAAGCTCTGGATGTTGTGCTCGGAGATGTACTCCGCCGAGGGGAAGATGAACGGGCTCTGGGCGAGCTCCGGGTCGATCTTCTCCATCTCCGCCTGGGCGCCCTTGACCGGGCAGACGTAGTTCACGTATGCCGCCACCTCGGCGGCCACCTCGGGCTCGTAGTAGTAGTCGATGAGCCGGTGCGCGTTGCGCTGGTGGGTGGAGGTGATCGGGATCAGGTTGTTGTCGCTCCACAGCGTGCCGCCGGACTCGGGGATGGTGAAGGTCCAGTTGTCGTCGCCGGTGTCCCAGGCCAGCGTGAAGATGTCGCCCGACCAGGTGATGCCGGCGTAGGCGGTGCCGGCGGTGAGGTCCTCGAGGTAGGCGTTGCCCTTGACCTTGCGGATGAAGCCGTCGGCGATCTTGCCCTCGATGAAGTCGACGGCCTTCTCGTACTCGGTGCGGCCCCAGTCGGAGGTGATGTCGACGCCCTGGGACTGCATGACGATCCCGACGGTGTCGCGGAACTCCTGGAGCACCACGATCTTGCCCTTGAGGTCGTCGGCCCACAGGTCGTCGAGGGTGCGCAGCTCCCGGCCGACCTTGGCGCGGTTGTAGCCGATCCCGGCGAAGCCGGACTGCCAGGTCACCGAGTTGCGGCGGCCCGGGTCGAACGGGACGTCCTTGAGCGCGTCGAGCATGTTCGAGACCACGTGCGGCAGCTGCATCAGGTCCAGCGGCTGGCACAGGCCCTCGCGGATCACCCGGGCCGCCATCCAGTCGGTGGGGGAGAAGATGTCGCGGTCGATGGTCTGGCCGGCCCGCAGCTGGGGGTTGATCTTGGAGAAGTAGGTGTCGTTGTCGTCGATGTCCTCGGTGTACTCGACCCGGATCCCGGTCCGTTTGGTGAAGGCCTCGAGCGTGGGGTGCTTCTTGGTCTTCTCGTTGATGTCCATGTAGGCGGTCCAGTTGGCCCACCGCACGACCTTGTCGGTGGCCGAGACGTCACGCGGCAGGTCGAGCGCGGCGAGCCCACCGGGTGCCATCGGCTTGGGCGGGGCGCACGCGGCCAGCGCGGCGGCGGCACCGGCGGCGCCGGTCGCCCCGAGCAGCTGCCGCCGGGTCAGGCCGCCGCCCATCGACGCGACGACGGCCCGGGCCTCCGGGCTCATCGGCCGCCGACGGCGGCTCGGGAACGGACTCATCGTGTCTCCGATCAGCTCTCGATGTTGGCCATGACGTGCTTGATCCGGGTGTAGTCCTCGAACCCGTACATGGACAGGTCCTTGCCGTAGCCGGACTTCTTGTAGCCGCCGTGCGGCATCTCCGAGAGGAACGGGATGTGGGTGTTGATCCACACGCACCCGAAGTCCAGGTCGGCGGAGAACCGCATCGCCCGCCCGAAGTCCTTGGTCCACACCGAGGAGGCGAGCCCGTAGTCGACACCGTTGGCCATCCGCAGCGCCTCGGCCTCGTCCTCGAAGGTCTGCACGGTGATCACCGGGCCGAAGATCTCCGACTGGATCGCCTCGTCGTCCTGGCGCAGTCCGGAGACCACGGTGGGTTCGAGGAAGAACCCCTGGCCCAGGGCGGCGATCCGGTTGCCGCCGGCCTCGACCGTGGCGTGCGCGGGCAGCCGTTCGAGGAAGCCCTGCACCCGGGCCAGCTGGTCGACGTTGTTGACCGGCCCCAGGTCGGCCGCGTCGTCGTCGGGCATCCCGACCCGGACCGCGGAGCGGGCGTGCTCGGCCAGGGCGGCGGTGAAGTCGCCGGCGGCCTCGGCGGCCACCAGGACGCGGGTCGCGGCGGTGCAGTCCTGGCCGGCGTTGAAGTAGCCGGCGCCGGCCAGACCCTCCACGGCCGCGGTCATGTCGGCGTCGCCGAAGACCACCGCCGGTGCCTTGCCGCCCAGCTCCAGGTGGACCCGCTTGAGGTCGGGTGCCGCACTGGCGGCCACCTGGGCACCGGCCCGGACCGAGCCGGTGATCGCGACCATCGAGGCGCCCGGGTGCTCGACCACCATCCGGCCGGTGTCCCGGTCACCGGTGACCACGTTGAAGACCCCGTCGGGCAGGAACGCCGAGGCGAGCTCGGCCAGCAGCAGCGTGGTCTCGGGGGTGGTGTCGCTGGGCTTGAGGACCACCGCGTTGCCGGCCGCGATGGCCGGGGCGACCTTCCAGATCGCCATCATCATCGGGTAGTTCCACGGGGTCACCTGTCCGATCACGCCGATCGGTTCGCGGCGCACCCACGAGGTGTGCCCGGCCAGGTACTCGGCCGCGGACTTGCCCTCCAGGATCCGGGCGGCGCCGGCGAAGAACCGGATGTTGTCGACCATCGGCGGCACCTCCTCCGACGCGGTCAGGGCGTGCGGCTTGCCGGTGTTCTCGCCCTCCAGCCGGATGAAGTCCGCGGCCCGGGACTCCACGGCGTCGGCGAAGTCGAGCATCGCCTTCTGCCGTTCGGCCGGGGTGGCCCGCTTCCACTCGGCGAATCCGTCGCGTGCGGCCGCGTAGGCGACGTCGACGTCCTCGCTGTTGCTGACCGGTGCGTGCGCGACGACGGTGCCGGTCGCGGGGTTGACCACCTCGGACGTGGCCGAGGCGACGGGCGCGGTGTAGCGGCCTCCGACGAAGTTCTTCAGGGTGCGCGGGGTGGACACGGGTGCTCCTCGGGCTCGGGTGCTGCGACTGTATGGCGCAGACCACACCGGCGGAAGAGTTGAACGGCAACTTCCTCGTGAAACCTGTGTTTCATCCACATTTCGTTGTGGATTCCGCACTGATGGCTTGCCATTGGTGCGGAATGAGCACACGATGAGGGAATGGCGACGACCGGCGCGACGCGCACCCCGGTGGCCACCGTGCGTTCCGGCGCGGTGGTCGACCGGCCTGAGCCGATGCGGCTCGACGACATCTCCAAACGCCTCATCGACCTGCTCCAGGAGGACGGGCGTGCCTCGTACGCCACCCTGGCCAAGGAGGTCGGACTCTCCGAGGCGGGTGTCCGGGCGCGGGTGCAGCGGTTGCTGGAGTCGGAGGTCATGCAGATCGTCGCGGTCACCGATCCCACCCAGGTCGGGTTCAGCCGGCAGGCCATGATCGGGATCCGCAGCGTCGGGGACGTCCGGGCCGTGGGCGACGACGTCGCCGCGCTCGACGAGGTCGACTACGTGGTCACCACCGCCGGCAGCTTCGACCTGCTGGCCGAGGTGGTCTGCGAGGACGACCCGCACCTGCTCGAGGTGGTCGGCGCGATCCGGGCCATCGAGGGCGTGCTCACCACCGAGACCTTCGTCTACCTGAAGCTCAACAAGCAGCACTACAACTGGGGGACACGATGACCCACCCGTCCAGCGACCACCTCTGGCTCCACTTCACCCGGCACTCGACCTACGCCGACGGGGGCCAGATGCCTGTCATCGTCCGCGGCGAGGGGCACAAGATCTACGACGCCGCCGGCCGGGAGTACATCGACGGGTTGGCCGGGCTCTTCGTCGTCCAGGTCGGGCACGGTCGCAAGGAACTCGCCGAGGCGGCGGCCAAGCAGGCCGAGCAGCTGGCGTTCTTCCCGCTGTGGTCATTCGCGCACCCGGCCGCGATGGAGCTGGCCGACCGGCTGGCCGCGATGGCTCCCGGCGACCTGGACCGGGTCTTCTTCACCACCGGCGGCGGCGAGGCCGTCGAGTCGGCGTGGAAGCTGGCCAAGCAGTACTTCAAGCTCACCGGCAAGCCGAACAAGCACAAGGTGATCTCCCGGGCGGTGGCCTACCACGGCACCCCGCAGGGGGCGCTGTCGATCACCGGCATCCCGCCGCTGAAGGAGATGTTCGAGCCGCTGGTGCCGGGCGCGCACAAGGTGCCCAACACCAACTACTACCGACGCCCCGACTACCTCGGTGACGACGAGAAGGCCTTCGGCCGCTGGGCCGCGGACCGGATCGCCGAGGCCATCGAGTTCGAGGGTCCCGACACCGTGGCCGCGGTCTTCCTGGAGCCGGTGCAGAACGCCGGCGGCTGCTTCCCGCCGCCGCCCGGCTACTTCGAGCGGGTCCGGGAGATCTGCGACGAGTACGACGTGCTGCTGGTCTCCGACGAGGTGATCTGCGCGTTCGGCCGGACCGGGGAGATGTTCGGGGCGACCGAGTTCGGCTACCAGCCCGACATCATCACCTGCGCCAAGGGCCTGACCTCGGGCTACAGCCCGATCGGCGCGATGATCGCCAGCGAGCGGCTCTTCGAGCCGTTCCAGCACGGCTCGACGATGTTCGCGCACGGCTACACCTTCGGCGGGCACCCGGTCTCGGCGGCGGTCGCGATGGCCAACCTCGACATCATGGAGCGCGAGGGTCTGGTCGACCACGTGCACGCCAACGCCCCGAAGTTCCGGGCTGCGCTGGAGGGGCTGCTGGACCTGCCGATCGTCGGTGACGTGCGCGGCCACGGGTACTTCTACGGGATCGAGCTGGTCAAGGACCGCGCCACCAAGGAGACCTTCGACGCCGAGGAGTCCGAGCGGCTGCTGCGCGGCTACCTGTCCGGGGCGTTGTGGGACGCGGGGCTGTACTGCCGCGCCGACGACCGCGGCGACCCCGTCATCCAGCTAGCACCCCCGCTCATCATCGGCGAACCGGAGTTCGCCGACATCGCCAGCCGCCTGCGCACCGTGCTCGAAGGGGCGCAGGCCCGCCTCTGACCTGACCGGGGGGAAGGGTTGAGGCGGGGCTGGACCCGACGGAAGCGCACACCGTCGGGTCCAGCCGCTTTGGGCCGTGCCGTGGCGGCGCGTAGCGTTCAGCCCCGTGTCCCGACCCGTACGTCCCGCCCGCCCTCACCTCAAGCTGACCGAGGACGGTCGCCCCGTCCGCGAGGTGCTGAGCTACTCGCGCCGCGGCAGCCGGTTCACCCCGCGCCAGGCCGCCGGGTGGGAGGCCCACCACGAGGCGTGGGTGATCCCCGACGAGGCCGTCGACGGCCCCGACTTCTCGCTGACCGACTGGTTCGGCCGCTCGGCGCCACTGGTCGTCGAGATCGGTCCCGGCGTGGGGGAGGCGACCGCCGCCCTGGCCGCCACCCGCCCCGAGCTCAACGTGCTGGCCCTGGAGGTCTGGGTGCCGGGGGTGGCCGACGGGCTGTGGCGCGTGGCCGAGGCCGGTGCGCAGAACGTCCGGTTCTGCTCGGTCGACGCCGCCTGGCTGCTGGAGAACCTGATTCCCGAGGGCGGGATCCACGAGCTGTGGACCTTCTTCCCCGACCCGTGGCACAAGAAGAAGCACCACAAGCGCCGGCTGGTCGACCCCCACTTCGCCAGCGTCGCCGCCCGCCGGTTGGAGCCGGGTGCCGCGTGGCGGCTGGCCACCGACTGGGCCGACTACGCCGAGCAGATGGTCGAGGTGCTCGACGCCGAGCCGTTGCTGTCCGGTGGGGTCGTGGAGCGCTGGGACGAGCGTCCGGTCACCCGGTTCGAGCGCAAGGGCGTGGCCAAGGGCCGCGAGATCACCGACCTGCTGTACCGGCGCGGGTGAGCCGGCGGCGCAGCTCCTCCTCGCGCTGCCACCTGGCCAGGTCACGGGTCCGCCGCTCGGCGACCACCGCTGCCAGCACCCGCTCGGGGTGCGTGCCGGTCGGTGGGGCGGGGGCGACGTGGGTGAGCACCTCTCCGGCCAGCCGTCGAGCGGTCTCCTCGCGCGCCACCGGGTGGAGCTGCTGGGTGCGGGCCAGGAACTGACGCACCCGCAGGGCCAGCGGCACCGGCAGGGCCGTCATGTCCGCCCCGGAGGCCCAGGCGTGCAGCTCGGGCGGACCCTGCACGGGGGTGGGCAGGGTCAGGCGCACCCGGTCGCGCACCACGTAGGTGCCGGCGGCGTGGTCGCCGAGCCGCTTGCCGCGCGGGGAGACCAGGGCCGAGAGGAACGCCGGTGCCCCGGTGAACGCGTAGATCTCCACGAACCCGACCAGGGCGCGGACGAAGGCGTGGCTGAACGAGATCGGGCCGCCGTCGTCACGGACGGTGCGCAGCCCCATCACGGCCTTGCCGGGACTGCGGCCACGGGTCACCGTCTCCACGGTGGTGGGCAGCACCAGGAAGATCGTGATCATCGAGGCGACCAGGGCGATGTGCCCGACCGCGCCGCTGCGTCCGGCTGCGGAGACGAGCAGCAGCACCGCGACCGGCACCGCGATCGCCAGGGTGCAGATCACGTCGAGGAGCCCGGAGACCATCCGGGTGCCGACCGAGGCGGGCGGCAGGTCCAGCGCGACACCGTCACCGGTGACCAGGTCGTCGGCGGTCAGCGAGGCGTAGAGGTCGGGGCTGGGCACGGGGCGGCTCCTCCCGGGGTGGACTGGTCGCGGTCAGCCTAGGTGGCCCCGGGGACACGTGGCGACCCGTCCCGGGTGGGTGCGGCGGGTGTCTCTCCTAGGGTGGCCCCGTGGACCTCGACGCGTACGTGACCGCCCACCGCTGGCAGTGGGAGCGGTTGGAGGAGCTGACCCGGCGCCGCCGGCTCAGCGGCGCCGAGGGCGACGAGCTGGTGCTGCTGTACCGCGAGGTCGGCACCCACCTCTCGGTGGTCCGGTCCAACGCCCCGGACCCGGCGCTGGTGGCGCACCTCTCGTCGTTGCTGTCCCGGGCCCGCAACCGGGCCACGGGTACCCGGACCACGACCGCGCGGGCGGTGCGGGACTTCTTCGTGCTCCGGTTTCCGGCGGCGCTGTACCTGACCCGGCGCTGGTGGCTGGGCACGCTGTTGGGCAGCGTCCTGGTGACCGGCGTGATGATCGTGTGGCTGCTGGCCAACCCGCAGGTCGAGCAGAGCCTGATGACCCCCGAGCAGGTCGACCAGCTGGTCGGGAACGACTTCGAGGACTACTACTCCGAGTACGCGGCCGGCGAGTTCGCCAGCCAGGTGTGGATCAACAACAGCTGGGTCGCGGCGCTCTGCCTGGCACTGGGGATCCTGGGGCTGCCGGTGCTGTACCTGTTGTTCCAGAACCTGGCGAACCTCGCGATCATCGGCTCGGTGATGCACCGGGCCGACCACGGTCAGCACTTCTGGGGTCTGCTGCTGCCGCACGGTCTGCTCGAGCTGACCGCGATCTTCGTGGCCGGGGGAGTGGGGCTGCGGCTGTTCTGGTCGTGGGTCGAGCCGGGGAACCTCACCCGGGGGCAGTCGATCGCCCAGCAGGGCCGCACCATCGGCACGGTGGCGCTGGGACTGGTCGTGGTGCTCGCGGTGAGCGGCGTGATCGAGGGGTTCGTGACCCCGTCCGCACTGCCCACCTGGGCCCGCGTCGGCATCGGCGTGGTGGCCGAACTGGTCTTCCTGACCTACGTCTACGCCCTGGGTCGCCGGGCCGTCGCCCTGGGCCACACCGGCGACGTCACCGCGGACCAGCTGGAGGACCGGGTCGCCACCCGAGCCTGACACCCGGGTCGTCGCGCGTGCCGCGGTGGTCGTGCTGTCCCGGTGCTCGGTCGACGGATGGTGGCTCGGTCGACGGTGGGCCGGTCCGGCGGCTGTGTCGGGGGTCCGTGGTCTGCTGAGTCATGGACCCGATCAGCAGCCCTCGAGAGCTCTCCGAGCTGTCGGAGCGCGCGCTGCTGGAGGAGATGACGCCCACCGTGACGTGGTCGCGTACGCCGAGGTCGAGCAACTGCGTCAGGTCCACGCCTGGGCCGTCGCCCACCCCGCTCTCGGAGATGACTCGGTACTGTCCACCGACGAACACCCCGGCGGCGCCGGCACCCCGGGTGTCGCGGCGTTCACCGCCGAACCACTCGCCACCGCCCTGCGACTGTCGCCGTCCTCGGCTCAGCGGCTGCTGGCCGACACCCTGGACCTGGCGCACCGGCTCCCGCGCCTGTGGGAGCAGACCCAGGCACTGCTCGTTCCCGTGTGGAAGGCCCGCCGGATCGCCACCGCCACCCGGTCCTTGTCCGTCGAGGCGGCCAACTGGGTGGACCGACAGCTCGTCGGCGCAGCCGCCTCGATGGGCACTGCGGCGCTGGACCGGCTGATCAGCACCGCGGTGGCCCGCGTCGATGCCGAGGCCCAGGCCGAGCGGGAAGCCGCCGAACGTGCCCGGTGGGACGTCACGCTGATTCACCCACGTCGGTGGGCCGGCACCTCCGAACTCACCGCGACCGGCGACACGCTGGTGCTGACCGACCTGCATGCCCGGATGGTCGAGGAGGCCGACACCCTGGCCGCCGCGGGCGACGACGACCCCGCAGGCGCCCGGCGGGTGAAGGCCCTCGCCCACCTGGTCCGACACGGCGCCGACCAGCTGGCGTTCGGATTCGATCAGGCAGCCGACTCAGCCCGGAAGCCTGCCGGCCGGCCGAAGGTACGGCTCTACCTGCACGCTGACCTCAACGATGTCGTTGCCAGCGGTTCAGGTGGTGACGGCATCGGCACCGTGGAACGCCTCGGCCCGATCACCCGGGACCTGCTCAAGACCTGGGTCGGACACTCCCAGGTCACGGTCGTGCCGGTGATCGCCCTCAACCTCGCGCCCCACTCACCACGGCACGACCCGCCACCGCGGATGGTCGAGCAGGTCGTGCTCACCGACCAGCACTGCGTCTTCCCGTACTGCCAGGTCCGCGCCCGGGCCTGCGACCTCGACCACGTCGAGAACTGGCGCCCGGCCGAGGAGTCGGGTGCGGACCCACCCCGGCCCGGCACGACCCCGGACAACCTCGCACCGCTGTGCCGACGCCACCACCGCCTCAAGACCGCCGGGACGTGGAACTACGACGCCCTCGGGCCGGACCACTACGCCTGGACCGGACCCCACGGCCAGGAACTCCAGGTCGTCGGTGGGACCACCGTGCCCCTGCCGGGCAGGGACTGACGGGGTCTCGGCAAGCTCGACCACCGGGGTCTCGGCAGGCTCGACCACCGGGGAACCGTCAGGCCTGGAAGTTCGCGAAGTCCGAGTCGGTGAACTCGCGCGGCTCGACCAGGACCAGCCAGTTCCCGGAGTTGTCCCGCATCAGCGCCTCGACGCCGTAGGGACGGTCCTCAGGAGGCTGGATGAACTCGACGCCCTTGGCCACCAGGTCGGCGTGGGTGGCGCGGCAGTCGTCGACGTGCAGTCCGACCCCGGGCAACCCGCCTTCGTTCTGGGCCTTGACCATCGCCTCGACCAGTTCGGGACCGAGCGGAGGTCCGGGGGTGGTCAGGTGCAGGTGCAGCTCGGGCTGCGCGGGATGCGTGACGGTGACCCAGCGGAAGTCTGGCCCGAGCTGGACGTCGTCACCGGCGGCGAAGCCGAGGACGTCGGTGTAGAAGGCGAGGGACTCGTCCAGGTCCTTCACCCACACGGACACGAGGGAGACGTTGGTGATCATGCCCGGCACGTTACGCAGCCCACGCGGTTCGCCACTTCTCCTGCCTTGCGGTGCCCGGGACGGGCGGTCACCCGGACGGCGGAGCAGGTGAGGGCTCCTCCGGCGGGCGATGTTCGGCCAGACCGAGCATGAACACCCAGCAGCCCGGGATCCGAGGCGCCCCGTCGTGCGCCCACCGTGCTTGGTAGGCGCTCGGCGTCTCGCCCACCAGGGATCGGAACCGGGAGGAGAAGGACCCCAGACTCGAGAACCCCACGGCGTGGCAGACCTCGGTGACGGTCAGGTTCGTGGTGCGCAGCAGGTCCTGGGCACGGGCGACGCGACGCTCTGACAGGTAGGCCGCCGGCGAACGGCCGTAGGTGGCGGTGAAGAGGCGCTGGAAGTGGAACGGAGAGTAGCCGGCCACTGCGGCGACCCGGGCCAGGTCGATCTGCTCGGTGTGGTGGGCGTCGGGGTGGTCGCGGGCCCGGCGCAGGTGCACCAGGACGTCGCCGGGCACCCGGACACCGCCGGTCACAGCAAGCCCCGGGCCTTGAGGTCGAGGTAGTGGTCGGTCAGGGCGGGGGCCAGACCCTCGGGGGTCTCCTCGACGACGTGCACGCCCAGGCCGCGCAGCACCCGGTGCACCTCGTCACGCTCGGTGAGCTCCTCGGCCGCCGCCGCGGCCAGGTGGGCACCGGCGACGTCGGTGACCCGGTCCAGGTCGGCCAGCTGGCGCACCTCCGGGTCGGCCACCGAGGCGACCACGACCCGGTGGTGCCGGACCAGGGTCGGCAGCACCGGCAGCAGCCCGCCCATCACCGGCGCCGGATCGGCACCGGTCAGCAGCACCAGCAGGGCGCGCTGGCGCCCCAACCCCGCCACCGCGGCAGCCAGCCGCGGCCAGTCGGCCTCGGTGATCTCCGGCTCCAGGTCGGCCATCGTCTCCGAGAGCACCTGGGCCACCTCGCGCCCGGCGGTCCGGCACCGGGCCCGCACCCGCCGGTCACCGGCCACCAGGTCCACCCGGTCCCCGGCCCGTCCCGCCACCGTGCCCAGCAGCAGTGCCGCCTCCATCGCCGCGTCCAACCGTGGCCCGTCCCCGACCCGCAGCGCCTGCACCCGGGAGGTGTCGAGCACCAGCACGATCCGCCGGTCCCGTTCGGGCTGCCAGGTCCGGACCACCACGTTGCGCGAGCGGGAGCTGGCCCGCCAGTCGATGGAACGGACGTCGTCGCCGTGCACGTACTCGCGCAGCGAGTCGAACTCGGTGCCCTGCCCCCGGACCCGCACGGCGGCACGGCCGTCCAGCTCCCGCAGCCGCGCCAGCCGGCTGGGCAGGTGCCGCCGCGAGTCGAACGAGGGCAGGACGCGCACCGCGCCGGGCACCGGCCGGGTCACCTGGCGGCCTCCCAGCCCCAGCGGACCGGGCACCCGCAGCGTCACGCCGGCCGGGTGCAGCTCACCGCGTCGGGTCGGCGCCAGGGTCGTGGTCAGCACGCGGG
>JAEWXC010000004.1 GCA_023396115.1 Actinomycetes bacterium | reverse complement strand
ATCTCGCGGCGCCGCTGGTCCACGTCGAGGACGGCGGCGAGGCCGAGCGCAAACTGCGCCCGGGCGATTCGCTGTTGGTCGACTCGAAGGCCGGGTTCGCGATCGAACGCATCCCCAAGGCCGAGGTCGAGGATCTGGTGCTCGAGGAGGTGCCCGACGTCAGCTACGCCGACATCGGCGGGCTGGGCCGGCAGATCGAGCAGATCCGCGACGCGGTGGAGCTGCCGTTCCTGCACGGCGAGCTGTACCGGGAGTACCTGCTGCGCCCGCCCAAAGGGGTGCTGCTCTACGGCCCGCCCGGCTGCGGCAAGACGCTGATCGCCAAGGCGGTCGCCAACTCGCTGGCCCGCAAAATGGCCGAGGTGCGCGGCGACGACGCCCGGGAGGCCAAGTCCTACTTCCTGAACATCAAGGGGCCGGAGCTGCTGAACAAGTTCGTCGGCGAGACCGAACGGCACATCCGGCTGATCTTCCAGCGCGCCCGGGAGAAGGCCTCCGAGGGCACCCCGGTGATCGTGTTCTTCGACGAGATGGACTCGATCTTCCGCACCCGCGGCACCGGGGTCTCCTCCGATGTCGAGACCACCGTGGTGCCGCAGCTGCTCTCCGAGATCGACGGGGTGGAGGGGCTGGAGAACGTCATCGTGATCGGCGCCTCCAACCGGGAGGACATGATCGACCCGGCGATCCTGCGGCCCGGCCGTCTCGACGTCAAGATCAAGATCGAACGCCCGGACGCCGAAGCCGCCCAGGACATCTTCTCCAAGTACCTCACCGAGGATCTGCCGGTGCACGCCGAGGATCTGGCCGAGTTCGACGGCGACCACGGCGCCTGCATCAAGGCGATGATCGAGAAGGTGGTCGACCGGATGTACGCCGAGATCGACGACAACCGGTTCCTGGAGGTCACCTACGCCAACGGTGACAAGGAAGTCATGTACTTCAAGGACTTCAACTCCGGGGCGATGATCCAGAACGTGGTCGACCGCGCGAAGAAGAACGCCATCAAGAGCGTGCTGGAGACCGGCCAGCCCGGTCTGCGTATCCAGCACCTGTTGGATTCGATCGTCGACGAGTTCGCGGAGAACGAAGACCTGCCCAACCCGACCAATCCCGATGACTGGGCCCGGATCTCGGGCAAGAAGGGCGAGCGGATCGTCTTCATCCGCACCCTCATCACCGGCAAGCAGGGCACCGAGCCGGGCCGTTCCATCGACACCGTCGCGAACACGGGGCAGTACCTGTAACCGGCCCCGGACGCCGGGTCAGTCACGGACGGCCAACCCGCGGTACCCGTACAGCCAGGGCCGCGAGACCGCCGGGCCGGGCAGGTACTCCGCGTCCAGCTAGCTCGGCCAGGTGCAGTCCGGCGCCCTCGACCAGGGCGGGTACGTCGCGGGACAGGTGGCAGCCGCCGGCCACCCGTCGCTGGACCGGGTCCAACCGGTGCTGCCAGGCAGCGACGCCGGCGTCGGGGGACAGCCCGTGCTCCAGGAACGCGAACGTGCCGCCGGGTCGCAGCACCCGGGCCGCCTCCCGCATCGCGCGCGCCGCGTCGGGGATGGTGCACAGCGTGAACGTGCAGAGCACCGCGTCGAAGGAGGCGTCCGGCTCGGCCAGGTCCTCCCCGTCCAGGCCGCTGCGCTGCACCGGCACCTGGCGGCGCGCCCGCCGCCGCGCGGACAGCTCCCAGCCCCGGTCGGAGGGCTCGACGGCGTGCACGGACGTGACCGTCCCGGGGTACCAGCGCACGTTCAGGCCGCCGCCGAAGCCCAGCTCCAGCACCCGGCCCTGCAGCGGGGCACAGACCTCGCGCCGGTACTCGCCGATCTCGTTGCCGCGCAGCGCCACGTCGACCAGTTGGGGCACGACGCGCTCGTTCCACCACCTCATGGGCCCACCGTAGCGGCGCTAGGCTCCGCGTCATGGGCGTGCGCCGGGTGATGGGGACCGAGATCGAGTACGGCATCACCGTGGTCGGCCAACCCACGGTGAACCCGATGCTGGCCTCCAGCTGGGTGGTCAACGCCTGGGCCTCGCACGAACAACGCAGCCGCCGGGCCGCGTGGGACTTCGAGGAGGAGACCCCGCTGCGCGACGCCCGCGGTTTCGACCTCTCCCGTGACGTCGCGGACCGGAGCCTGCTCACCGACGAGGAGACCGGCCTGGCCAACGTCATCCTCACCAACGGGGCCCGGCTCTACGTCGACCACGCCCACCCGGAGTACTCCACCCCGGAGGTGCTGCGTCCCCGCGACGTGGTCCGCTGGGAGAAGGCCGGTGACCGGCTGATGGCGCACGCGGCACGCCTCGCCGCCGACGCCGCCGGGGCCACGGTGCTGCTGCACAAGAACAACACCGACAACAAGGGTGTCTCCTACGGCGCCCACGAGAACTACCTGATGGCCCGTTCGACCCCGTTCGCCCGGATCGTCGACCAGCTCACCGGCTTCTTCGTGACCCGGCAGGTCTTCGCCGGGTCCGGTCGTGTGGGTCGGGGCGTCGCCGGCCAGCACGAGGGGTTCCAGATCAGCCAGCGTGCCGACTTCTTCGAGGTGCCGGTGGGGCTGGAGACCACCATGAAGCGCCCGATCATCAACACCCGCGACGAGCCGCACGCCGACCCCGAGCGGTTCCGCCGGCTGCACGTGATCATCGGCGACGCCAACCTCTCCGAGGTGGCGATCCTGCTGAAGACCGGCACCACCGCGCTGGTGCTCGACATGATCGAGGCCGGCACCCTGGGCGTCGACCTCGTGCCCGCCGAGCCCATCCGTGCCCTGCACGCGGTCTCCCACGACCCCGGGCTGCGCACCACCGTCGAACTGCGGGACGGTCGTCATCTCACCGCGCTGCAGATCCAGTCCGAGTACCTGGCAGCCGCGGTGCGCCACGTCGAAGAACGTCAGGGACATGACGTCGACCCCGACACCGCCGAGGTGCTCCAGCGTTGGGAGTCGGTCCTGGACCGCCTCGGACGGGACCCCGCCTCGTGTGCCGGCGAGGTCGACTGGATCGCCAAGCAGCACCTGGTCGAGCAGTACCGCAGCCGTGACGGACTCGGGTGGACCGACCCGAAGCTGCAGCTCGTGGACCTGCAGTACGCCGATCTGCGTCCGGAGAAGAGCCTGCACGCCCGGCTGGTCGCCGCCGGCCGCTCGGAGCGGCTGGTCACCGACGACGAGGTCGCCGCCGCCGTCACCGAGCCGCCCACCGACACCCGGGCCTACTTCCGTGGGCGCTGCCTGTCCCGCTACCCCGACGCGGTGGCCCAGGCGTCGTGGGACTCGGTGGTCTTCGACCTGCCCGGGCGCCCCTCGTTGCAGCGGGTCCCCACGATGGACCCGCTGCGCGGGACCCGGGACCACGTCGGTGACCTGCTGGACCGGCACCCCGACGCGGCCGGTCTGCTGGACGAGATCGCCCGCTGAGCCTCCTGCCGGGCGCAGGTCCCGCCCCGGGAAATTGCCCCACCTTCCGGCGCGTCGCCGGGCGGGAGGAGCCCGCAGGTGTGGCGCACGGGGATAGGGTCCGAGACATGGCCCAGGAGCAGAAGCACCCCCGCAAGGCCGGAGAGGTCGAGGAGACCTCCGAGCCGGTCGACAGCACCGAGGCGGCCGCACGCAAGGAGGCCCTCGACTCCGACATCGACGACATCCTCGACGAGATCGATGAGGTCCTGGAGTCGAACGCGGAGGACTTCGTGAAGTCCTTCGTGCAGAAGGGGGGCCAGTGACCGACTCGGCCCGGCTGCCCGCGTCCTACCTGACCCCGGGCACCTCCTCGTTCAGCGACTTCCTGGCCGCCCAGGCACCCGACCTGCTGCCGGCCCGGCGCCCCGTGCCCGCGGGCAGCAGCGCAGGCGACCTGGCGCCGCACGCGACCACGATCGTGGCGGCCACGTTCCCCGGTGGGGTGGTGATGGCCGGCGACCGGCGCGCCACGATGGGCAACGTCATCGCCCAGCGCGACATCCAGAAGGTCTTCGCCGCCGACGAGTTCTCCTCCGTCGGGATCGCCGGCACCGCCGGCCTCGCGGTCGAGATGGTCCGGCTGTTCCAGGTCGAGCTGGAGCACTACGAGAAGATCGAGGGCGCCACCCTCTCCATGGACGGCAAGGCCAACCGGCTCGCCGCCCTGATCCGGCAGAACCTGGGCCTGGCCATGCAGGGGCTGGCCGTGGTGCCGCTGTTCGCCGGCTACGACCACGTCACCGGTCAGGGCCGGATCTTCTCCTACGACGCCACCGGCGGCCGCTACGAGGAGACCGCCTTCCACTCCGTGGGCAGCGGCTCGCTGTTCGCGCGCGGGTCGCTGAAGAAGCTCTACCGCCCCGACCTGGACCGCACCGCGTGCGTCACCGCCGCCGTGCAGGCCCTCTACGACGCCGCCGACGACGACTCCGCCACCGGCGGACCGGACCTGGCCCGGCGGATCTTCCCGGTGGTCCACGTGATCACCGCCGACGGGGGAGTCCAACTCGCCGAGAGCGAGGTCGCCGAGATCGCCGACGCCGTGGTGCGCGGCCGGTCCGTGCGACCCGACGGACCGCTGGCCGGGGTCCTCGGCCCCGACACCACGGAGGTGGGCCGGTGAGCGCCCCGTTCTACGTCTCGCCCGAGCAGCTGATGAAGGACCGGGCCGACTTCGCCCGCAAGGGCATCGCCCGCGGTCGCTCGGTGGTGGTGCTGCGCTACGTCGACGGCATCTGCTTCGTCGCCGAGAACCCCTCCCAGGCACTGCACAAAATCAGCGAGATCTACGACCGGATCGCCTTCGCCGCGGTCGGTCGCTACAACGAGTTCGAGAACCTGCGCATCGCCGGGGTCCGGTTGGCCGACATGCGCGGCTACTCCTACGACCGCCGTGACGTCACGGGGCGGGCCCTGGCCAACGCCTACGCCCAGACCCTGGGGGCGATCTTCTCCTCCGGAGGCGAGAAGCCCTACGAGGTGGAGTTGTTCGTCGCCGAGGTGGGGGAGGAGCCGGGCGGCGACCAGATCTACCGACTCACCTACGACGGCCAGGTGGCCGACCAGCAGGGGTTCGCGGTGATGGGTGGCGACGCCGACGCCGTGCACACCCACCTGGCCGCGCACTACCGGGACGGCTGCTCCCTGGCCGAGGCGGTCGAGGTGGCCGTGGCCGCGCTGGGGCACTCGGTGACCGGGGACCGGCGTCTGGACCCCGACGACCTGGAGATCGCGGTGCTCGACCGGACCCGGTCCCAGCCACGCAAATTCCGCCGGGTCCGCGCCGGCAGCGGGCTGCCCGGCCCGGAGGACGCCGACGCCGGCAGCGCTGCGAGCGACCCGGAGCCGGGCGATCCGGCCCCGGCCGACCAGGACCAGACGGGCGGGGACGAGCCCCGGACGGAGGAGTGAGTCGTGGACCGGCGCATCTTCGGCATCGAGAACGAGTACGGAGTCACCTGCACGTTCCAGGGCCAGCGCCGGTTGAGTCCCGACGAGGTCGCCCGCTACCTGTTCCGCAAGGTCGTCAGCTGGGGACGCTCCAGCAACGTCTTCCTGCGCAACGGTGCCCGGCTCTACCTGGACGTCGGCTCGCACCCCGAGTACGCCACGCCCGAGTGTGACGACCTGGTCGAGGTCGTCACCCACGACAAGGCCGGCGAACGGATCCTGGAGGGTCTGCTGGTCGACGCCGAACACCGCCTGGCCGACGAGGGTGTCGCCGGCGACATCTACCTGTTCAAGAACAACACCGACTCGGCCGGCAACTCCTACGGCTGCCACGAGAACTACCTGGTCGGCCGGGCCGGCGAGTTCAGCGTCCTGGCCGAGGCGCTCATCCCGTTCCTGGTCTCGCGGCAGATCTTCGTCGGCTCCGGGAAGGTCGTCCAGACCCCTCGCGGGGCCTCGTTCTCGGTGAGCCAGCGCGCCGAGCACATCTGGGAGGGCGTCTCCTCGGCGACCACCCGCTCGCGGCCGATCATCAACACCCGCGACGAACCGCACGCCGACGCCGAGCGGTTCCGCCGGCTGCACGTGATCGTGGGCGACTCGAACATGAGTGAGACCACGACCCTGCTCAAGCTCGGCGCCACCGACCTGGTGCTGCGGATGATCGAGGAGGGCGTGGCGCTGCGCGACCTCACCCTGGAGAACCCGATCCGGGCGATCCGGGAGATGAGCCACGACCTGACCGGGCGCCGACGGGTGCGGCTCGCCGGCGGACGTGAGGCCAGCGCCCTGGAGATCCAGGCCGAGTACCTGTCCAAGGCGCGCGACTTCGTCGACCGGCGCGGCATCACCGACGCCACCACCGAACGGGTCCTGGACCTGTGGGAACGCGCGCTCAAGGCCGTGGAGTCCGACGACCTGGGGCTGGTGGAACGCGAGCTGGACTGGGTGATCAAGTACCGCCTCATCGAACGGTACCGGGCCACCCACGACCTCCCGCTGGGGCACCCCCGGGTCGCCCAGCTCGACCTCGCCTACCACGACATCCGCCGTGACCGGGGCCTGTACTACCTGCTCGAGCGCAAGGGCGCCGTGGAGCGGGTCACCAGCGACCTGGCCGTGTTCGAGGCCAAGTCGCTGCCGCCGCAGACCACCCGCGCCAAGCTGCGCGGCGACTTCATCCGCGCCGCCCAGGAGCACCGCCGCGACTTCACCGTCGACTGGGTGCACCTCAAGCTCAACGACCACGCCCAGCGGACCGTGCTGTGCAAGGACCCCTTCCGGTCCACCGACGAGCGGGTGCAGCACCTCATCGACAGCATGTGAGGCGTCGTCCAGCAGATTCTCAGGTCGGCTCGGTAGGGTTCTGGCGTTCCCAACCTCGAACAAAGGTGTTACGCGTGTCCCGACCTGTTCCGCTCCGGCTGCTGGCCCTGCTGCTGGCACCGCTGCTCGTGTTCCTGACCGCCTGCGGTTCCGACTCCTCGGACGACGAGAAGTCCTCGAAGGCTGGTTCGGTCACCGTCTCCGGTGACTTCGGCAAGGAGCCCGGGGTCGAGTTCGGCGGAGAGATCAAGCCCGAGAAGATCACCACCGAGGTGCTGGTCGAGGGCGACGGCGAGGAGATCAAGCCCGGCACCGACGTCTCGGTCAACGTGTGGCTCGGCAACGGGTCGACCCAGGAGGGCACCTACAACACGTACGAGACCGGCACCCCCGAGAAGCTCACCGCTCCGGAGAAGGCCGACGACACCTCACTGTTCGGCCAGGCGCTGGTCGGCCGCAAGATGGGCAGCCGGATCCTGGTCACCGCCTCGGCCGCCGACGCGTTCGGTGAGGCCGGCAACCCGCAGCTGGGCATCGGCAACGGCGACTCGGTCGTCATGGTGCTGGACCTGATGGGCGAGTACGAGCCGCCGAAGCCGCCCAAGGCCACCGACGTGCCCGCCTCCAAGCAGCCCAAGCTGGTGGAGAAGAAGGGCAACCCGACCGGGTTCGACTTCTCCGGCATCGCCAAGCCGAAGACCGACGGCACGCTGCTGCGCACCGTCCTCAAGGAGGGCAAGGGCAAGAAGGTCACCACCGACATGACCGTCAAGGTCAACTACCTCGGTGCGGTCTACCAGGGCAAGAAGCCCTTCGACGAGTCCTACAGCCGTGAGCCCGTCGAGTTCCCGCTGACCGGCGTGGTCTCCGGCTGGACCGGCGGCCTCAACGGCGTGAAGGTCGGCAGCCGCGTGCTGCTGTCCATCCCGCCGGCCCTGGGCTACGGCGAGCAGGAGCAGGCGGGCATCCCCGCCAACAGCACCCTGTACTTCGTCGTGGACGTGATCAGCGCCAAGAAGTAGCGTGCCCGTCGGGCACCGCCCGACCCACGTGACGCGCCCTCCCGGTGAGGAGGGAGAACGGACCAGCAGCATGGCAGGCAGCAAGAGCGAGCGTTTGCTCAACCTCCTGATCATGCTGCTGGTCCAGCGTCATTTCGTGCCCAAGCAGCGGATCCGCTCGCTGCTCTACCCCGACACCGGGCACGAGGCGTTCGAGAAGATGTTCGAGCGCGACAAGGAGGAGCTGCGGGCCCTGGGGGTGCCGATCGAGGTCGGTTCGGTCGACGCGCTCTTCGAGGAGCCCGGGTACCGGGTCCGACCCGAGGCGCTCAGCCACTCCGAGGTGCACCTGGAACCCGACGAGGCCGCCATCCTGGCGGTGGCCGGCCGGGCCTGGCAGGACGCCCGGATGTCGGGGGCCACCACCGACGCGCTGCGCAAGCTCGCCGCCGTCGGGGTGGACGTGGACAGCCACTCCCTGGAGCTGGCGATGCCCCGGCTGGTCGTCGACGAGGCGACCTTCGAGACCTTCTGGTTGGCGTGCCAGGAACGCCAACCGCTCACCTTCGACTACCGCCGCCCGGGCCTGGAGCCCACCCGGCGGCACCTCCACCCCTGGGGCGTGGTGCGCAGCTCGGGGCGCTGGTACGTGGTGGGACACGACACCGACCGCGGCGCGCGGCGCATCTTCCGGCTCAGCCGGGTGGTGGGCGAGCCGGCACCCGACGGCCCGGCCGGGAGCTACGAGGTTCCCCCCGACGTTGACATCGGTGAGGTCGCCCGGAGCCTGGCGCCGCGCCGGCGCACCGACGACGCCCGGCTGCTGGTGCGTCCCGGCCGGGGGCACGGGCTGCGGCACCGCGGCACCGTGCTGGAGTCCGGGGTCACCGGACCCGACGGCCAGCCCTGGGACCTGCTCCAGGTGACCGGCCACCACGAGCACCTCATCGACGAGGTGCTGGGTCACGGCGCCGACGTCGTGGTCGTCGCCCCCGACGAGGTCCGCACCGCCGTCGTCTCCCGGCTCCGCGCCCTCGTCCCCGGAGGTACCCGATGACCCCCGACGCCGCCACCCTGCCCGGAGCCGCCGGCCAGGTGGCCCGGCTGCTCCGGCTGGTGCCGCTGCTGCACGAACGGCACGGGGTGCGGGTCTCCGAGGCCGCGACCCTGCTCGGGGTCAGCGAGCGCCAGGTGGTCCGCGACCTCAAGGTGCTGTTCTTCTGCGGGCTGCCCGGCGGGTACCCCGACGACCTCATCGACGTCGACCTGGACAGCCTGGAGGGGCCCCGGGCCGACGGCGTCATCCGGGTCTCCAACGCCGACTACCTGGCCCGCCCGCTGCGCCTGACACCCGCCGAGGCCGGCGCCCTGGTGCTGGCCCTGCGGGCCCTGGGCGGCACCTCCGACGAGGCCACCCGCGAGGTCGTGGAACGCACCGTCACCAAGCTCGCCGCCGCGGCCTCGGGGGCGCTGGCCCCGGTCGCCGTGCGCCCCGACGAGGTGGGCGTGCGCAGCGAGCTGGAGGTGGCACTGCGTCGCGCGGTCCGCGAGGACCACCAGGTGCGCCTGCACTACTGGGTGCCCAGCCGCGACGAGCTCGCCTGGCGCACCGTGGACCCGGTGGCGGTCGAGGTGGAGCAGGCCGGCACCTACCTGCGCGGCTGGTGCCACACCTCCGCCGACGCCCGCAGCTTCCGGCTCGACCGGGTCCTTGACTGGCAGGTCACCGACGTGGCCCGGGAGCACCGCACCCTGCCCGCCGAGCCCGGCCGCGAGGTCGGCGCCAGCGGCACCGCAGCGCCGCTGCAGGTCCGCGTCCGGCTGGCGCCGCCGGCCCAGTGGGTGCTGGAGTACCACCGGTTCACCGACGTGGTGACCCTGCCCGACGGCACTGTCGAGGCGACCCTGGTGGCCTGGGAGCAGGCCTGGGTGGAACGGCTGCTGCTGCGCCTGGCACCCGACGCGGTCGTGCTGGACCCGCCCGACCTGGCCCAGCGACACCTGGATCTGGCCAGTGCCGCCCTCGGCTTGTACCCGGGGGCCTAGGATGGGGGAGTACACCCCGTGACCGGACTGGAGAACCTCATGCCCCACCCGCTGATCGGCATGCCGCAGGGCGCCGAGTGGCTCGTCATCCTGGCCATCGTGGTCCTGGTCTTCGGTGCCGCCAAGCTGCCCGCGCTGGCCCGCAGCTCCGGTCAGGCCCTGCGCATCTTCAAGGCCGAGACCAAGGAGCTGCGCAGCTCGGAGAAGGACGAGGACGCCGCCGAGGGCACGATCGTCGACGGGGCGCCCGAGCGCCGCGACGACGTCTGACCCGCCCGGTGGCACTGCCCGGGTTCCTGGCGCTCTTCCAGGCAAACCCCCAGCAGGAGGTCGGCCCGGACGGCCGGATGCCGCTGGCCGACCACTTCCGCGAGTTCCGCGCCCGGCTGCTGCGCTCGCTGCTGGTCGTCGCGGTCCTGTTCGGCGTCTGGATCTTCTTCTTCGACACCCTCTACGACCTCGTCTACGGGCCGTACCAGACGGCGGTGGAGAGGCTCCCCGAGGGCTCCACCATCGCCACCACCAGCGGCCCCGGTGGCGGACTGATGGTCTACCTCAAGCTCAGCGGGTTCGCCGCCGTGGTCTGCGCGGCCCCCTACTGGCTCTACCAGCTCTGGGCGTTCGTCCTGCCCGGGCTGCACCCGGCGGAGAAGAAGTGGTCGCGGATCTTCGTGGCCATCGCCGGCCCGCTCTTCCTGGCCGGCGTGGCGCTGGGCTACGTGACGCTGCCCAAGGCGCTGGAGGTCCTGATCGGGTTCAACCCCGAAGGACTGGTGAACCTCAACGAGTTCAACGACTTCCTCACCTTCTTCAGCCGCACCCTGCTCGTGTTCGGCATCGCCTTCGAGATCCCGGTCTTCGTGGTGCTGCTCAACCTGGTCGGCGTGCTCAAGGGCGCCACACTGGGCAAGTACCGGCCGTGGGTGATCGTCGGGACGTTCATCTTCGCGGCCGTCGCCACCCCCTCGGCTGACCCGTTCACGATGACGATCATGGCCGTGCCGATGGTGCTGCTCTTCTTCATCTCCGAGGCGATCGCCCGGGTCAACGACCGTCGCCGGGCACGGCGTGCCGCCTCGGTGGCCGCGGACCCCGACGAGGCGACCGTCCTGTGAGCGGTCCGGTGAACCCCGCACACCCCCGGCTGCCCCTGCACGTCACCGACGTGGACGCCTTCGACCTGCCCGAGTGGCTGGGCACCCACGAGATCGTGTGGCGGGCCGACGCGACCACCAGCACCGACCACGTCCCAGGGATGCTCGCCGACGCCGGCGGTGCACCACTGGAACTGCCCTGCGACCTGCTCGCCGCCGACCACGCCCACCCGGCCCCGGTACTGGCCGACCCGGACCGCACCGCGGTGCACCGGCAGTGGCACCTGCGCCAGGTGCACCTGGGCGAGATCGGGGGCCGGCTGACCCTGATGCTGCCCACCAACGAGGTCACCGCCGAACTGGTCGTGCAGGCCCTGACCCGGCTCTCCCGTGCCGTCGGTGGGGAGCCGGTGCGCTGGCTGGTGCAGCTGCGGCTCGGGGACGACACCCGGCGTGGTTCCGGCCGGTAGGGTCGCGCCCATGCTGCACCCCCCGCGTGGACGCCGGGTCACGCTCCTGGTCAACCCCACCGCCGGCAAGGGCCGGGGATCCGGCACCGTCACGCAGGTCGTCGACCGGATGCGCCGGGCCGGGCTCGAGGTCGAGGCCGCCACCGGCCGCGACGCCGACCACACGCTCTCGCTGGCGCACCGCGCCGTGGCGGAAGGTACCGACGCGCTGGTGGCGTGCGGCGGCGACGGCATGGTGCACCTGGCGGTGCAGGCCGTCGCCGGCACCTCGACGCCGTTGGGCATCATCCCGACCGGGACCGGCAACGACGTGGCCCGTTACTTCGACCTGCCCCGTCGCGACCCGTTGGCGGCCGCGGACGTGGTCGTGGCCGGACGCACCCGCCGCATCGACCTGGCCCGGACCGGGGACCGCTGGTTCGTGACCGTGCTGGCGGCCGGGTTCGACGCCGTGGTCAACGAGCGGGCCAACGCGATGCGCTGGCCGCGCGGCCAGATGCGCTACAACCTCGCCACCCTGGCCGAGCTGCCCACGTTCCGTCCGCTCGACTACACCCTCGACCTGGACGGCGTCACCCGCCGGACCGAGGCGATGCTGGTGGCGGTGGGCAACGGCCCCTCCTTCGGCGGGGGACTGCGCATCACCGAGGGGGCCGAGCTCGACGACGGCCTGCTGGACCTGGTCCTGATCCGCCCGATCAGCAAGGTCGCCCTGGTGCGCACCTACCCCCGGCTCTTCTCCGGCACCCACACCAGCCACCCGGCCTACGAGCACCACCGGGTGCGGAAGGTGACCGTCGCGGCCGCCGGCATCGTGGGCTACGCCGACGGGGAGCGGATCGGACCCCTGCCCCTGACCGTCGAGTGCGTCCCCGGGGCGCTGGAGGTGCTCGCATGAGCTCGCACGACCCGCAGATCGACCAGCCCGACGCCGGCGACCGGTACCGCGCGTTCCGGCGCCGCCAGGAACACCCGCACCTGGCCGAGTTCGCCGCCGCCTCCCGGTTCGCCCTCGACGAGTTCCAGCTCACCGCCTGCCGCGACATCGAGGACGGACGCGGCGTGCTGGTCGCTGCCCCCACCGGCTCGGGCAAGACCCTGGTCGGGGAGTTCGCGATCCACCTCGCCCTGGCGACCGGCCGCAAGGCGTTCTACACCACCCCGATCAAGGCGCTGTCGAACCAGAAGTACGCCGACCTGGTCGAGCGGTACGGCACCGACCAGGTCGGTCTGCTCACCGGCGACCACACCGTCAACGGCGAGGCGCCCGTGGTGGTGATGACCACCGAGGTGCTGCGCAACATGCTCTACGCCGGCTCCCGGACGCTGCTGGGGCTCGGCTTCGTGGTGATGGACGAGGTGCACTACCTGGCCGACCGGTCCCGTGGTGCGGTGTGGGAGGAGGTGATCATCCACCTGCCCGAGTCGGTGCAGGTGGTGAGCCTCTCGGCCACGGTCTCCAACGCCGAGGAGTTCGGCGAGTGGCTCGGCACGGTGCGCGGCGAGACCGCCACGGTGGTCGAGGAGAAGCGTCCGGTGCCGTTGTTCCAGCACGTGATGGTGGGACGGCGGATGCTCGACCTGTTCGCCTCCTCCGACGTCGACGCGCAGGCGGGATTCGTCAAGGAGGGCGCCCCGGTCAACCACGAGCTGGTCCGGATCGCCCGCGACGACTTCGCCGCCTCCCGCCTGCGGGACCGTCGCAACCCGCGCGACAAGCGCCGCAGCGGCTCCCGTCAGGTCGGCAACGGTCGCCGGGTCTGGATCCCCAGCCGGGTCGACGTGGTCGAGGTGCTCGAGCGGCAGAAGCTGCTGCCGGCGATCTTCTTCATCTTCTCCCGGGCCGGCTGCGACGCCGCGGTCGGACAGTGCCTGGCCGCCAACGTCCGGCTCACCGACCCTGACGAGCGGGACGAGATCATCGCCACCGTCGAGGCGGCCGCCCGGTCCCTGCCCGAGGCCGACCTCGGCGCGCTGGGGTACCACGACTTCCTCGACGCGCTCAGCCGCGGCGTCGCTGCCCACCACGCCGGGTTGCTGCCCGCGTTCAAGACGATCGTGGAGGACCTGTTCGTCCGCGGCCTGGTCAAGGTCGTGTTCGCCACCGAGACCCTGGCGCTGGGCATCAACATGCCGGCCCGGACCGTGGTGATCGAGAAGCTCTCGAAGTGGAACGGGGAGACCCACGCGGACCTGTCGCCCGGCGAGTACACCCAGCTGACGGGGCGGGCCGGGCGTCGCGGTCTCGACACCGAGGGCCACGCGGTGGTGATGTGGCAGCCCGGGATGAACCCCCGGGAGGTGGCCGGACTGGCCGCGACCCGCACCTACCCGCTGCGCTCGTCGTTCCGGCCCAGCTACAACATGGCCGTCAACCTGGTGCACCAGTTCGGCCGGCTCAGGAGCCGGGAACTGCTCGAGCTCTCCTTCGCCCAGTTCCAGGCCGACCGGGCCGTGGTGGGACTGGCGCGCCAGCTCAAGCAGGCCGACGACGCCCTCACCGGCTACCTGGAGGCCGCCCACTGCGACCGCGGCGACTTCATGGAGTACGCGGGGCTGCGCCGCCAGATCTCCGACGTGGAGAAGAACGCCGCCCGGGAGCGCCGTGCCGACCGTCGCCAGGAGGCGGTGGAGTCGCTGCGCCGGCTCAAGCCCGGCGACGTGATCGAGGTCCCGGCCGGGAAGTTCCGCGGACCCGCCGTGGTGATCGACCCCGGTGCCGCCGGCGACGACGACCCGCGCCCCTATGTGCTCACCGGGGACCGGCAGGCCCGCCGGTTGGCCGTCCCGGACTTCCCGGTTCCGGTCCGGGCGCTGACCCGGATGCGGGTCCCGAAGTCGTTCAACGGACGCAACGCCGCCTCGCGCCGCGACCTGGCCACCGCCCTGTGGGAACGGGTCAACGGGCTCCGCGCCACCGGGGAGGACGGCCACGACCCGGTGATCCGGTCCCGCGGCGGCGACCCGGACCCGGTGGCCCGCGAGGTCGCCGAGCTCCGGCGACGCCTCAAGGCACACCCCTGCCACGACTGCCCGGACCGGGAGGACCACTCCCGCTGGGCCGAACGCTGGTTCAAGCTCACCCGGGACGCCGACACGCTGCGGCGCCGGGTGGAGAACCGCACCAACACCGTCGCCCGCACCTTCGACCGGGTCTGCGACGTGCTGACCGCCCTGGGCTACCTGGACGGGGACGAGGTCACCGAGCGGGGCAGCCACCTGCGCCGCATCTACACCGACTCCGACCTGGTCGCGGCGGAGGCACTGCGCCGCGGCCTGTGGGACCCCCTCACCCCGGCCGAACTGGCCGGTGCGCTGTCCGCGCTGGTCTTCGAGGCCCGGCGCCCCGACGACGCCTCCTCCCCGCGCCTGCCCGGCGAGAAGGTGCGGGTCGCCCTGGAGGAGACCCAGGCGTTGTGGCGAGAGCTCGACGCGGTTGAGCGCGACCACCGGCTCTCGTTCCTGCGCCCACCCGACCCGGGGTTCGCCTGGGCTGCGTGGCGCTGGGCCCAGGGGGAGGACCTGGACGCCCTGCTGGAGGTCACCGGTCTCTCCGCAGGCGACTTCGTGCGGTGGATGAAGCTGCTGGTCGACCTCACCGGTCAGGTGGCCGACGCGGCCGCCGGGACACCGTTGCGGGGCACGGCACGCGAGGCGGTCGGTCTGCTGCGTCGTGGCGTGGTGGCGCTGTCCCTGGCCGGGCAGTGACCCTTCCGGCCAGCGGTTCCTGACCCGCCGTGCCTCCGGCGTGTGGCAGGCTGCACGGCATGGCTGAACCCCGCCTCCTGCTCCTCGACACCGCCTCGCTGTACTTCCGCGCCTTCTTCGGGGTTCCGGACTCGGTCAAGGCTCCCGACGGCACCCCCGTCAACGCGGTGCGCGGCCTGATGGACTTCATCAGCCGCCTCGTGGAGGAGTACCAGCCCACGCACCTGGCCTGCTGCTGGGACGACGACTGGCGTCCGGCGTGGCGGGTGGCCCTGGTGCCCTCCTACAAGGAGCACCGGGTGGTCGACGAGACGCCGGGCGCGGCGCCCGACGTCGAGGAGGTGCCCGACCCGCTCCAGATGCAGGTGCCGGTCATCCGCGAGGTGCTGGCCGCCTGGGGGATCACGGTGGTGGGACACGAGGAGATGGAGGCCGACGACGTGATCGGCACCCTGGCCACCGGCGCCGGCATGCCGGTCGACGTGGTCACCGGTGACCGTGACCTGTTCCAGCTGGTCGACGACGCCACCGAGGTGCGGGTGCTCTACACCGCCCGGGGCGTGGGCCGCCACGAGCGGGTCGACAACGCCTGGGTGCGCGGCAAGTACGGCGTCGACGCCGACCAGTACGCCGACTTCGCGACCCTGCGCGGTGACGCCTCCGACGGGCTGCCCGGGGTGGCCGGGGTGGGGGAGAAGACCGCGGCGACGCTGCTCGGTCGCTTCGGTGACCTGGCCGGCATCCTGGCCGCGGTCGAGGACCCCGACTCCGACCTGGCACCCGGTCCCCGCGGCAAGGTCCGGGCCGCGCTGGACTACCTGGCCGTGGCCCCGCAGGTGGTGGCCGTGCGCCGCGACCTCGACCTCGGACCGCTGGAACTCGACCGGCCACGCACCCCCGCGGACCCGGCCGCGGTGGCGGAACTGACCGAGCGCTGGGGTCTGGGGACCTCGGCGACCCGGCTCACCGAGGTGCTGGCGGGGGAGGCCTCGTGAGCACCGGCGACGTGGAGGCCACCGACCGCGAGATCCTCTCCCTGCTGGCCGGGGACGGGCGCATGTCCTACACCGACCTGGGCCGGGCGACCGGCCTGTCGACCTCGGCCGCGCACCAGCGGGTCAAGCGGCTCGAGCAGCGCGGCCTGATCACCGGCTACCGCGCCGTCGTGGACCACGACCTGCTCGGGCTGCCGCTCACCGCGTTCATCTCGATCACCCCGATCGACCCCTCCGAGCCCGACGACTACCCCGCCCGGCTCACCGGCGTGCAGGAGATCGAGTCGTGCTGGTCGGTGGCCGGCCAGGAGTCCTACATCCTCAAGGTGCGCGTCGCCACGCCGGCCGACCTCGAGGCGCTGCTGGCCCGGATCCGTGCCACCGCCAACGTCTCCACCCGCACCACCGTGGCGCTCTCGACCCCGTTCGAGCACCGCACCGTGCACTGACCTGCCCCGTGCCACCGAGCCCGGCCGGACGGAGCCGGGGACGTCAGGTCAGTGGGCCTGCAACGCCGCGGTGCGCCGTGACGCCAGCGCCACCTCGGCGGCCTTGAGGGCCGACTCGTCGAGCCGACCGTGCTGCTCCCACCAGGCCTGTCCCTCGGCGGGCAGGGTGTGGATCGGGTCGTAGTACTCGTAGAGCCGCGACAGCGCGTCGGGGTCGGCGGCCTCGATCGAGGTGCGGTAGTTCTTGGTCCAGTAGGAGATGCCGCGCTCGGTGTCGTAGTCGGCCAGCTGGTGCACCCAGCGCTTGCCGACGAACGGGACGTCGCAGACGATCCGCGGGGTCGCGAACCCGGGCAGGTAGCCCATGATCTGGTGCTGCAGCCACTGGGCGTGCGCCACCGAGACCCGCCAGTGCTCCGAGTACGGGATCATGTCGCACATGTAGAAGTAGTAGGGCATGATCTGCGCGCCGTCGAGCAGCCCGAAGGCCAGGTCCAGCAGGTCGTGCGGGGTGGCGTTGACCCCGTTCAGCAGCACCCCTTGGTTGCGGACGTCGCGGACCCCGGCCTGCAGCATCGCCGCGGTGGCCTCGGCGACCAGCGGCGTCACCGACTGGGCGTGGTTCGCGTGGGTGTGGATCGCCAGCGACACCCCGCGGGAACGGGCCAGTGCCGCGACCCGACCCACCCCGTCGACGACGTCGGTCTGCAACCAGTGCTGGGGCAGCCCGATCAGCGCCTTGGTCGCCAACCGGATGTCGCGGATGTTCTCGATCTCCAGCAGGGCGGTGAGAAACGCCTCCAGCCGGGCCCACGGCATGTTCGCCACGTCGCCGCCGGAGACCACCACGTCGCGCACCTGCGGGGTGCCCCGCAGGTAGGCCAGCATCTGCTCGAGCCGGTCGTTGGGCTTGGTGAGGAACTTGAGCTTCTCGACGGTCGGCGTGCTGTTGCCGACCAGGTCCATCCGGGTGCAGTGACCGCAGTACTGGGGGCAGGTGGGGAGCAGCTCGGCGAGCACCTTGGTGGGGTAGCGGTGGGTGAGGCCCTCGGCCACCCACATGTCGTGCTCGTGCAGCGAGTCGCGGGTGGCGTGCGGGTGCGAGGGCCAGTCGGTGCGCCGGTCCGAGAGCACCGGCAGCATGTACCGGCGCACCGGGTCGGCGTAGAACGCCTCGGTCCAGGACCCGGCACCGGCGGACTCGGTGGTCGGCACCATCGTGTTCATCATCTGCGGGGGGACCAGCATCGACATCGTGGCCCGCTCGGCCTGGTCGACGCTCAGGTCCTCGTAGAAACGCTCGTCGAGACGGTCACCCATCAGCTCACGCAGCTGGTTCACGTTCTTGACGCAGTGCGCCCGCTGCCACTGCGCCGAGGCCCAGTCCTCGGCGCTCACGTGCGCCCACCCGGGGAACCGGGTCCAGTCCGGTTCGACCAGGGACACGGCGGAGTAGGAGTACGGCTGCTCGCTGCGTTGTGACATCGACCACATGCATGCCAGAGTAGACACAGTTCGTCCTGCGTCACAAACAGTCGGCAGGAAGATTTCTTGTGAAGGAGTCATGGTGAGCGAAGTTGTCGGCGACCCGACCGGTCTGCACCGGGTCATCGAGCCACCCGGGGTGCTGCCCCAGCTGGCACACCGGCTCGACACGCGCCGCGAACTGTGGCCGGACGAGACCCGGGTCGCGGTGGAGCGGCTCAACCTCGACGCCGCCTCCTACCGCCAGCTCACCCGGACCCACACCGGTGCGGAGGACCTGCGCCGCGCGGTGCTCGACATCGTCGCCGAGCGCGGCAAGATGCAGAACCCCGAGACCGGCTCCGGCGGGATGCTGATCGGCACCGTCGAGGCGGTCGGCCCCGAGGCCTCCACCGGACTGGCGGTCGGCGACCGCGTGGCCACCCTGGTCTCACTCACCCTCACCCCGCTGGTGATCACCGACGGGCTCGCCCGCTGGGACGGCGACGACGAGCAGCTGCCCTGCGAGGGGTACGCGGTGCTGTTCGGGCGCACCATCGCGGCCCGGCTGCCCGAGGACCTGCCCGACGAGATCGCGCTCAGCGTGATGGACGTCTGCGGCGCGCCCGCGCTCACCGAACGCGTCGTGCGCCAGTGCGACGAGCCGCCGGTGGTCGTCGTGATCGGCGGCGGGGGGAAGTCGGGGTCGCTGAGCCTCGCCGCCGCCCGGCGCGCCGGTGCCGCCCGGACCGTGGCCGTCGTGCCCACCGAGCGGGAGGCCGCCGCGGTCCGCGAGGCCGCGATCTGCGACGAGGTCGTGCTGGCCGACGCCACCGACCCGGTCGCGACCCGCGACGCCGTGCTGGCCGCCGGGGGACCGGCGCACGTCACCGTCGTGTGCGTGGACGTACCCGGCTGCGAGGGGTCCGCGGTGCTGGCCACCGCCGAGGGCGGCACCGTCATCTTCTTCTCGATGGCCACCTCGTTCTCCGCGGCCGCCCTCGGCGCCGAGGGGCTGGCGGCGGACGTGACGCTGCTGATCGGCAACGGCTACCTGCCCGGGCACGCCGAGACGGCACTCGAGCTGTACCGGCAGACCCCCGGGGTCCGGCGTCTGTTCGAGGCGCGCACCCAGGTGATCGCATGAGCGCCCGCCCCGCCAAGCTGGGCCTGGACCCGGCCACCGTGGCCCGCGCCCGCGAGGTGGCGCGCCGGGTCGGCCAGCCCATCGTGGACACCGCCCGCGCCCACACCACCGTCTCGGTCGAACGGGCCACCCTGCGCCTGGCCGGACTGGGGGGCGCCGACCCCGACGGCACCCCCTGGGTCAACCGGCTGGCCGACGTGGTGCACGCCGACCTGCTCGAGGACGGGGGACTGGCCCACGGCATCTCGCTGCCCGTCCACGACGCCCTGCTGCGCGGTGAGGCGGGCGACCTGGCCGAACTGGCCCGCCGGGCCGCCGACGGCTCGGTCCGGTTCCGGCTGCCCACCGGGGCCGACGCGGACCGGGCCCGGGAGCTGGCGCGCTCGCACGTGGGCGCCGGACTGGCCCGGGTCGATGCCCGACGCGCCGACCGGGACCGGTTGTTGGCCGAGGTCGGGGACGCACCGCGCCGCCCCTGGATCTACCTGATCGTGGCGACCGGGGACATCCACGAGGACATCCCGCAGGCCCAGGCCGCCGCCCGCGAGGGCGCTGACGTGATCGCGGTGATCCGCTCCACCGGCCAGTCCCTGCTGGACTACGTGCCCGAGGGCGCCACCCGGGAGGGTTTCGCCGGCACCTACGCCACGCAGGAGAACTTCCGCCTGATGCGGGCCGCGCTGGACGAGACCAGCCGGGAGCTGGGCCGCTACGTGCGGTTGACCAACTACGCCTCCGGGTTGTGCATGCCCGAGATCGCCGTGCTGGCCGGGCTGGAGCGGCTCGACATGATGTTGAACGACGCCATGTACGGGATCCTGTTCCGCGACATCAACCCGGTTCGCACCTTCGTCGACCAGCGGTTCTCCCGCCAGGTCCACGCCCGCGCCGGGATCGTGATCAACACCGGTGAGGACAACTACCTCACCACCGCCGATGCCGTCGAGGCCGCGCACACGGTCACCACCAGCCAACTGCTCAACGAGTTCTTCGCCCACGAGGCGGGGCTGCCCGACGCCCAGATCGGGTTGGGCCACGCCTTCGAGATCGACCCCGCCGTGCCCGACTCGTTCCGACTCGAGCTGGCGCACGCGCTGCTGGCCCGCGAACTGTTCCCCGACGCACCCCTCAAGTGGATGCCACCGACCCGGCACATGTCCGGCGACGTGTTCCGCGGACACCTGCTGGACGGGTTCTTCAACCTCGCCGGGGCGCTCACCGGGCAGGGCATCCTGCTGGTGGGGATGATGACCGAGGCGGTCGTGACGCCGTGGCTCTCCGACCGCGACCTGGCCCTGCAGAACGTGCGCTACGTGCTGGACGCGGCCGGCTCGCTGCACGAGGACTTCCACCCGGACCCGCAGGGTCTGCTGGTCCGCCGCGCCCAGCAGGTGCTGGGGGAGTCGGTGGCCCAGCTCGAGGAGATCGCCGCCCGCCCCCAGGGCCTGTTCGACGCGATCGCCGACGGCTCCTTCGGCCTGATGCGCCGGCCCCGGGAGGGCGGCCGCGGCCTGGAGGGTGTGTTCGCCACCTCCGAGCAGTACTGCAACCCCGCCACCGAGATGCTGGAGGCCGACCAGTGAGCGACACGACCCCTGCCGTGGACCCCGGTGTGGACACTGCTGCGGACACCGCCGGCACGACAGCCCCCCGGCGAGGGCTGGTCCGGCCCTACGGGGACACCACCGGTGACGGAATGGTGCAGCTCTCCTTCACCCTGCCGGTCCCGCACGACAAGGTCGCCGAGGGCGCCGCGCAGCTGCTCGCCCGCGAGATGGGCATCGACCCGGCCATGGTGGTGCACGCCAAGGCGATGGGCCCCGACTTCACCTTCTTCGTCGTCTACGGCCGCTGCCGCCACGTCGTGGACACCCGGACCGTGCAGGTCGTGGAACGCGACTACCCGCTGCTCACCCCGTCCGAGGCCAACGCCGAGATCAAGCGCACCCTGGCCCGGCGTCTGGTCGTCGTCGGGGCGTGCATCGGTACCGACGCGCACACCGTCGGCATCGACGCCATCCTCAACATCAAGGGGTTCGCGGGCGAGAAGGGGCTGGAGTACTACCGCGAGGTCAAGGTGGTGAACCTGGGCGCCCAGGTCTCGGTGCCCGACCTGGTGGCCGCGGCCCGCAACGAGGGCGCCGACGCGGTCCTGGTCAGTCAGGTGGTGACCCAGCGCGACGCCCACCTGCTCAACACCCGGGAGATGTCCGCGGCGTTCCGTGAGGAGTGGACCGACGACACCCGACCGCTGCTGGTCGTCGGGGGTCCGAGGTTCGAGGAGTCGATGGCCGCCGAGCTGGGCGTCGACCGGGTCTTCGCCCGCGGCACCACCCCCGGCGAGGTCGCCTCGTTCCTGGTCGACCGGATCGCCCGACGCCAGCACACCGACGAGCAGGAGGAGTCCCCGTGAGCACCCCGAACCCCCGCGTCACCCACCGGCGCTACGTCCCGTACTCGCACGCCCACTACGCCGGCAACCTGGTCGACGGTGCCTACGGGCTGGGGCTCTTCGGTGACGTCGCCACGGACCTGTGCATCCTCACCGACGGCGACGAGGGCCTGTTCGCCGGGTACGACGAGGTGGCGTTCCTGGCACCGGTCCGGGCCGGTGACGTGCTCGAGGTCAGCGCCGAGCTGGTCCGACGCGGCACCCGATCCCGGGCGATGGCTTTCGAGCTGAGGGTCGTGGCCCGGGGCGCTGCCACCCCCGAACAGCCCGGGGCTGCGGAGGTGCTGGCCGAGCCGCTGCTCGCCACCCGGGCCAGCGGCACCGTCGTGGTGCCCTGAGCCGGGTCCGCCCGGAAACCTTTGCCCCACCCGTGACCCCGAGACCCCCGCTCTGACCTGCGCAAACGCGCGAAGTCGCAGGTCAGCAGGGTGTTGACAGGACCGCCCCAGGGCCTCGACTCTGGTCACTCCGCCCGTGCAGAGCGCGGGGGACCCGAACATTGCGTGACCCGGACCCGGACGGCTGCCCCACCAGACAGCCACCACCGGCGTGCAGGGGGATCGGGACCGCGTGGGTGGAGACGGAGGGGCCCGGCGCCGTAGATCACGGTTCGTTGCCCGCACCCGGTGGGCCGTGGACCGGTCCGAAGCGCCGTGGATCCCCTCCGTCCCCTGCGTCCCCACACTGCCGGTACGTTGAGCGCGTGCTGCTCCGTTCCGCCGGTGCCCTGCTCGGCGGGGTCGCCCTCACCTGTGCCTACGAGCCCGTCGGCCTGGCCGTGCTGCTGCCCGTCGGGGTGGGGTTCTTCCTCGCCTCCGTCGTCGGCCTCGGGGGGCGTCGGGCCGCGTGGGTCGGACTGGTCTTCGGCGTCACCCACTTCTTCAGCCTCCTGTACTGGATGCGTGCCGTCGGCACCGACGCGTGGATCGCGCTGTCCGCGGCCGAGGCCGCCTTCATGGTCCCGCTCGCCGTCGTCGTGGCCCTGGTGGCCCGGCTGCGCTGGTGGCCGGTGTGGGTCACCGCTGCGTGGGTCGCGGTCGAGACCGTGCGCGGAGCCTGGCCGTTCTCCGGGATGCCCTGGGGTCGGCTCTCCTTCGCGGTGGCCGGCACCCCGTGGGCCGACGCCCTGGTCTGGTTCGGGTTCACCGGCGTCAGCCTGCTGATCTGCGGCACCGCCGCCTGGGCGGTGTGGTGTCTGCGCGACGGGCGGAAACACCGGCGCACCGCCCTGGCCACCGGCCTCGTCCTCGCCGCGACCACCCTGCTCCCCAGCGTGGTGGGCTTCGTCCTGCCCGAGACCGGAACCGCGCGGATCGCCACCGTCCAGGGCGACGTGCCCGGCAGCGGGGACGACCTCTTGGCGGTGCACCGGGAGGTCACCGCCAGCCACGTCGCCCTCACCGAGCAGCTGGGCGCCGAGATCGAGGCCGGGGACACCGCCCCGGTCGACGCGGTGCTCTGGCCGGAGAACTCGACCGCCGTTGACCCGTTCACCGACCCGCGCACCCGGCTCGGCATCGAGTCCGCCGTCGAGGCCGTCGACGCCCCGGTGCTGGTCGGCGCCATGGTCGACGCCCCCGGACCCGACCACGTGCTCAACCAGGGCGTCGTCTGGTCACCGGGGACCGGGGGAGGGGACCGCTACTCCAAGCGCCACCCGGTGCCGTTCGGCGAGTACATCCCGTGGCGCGACACCGTCTTCACCCGACCGTTCGGCAAGCTGCGGATGATCCCCCGCGACATGCTCTCGGGCACCCGGCTCACCCCGCTGCGACTCGGGGACCTGCGCATCGCCGACGCGATCTGCTTCGACGTCGCCTACGACGACGGGATCCACGCCCAGGTGCTGCGGGGCGCCGACCTGGTGACCGTGCAGACCTCCAACGCCATGTTCATCAACACCCACCAGATCGAGCAGCAGTTCGAGATCAGCCGGCTCCGCGCCCAGGAGACCGGACGCTGGGTCGTGGTGGCCGCGGTCAACGGCGTCAGCGGCGTCGTCGCGCCCGACGGGACCGTGGTCAGCCGGGCCGGGACCCGCACCCGCCAGGTGCTCGTCGACGAGGTGGGTCTGGTCTCCCGGGTGACGCCCGCCGTCCGCCTGGGCGCGTGGCCGGGTCGGCTCAGCATCCTGGTCACCGTGCTCGCCCTGGCCGGCGCACTGCTGGCCCGACGCCGCGCCGCGCGCTCCGCGGCCAGGCCTCACCCGGCACCGACTACCGTGGGCGACGCACCGCACCGGGACGGCACCGAGCCGCCCGGCCAGCACGACGAGGGGACCACGTGAACACGGACCGACGCACGGTGATGGTCGTGCCGACCTACAACGAGGCCGAGAACCTCCCGTGGATCACCGAACGGCTGCTCACCGCCGAGCCCGACGTCGACCTGCTGGTGGTGGACGACGGCTCCCCGGACGGCACCGGCAAGCTCGCCGACGAGATGGCCGCCGCGGACCCCCGGATCCAGGTGCTGCACCGGACCGAGAAGGCCGGTCTGGGTGCGGCCTACCTGCACGGCTTCCGGGTCGCCCTGGACGCCGGCTACGACGTCATCGGCGAGATGGATGCCGACGGTTCGCACCAGCCCGAGCAGCTGCACCGGCTCCGCGCCGCGATCGAGAACGGCGCCGACCTGGTGATCGGTAGCCGGTACGTGCCCGGCGGGTCGGTGGTGAACTGGCCGCTCAAGCGTCAGGTGCTGAGCCGGGGCGGCAACCTCTACGTCCGGCTGCTGCTGGGCATGCGGGTGCGTGACGCCACCGCCGGCTACCGGCTGTTCCGCCGGGAGACCCTGGAGCGGATCGACCTTGCCAGCGTCGAGTCCACCGGCTACGTCTTCCAGACCGACATGGCCTGGCGGGCCGTCCGGGCTGGCCTGCGTGTCGACGAGGTGCCGATCGAGTTCATCGAACGGGTGCGCGGTGACTCCAAGATGAGCGCCGACGTCGCGAGCGAGTCGATGCGCCGGATCACCGCCTGGGGCCTGCGGGCCCGCCGCGACCAGGTCCGCCGGGTGCTGGGGCGGTCCTGATGCCTGCCACCGGTCGTCGTCGGCTGCTGCCGACCTGGGTGCTGTTCACCGCGTTCGTGGTGATGCCCCTGGCCGAGCTGTTCGTGCTGATCCAGGTCGGTCAGGTGATCGGCGCCTGGTGGACGATCGGGCTCTTGGTGCTCGCCTCGATCCTGGGCACCTGGCTGCTCAAGCGGGAGGGCGGCCGGGCGTGGCGCGCGGTGCGTGAGGCCCTCGGTTCCGGTCGGGTGCCGACCAAGGAGCTGGCGGACGGGACGCTGGTCGTCCTGGGCGGTGCGATGCTGCTGGCGCCCGGCTTCCTCTCCGACGTCTTCGGGGTGCTGCTGGTGCTGCCCCCGACCCGGGCCGTGGTGCGGCGGCTGGTGCTGCCGCTGGTGGCCAGCCGGGTCACGGTCACCGGCATCGGTGGACGCGCCAGCGGCTTCGGACCGGGCTTCGGGCCGGGGTTCGGCTCCGCGTCCGGGCCGGGGAACGCAGATCGCCCCGGACCTGACGTGGTCCGGGGCGACGTGGTGGACGAGGACTGACCTCGTCGTGCGTGCGGTCAGGAGACCTTGCGCTTGCGGGCGTTGGCCCGGTGCAGGTGCGCGGGACCGATCTCGCCGCCGCGCAGCAGCTCCAGACGCTCCTTGAGGATCTCCTCGAGCTCCTTCTCCGAACGACGCTCCAGCAGCATGTCCCAGTGGGTACGCGCCGGCTTCTCGTTCTTCGCCTCGGGCTCGATGCCCGCGGTGCTCAGGGCCTCCTCGCCGCAGCGGGGGCACTCCCAGTTCGCGGGGATGTCGGCCTCGACCGACATCGTGATCTCGAACAGGTGCCCCTGGGGGCACTGGTATCCGACCTGCTGACGCGCGGCGAACTCGATGCCGCGCTCGTCCTCAAAGCTCTGTCCGCCGAGCCTCGCGCCTCGCAGGGTGCGCTCCGCCATCCGGCCACCTCCAGTTGCTGATCCCCGGTCCGGGGAGGGGCAGCCGGATCGGGTCCGCGGGCCTGGGGTCCGTGACGCCGCTCGGGTACGGGTGTCAGCTGCCTACTGTTTTCCAACGGTAGTGGGCGCCGCAAGGTTCCGACAAACCGGTCCCGGGCACCTGTGGTGCTCGCCACAGGTGCCCGGGGTCCCGTCTCCCGGACCGGTGTCCCCGCGGGCGCCGGAGTTGGCCCGGGGGAGACCCCAGGAGGGCTCAGTCGGTGAGCGCGGAGTCCTTGCGCACCTGCGAGACCACCGGCAGCAGCATGGCCAGCCCGACCCCGACCACCACCAGGATCCCCAGGATCCCGAAGTACTGAGCGTCGCGCTGCTTCTCGGCGTCGATCACCTGGGCGCCGAGCCAGATGGAGAAGGCCCACATGGCCGGGGCCAGGAAGCTCACCGCACGACCGGTGGTGGCGTACAGACCGAACACCTGCCCCTCCTTGCCCTCGGGGATGAGCCGCGCCAGGAAGGTCCGCGACGCGCTCTGCGCCGGGCCCACGAAGATGCACAGCACCAGACCGAAGATCCAGAACACGGTCTTGCCGCCGTCGTGCAGGAAGAAGACCATCAGGCCCGCGACCATCATCGAGCTCAGGGCGATCACGATGACCCGCTTGGGCCCGATCAGGTCGTCCAGGGCACCGAAGGCGATGGTGGCCAGGCCGGCGACCACGTTGGCGGCCACGCCGAAGATGATGACGCCGCCGTCGGAGAAGCCGAACGTGCCGGCCGCCAGCACCGCACCGAAGGTGAAGACCCCGGCCAGGCCGTCGCGGAAGACCGCGGAGGCGAAGAGGAACTTGACGGTGTTGCGGTCCGAGCGCCACAGCTCGGCGATCGAGGCGAACAGGCTGCGGTAGCTCTGCAGGATCCCGACCCGGGGGCTGCGGCCCGCGCTGCGGTCGGCGGGGTGGTCGCGGATCGTCAAGATCACCGGGAGGCTGAACACCAGGGTCCACACCGCACAGATCAACATCGTGACCCGCACGTCGCTGGCCTCGTGGTTGCTGACCCCGAACAGCCCCTTCTCGGGGGAGATCAGGCCGAAGTAGACGAACAGCAGCAGCACGATGCCGCCGATGTAGCCCAGACCCCAGCCCAGGCCGGAGACCCGGCCCACGGTCTGCGGCGTCGAGACCTCGTTGAGCATCGCGTTGTAGTTGACCTGGGCGAACTCGAAGAAGATGTTGCCAGCCGCGAGCAGCAGCAGACCCAGCCACAGGTAGGACTCGTCCGGCTTGACGAAGAACATGCCGGCCGAGACCAGCACCACCAGCCCGGTGTTGACCGCCAGCCAGAACGTCCGGCGGCCGCTGCGGTCGGCCCGCTGGCCGGTGATCGGCGCCAGCAGTGCGATCAGCACTCCCGCCGCGGCCAGGGCCAGACCCAGCTTGGTGTCCACGCCCTCGCCGAAGAACGGCGTGCCGTCGTCGTGCTCCCCGGTCAGGTAGACGGTGAAGACGAACGTGGTGATCACCGCGTTGAACGCCGCCGACCCCCAGTCCCACAGGCCCCAGGCCCACACCGGCCAACCGAACCGGCGCTTCTCCTCCGCACGACGCACGGCCGTCTCCTGGCTCATCGGCTCAGTCCTCCCACTTCCACGTCACTGCCCTGGTCCGTACCGGCGTCCTCACCGGGGGCGTTCACTGCTCGTGCCACTGCCCACGTCGGATGAGCACATCCTTGAGCAGGTCGGTGCGGTCCGTCATCAGGCCGTCCACCCCGCGGTCGAGGAGGAGCTGCATCTCCTCAGGATCGTCGATGGTCCACACGTGCACGTGCTTGCCACGCCGGTGCGCCTTGCGGACCAGTCGGGCCGAGGCGACCAGCAGCCGCTCGTGGCGGTGCGGGATCTGCAGCGCCGCGACCTGGCCGCGGGTGAGCCGGTCGGCCAGCGAACCGGGCAGCAGCACCCAGGCGGCCACCTCGAGCGGAGACGCGGAGGTGGCCACCCGGCCACCGGTGATCCGGCGGAACTCCCGCAGGCGCCGGCCCGAGAACGACCCGACCAGGACCCGGTCCTCGATCTGGCGTTCGGCCAGGAAGCGGGCCAGCGGGGCGACCGCGCCGTCGGCCTTGATGTCGATGTTGAACCGGGCCCGCGGGAACGCCTCGACCAGGTCGGCGAACGACGGGATCGGTTCCCGACCCCCGACCCGGGCCTGCTCGACCACCGACCAGGGCAGCTCGACCAGCACCCCGGTGGCGTCGGTGACCCGGTCGAGCACCGTGTCGTGGAAGGCCACGAGCACCCCGTCGGCGGTGACGTGGACGTCGGTCTCCAGGTAGGTGTAGCCCTGCTCGACGGCGTGGGCGAACGCGACCAGCGTGTTCTCCAGCCCGGCCAGGTCGGCCTGCTCGGCGCCGCCGCGGTGCGCGAACGCCAGGGGGTGGCCGGCGGACCCCCATCCTTGGGCGTCGAGGTAGTGGTGGTGTGTGGGAGCGTCGATCACGGGAGTGAGTATGCCCACCCGCGACACGATCGACCGCCTCGGAGTCGTGCGGGTCGCACGGGAGTACCGTCGGGGAATGGAGACGTTCAAGTGCCCCCGGTGCCAGCAGCCCATGGTCGAGGTCGTGGTCGGACAGGCACGAGCGACGCGGTGCCCCGACGGTCACGGGGTCTTCCTGGAACGTCTCGACCTGGGCAACCTGGTCGAGGCCGAGACCGACTGGCACGAGGGATCGGGCCAGCACACCCGTCCGCTGCCGCGGATCACCCCGGACATGGTGGCCCCGCCGTCCTCGCCCCGGCGCGCACGTGCCTGGGTGGAGACCCTCTTCAACTGAGCCGCACGACACCCCCGACGGGTGTCGTGCGGGAACGAGCGAGCCCGGAACCCGTGGTGGGTTCCGGGCTCGTCGTGTGCCGGGGGCCGGCTCAGATGTCGCGGAACGACTCGATGTTCGCGCCGAGCTCGGTGAGCCGCTCGGCCAGGTCCTCGTAGCCACGGCTGATCACGTAGGTCGAGCGGAGCACCGAGGTGCCCTTCGCGGCGAGCATCGCCAGCAGGATCACCACCGCGGGCCGCAGGGCCGGGGGGCAGACGATCTCGGCGCCCGAGAACCGGGTCGGCCCCTGCACGTGCACCCGGTGCGGGTCGAGCAGCTTCACGTCGGCCCCGAGCCGGTTCAGCTCGACCAGGTAGATCGCCCGGTTCTCGTAGACCCAGTCGTGCAGCAGCGTGGTGCCCTCGGCGACGGCCGCGATCACCGCGAAGAACGGCAGGTTGTCGATGTTGAGGCCCGGGAACGGCAGCGGGTGGATCTTGTCGCGTGGCGCCTTGAGCTTCGACGGGTAGGTGGTGATGTCGACCAGCCGGGTCTTCTTGTTGGCCGCGGTGTACTCGGCGCTGAGCGAGTACTGGAAGCCCATCTCCTCCAGCGTGGCGAGCTCGATCTCGAGGAACTCGATCGGCGCGCGCTGGATGGTGATCTCGGAGCCGGTGACGATGGCCGCGGCGATCAGGCTCATCGCCTCGATCGGGTCCTCGGCCGGCGCGTAGTCGACGTCCACGTCGATCCGGTCCAGACCGGTCACGCTGAGCGTGGTGGTGCCGACGCCCTCGACCTGCACGCCCAGACGCTGCAGGTAGAAGCACAGGTCCTGGACCATGTAGTTGGAGGAGGCGTTCTTGATGACCGTGGTGCCCGGGTGCAGGGCCGCGGCCATCAGCGCGTTCTCGGTGACCGTGTCGCCGCGCTCGGTGAGCACGATCGCTCGGGCGGGCTGGACCGACCGGTCCACGGTGGCGTGGTACGAGCCCTCGTTGGCCTTGACGCCCAGACCGAACGCCCGCAGCGCGGTCAGGTGCGGCTCGACGGTCCGCTCACCCAGGTTGCAGCCGCCGGCGTAGGGCAGGTCGAAGGAGTCCGCGCGGTGCAGCAGCGGCCCCAGGAACATGATCACCGAGCGGGTGCGGCGGGCCGCCTCCTCGTCGATGGCGTCCAGCTTGAGCTGGGCCGGCGGGATGATCTCGAGGTCGCCCTCGTCGTTGAGCCACCGGGTCTGCACGCCGAGCGAGGTGAGAACCTCCAGCAGGCGGTTGACCTCCTCGATCCGGGCCACCTTGCGCAGGGTGGTGCGGCCCCGGTTCAGCAGCGAGGCGCACAGCAGCGCGACCCCGGCGTTCTTCGAGGTCTTCACCTCGATCGAGCCGGAGAGGACCGTGGGGCCCTCGATCCGCAGGTGCGTCGGGCCGGCGCCGAGCGCCACGATCTCGGAGTCCAGTGCGGTACCGATCCGGGCGAGCGTCTCCAACGAGAGGTTCTGGTGGCCCTTCTCGATCCGGTTGATCGCTGACTGGCTGGTGGCCAGGCGGTCGGCCAGCTGCTGCTGGGTCAGACCCCGGTGCTTGCGGGCGTCGCGGATCAGGTTGCCGATCCTGCCCTTGTAGTCCTCGGTCATGGCGACGACGGTATCTCAGATATGAGATAGACCCGAACCGTGCAGGTCAACGGCGAGTTGCGGGGTCCTCGCGCACACCGGGCACCCGGCTCGTTCCTCCGGGCGCACCGGGCTGGGGGAGCGGAGCGGCCCGGGGGCGCCGGCCGTCTCGTCCGGCCTTCGGTTGGGGGTGGCAGCCACTAGCCTTGCCCCATGCCGCAGACCTCCGGGGGCCACCCCGCCGACAGCCACGACCTGATCCGCGTCCACGGGGCCCGGGAGAACAACCTGCGCGACGTCTCGGTGGAGATCCCCAAGCGCCGCCTCAGCGTGTTCACCGGGGTCTCCGGCTCCGGCAAGAGCTCGCTCGTCTTCGGCACCGTGGCCGCGGAGTCCCAGCGGCTCATCAACGAGACCTACAGCGCGTTCGTCCAGGGCTTCATGCCCACCCTGGCCCGCCCCGACGTGGACCTGCTCGACGGGATCACCACCGCGATCATCGTCGACCAGGAGCGGATCGGCGCGAACCCCCGCTCCACCGTCGGCACGGTCACCGACGCCAACGCGATGCTGCGGATCCTGTTCAGCCGCCTGGCCCAGCCGCAGATCGGTCCGCCGCAGGCGTACTCGTTCAACGTCGCCTCGGCCACCGGGACCGGGTCGGTCAAGGTCGACAAGGGCGTCAGCCAGCAGCGCGAGGCCAAGACCTACACCGTGGTCGGCGGCATGTGCCCGCGCTGCGAGGGTCTGGGCCGGGTCAACGACTTCGACCTCACCGCCATCTTCGACGGCGACAAGTCACTGGCCCAGGGCGCGCTGCTGGTCCCCGGCTACTCGATGGACGGCTGGTACGGCCGGATCTTCGCCGGGTCCGGCTTCTTCGACATGGACAAGCCGGTCAAGGAGTTCGGCAAGCGCGAGCTGCACGACCTGCTCTGGAAGGAGCCGGTCAAGGTCAAGGCCGACGGCATCAACGTCACCTACGAGGGCGTGCTGCCGAAGATGCAGAAGTCGATGCTGTCCAAGGACCGCGACGCCATGCAGCCGCACATCCGGGCCTTCGTCGACCGGGCCGTCACCTTCGACACCTGCCCCGACTGCGAGGGCACCCGGCTCTCGGAGGGCGCCAGGTCCTCGAAGATCGACGGCAAGTCGATCGCCGACGTCTGTGCGATGCAGATCAGCGACCTGGCCGAGTGGGTGCGCGGGCTCGAGGAGCCGTCAGTGGCCCCGCTGCTGGAGGGGCTGCGCGACTCGCTGGACTCGTTCGTCCGGATCGGCCTGGGCTACCTGAGCCTGGACCGGGCCTCGGGGACCCTCTCGGGCGGTGAGGCGCAGCGGGTCAAGATGATCCGGCACCTGGGCTCCTCGCTGACCGACGTCACCTACGTCTTCGACGAACCCACCGTGGGCCTGCACCCGCACGACATCGACCGGATGAACGAGCTGCTGCTCCAGCTGCGCGACAAGGGCAACACCGTGCTGGTCGTGGAGCACAAGCCGGAGACGATCGCGATCGCCGACCACGTGGTCGACCTCGGACCGGGTGCCGGCACCGCGGGCGGCACCATCTGCTTCGAGGGCAGCGTCGAGGGTCTGCGCGACAGCGACACCACCACCGGCCGGCACCTGGCCTACCGGGCCCAGCTCAAGGACGAGGTCCGGTCCGCGACCGGCAGCCTGGAGATCCGCGGCGCCGACACCCACAACCTGCGCGACGTCGACGTGGACGTGCCGACCGGTGTGCTGGTGGCGGTCACCGGTGTCGCCGGGTCGGGCAAGAGCTCGCTGATCCATGGTTCCCTGGCCAAGCGGGACGGTGTGGTGGTGGTCGACCAGGCCGCGATCAAGGGCTCGCGGCGTTCCAACCCGGCCACCTACACCGGGCTGCTGGAGCCGATCCGCAAGGCCTTCGCCAAGGCCAACGGCGTGAAGCCGGCCCTGTTCAGCCCCAACTCCGAGGGCGCCTGCGGCACCTGCAAGGGCGCCGGAGTGGTCTACACCGACCTGGCCATGATGGCCGGGGTGGCGACCCCGTGCGAGGAGTGCGAGGGCAAGCGGTTCCAGAGCGCGGTGCTGGAGTACCGGCTCGGCGGCAAGGACATCAGCCAGGTGCTGGCGATGCCGATCGCCGAGGCCGAGCAGTTCTTCGGTGAGGGCGAGGCCCGGATCCCGGCCGCCCACAAGATCCTCACCCGACTGGTGGACGTCGGGATCGGCTACATCTCCCTGGGTCAGCCCCTGACCACGCTGTCCGGGGGAGAGCGCCAGCGCCTCAAGCTGGCCGCGCAGATGGCCGACAAGGGCGACGTCTACGTCCTGGACGAGCCCACCACCGGACTGCACCTGGCCGACGTGGAGAATCTGCTGGGGTTGCTCGACCGGCTGGTCGACGCGGGCCGGTCCGTGGTGGTGATCGAGCACCACCAGGCGGTGATGGCCCACGCTGACTGGATCATCGACCTCGGCCCGGGAGCCGGGCACGACGGGGGACTGGTGGTCTTCGAGGGGACGCCACGCGACCTGGTGACAGCCCGATCGACCCTGACCGGCGAGCACCTGGCGCGCTACACCGGCGCCTGACGCCCGCCCCCGGCCCGCCACCTCCTGATGTGGCCAGCGCCGAGGAGCGTCAGCGCGTCTGGGGTGCGGGGCCGTGCGCGGCCTCGGCGGCTGCGCGGTAGCCCTCCACGAAGGTGGCGAACAGCGCCAGGAACTCCTCGGCGCGACCGGCCGGCAGCGCGTCCAGACCTGCCCGGGTGGTGGCCAGGCTCGAGAGCAGGTCGGCCTCGAACCCGGCCCGGCCGGCCTCGGTCGGACGGATCGGGCGCGCCCCGCCGGTGGGGGAGCAGCGCTCCACCAGCCCGGACTTGAGGGCGGAGTTGACCTGCCGGTTCACGGTCGAGGCATCGAGGCCCAGGACGTCGGCGATCTCCTTCATGGTGCGCGGCTGCGACCACGACCTCGCCGGTCGCGGACGCCGAGCTCGTCGCCGGCTGAGGTTTCGCCCGCACCTGCACGCCAGCGACCACCCGGGCGCTGGCGTGCTCGTGTCTCCGGGCCGTGCCGGGCTCACCCGGAGGAGCGGTGCTGGCCCGCGGTACGGTGCAGCGTGTTCCACGTGATGTTCCTCGAACCCCGGATCCCACCCAACACCGGCAACGCGATCCGGATGGTGGCCGGCACCGGGGCCACGCTGCACCTGGTGGAACCGCTGGGATTCGACCTGTCCGAGGCCAAGCTCAAGCGGGCCGGTCTCGACTACCACGACCTGGCCCAGGTGCAGGTGCACGCCGACCTGGAGGCGGCGCTGGGGACTCTGCCCACGGCTCGGGTGTTCGCCTTCACCGCGCACGCGGAGCGCTGGCACAGCGACGTGGAGTTCCTCCCCGGCGACGTGTTCCTCTTCGGTCCCGAGCCCACCGGCCTCCCGGACACCGCCCTGGACCACCCGCGGGTCACCGAGCAGGTCCGGATCCCGATGCTGCCGGGCCGGCGTTCGATGAACCTGTCCAACTCCGCCGCGGTGGTCACCTACGAGGCGTGGCGGCAGCAGGGTTTCCCCGGCGCCGTCTGAGGCCGCTCACCAGCGCTTGAGCATCTCCAGCACGTGCCGTCCGTCGCGCACGTGGTCCCGGGTGCCGGTGAGCTCGAAGCCGGCCCGGGTGTAGGCACCCAGTCCTGCGGGGTTGTCCTCGAACACCCACAGCTGCATCCGTGACGCACCGGCCTGGCGGACCAGCACCTCGCAGCCGGCCAGCAGCGCGTCGGCGATGCCGCGGCCCCGGTGCTCGGGCTCGATCCACATCGCGTTGACCTGCCAGGTGTCGTCGTGCAGGTAGACGCCGGCGATCGCGACGTCGCGTCCGTCCACGGACGCCAGCAGGGTGCTCGGGCGTGATGCCCGCTCCCGCCAGGTGTCGTCGCTGAACTCCTGCTCCCGGGCCAGCGTGGAGCCGAACTGCTCGGGGGCCTGGGCCAACGCGGCCAGCCGGAGGTCGCGCTGGCGACGCCACATGTCGGGGGTGACGACCTCGATGGTTCCGGTGCTCACCGGGTCAGTATCCCGTGCGGCCGTCGAGGCGTTCGCGCAGCAGGTCGGCGTGGCCCAGGTGGCGGGCGTACTCCTCGACCAGGTGGGTCAGGATCCAGCCGAGGTTGAGCTCCCGGCCGCGTCGTCGGCCGTGGGCCAGCGCTGTCAGGTCGTCCCAGCGGGCCAGGGTCTCGCGGCTGGAGTCCACCTCGTCGCGGTAGGCCCGGACGTCGGCGAAGGCGGTGGCCGGGGAGACGTCGTCGAAGTCGCCATCGGGGTTCTCGGGGGTGCACCACCGGTCCGGCACGGTCTCGTCGCCCTCCAGGACCTCGCGCACCCAGTAGCTCTCCACCTCGGTGAGGTGGCGCACCAGGCCGAGGAGGCTCAGCGTCGAGGGAGGCGCCGGACGCTCGCACAGCTGCTCGGCGCTCAGTCCGCCGATCTTCATCAGCAGGGTGGTGCGGTACAGCTCGATCCAGTGGTCGAGCAGTTCACGCGGAGTGCCGGTCATCGGTCCGTCGTCGCGGGACTCGGGGTGCTCGGGCAGCAGGTCGGGTGCGTCCATGGGGGACAGACAACAGGCGGGCCGGGGGCGCGGGCAACTGGTTTGCCCCCTGCTCAGGTCAGCGGCGGGCGCCGGAAGTCGGTCACCGGCGCTGCTGCGACGTACCCCGCGGCCCGGTAGGTGGCCACCCCGCCGACGTTCGCACTCGGGGTCGCCACGCAGGCACTCGACGCGCCGAGGTCCCGCAGGGCTGCGGCAGCAGCAACGGTGATGGCCCGCCCGTGTCCGTGCCCGCGGTGGTCGCGGTGCACCCCCATCGGCTCGAGCAGCCCGGGGCGGCCGGGGCCGGCGGACCAGACCGTCACCCCGGCCACCGGGGTGCCGCGACCGTCGAGTCCCAGCAGGCAGCGTGCGTCGCGCCAGGCCGGGCCACCGGTCATCGCGTGCCAGCGCGCGGTGGTGAAGGTCGAGTTCGGGAAGGCCGCGCGCTGCACCTGCACCCGGGCCTCGACCCGGTCGGGGCGGTCTCCGGTGACCTCCACGACCTCGAGGTCCACCGCGTCCACGGGCTCGGCCAGGTCACGCACCAGCGGGGTCCAGGACTCGTCCGGACTCCAGCCCGCGGCATCCAGGGCGGCTCGGAACGCCGCTCCGGTCCGTGCCTCGACCAGGACCGTGCCCCGCCCGGCCAGACCCCGGTCGGGATCGTGCAGGTCCTGCACCAGAGCGCGGGCCAGGGGCTCATCGTGCTCCAGCCGGGGCGCGACGCCCATCCGGACCACCGTGGAGTCCAGGGAGTCGTCGTCGAGGAGTGCGACCGCGACCGGTTCGTCGTCGCGACGCCACACGCGCAGTGACCGGGCCAGCTGGGCGTCTCCGTACCGGCCGCACCAGCCGAGGTCGCCGGGGTGCAGCTGGACGCCCCGGTCGTCGCCCTGCCACGACCCCAACGCCTCCAGCACCTCGGGCAGGTCGTCGGCGGTGGCCACGGTCCAGCGGAGACGGCTCATGGCCCCAGCCGACCACCCCCGCCAGCGGCAGGCAACCGGGTTTCTGCCTGCGCAGCTGCGGCACCTCGTCACTGTCGGTGCCGGCCGGCAGGATCGGGACCAGGAGGCACAGGTGGACGACGTGGGGGAGAGGCTGCTGGCCGAGCGGGCGCGCACGCGTGCGCGTCTGGCGTCGCTGAGCGCCGCGTTCGGTGAGGTGGTCGCCGCGTCCCGGGACACCAACGCCGACGACGAGCACGATCCCGAGGGCGCGACGATCGCCTTCGAGCGGTCCCAGATCGACGCCCTCGCCCGGCAGGCGCGCGAGCACCTGCAGGAGGTCGAGCACGCGTTGCGTCGCTGGGAGACAGGGACCTACGGCACCTGCGAACACTGCTCCGGACCGATCGGTGCCGGGCGTCTGGAGGCGCGGCCCGCTGCCCGGCTGTGCATCACGTGCGCCTCGCAACGGCCCCGGTGAACCCACCAGGAGGTTCAGGCGTCGGTGCGGTCCGGGTCGGCGCTGAACTCGGGGTGCCCGTAACTGCCCAGCCGTGAACGGAGCACCCGTTGGGCCCAGGCGTCGACGGGTCCGGCGAGCACCCTCACCCGCCGCGCCCGGGCGGCAACCGTGGTGCGGCCCAGCACGAACGGGGTAGTGAGCGCGATGACCGCCAGGTCCCGCAGGGTCACCGGGACGCTCATGGTGGCCGAGCGCTGCCGGTCACCGCCGGCAAAGGCCCGGCAGAACGACACCCGGCTCCAGGCCTGCTCGACGAACTCCAGCAGATCGTCACGTCGGGACTGGCCGGGTTGCAGCCGCGCGGCCATCGTCGACCGGACGAGTTCACCGCAGGTCGCGTCGTCGAAGCCGTGCCGCAGGGTGGCCGCCCTGGCGTGGAAGACCCGGACGATCTCCTCGGCGTCGGTGGGCAGCAGCTCCTCCGGCAGGCCCAGCAGGAAGCACCGGTAGCGGCAGAACTCGAGGACGTCGCGTTCCTCCTCGGTGAACTCCGTGCGCCCACCGGCCAGGGCACCCCGCGCCAGCAGGTACATGTTGACGAGCCCGGCGGGCATCTGGTCCACCTGAGGGATCGGCAGCCCGAACGTGGCGGCGTCCCACCCGCCCCGGGTCAGTGCGGTCCACCGGACCATCGAGTGCATCAGCCGCACCATGGCCGCCGCCTCGAACCCGGGGCCGTGCCGCTCCAACGCACCCGGCAGCGTCGTGACCGAGAAGAAGTACGCGGTCTCGTGCACCCGGCGGGCGGCCCGCCGGCCCGACAGCGTCCCGGTCAACGTCATCGGGAGCGCCGCGTAGGTGTTGGTGAACGTGGCCAGGAAGACGCCGCGGATCAGGTACGGGGTCAGGAACGCCGAGGGCACCCGGGAGGCGGTCGCGCCGCGCTCGATGCGGTCCATGTCCAGCCAGGTGGGGCGGCGTTCCATGTCGGCGATGAACGCGCGCAGCTCCTCGGGGGCGTCCGGGACCGCGTCGACGCCGTCGCGGCAGGCCCGGCGCAGCATCCCGATCACCTGCTGGGCGCCGAGCTGACCGGCCAGGGCCGCGTACGGGTCGGCGACCGCATCCCCCAGGTGGGTCGCCGTGGTGATGAGGGACATCAGCGACGCATCCGCGAGCAACGGTTCACGAGGGGCCACCTCGCGGGGCAGTGCGGTGTGGTCGTCGGCGCCCAGCGCGAGGCGGTCGGGACGGTGTCGAAGTCGAAGTCGCGGTAGAGACCACCCGGTTGGGTGCGCTGGGCCACGACCCGGGCCCGGAGCTCGGGGTGGGGGAGCACGGGCGCAGGCATGGGTCTCCATCCGTCGACGAACTTGCAACTCGTAAGTTAGCCTGTCGGGGTGAGCCGCACCACCCCTCGCCGCCGCCTTTCCGCGGCCGCCCGACGCGAACAGATCCTCGACGTCGCGCTGGATCTGGTGGGAGCTGCCGGCTTCCACGCCGCCACGCCGCAACGCCTCGCCGACGAGGCCGGGGTGAGCCGGACTGTGCTCTACCAGCAGTTCGGGGACGTGCCGTCGTTGCTGGTGGCCCTGGTCGAACGGGAGGGGGACAGGGCCACCGAGCAGTTCCTGGCCGCGTGCGGGGAGGTCCCGAGCTCGGGGGAGCCGTTGGTGGACGTCTTCGCCGGGGCACTGCGAGCGGTCGACGCCCACCCCCGGACGTGGCGGTTGCTGCTGTTCCCTCCTGAGGGAGCCCCACCTCAGCTGCACGAGCGGGTGGCCCGGGACCAGGCCTCCGTGCTTCTGTTCATCCGCGGCGAGCTGGAGCGCGCGTTCCCACTCCTGCCCGATCCCGAGCTGGGCGCCGCGATGGTGCACGCCGGCGGGCGCGAACTGCTGCAGCAACGACTCCTGGACCCGGCCACGATGACCCCCGAACGACTGCTCGACCTGATCCGGACGCTGGTGAGCCTGGGCGCCGGCGTCGGGCGCTGAACCCGCTGCCCCGCGGTGGGCCGGTGTCCTCGGTGCCGTGGGCGTCGACCTGGCCGTCAGGGCCGTCCGCCGTCGTGTCGTTCCTCGCGTGCGGGCCCGAGCAGGGCCACCAGTACCAGCGCCATGACCAGAGTGATCGAACGGTTCTTCAGCAGGTCCTCACCGATCGAGTCCGTCGGGAAGCCGTACCCGACGACGGTGATGAAGACCAGGAACCCGACCATGCCCCACGCCGCGAGCCTGACCGTGGGCCGCCACAGCATGCCCAGTCCGCAGGCGATCTCGTAGCAGGCCACCGCGAGGGTGAGCCAGCCGATGTGGGGCATCACGAACCCGGACCACCAGGTGCGCATCCCGCCGAACAGGGCCGTGTCGCCGAACACCTCGTAGCTGTCCGGCGCGACCCGCCCCAGGACCAGGTGGGCGATGCCTCCGGCCAGGAAGATCACTGCGAACAGCACGCGGGTGATCGGCCGGTCACGCACCACCACGCCTCCTCACGTGCCGTCCCACCCGGGCGACGCGCCCGGCGTGCACGTCAGTTCCGTCATACCCGTCCTCGCTCTGTGGTGCCGGTCCAGACCTCCTCGCCGTCCTCCACCTGCCCGGTGGCGGTGAGTCCCAGCCGTTCGGCCGTGCGGCGGGAGGCCCGGTGCGCGGGGTGGATGTGCGCCACCACCCGGGTGACGCCCAGGTGCGCCAGTTCGTCCAGCAACAGCCGGGCAGCGGCCGCCCCGATGCCGCGGCCCTGCCACGGCACGCCGACCACCCAGGCCACCTGGGCGGCCCCGCCGTCGACCGGCACGGTGGCCTGGACGTATCCCGCTGGCTCGGACGCGAGCCCGGTGAGGATGACCCGGTTCAGCCAGATCTGGCTGCCGTCGGGGGAGCGGCCCCGGGTCTGCACCGTGTACTGCCGCGCCAGTTCCTCGGCTGTCGACGGCCGGCCGCCGGTGAAGGCGTGCAGCGCGGGGTCGGACAGGGTGGAGGCCATTGCCCGGGCGTCGTCAACCTCCAACGGGCGCAGCGACACTTCCTCACCCGGGGTCGACACGGTTCATCCTGTGGCACGTCGGCCAGCGCACCGCGGGCCCGCGGGACACCCACCGGGTGCGGTGACCTGGTGGAAGGTGCTTGGCTGGCCGCATGGTCGCCATTGAACAGATCGACGTGCATGACGACAACCAGCTGCGCGCCTGGTACGCGGTGGAGACGGCCTCGGTGCTGCACGACCGGCCCGACGGCGCCCACCGCACGTTCGAGGCTCTGGCCGCCAGCGTGCAGAACCCGTCCAGTCAGCGCCGCTGGGTGCTGCTCGCGGCCAAGATCGACCAGGTCACCGTCGGCATCGCGGAACTGACGCTGCACCGGGGCGACAACGCCCACGTGGTGGATCTGGAGATCCACGTGGCACCGCAGCAGCGTCGACGCGGTACCGGTCGGGCCCTGCACGACGCAGCGGACCGGATCCGGCGCGAGGAGCGTTGCACCACCTGCCTGGGGGAGGTGTCGGTACCGCCGGAAGCCGCACTCGCGTTCGCCGAGGCGATGGGGTTCGAGGTGGCCCACGAGGAAGACCACCTGGTGCTGGACCTGCCCGCCGCCCCGTCGGCCGGGCCTGTCGCGCAGGGGTACGAGGTGCTGGTCTGGCCCGGGGCGTGCCCGGAAGAGCTGCTGGAGTCCTACGTGCGGCTGCACAACCAGATGGAGGCCGACGTCCCGGTCGGCGAGGTCGAGCGAGCCGCGACCGTGCACACTCCGGAGAGCATCCGGGAGAGCGAGACCCGCACGGGGCGCTCGTATGACCGGGTGACGGCGGCGGTGCGGCACGTCGCGACGGGGGAGTGGGCCGGCTACTCGTTGGTGTTCGTGCCACGCGGCTCCGACGAGGCCATCCAGGACGACACGTTGGTGATGCCCGCGCACCGCGGGCACGGCCTGGGTCACGCGCTCAAGGTGGCGACCCTGGACGCCGTCAGCGCCGCGTACCCGCACCTGCGCCGGTGGCACACCTGGACCGACCCGGAGAACTCCGCCATGCAGCGCGCCAACCGTGCCTTCGGCTACCGGGCGGTGGAGCGGATGGTGGAGGTCCAGCGGCGCGACCCGGCCTGATCGTGCCGGTCGTGGCCCCGCCGGGGGAGTAGGTTCCCCGCATGACCACCCCCGAACCAGCCGTCGTGCACCCCGGGGACGCGGTCCCGATCCTGGGAGCCATGGGCGTCCGCATCATCAGTTCCGGCACCGGGCTGGCGGTGGCCGAACTGCCGCCCGAGCCGAACGTCAACCACTTCGGGACGATGTACGCAGGGTCGCTGTTCAGCCTGGCCGAGTGCCTGGGCGGGGTGGTCGCGCTCGCCACGTTCGACCTCGAGGGGGAGCTGTCCGGGTTCGTGCCGCTGGTCAAGGAGATGAGCATCCGGTTCCGACGTCCCGCGCTCGGCGCGGTCCGTGCAGCCGTCAGCCTGTCGCAGGACGAGGTGACCCGGATCCGGGACGAGTCCCTGGCCCACGGGAAGGCGGAGTACCGGCTCACCACCGAGCTCACCGACCCCGCCGGCACCGTCGTGGCCACCACCGAGGGGGTGTACCAGCTGCGTCGCTGGTGAGCCGGCGTCCCCGCACGACCACCGGGACTGCGGCGAATCCCGGTTGCCCTGCGCCGCCGGCTCTGCTCGGATGACCGGATGCTGTCGTCCACCGGTGTCGAGTTCGAGTTCCGTCCCAGTCCACGTGACCACGCACCAGTCGTGGTCTTCCTGCATGCCTGCGTCGCCGACCGGCACATGTGGGACCACCAGCTGGACGCGCTGGGGGAGTACCACCGGGTGGCGCTCGACCTGCGCGGATTCGGGGGGAGCAACACGCCGGCCGGAGGGCCGTGGACGCACGCCGGCGACGTGCTGGAGGTGCTGGACGGGCTCACCGCAGCGGGCGACCTGGCTGCCGGACCGGTCCACGTCGTCGCGGCCTCGTTCGGGGCGGGAGTCGCGGTCGAGGTCGCGCTGGCGCAACCCGAGCGGGTCGCCTCGCTGGTCCTCAGCCCTCCGCGAGGCAGCCTGCTGGTGACCATGACTCCTGACCTGCGCGCCTTCATCGACGCCGAGGACGCGGCCCTGGAGCGCGGTGACCTGGACGCTGCCTGTGCGGTGAACGTGGCGACCTGGGCGGTGGGGCCGGGCCGGCGCAGCGCCGACGTTCCTGACGCCCTCCTGCGTTATGTCAGTTCGGCCCAGCGACGAGCCTTCGAGTTGGAGGACCTGGTCGGCGAGCCGGACGAGCCCGACGTCGACCCGGCTGAACGTCTGGGTGAACTCGACCTGCCGGTGCTCGTGCTCACCGGTGCACACGACCTGGACACCACGCTGGACGCCGCCGACAGGATCGAACGTGAGGTCGCCGGGTCACGTCGTGTCACGTGGCCGGACGCCGCGCACCTGCCCACGCTCGAGCACCCGGACCGCGCGACGGCGCTGGTGCGGGACTGGATCGCTGCCCACTGAGTGTCGGACCCGATCGCTGGCACGTGGCGAGCTCACTGTCGACCAAGTCCAGGCGCTGATGCTGCACCTCGACGGCGATCCCGTTCCAGAGCGCAGCGAGGACAAGGAGGCGTGAGCATCAGCAGCGGCCCGATCGTGAGCTGAGACGCGTGCAGGAGGGGGTTCGAGCCGCCATGCCCCACTCCGGACAGTGTTCCGATAACTGACATTATGTCATTCTCTAGTCTGCGTATTGCATCAGATGAATCACCACGGTCCCCCGGGCGACATGGTGCTGCGAGACGTCTGGCGAGGGCTCTGACCTGCGCAGATGCCTCTCCGTACACGATGTCGAGCAGCGGTAAGGCGCCCGGGGCTGTGCGTGGACGCGTTTGAGCCGGTTACGCAGACAGGCTCTGTTGCAAAAATCGTGAAGCTTGAGCATGCTTGGCGGAGATTGGACGGACGGAACGATGACGGATTTCAAGTGGCGCCATTTCCAGGGTGATGTGATCCTGTGGGCGGTGCGCTGGTATTG
>JAEWXC010000097.1 GCA_023396115.1 Actinomycetes bacterium | reverse complement strand
TGTGACCCACTTCACCCTGCTTGCTCTTGCAAGCGCTAACAAAAGTTAGCACCATGGAGGCATGGACACGGGCAAGGTGCACCGCACCGCGAAGTCGCTGGGGGACTACCTCAAGGACCAGCGGTTGGGTGCGCACCTGTCACTGCGCCAGCTCGCCGAGCAGGCCGGTGTCTCCAACCCGTACCTGAGCCAGATCGAGCGCGGCCTGCGCAAGCCCTCGGCCGAGGTGCTGCAGCAGATCGCCAAGGCTCTGCGGATCTCCGCCGAACAGCTCTACATCCAGGCCGGGATCCTCAGCCCCGAGGACGGTGTCGGCGGTTCCGTCGAGCTCGCCGTGCTGGGGGAGACCCGGCTCACCGAGCGGCAGAAGCAGTCGCTGCTCGACGTGTACCAGTCCTTCCTGGCCCTCAACGCCGACCAGGACCGCACGGAGCCGGAGCAGTCGGGGGACTGAGCGCGATCCCGAGAGCACCGCAATCCAACCACCGCAGGAGGAAGCACCATGGCCAAGACCACCTTTGACATCCCCGTCACCGCCACCCGGCCGCTCTACGCCGGCGTCGGCGTGACCGACCTGGCCGTCGAGACCGTCCGCGAGTTCGTCGCCGACGTCACCAAGAAGCTCGTCGAGGCGCAGGCCGACGTGACCGCCAAGGTCGCCGACGTGCAGAAGTCGCTCGAGCCCGCCGTCCTGCGCGAGGCCGCCGTGACCGCCGTCAACGAGCGCGTCGAGGCCCTGCAGGCCGACGCCAAGGCCCGCCGCACCGCCGTCGAGGCCCGCGTGGCCGAGTTCCAGGGTGAGGTCCGCGGCTACCCGGCCAAGGTCCAGGCCCGCATCGACGAGAACGTCGCGGCCACCAACAAGGCCTACGCCGACCTGGCCCAGCGCGGCGAGTCGCTGGTCGAGCGGATCCGCAAGCAGGAGTCGACCCAGGCCGCCGAGGCCGCGGTGAAGACCACCGCCGCCAAGGCCAAGACCACCCGCACCCAGGCCACCAAGGCCGCCGCGAAGGCCGTCGACAAGGCCGTCGACAAGGCTGCCGCCGAGGTCACCGAGGCCGTCGCCGACGTGAAGGCCGAGGTCAAGAAGACCACCCGCACCGCCACCAAGCCGGCCGCCAAGAAGGCCCCGGCCAAGAAGGCGCCCGCCAAGAAGACCGCGACCAAGACCGCCGCGAAGCCGGCCGCCAAGAAGGCCCCGGCCAAGAAGGCGCCCGCCAAGAAGACCGCCGCGGAGAACGCCGAGGCCAGCGCCAAGGCGACCGCCACCGCCGCCACCACCGCGGTGACCAACGTGGCCAAGGCCGTCTCCGAGGGTGCCGAGAAGGTCGGCGACTGAAGAGAACCGGAGCAGCTGACGCTGTTCTGAACCCACCGGACCCCCGACCGCATGCCGCGGCCGGGGGTCCGGTGCGTCTGCCGCGGGTGCCGCACCTCCCCCGGGCCGTGGGTCGGGCACGTAGGGTCAGGGTGTGAACCTGATGCTGTTGCCGTTCGGTGCGGGCCTGGGCCTGGTCCTCTTCCTGGTCCTGCTCGGACTGAAGATCTACGTGCTGGTCAGCGCGCTCTCCTTCCCCGCCGAGGCGTTCACCGCCGCCGGCAAGCTCACCAAGCAGGGCTGGGGAATCATCCTGGGCATCGGGGTCGCCGCCGAGCTGATCTTCGGCTCCGGGCCGGTCAGCATCGTGAACCTGGCCTTCACCGTGGCCGCCATCGTCTACCTGGTCGACGTCCGACCGGCCCTGCGCGAGGTGCTCGGCCGCTGAGCAGCGGCACCGAGCGCTCGGCTAGCATCGCCCGACCACCCCCGACCACGCCCCGAACCTGCGAGGAACACCGATGATCCTGCACTCCGAAGAGCGCCCCTGGGGCTCCTGGCACGTCCTCGACGACGGCCAGGGGTACAAGGTGAAGCGGATCCACGTGAAGCCCGGTCAGCGGCTCTCGTACCAGACCCACGAGCACCGCTCGGAGCACTGGGTGGTCATCTTCGGCATCGCCACCTGCCTGATCGACGGCGAGACCGTCGTGTGCGGCCCCGGCCACTCGGTCGACGTGCCGCAGGGCGTCGCGCACCGGATCATCAACGACCACGCCGAGGAGCTCGTGATCATCGAGGTCCAGCACGGCGCCTACACCGGCGAGGACGACATCTGCCGGCTCGAGGACGACTACGGCCGCGAGGGCTGACGTCCCGGGGGTCTCGGCAGGCTCGACCACCGCGGCAGGCTCGACCACCGCGGCAGGCTCGACCACCGGGTGAGGTGGTGGCTCAGGCCAGGTGGTCGGCCAGGGAGTCGCGCCAGTCCCGCGGGGTGAACCCGGTGGACCGCAGCTTGTCCAGCGACATCGTCGAGACCGACGGTCGCGGCGCCAGGTCCTTGCCCGCGCCGTAGGCCTCGGTGCTGGTGGGGCTCACCCGGTCCGGGTCGGCCCCCACCCCGGCGAACACCGCACGAGCGACCTCGTGCCACGACACCGCCGGCCCGTCGCCGGTGACGTGGTAGGTCCCGTACGGCGCCCGCTGCTCGAGCAGGTGCCGCGTGGCCCGGGCCAGCTCCTCGGCGAACGTCAACCGCCCGACCTGGTCGTCGACCACCGCCGGGTCGATGCCGCGCCCGGCCAGGTCGGCCATCGTCGCCACGAAGTTGCGTCCCTCGCCGATCACCCACGACGTGCGCAGCAGGTAGTGCCGCGGCGCCACCCGGACGGCCAGGTCGCCGGCGGCCTTGGTCTGCCCGTACACCCCCAGCGGCGCCAGCGGGGCGTCCTCGAGGTGACCGGTCCCGGGGTCGGCGGGGGAGTCGAAGACGTACTCCGAGGAGTAGTGCACCAGCGTGAACCCGTGCTCGACGGCCAGCGCCGCCAACACCGCCGGGCCGGTCGCGTTGGCCGCCCAGGCCCCGACGCGGCCCTGCGGTGACTCGGCGGCGTCGACCGCGGTCCACGCGCCGGCGTTGATCACCACCCCGTACTCGTGCCACGGCCACGCCGCCAGCGCCGCCCCGTCGGTGAGGTCGAGCTCGGCCCGGGTCACACCGACCGCGCGCGGCAGCGCCGCGAGCAGGGCCCGGCCCACCTGGCCACCTGCCCCCAGCACCAGCACCCCCGCCGGGCCGACCGGGTCGACCTCGGCCAGCAGCGGCTGGTGGCGGTCCTTCTCACTCAGCACCGCCTCGGAGAGCGGGATCGGCCAGTCGATGCCGATCGCGGGGTCGCCCAGGTCGGCGGCGGGGTAGCGGATCCCCTCGCGCCAGTGCGCGTTGACCAGGTAGGTGTACGCGGTGGCGTCCTCGAGGGTCTGGTAGGAGTTCCCGACCCCGCGCGGCACGAAGACCGCCACGTCGGTACCCATCTCGAGGGTGAACGTGGCGCCGAACGTCGGCCCCTCACGCATGTCCACCCACGCCCCGAAGATCCGCCCGGTGGCCAGCGAGACGAGCTTGTCCCACGGTTCGGTGTGGAAGCCGCGGGTCACGCCCCGGTCAGTGTTGAAGGAGACGTTGTTCTGCACCGGCCCGAAGTCGGGCAGCCCCGCGGCCACCATCTTCTCCCGCTGCCAGTTCTCCTTGAAGAACCCGCGCGGGTCGTCACGGCGGTCCAGACGGACCACCAGCAGACCCGGGATCGGGGTGGTCTCGACCAGCGGCCCCATCACTGCCCCTTCGCGGCGTAGGCCGCCTCGGTCGCCGCCTTGTGCGGACGCCACCAGTCCTCGTGGGCGCGGTACCACTCGACGGTCGCGGCCAGGCCGTGCTCGAAGTCGCGGTGCACCGGGGTCCAGCCCAGCTCGGTGCTCAGCTTGGTCGGGTCGATCGCGTACCGCAGGTCGTGCCCGGCGCGGTCGGCGACCAGGTCGATGTCGTCGGCGTCGCGGCCGAAGAGCTCGTTGAGGGCCCGGGCCACCTGCAGGTTGTCGCGCTCGCCGTCGGCCCCGATCAGGTAGGTCTCCCCGATCCGGCCCCGCTCCACGATGGTGTGCACCGCACGGGAGTGGTCCTCGGCGTGGATCCAGTCCCGCACGTTGGCGCCGGTGCCGTAGATCCGCGGCCGGACCCCGTCGACCAGGTTGGTGATCATCCGCGGGATGAACTTCTCCACGTGCTGGTAGGGCCCGTAGTTGTTGGAGCAGTTCGACAGCGTCGCCCGCACCCCGAACGAACGCGCCCAGGCCCGGACCAGGTGGTCCGACCCGGCCTTCGTGGCGCTGTAGGGGGAGCTCGGCCGGTACGGGGTGCTCTCGGTGAACCGGTCCGGGTCGTCGAGCTCCAGGTCGCCATAGACCTCGTCGGTGGAGACGTGGTGGTAGCGGGTGTCGTGACGACGGACCGCCTCCAGCAGGGTGAACGTGCCGACCAGGTTGGTCTGCACGAACGGGCTGGGGTCGTCCAGGGAGTTGTCGTTGTGCGACTCCGCGGCGAAGTGGACCACCGTGTCGTGCCCGGCGACCAGCTCCTCGACCACCACCGGGTCGGCGACGTCGCCCACCACCAGCCGCACCCGGTCGGCCGGCAGCGGAGCCAGCGCCTCGGTGTTGGCGGCGTAGGTGAGCTTGTCCAGGACGGTCACCGTCGCGTCGGTCGCCCCGACGAGGTGGTGGACGAAGTTGGCGCCGATGAAGCCGGCACCACCGGTCACGAGAACCCGTTGCATGCCGGTGATCCTAGGCTCCGGGCGGTCGCGACGACCGGCGGTCCGGAACCGGGGCGCACCCCTCCCGCGTGGCGCACGTCACCACTAGAGTCCCTCCCCATGCGCGGAATCATCCTCGCCGGCGGAACCGGCACCCGGCTGCACCCGATCACCCAGGGGATCAGCAAGCAGCTCGTCCCGGTCTACGACAAGCCGATGATCTACTACCCGCTCAGCACCCTGATGCTGGCCGGGATCCGCGACATCCTGGTGATCACCACCCCGCACGAGGCGGACTCGTTCAAGCGGCTGCTGGGCGACGGCTCCCAGTTCGGGATCCGGTTGAGCTTCGCCACCCAGCCCGCCCCCGACGGGCTGGCGCAGGCGTTCCTGATCGGTGCCGACCACGTCGCCGGCCACACCTCGGCGCTGGTGCTGGGCGACAACATCTTCTACGGCTCCGGACTGGGCACCACGCTGCGCCGCTTCGAGGGCATCGACGGGGCCGCGGTCTTCGGGTACCGGGTCTCCGATCCCCGCGCGTACGGGGTGGTCGACTTCGACGGTGACGGCCGCGCCCTGAGCCTGGAGGAGAAGCCGGACCGGCCGCGGTCCAGCTACGCGGTGCCGGGGCTGTACTTCTACGGCACCGACGTGGTGGAGCGGGCGGCCGCGCTGGAGCCGTCCGCGCGCGGCGAGCTGGAGATCACCGACCTCAACCGCACCTACCTGGAGGAGGGCCGGCTCCAGGTCGAGGTGCTGCCGCGCGGCACCGCCTGGCTGGACACCGGGACCTTCGACTCGCTCAACGACGCCAGCAACTTCGTCCGCACCCTCGAGGGTCGCCAGGGCACCAAGGTCGGCGCCCCGGAGGAGGTGGCGTGGCGGATGGGTTGGCTCAGTGACGCCGAGCTGCTCGAGGTGGCTGAGCCGTTGCTGAAGTCCGGTTACGGGCAGTACCTGGTCGAGCTCGTCACCCACGCGTGACCCCGGGGTCGCTGGGTAGTTGATCCAGCTGCCGCCCCCGCGTCCTGCCGGGGCGGGTCCGGGTGTCCGTGGAGGGACAGCACCCGGTGGGTGTGCCCTCCGGGGGCGCCCGGTGTCACGGCAGTGGGAGGTCTGGTGGACGTTCAGGAGTACTGGCGCGTGCTGCGTCAGCAGGTGTGGGCGGTGGTCGGGTGCACGGTGCTGGTCACCGTGCTGGCCGCCGGCTGGAGTCTGACCCGCACACCGGTCTACGCCTCCACGACCCAGCTGATGGTCTCCTCCGCGCAGAACGCCAACGCCCTGGAGGCGTTCCAGGGTGGTGCGCTGGCCGCGCAGCGGGTCGCCTCGTACACGGTGCTGGCCTCGGGGCGGCTGATGGCCCAGCAGGTCATCGACAAGCTCGACCTGGACGCGACCCCTGACGACCTGGTCGGGCGGGTCGAGGCGACCGTCATCCCGGACACGCTGATCATCCAGGTCAAGGTGCGCGACACGAACGCCAAACGTGCCCAGGCCACGGCCAAGGCCTACGCCGACGAGCTGGTCGTCGCGACCCGCTCCATCGACGGCGAGGTGGACATCCCGATCAAGGCGACTGTCATCGACCCGGCGTCGTTCTCCGACGACCCGGTGGCTCCGCGGACCCTGCTCAACGTGCTGGTCGCGTTCCTGGCGGGGCTGCTGCTGGGTCTGGTCGCGGCGGTGCTGCGGCACCTGCTGGACACGTCGTTGCGCACGCCGGAGGACATCGCCCGGGTCACCGACGCCCCGATCATGGGCACGATCGCGGCCGAGGGCACCCAGACCCGCGGCGTGACCATCGACGAGCTGGACAGCCACGCCCCGCGGGTGGAGGCGTTCCGGGTGCTGCGCACCAACATCTCCTTCGTCGACATCGACAAGCCGCACAAGGTGCTGGTGGTGACCTCGTCGCTGCCCGAGGAGGGGAAGACCTCCACCGCGGTGAACCTGGCGATCAGTCTGGCCAAGGCCGGTGTGCGGACCCTGCTGGTCGACGCCGACCTGCGCCGGCCGTCGGTGGCCGGGTGGCTGGGGCTGGAGCAGTCCGCCGGTGTCACCACGGTGCTGGTCGGCAAGGTGGCGCTCGAGGACGCGGTGCAGCCCTACGGGACGACCGGGTTGGAGGTGCTGCCGTCCGGCGTGACGCCCCCGAACGCGGCCGAGCTGCTGCAGACCGACGCGATGGTGGCGCTGCTGGACCGGTTGCGGGCCAGCTACGAGGTCGTCGTCATCGACACCCCGCCGCTGCTGCCGGTGACCGACGCGGCACTGCTGGCCACCAAGGCCGACGGTGCGCTGCTGGTGACCCGGCACGGCCGGACCAAGCAGGGCCAGGTCGCCGGCTCGGTGGAGCGCCTGGCCCGGGTCGACGCGACCCTGGTCGGGGTGGTCCGCAACATGGTGCCCGGCGGGAAGCTGGGGCAGTCCTACGGTGGCTACGGCTACGGGTACGGCTACGAGCCCAAGTCCGAGGAGGATTGGCTGCGTGAGGCCACCGCCGGGGTGGGCCGTCGGATCCGGGACCGGCTCTCTTCGACGCCGTCCTGACCGCGCCGACCTCCCCCTTCCGCGACGCCGACCGGGCACTTCTGTGGCGCTGACCGGGCGTTTACGCGACGCTGACCGGGCGTTTACGCGACGCTGACCGGGCACTTGTGGCCGACCGGGCAGACCCCGCCTCCGCCGAGCCGCGGCACTGGGTCAGCGCAGGGTCAGCGCAGGGTCAGGGCACCTCGACGTGCCAGGTGCGACCGCCCAGGGTGGCGACCAGACCACCGCGCAGGTGCGCCGGGTGCCGCTGGTCGAGCGGCGGCAGGGCGTGGTGGTCGGCACCGAAGATGACCGTCAGCACCTCGCGGGTGCCCACGGGGGCGGGGCAGGTCCGGCCAGCGAAGGCCACTGGGACGGTGCCAGCGTAGCTGTCGGGATCGAAGACGAGGCGTCGTCCCGAGGGCTGGTGGTAGTTGGTCGCCACCAGAGGTCCCCGACGGGGCCGGGTCACCAGCCGCTCGCGCAGCGCGTGCCACCTCGATCGGGGGAGCACACGGGAGAGCGCGACGGCGACCAGTTCGGCGACCTTGCGACCGGGCCCCGTGAGCGGTTCGGCCACGACGTCGGCGACGGTGGTGTTCCGTGCCGTGACGAGCCGGTCGAGGGACTCCGCAGCGACTGTCCACAGCGCACGGACCCGCGCGTTGCGGGGCGCGGTGTCGAGGATGAAGATGTCCAGCGGCACGTGCCGGGCCTCGGCGGGCAGGTGCGCGCGGCGGCGGCCCTGGTGGATCCGGCGACTGCCCGTGTGCAGCAGTCGCGGGATCGCGGAGATGTGGTCGGCCCGTGTCTCGCGGCAGCTCAGCTCGACGTCGTCGGGGAGCAGCGGCGCCAACCCGGCCAGCAGCCGCGGCACGTCGGCTCGACGCACGATGACGTCGACGTCGTCGTCCCACGGGATCCACCCGTCGTGACGCACCGCGCCCAGCAGCGTGCCCGACGTCAGCCACCACTCGACCCCGAGCTCGGCACAGGCGCGGGCGAAGGCGTCCAGCAGGTGCTCGCCGATCGCCTGACATGCCTCCAGGTAGACGGACTCGAGCTCCTCGGACGGGTCGACGACGCGCTGGTGACGCCCCCGCGGTGCGTGCGGTGCCTCGACGTGCTCGGTCACGTTTGCCCTCCCTGGTGCGGACTCTCCTCCGCCGCCCGACCACCGGTCTGCCCGGTGGCGTAACGGCTCAACGACCGACGTCGTTGGGAGTTCCGTGGGAGTGGTGGCCGAGCCGGGGAGCGGCGAGCAGGCACCGGTGGTCGGCGACCGCCGGGCACTTGCCGAGCAGCTGGCCTGGTCGTTGTCGGCCAAACTGCTCGCCGCGCTGCTGCAGATCGTGGTCCTGGTGCTGCTGGCCCGGTCGTTGGCCCCCGAGCGGTTCGGCGTGGTCAGCACCGTGATCGTCGTGATGACGCTGGTGGCGACCACGAACGGCTTCGGGCTGATGCGGCAGATGAACTACCACCGGGCCCGCGACCGGAACCACCCCGACCTGCCCGGCATGTTCGCGGCCCGGCTCGGGTTCACCTGGCTGAGCGTGGCGCTGTGGCTGCTGGGCACGCTCGGAGGTTGGCTCGTCACCGGATCCCCGTGGTGTGCCGTTCTGGCGCCGTTGGCGGTCTGGCTGCTGTTCGAGCAGACCACCACCGTGTGGAACGGGCTCTCGACCGCGGACGGCAACTGCCGGGCCCTCTTCTTCTCCTACCTGTGGCGTCGCGGCCCCGTGGTCGCGCTGATGCTGGGGGCGCTGGCTACGGAGCGGTCGGTGCTGTGGGCGTGGTCCCTGGGGCTCGGGCTCGGCGGGGCGCTGTCCTGGCTCGCGGGACGCTCGGGTCAGGAGACCTGGGCCCGCGGGCTGCTGCTGCGACGTGCCGACCTGCCGACCTCGATCGACTGGGAGCTCGGCTTCTGGTGGGGGCAGGTCGGGTCCCAGCTGCGCGACCTGGACGTGGCGGCCGTGGCGGCGGTGAGTGCGCACGCCGGCGGCATCTTCGCCTTCCCGGCGCGGCTCATCAACCCGATGAACATGATCACCCAGTCCGCGGGGCAGGTGCTCTTCCCGCGGGTGGCGCGGCGCGGCGGGCTGACCCGGCGCGAGCTGGTGCTGGTGGTCGCGGCCGGCACGGTGCCGGTGCTGCTCGTCGCGGTGGCGACGTTCCTCGCGGCCCCCTGGCTCCCGCAGCTGTTGGGCGACGGGTACGCCGACTCGGTGGGGGTCCTGCGGATCACGTCGGTGACGGCCGTCTTCGTGGGGATCACGATCCTGGTGGCGGTGCTGCTCACGGCGCAGTCCAGCGAGGAGGCCCGGTGGATCGGGTACGCCGCCGCGATCGGCTCGGTGGCCCAGGTGGGGGCAGCCGCCCTCGGAACCCTGCTCGGCGGAGCTGTGGGGGCTGCAACCGCGGTGCTCGTCACGGTGGTGGCGGCGACGTTGCTGATGTGCCACCGGGCCTGGACCCGGGCCCGGCGGGCGTAGGGCCCGCGCACGCGCCTGTCGATCCACACAAGTGCCCGGTCAGCGCCACGGAAGTGCCCGGTCGGCACCACGTAAACGCCCGGTCAGGGTCACGGAAGTGCCCTGTCGGCATCACCTAAGTGCCCGGTCGGCGCACAAGTGCCCGGTCGGCACCACGTAAACGGCCGGTGGGTGTCGCGGAAGTGCCCGGTGGGTGTCGCGGAAGTGCCCGGTCAGCGGGGAGGTCGGCGGGGACGGGGAGGGGGGGGGCTCAGTAGGCGCCGCGGGAGCCCAGGACGGCACCGGCGGTGCGGGCCAGGATCGCGAGGTCCTGGACCATGGACCAGTTGTCGACGTAGTACAGGTCCAGCCGGATCGCCTCCTCATACGAGAGGTCCGAACGGCCGGAGACCTGCCACAGCCCGGTCATGCCGGGGCGGGTGTGCAGCCGCCGGCGCATCGCCGCGTCGTAGCCCAGGGTCTCCGACTCCAGTGGCGGGCGCGGCCCGACCAGGCTCATCTGGCCGACCAGCACGTTGAACAGTTGCGGCAGCTCGTCGAGGGAGAACCGGCGCAGCCACCGGCCCGGCGTGGTGATCCGCGGGTCGTCGGTCATCTTGAACAGCCCACCGGAGAACCCGACCTGGGCCTGCAACGCCGCCAGACGCTGCTCGGCGTCGGGGACCATCGTGCGGAACTTCCAGCACCCGAACGACTCTCCCAGCCGGCCCACGCGCTGCTGGCGGAAGAAGACCTGACCGCCGTCGTGCAGCTTGATCCGGACCGCCAGCGCCACCAGCAGCGGCGCCAGGGCCAGCAGCAGGAACGCCGAGCCGACCAGGTCGAAGGTGCGCTTGCTCCACCGGCTCGCCGCCATCGAGCGGGGCCGTTCGACGTGGATCAGCGGCAGGCCGCCGACCGGGCGGACCTTGATCCGCTCCATCGACACGTCGGTCACCCGCGGCGCCACCACGAGCCCGATGTCGTGGGACTCCAGCTCCCAGGCCAGACGACGCAGCTCGGGCGCCGACTCGAAGGCCCCGCCGGCGACCACGATCGTGTCCGCCCCCCGCGCCATGGCCGCGTCCACCACCCGCAGCACCCGGTACTGCTCGGTCTCGGGGTAGGTGCCGAACTCCGCGACCGGGTTGACGTGACCCACCACGTCCCAGCCCAGCCACCGCTCCCGCTCGAGCACCTCACCCAACTCGGCACTCGGCACCGGCGACCCCGCGACCAGCACCTGCTGCCGCATCAGCCCCGACTTGTGGGCGCTGTGCAGCACGTTGCGCAGCGAGTAGCGCCCCACCACCAGCGCCACCGCGGACAGCACGAAGAACGTCGCCACGAAGAGCCGCGAGAGGTCGTAGCGCATCAGGTAGCACACCGTCATCGTGATGCCGCCTGACGCGAGCGCCGCGGTGAGCACCCGCTTGTACTCGTCGGTGCCGACCCCGAACACGGCCCGCGAGTACCCGCCCAGCAGGCCCACCAGCCCCAGCACCGAGAAGACCAGCAGCAGCCGCACCTCGGTGATCGAGCTCGCCAGCCGCAGGTCGCCGTCGTCGACGAGGGTGTTGCGCAGCACCACCGCGACGGTCGCCGACGTGGCCACCAGGGTCAGGTCGAGCAGGGCCGCGGTCCACGGCAGGTAGCGCAGTGCGGCGACACGGCGCGCCTGGGCAGGCGCCAGGTCGCTGGCGAGAACGGTCATCGGGTCCCCAGGGTGCTCGTGTGCTGACGGCGCGGTGGTCGCGATGAGGGAACAACGAGGCCCACGGGGGCGGGTTACGTGCCGGTGCCCGGGCGTGGACGATCCCGCCGAGCGGCCCCGCAGAGGGCTGCCGGCGCCCTATCCTCGCCACGTGCCCCGCCCTGCCGAGCCCACCACCCGACCCCGGACCGGGGTCCTGCGCAGCGTGCTCACCGTGCTGCGCCGGCACGTGGTGATGCTGCTCGCAGGTGGTCTCCTGGGGCTCTCGGCCGCCGCCGGGCTCACCGCGCTGGTCACGCCCCAGTACGAGTCGGTCGCCCAGGTGATGCTGCGCGGCGCCAGCTGGGACCCCACGTGGGCGGCGCGCGGCCAGCTGCTCGCCAACGGCTCGCTGCCCACCCTGCTGCGGGTCACCCAGAGCAACGCGGTCGCGACCCGCGTGCTCGAGCGGACCGGTGTCGAGGTCGAACCGGCCGCCCTGCGCAAGCGGATCCGTCCGCTGCTGGTGGCACGCTCGGGGCTGCTCACCCTGGTGGTGGACCTGGAGATCAGCGACGCCGACCCCGAGGTGGCCCGCCAGCTCGCCCAGGGCTACGCCGACGAGTTCGTGGAGATGGTGGCGCAGGTGCAGCCCCGTGCCCGGGGCGGACGTCCGCTGGTGGAGGCCGACGTGGTCCAGCCGGCCGTGGCCGCCACGGACCCGGTCTCGCCCTCGTGGCCGCGCAACCTGGTGCTCGGACTCCTGTTCGGCCTGGCGGCAGCGTTCTCGGTGGCGCTGCTGCGGGAACTGGCCGACGTCCGGCTCCGCACCCCGCAGGTGCTGGCCGAGACCTCCCGCCTGCCGGTGCTGGGGGCCCTGGTCGACGACCCGCAGGCCGCGGCCGCCGACCCGACCGGCGCCCCCTCGCCCGGCTGGGAGGAGGGTCTGCGGACCCTGCGCACCCACCTGGGACACGCCGCCACCGTCCCGCCGCAGGTCGTGCTCACCACCGGGCCGGGAGGTGGCGAGGGGGCGACCACCGTCGCGTCCCACCTGGCAGTGGCGCTGGCCCGGGTGGGGCAGCGGGTGCTGCTGGTCGACGTCGACCCGGTGGGTCGCGGGCTCTCCCGACGCCTCGACCTGCACGAGGCCCCGCACGGCCTGTTCACGGTGCTGCGCGACGGCGGCTTCGGCGACGCGTTGCAGCGGGTCGGCCCCGTGGACGTGCTGCCGACCGGTCCGGTACCGGCCGGGGGCAGCGACCTCCTGGGCAGCGACCGGGTGGCCGCGCTGGTCGCCGACGCCCGTCGCGGCTACGACGTGGTCCTGCTGGACGGGGCGCCGGCGCTGTCCGGCAGCGGTGCGCAGCTGTTCGGCCGGGTGGACCTGGCGCTGCTGGTGCTCGACCCGCACCGCACCACCAGCGGCGAGCTGCGTCGCTCCCAGGCACGGCTCGAGGCGGCCGGGGTCGCCACCCAGCTGGTGATCTCGCGGGCCGGCCGCGACACCACCACGCTCAGCGCGTGGCAGGCACCGCTGTCGACGTGAGACAGGCCCGGTCGTCCGGGTCTGCGGGGGCGGGGGCTGTTTCCCCGGAGGAGGTGCCCCACCGGGCCGGCACCGCCGGGCACAGCAGCAGCACCAGGAAGACCATGAACCCGACCTTGTGCCGGAAGTAGGAGCCGTAGTCGGGCTCGAACAGCGCCGAGGTGGCGGTGACGGCCAGCGTCACGTGGGCCGCCAGCATCGTCCACGCGTCCGTGGTGGGGCGCAGCGCCAGCAGCATCCGCCAGGTGATCGCCAGCTGCAGGCCCGCGAACGGCAGGTACGCCGGCGCCTGCAGCGGCAGCGTCACCGGCACCAGCAGCGACAGGAACGTCACGAACCGGTTGAGCGTGAACCCGACCCGCCCGCCGTCACCGAACGGGTAGGAGATCCGGCTGGCGGTGGTGTCGGCCAGGTAGTCGGCGCGGCCCTTGGTGAACTCGTCGAGCGGCAGGCTCTGGTAGGCCACGAAGATGAACACGAAGAACCCCAGGTAGAGCAGGACCAGCATCCGGGGGCGTCGGGCGAACACGAAGCTGGCCACCAGCAGGGCGCCGATGACCAGGTAGTAGGCGCGGTAGTAGAAGCTCATCAGCACCAGTCCCGCGCCGAGCACCACCGCCACGTGGGTGGGGCTCCACCGGAACGCCCGGGCGGTCAGCAGCACCGCCGTGCACAGCGCCAGCGGCACGATCTCCTTGGACACCACGAACGACCACGGCGACAGCCCGACCACCACCCCGGCGACCAGCACCGCGTCCCAGCCGAACCGCGACGGCAGCTCGTAGGCCAGCATCACCACCGCCACCAGGGCGAACACCAGGGTGCCGAAGAAGATGTTGATCAGCAGGAAGTCGCCGTCCAGCACCCGGCCGTAGGACCAGATGTCCAGCCCCATCGCGTCCATCGCGGTGAAGATCGGCCGCAACGCGATCCGGGCCGCGTCGTAGGAGGTCATCTCGCCGCGACCGGGCTGGGTGTGGATGATCCGGGCCCCGTCGATGAAGCGTTTGGCCGACCACACGAACGGCAGCACCACCGAGATCAGCACGGTGGCGTGGTAGATCGCCGAGCAGAACAGCAGGCGCCGCAGCACCTGGTGGTCGGGGTGCCGGTCAAGCATCGGCGGGCACCGGTCCGACGCTGGTGTAGAGGTCGCTGAGCTGGCGCACGAACCGCTCCACCGAGAGCACCTCCCGGGCGTGCTGCGCGGCGGCACGGCCGTAGCTGGCCCGGACCGTGGGGTCGGCCAGGGAGCGCAGCGCCGCCGCCATCCCGCGGTGGTCGTCGGGGTCGACCAGCAGGCCGGTGCGCTCCTCCAGGACGATGTCACGCAGGCCGTCGACCCGGGTGCCGACCACCGGCACCCCGCGGGCCGCGGCCTCGGCCAGCACGTAGCCGTAGGACTCGTAGCGGCTGGTCAGCACGATCGCGTCGCAGCGTTCCTTCCAGGCCAGCAGCTCCTCGTGGGGCATCCAGTCCAGGACGGTCAGCTCCTCGGCCCCGACCCCGGTCGCGGCCATCGCGGCCTCCAACCGGGCCCGGTCGTCGGCGTAGTGGCCGGCGCCGATCAGGGTGAACCGGACCGGCTCGCCGCGCATCTCGACCACGACACGCAGGAACATCTCGATGTTCTTCTGGTGGGTGACCCGACCGACCATCCCGACCTCCATCGGCCGCACCCCAGCGGTGCTGCCGGTGGTGCGGCCGGTGCCGCCCTGCGCCGGCACCGCGACGCCGTTGAGCAACCAGGTGGCCCGCTGCCCGGGCACCCGGACCTCCTCGACCACGCGTCGGTGCTCCGAGGGCGAGGTGCCGACCACCGTGCTGGGGCAGACCCGGTCCAGCACCCGCTCGGCACGCAGGAACACCTGGCGCGACAACCCGGTGCGACCCAGGTAGTGGAAGGCGTGCGGGGTGTAGACCACCGGGGTGCCGGAGCCGCGCAGCGCCAACCGGCCCAGGAACCCGGCCTGGGAGGAGTGCAGGTGCACCAGGTCCGGGCCCAGCTCGTCGAGCACCTGCCGCAGCGGCGCCACCCCCCGCAGCTCGCCGACCTTCCCGCGGGTGCGGGGCATCGCGGTGACCCGGACCTCGTGGCCCCGGCCGCGCAGCCACGTCGCGAACGGGCCGTCGGTGGCCAGCACGAACGACAGCCGGGTCTCCGGGTCGTCCCAGTGCTCCACCAGCAGCCGCAGGTAGATCTCCACCCCGCCCAGGGCCTCGGTCACGTGCACCACCGTCCGCACCCCGGCGTCCTCCGGTGCCGGGTACGGCGCCAGACCGACCCGGGAACGGACCCGGGCCACCACCCGCGCGGCACTGCGACCGTCGGTGCGGGCGTGGTAACGGCGCTGCAACTGCCGCCCGGTCCGCTCCGCGAGCGCCTCGAGGGCCGCCGGGTCGGTCAGGGCGTCGGCCAGCATCCGCACCACGGGCCCCCAGGTCGCGGCGTGCGCGCCACCGCTGAACACCTCGTACGGCTCGTACAACCCGCGCCGGGCGGTGTACTCGGCCAGGTCGGGGACGTAGCCCACCACCGGGCGGCCCAGGGCGGCGTAGTCGATCGCGATCGCCGAGTAGTCGGTCACCAGCGCGTCGAAACCGGGCAGGGCGCCGTTGACGTCGTTGAGGGTCTCGGGCAGCAGCAGCCGGACCGGGAGGTCGGGGTCGTCGAACGCGCCCGCGGTGCTGCCGGAGGGGTGCGAACGCAGCACCAGCCACGCGTCGGCGCGGCGCAGGTCCGCCACCAGCTCCTCGGTCAGGTCCTCCGGGGCCAGGCTGGGCCCGACCTCCCCGTCGCGCCAGGTGGGCGCGTAGAGCACCAGGTGGGCGGGCAGGTCGGCCTCGGTGGTGCCCCACAGGTCGGCCAGCAGCGCCCGGGTGTGCCGGCGGGCCTCGGCGGCTGCGCCGTCGGGGGCCTGGGGGCCGCCGATCCGGAACAACGTGTCGCAGCGGGGGTCACCCAGCGCCGGCACCCGGTCAGCGTCGGACCAGCCCCAGGCGCTGCGGAACCGTTCGGCCACCAGCTCCGAGCCGGCCGGCACCGTCCCGATCAGCTTCCCCGAACGCCGGAACAGCCAGGTGAACAACCGCGACGAGGACGAGACCGGTGAGTCCAGGTGGATCTTCTTCAACGGGGCGCCGTGCCAGGTCTGCAGCACGTGCGCACCGGCGGCGAAGGGACGGGCCACGTCGCCCAGCCCGTAGGCCAGCACCAGCACCCCGGCCCGCAGGGTCAACCAGCGCCCGCTCCACGAGTCGACCGGGTGGTGCTCGATGCCCTCGGCCGTGGCCTGGGCGGCCTGCTCGGCGTCCTGGGTGAGCCAGACCAGACGCAGGTGCGGGTCGTGGCGGGCCTCGCGGTACACCGCCAGCGGTCCCTCACCGACACCCTGGCGTCGCCCGAAGACCCACAGGTTGCGGTCCCGGACCCAGCAGCGGGCGACCAGCGTGCTCAACGCGTACAGGGGTGCGCGCAGCACCCGGTCGCGGTTCTCGGCGAACGAGAAGGACATGCGTGCGCCTCCCTGGTGCACTCGGTTCCGCCCGTGCCGTGACCCACCCCACAGGTGGATCGTTCGGCCCTCCGGAGGAGAACAACGAGGCGGTGCCGCAAAGGTGATCCGGCGCCGCAGGGGGAGGGGAGACACCGTGCTGCCGCTGACGATGCGACCACGACCGGGCGGGACCGCGGCACAGCTGCGCCGCTCGCTGCCGATGCCACTGGTCCGGGCCCTGGTCCGGGCCCGGGTGGCCCTGGAGAGCCGCCGGCCCGCGAGCATGGCCCGCGCCCGGGCCGAGATCGGACACCTGCTGGGCAGCGACCACCGCCAGCTGGACCGGCTGGCCCGCGACTACCTGGCCTGGGAGCTGCGCCGGGCCGAGCTGCGCTGGCACCTCGACGTGGTCGGCGACCAGCAGGTCGAGGGCGTCGAGCACGTCACCGCTGCCGCGGCCCGGGGCAAGGGGGTGCTGCTGAGCTTCCTGCACCACGCCCACTTCGAGGGCGCTTTCCCCGCGCTGCGTGCCGCCGGGGTCGATCTGGACCTGGTCGTCGACCCGCTGATGGTCAGCGACGACGCCCCCGACTTCGTCGCCCAGCACGCCTACGTGTGCAGCACCGGCGGCCGGCTGCACAGCGTCGAGATGGGCTCGCGCGGCGTGATCGAGCTGCTCGGTGCCGCCCGCAACGTGGGGATGGCGCTGGACGCGATCGGCCGCACCCCGGTGGAGTTCCTGGGCCAGCCGCGGATCGGCTCGTTCGGTCTGGCCCGGATCGCCCACGAGCACGACGTCCCGGTCGTGCCGATGACCTTCTGGCCGCACGGTCGCACCCAGCGCGTGCAGCTGGGGGAGCCGGTGGAGGCGGGTGCGTTCGGCTCCGCCGGCGACCTGCTCTCGCACCTGCTGGGCGTGCACGAGGCCTCGGTCCGCGCCTGGCCACAGGCCTACGACCGGCCGCTGCGCCGTTGGGGGGTGGCGGCATGAGGACCACCTCGAAGGACGTCGGTGTGGTGCGTACCCTGGCCCGCAGCTGGGCGGGACCGGTCCGTTCGGCCGTCCCGGACCGGATGGTGCCGCTGCTGGTCGACGCCCGCACCTGGCTGGCGCTGCGCGGCCAGCGGCACACCCGCCGGTCGGCGAAGTCGATGCGGGTCCTGCTGGACGCGCTGCCCGAGTACGACCTGGCCGAGATGACCCGCCGGCACGTGTGGTTCACCCAGCGGCGCGCCGAGTACCGCTTCCACCCCGAGCTGGTCGGTGACCAGGAGGTCGTCGGCATCGAGCACCTGGCCGGCGCCCGCGACCTGGGCCGCGGTGTGATGCTGTCGTTCATGCACTACGGCCACTACGAGGGCATGTTCCTGGCGCTGCGCAACGCCGGTGTCGAGACCGACGCGATGACGCTGCCGGTGATCCTCGAGGAGACCGGCACCTACTGGCAGAACCAGCACGGCAGGATCCTCAAGCTCGGCACCACGCTGCACGACATCTCCGGCGGCTCGGACCTGGTGCGGCGGCTGCTCGGCGAGGGCCGGGTGGTGGCGATGGCCTCCGACGTCACCAGCCGCACCAAGGTGCACTTCCTGGGCAAGGACCGGCTGGCCTCGTTCGGGGCGCCGCGGCTCGCCTTCGAGCAGGACGCCCCGGTCGTGGTGGTCACCTCGGAGTGGGCCGGCGACCGACCGCGGGTGATCTGCCACCCGCCGCTGATGCCGGCCGACTACGCCGACGCCGGGGCGCTCTACGCCGACCTGCTGGCGCTGCACGAGGCGTCGGTGCGGACCTGGCCGTGGGCCTACGAGCTGCCCGAGGAGCGCTGGGTCGAGTACGAGGCGGGAGCCTGAGGGAGGGTCACCGGGCTGGGGGCGTCGGCGGGGAGCGGGGGTTCCCACCGGCGCCCCTTCTCGTGCCTGCGCCTCAGGAACGGCCGGGGTGCACCCCGCGGTGCCCGTACCCTGACCCCATGCGCATCCTCGTCACCGGCGGAGCCGGCTACATCGGCTCCCACACCGTCCTCTCCCTGCTCGAGCAGGGCCACGAGGTCCAGGTCCTCGACTCGTTCCACAACTCCTCCCCGCAGGTGGTGGCCCGGATGGGCGAGCTGGCCGGGCAGGAGGTCGTGCTGCACGAGCTGGACCTGCGCGAGGAGGAGCGGCTCACCGAGCTGTTCACCTCCACCGCCTTCGACGCGGTGATCCACTTCGCCGGGCACAAGGCGGTCGGGGAGAGCGTCGCGAAGCCGCTGATGTACTACGGCAACAACCTCGAGGGCACCCTGGCGCTGCTGCGCGCCATGGAGGCCGGCAACTGCCGCCGGCTGGTGTTCTCCTCCTCCGCGACCGTGTACGGCGAGGAGGCCCCGCTGCCCTACACCGAGGGCTTCGAGCCGCTGGCGCCGACGAACCCGTACGGGCGCACCAAGATGATGATCGAGCGGATCCTGGTCGACCTGGCCGCTGCGGAGCCGGAGTGGCGGATCGCGATCCTGCGCTACTTCAACCCGGTCGGCGCGCACGCCTCGGGCGACCTGGGTGAGGACCCCTTCGGCATCCCCAACAACCTGATGCCGTTCGTCGCGCAGGTGGCGGTCGGTCGCCGGGAGAAGCTGACGGTCTTCGGGGACGACTACCCCACGCCCGACGGCACCCCGCTGCGCGACTACATCCACGTGCAGGACCTGGCCGACGGGCACGTGGCCGCGGTCGACCACCTGGACCAGATCACCGGCGCCCGGGTGTGGAACCTGGGCACCGGCATCGGCACCTCGGTGTTCGAGGTCATCGACGCCTTCGAGAAGGCCTCCGGTGCCCCGGTGGCCCGGGAGGTGGGTCCGCGTCGCGGCGGCGACGTCCCGGAGAGCTTCGCCTCGGCCGACCGGGCCCGCGAGGAGCTCGGCTGGACCGCCACCCGCACCGTCGAGGACATGTGCGCCGACCTGTGGCGCTGGCAGTCGCGGCACCCGCGCGGGTTCGCCGCCGAGGGCTGAGGACGGGCACGGGGTCGATGAGCGGTCGGGGGACACGCGCAGCACCGGGCAGGGCCGGGGTACTGGCCTGCCTGCTGCTCCTGGCCGTGCTGGTGTCGGGTTGTGCCGCTCCGGCGGCGCAGCGGGGCACCGCGCCGGCCCGGGCCGTGGCGCCCGACGGCCCGGCGCCTGACGCGTGGGGGGACGGGGAGACCCAACGTGCCCGGCGACCGTTGGCCGGTCGGGTGGTCGTCCTCGACGCCGGCCACCAGCGCGGCAACCGCCACTTCCCCCGTCAGATCAACCGGCTGGTGCAGGCCGGGGGTTTCCGGAAACCGTGCAACACCACCGGCACCGCCACCGCGTCGGGCTACCCGGAGTCGACCGTGGCGTGGCGGGTCACCCGGATCCTGCAGCGACGTCTGCAGCGGTGGGGCGCCGAGGTGGTGCTGGTGCGCACCTCGGACCGCGACGACCGGTGGGGGCCGTGCATCGACGTCCGCGGGCGGGCCGGCAACCGGATCGACGCCGACCTCAAGGTCTCGGTGCACGGGGACGGCAACCTGGCCCGCGGGGCGCGCGGGTTCCACGTCATCGTGCCCACCTCCCGGCGCGGCTGGACCGACGACATCGCCCGCCCGAGCCTGCGGGCCGGCCGGCGGCTCCGGGCGGCCCTGGACCGGGCCGGGCTGGAGCGGTCCACCTACCTGGGCGGCGGCTCCGGTCTGGTCCGCCGCGGAGACCTGGGCACGCTCAACCTCTCCGACGTGCCGACCGTGATGGTCGAGCTCGGCAACCTGCGTCACCCCACCGACGCCCACCGGTTGACCAGCCCGCGCGGGCAGCGCCGCCACGCCCTGGCCCTGGCCCGGGGAATCCGGGCCCACCTGCGCCGCTGAGCCGCTACCGTTGGGCCATGCCCCTGGACCCCCAGCTCGCCGACCTGCTCGACCTCATCGCCTCGGCCCCGCCGCCGGAGTCGATGGACCCCGGTGCCGCGCGGGAGATGATGCGGAACTCGGTGTCGTTCCTGGCCCCCGAGCCGGTCGAGGTGGGTGCGGTGAGCGACCTGGTGGTCGAGGGCGTGCCGTGCCGGCTGTACCGGCCCGAGGGGGAGGGCCCGGTGCCCACGGTGGTCTTCCTGCACGGTGGCGGGTTCGTGCTGGGTGACCTGGTCTCCTACGACCCCGTCGCCCGGCGGCTGTGCCGCGACACCGGTGCCGCGGTGCTGTCGGTGGACTACCGGCTGGCACCCGAGCACCCGTTCCCCGCGGGCGTGACCGACGCGGTCTCGGTGGCCCGGTGGGCGGCCGAGCACACCGACGAGCTGGGTGGCTCGCCGGTGCTGGCGGTGGCCGGTGACTCCGCCGGCGGCACCCTCGGTGCCGTCGTCGCCCAGGAGCTCGGGGAGCGGTTGACCGCCCAGCTGCTCGTCTACCCGTCGGTGGACAAGCGGCGGGTCGAGTACCCCTCGCGCGGCGAGAACGGCCGCGGCCTGGGCCTGGACCTGTCCACGATGGCCTGGTTCACGCAGCTCTACCTGGGCGGAACCGACGCCGCCGACGAGGACCCGCGCCTCTCGCCCATCGCCGGGGACCTGACCGGGCTCGCCCCCGCGTTGGTGGTCACCGCCGAGTTCGACCCGCTGCGCGACGAGGGCGAGAGGTACGCGGACGCGCTGCGCGAGGCCGGCAACCGGGTCGAGCTGCTGCGCTGCGACGGCATGATCCACGGGTTCTTCACCTTCGCGGCGCTCAGCACCGCCGCCGACGGCTTCGTCGCCGAGACCTACCGCCGCTTCGCCGCGATGCTGCGCTGACTCACGCACGACGCCCCGCCACCTGACCTGCAGGTGGCGGGGCGTCGTACGTCGAGTGGGGTCAGTGACCCTCGGGGAGTCCCTCACCGGTCACGCCGGCACCGAGCAGCTCGCGGGCGATCTCCTGGCCGTTGAGCAGCCGGGTGGTGCGGCGGGTGACCTCCCAGCCCTGCGGGCCGCGGGCCAGGGCGAGCAGGTGCGACCCGGCGCGGGCCACGAAGAACCGGTCGTCGCCCTTGTGCAGCACCAGCAGCGAGTGGCACACCGCGCGTGCGGTGTCGCCGGTGACGGTGATGTGCGGGGGGCCGTTGAAGTGCGCCGAGCCCGCGTGGATCAGGCCCTGGTGGGGCTTGCCGGTGACCATGTCGTGCACGGCCTCGCGCCCGTCCATGTAGTAGCCCTCGACGTCGTAGACCCCGTCGGCCGACCACACGGCACCGACCTCGTCGGCACGTCCGGCGTCGACCAGCGGACCGTAGGAGGCCAGCAGCCGGGTGATGGCCCGCTCGTCCTCGAGCTGGGTCAACCGGGCCTCGAGCGCTGCGATCCGGGCGGTGGTGTCGTCACTCATGGAGCCTCCTGCGGTGGAGCGGGTGGATGGGGCGGTCAGGCGAGGTCGCGGCCGATGGCGGCCAGGGCCTCGAGCTGCTCGACGTAGTGGGTGACGCTCTCGGCGCGCACCGACAGCGAGACGATGCTGGCGCCGGCCTCACCCAGCCGGGCGATGGCCCGGGCGGTCCGCTCGGCGTCACCGCTGGGGTCCACCGGGCGGCCCGGGCCGAGCACGACCTCGAAGTCCTCGGGCAGGTCGTGGCGCTCCAGCAGCTCGGCCAGCTGGTCGGCGCCGAGGCCGAACGGCACCCAGCCGGTGCCCAGCTCCACGGCACGACGCAGGCTGCGCGGGCTGTTGCCGCCGATCCACAGCGGCACCTGGGTGCGCGGCGCGGTGGGGGAGACGACCAGGTCGGAGAAGGAGTAGTGCTCCCCGGCGAACTCCGGCACCTCCACGCCCCAGGCCGCCGCGATCGCGGCCAGGGCCTCGTCGGCCCGGGCGCCACGGCCCGCGAACTGGGCGTCGAGCAGGTCGAACTCGGCCTCCAGGGTGCCGACACCGAGCCCCAGCACGACCCGGCCGCCGGAGAGGCGGTCCAGGGTGCCGAAGCGCTTCACGACCTCCAGCGGGTGGTGGTAGCCGAGCACCAGCACCTGGGTGGCGAGCCGGATGTTCTCGGTGCACGCCGCCAGGAAGCTCAGCGTGGCCGCGGGGTCCCAGTAGGTGCCACCGCGGGTGGCGGCGATCTCGGAAGGGACCGCGACGTGCTCGGAGCAGGTCAGGTGGTCGAAGCCGAGCCGGTCGGCTGCCTGCGCGACCGTGACGAGGTCGGCGGGGGTGGCGGTGGCCTCCCAGGGCGAGGCGACGCCGGGCAGCTGGACCACGACGGGGCTGGTGATTCCCAGGCGCACGGGGGACTCCTGCGGGTGCTGGTGCGGGTGGACGGTCCCGACCATTCCACCCGCTGTCCGCGGTGGGGGCGCGCCCCTCCCGCTGGGTGGGAGAGGGCCGCGCCACACCCCCTGCGACCGAGCGGGAGAATGAATTTCAGTTCTGCTCTTCCCTCGACGTGTGACCGCTGTTACTCTCGGTGGTGAAATCAATTCTAGTTTTGGAGCGGTGCCATGAGTGCAGCAGTCGGGCTGGAGAAGCAGAGGCCGGAACTCCCCGCCTCGATGGTCGAGCGGATGACCCGGATCCTGGAGGTCTTCGAGGGCCCGTCGACCTGCGCGACGCTCGAGCACATCTGTCGCTCGACGCACCTGCCGCGCTCCACCGCGCACCGGATCCTCGACCAGCTGGTCCGCCTGAACTGGCTCGACCACGGGTCCGCCGGGTACCGACTCGGCCGCCGCTCGCTGCAGCTCTCCGGTGGCGGCACCCAGGCCCACACCGACGTCCGCGGCGCAGCCGCCCCGTACCTGCACCAGCTCTCGGTCCGCACCGGCGCCGTGGTCCACCTCGCCGTCCTGCACGGCGACCAGATCAGCTACCTGGACAAGCTCGGTGGCCGCTTCGCCGTGGCCGTGCCGAGCCGGGTCGGCGGCACCCAGCCCGCCCACTGCACCGCTCTGGGCAAGGCGATGCTCGCCTGGCACGACCCGGACGCCGTCGACGAGCTGTTCGGTGAGCGCCTCAGCGCCCGCACCCCTGCCTCGATCGGCAACCGCAACCAGCTGCACGCCGAGCTGCACCGGATCCGCCAGCGTGGCGGCCTCGCGTTCGAGCGCGGCGAGGCGTTCTCCGACCTGGCCTGCGCCGCCGCCGCCGTGCACGGCCCCGAGGGTCCGGTCGCCGCGATCTCGGCCGTCGCCCCCGCCGGCTCCACGATCGAGCGGGTCGCTCCGCTGGTCGTCGCCGCCGCCCGGGCGACCACCCGCGAGCTGTACCCCGACCTCCCCGAGGGCACCCGCCGGATGCGGATCCTCAGCGCCGTCTGAGCCGCACCCCGCCGCACCGCGTGCGAAGGGCCCCGACCGGATATCCGGTCGGGGCCCTTCGCACGCGGTGCGGCGGGGTGCGGCTCAGACGGCGCTGAGGATCCGCATCCGGCGGGTGCCCTCGGGGAGGTCGGGGTACAGCTCGCGGGTGGTCGCCCGGGCGGCGGCGACGACCAGCGGAGCGACCCGCTCGATCGTGGAGCCGGCGGGGGCGACGGCCGAGATCGCGGCGACCGGACCCTCGGGGCCGTGCACGGCGGCGGCGGCGCAGGCCAGGTCGGAGAACGCCTCGCCGCGCTCGAACGCGAGGCCGCCACGCTGGCGGATCCGGTGCAGCTCGGCGTGCAGCTGGTTGCGGTTGCCGATCGAGGCAGGGGTGCGGGCGCTGAGGCGCTCACCGAACAGCTCGTCGACGGCGTCCGGGTCGTGCCAGGCGAGCATCGCCTTGCCCAGAGCGGTGCAGTGGGCGGGCTGGGTGCCGCCGACCCGGCTCGGCACGGCCACGGCGAAGCGGCCACCGAGCTTGTCCAGGTAGCTGATCTGGTCGCCGTGCAGGACGGCGAGGTGGACCACGGCGCCGGTGCGGACCGAGAGCTGGTGCAGGTACGGGGCGGCTGCGCCGCGGACGTCGGTGTGGGCCTGGGTGCCGCCACCGGAGAGCTGCAGCGAGCGGCGGCCGAGTCGGTACCCGGCGGACCCGTGGTCGAGCCAGTTCAGGCGGACCAGCTGGTCGAGGATCCGGTGCGCGGTGGAGCGCGGCAGGTGCGTCGAGCGACAGATGTGCTCGAGCGTCGCGCAGGTCGACGGGCCCTCGAAGACCTCCAGGATCCGGGTCATCCGCTCGACCATCGAGGCGGGGAGTTCCGGCCTCTGCTTCTCCAGCCCGACTGCTGCACTCATGGCACCGCTCCAAAACTAGAATTGATTTCACCACCGAGAGTAACAGCGGTCACACGTCGAGGGAAGAGCAGAACTGAAATTCATTCTCCCGCTCGGTCGCAGGGGGTGTGGCGCGGCCCTCTCCCACCCAGCGGGAGGGGCGCGCCCCCACCGCGGACAGCGGGTGGAATGGTCGGGACCGTCCACCCGCACCAGCACCCGCAGGAGTCCCCCGTGCGCCTGGGAATCACCAGCCCCGTCGTGGTCCAGCTGCCCGGCGTCGCCTCGCCCTGGGAGGCCACCGCCACCCCCGCCGACCTCGTCACGGTCGCGCAGGCAGCCGACCGGCTCGGCTTCGACCACCTGACCTGCTCCGAGCACGTCGCGGTCCCTTCCGAGATCGCCGCCACCCGCGGTGGCACCTACTGGGACCCCGCGGCCACGCTGAGCTTCCTGGCGGCGTGCACCGAGAACATCCGGCTCGCCACCCAGGTGCTGGTGCTCGGCTACCACCACCCGCTGGAGGTCGTGAAGCGCTTCGGCACCCTGGACCGCCTCTCCGGCGGCCGGGTCGTGCTGGGGCTCGGTGTCGGCACCCTGGAGGCCGAGTTCGACCTGCTCGACGCCCAGTTCGCGGGCCGTGGCGCCCGGGCCGACGAGGCCCTGGCCGCGATCGCGGCGGCCTGGGGCGTGGAGGTGCCGGAGTTCGCCGGGGAGCACTACTCCTTCTCCGACCTGGTCGTCTCCCCCACCGCGCCGCGCACCCAGGTGCCGCTGTGGATCGGCGGCAACAGCCCGCGCAGCCTGCGTCGTGCCGTGGAGCTGGGCACCGGCTGGGTGCCGTTCGGCCTCGGCGCCGACCAGCTGGCCGAGCTGCTGGAGCGCCACGACCTGCCCGAGGACTTCGAGGTCGTGCTCGGCCCGGGCCGCCCGGTGGACCCCAGCGGTGACGCCGAGCGGACCGCCCGGGCCATCGCCCGGCTGGGTGAGGCCGGCGCCAGCATCGTCTCGCTGTCGGTGCGCGCCGAGAGCGTCACCCACTACGTCGAGCAGCTCGAGGCCCTGGCCGCCATCGGCCGCGACCTCGCCTGACCGCCCCATCCACCCGCTCCACCGCAGGAGGCTCCATGAGTGACGACACCACCGCCCGGATCGCAGCGCTCGAGGCCCGGTTGACCCAGCTCGAGGACGAGCGGGCCATCACCCGGCTGCTGGCCTCCTACGGTCCGCTGGTCGACGCCGGACGTGCCGACGAGGTCGGTGCCGTGTGGTCGGCCGACGGGGTCTACGACGTCGAGGGCTACTACATGGACGGGCGCGAGGCCGTGCACGACATGGTCACCGGCAAGCCCCACCAGGGCCTGATCCACGCGGGCTCGGCGCACTTCAACGGCCCCCCGCACATCACCGTCACCGGCGACACCGCACGCGCGGTGTGCCACTCGCTGCTGGTGCTGCACAAGGGCGACGACCGGTTCTTCGTGGCCCGCGCCGGGTCGCACCTGCTCGCCCTGGCCCGCGGCCCGCAGGGCTGGGAGGTCACCCGCCGCACCACCCGGCTGCTCAACGGCCAGGAGATCGCCCGCGAGCTGCTCGGTGCCGGCGTGACCGGTGAGGGACTCCCCGAGGGTCACTGACCCCACTCGACGTACGACGCCCCGCCACCTGCAGGTCAGGTGGCGGGGCGTCGTGCGTGAGTCAGCGCAGCATCGCGGCGAAGCGGCGGTAGGTCTCGGCGACGAAGCCGTCGGCGGCGGTGCTGAGCGCCGCGAAGGTGAAGAACCCGTGGATCATGCCGTCGCAGCGCAGCAGCTCGACCCGGTTGCCGGCCTCGCGCAGCGCGTCCGCGTACCTCTCGCCCTCGTCGCGCAGCGGGTCGAACTCGGCGGTGACCACCAACGCGGGGGCGAGCCCGGTCAGGTCCCCGGCGATGGGCGAGAGGCGCGGGTCCTCGTCGGCGGCGTCGGTTCCGCCCAGGTAGAGCTGCGTGAACCAGGCCATCGTGGACAGGTCCAGGCCCAGGCCGCGGCCGTTCTCGCCGCGCGAGGGGTACTCGACCCGCCGCTTGTCCACCGACGGGTAGACGAGCAGCTGGGCGGTCAACCGCTCCCCGAGCTCCTGGGCGACGACGGCACCGAGGGTGCCGCCGGCGGAGTCACCGGCCACCGCCAGCACCGGCGAGCCACCCAGCTCGTCGGTGTGCTCGGCCGCCCACCGGGCCACCGAGACCGCGTCGGTCACGCCCGCGGGGAACGGGTGCTCGGGTGCCAGCCGGTAGTCCACCGACAGCACCGCGGCACCGGTGTCGCGGCACAGCCGCCGGGCGACGGGGTCGTAGGAGACCAGGTCACCCAGCACGAACCCGCCACCGTGCAGGAAGACCACCGTGGGCACCGGGCCCTCCCCCTCGGGCCGGTACAGCCGGCACGGCACGCCCTCGACCACCAGGTCGCTCACCGCACCCACCTCGACCGGCTCGGGGGCCAGGAACGACACCGAGTTCCGCATCATCTCCCGCGCGGCACCGGGGTCCATCGACTCCGGCGGCGGGGCCGAGGCGATGAGGTCGAGCAGGTCGGCGAGCTGGGGGTCCAGGGGCATGGCCCAACGGTAGCGGCTCAGCGGCGCAGGTGGGCCCGGATTCCCCGGGCCAGGGCCAGGGCGTGGCGGCGCTGCCCGCGCGGGCTGGTCAACCGGTGGGCGTCGGTGGGGTGACGCAGGTTGCCGAGCTCGACCATCACGGTCGGCACGTCGGAGAGGTTGAGCGTGCCCAGGTCTCCGCGGCGGACCAGACCGGAGCCGCCGCCCAGGTAGGTGGACCGCTCCAGCCCGGCCCGGTCCAGGGCCGCCCGGAGCCGCCGGCCGGCCCGCAGGCTCGGGCGGGCGATGTCGTCGGTCCAGCCGCGCCGGGAGGTGGGCACGATGACGTGGAACCCGCGCGCCCCGCGGGCCAGGTTGCCGTCCCCGTGCACCGAGACCTTGAGGTCGGCGTCGATCCGGTTGCCGGCCCGCCCGCGGACGTCGATGCACGGCCCCCACCGGTCGTCGCGGTCCGAGGTGCGCACCAGCACCACCTCGGCGCCCCACCGCTGCAGACGTCGCTGCAGGATCCGGGTGACCCGCCACGCCACGGTCGACTCCGGGTAGCCCGACGCGGTGGCGGTGCCGGTGGTGTTGCACGGTTTCCGGAAACCCCCGGCCTGCACCAGCCGGTTGATCTGACGGGGGAAGTGGCGGTTGCCGCGCTGGTGGCCGGCGTCGAGGACGACCACCCGACCGGCCAACGGTCGCCGGGCACGTTGGGTCTCCCCGTCCCCCCACGCGTCAGGCGCCGGGCCGTCGGGCGCCACGGCCCGGGCCGGCGCGGTGCCCCGCTGCGCCGCCGGAGCGGCACAACCCGACACCAGCACGGCCAGGAGCAGCAGGCAGGCCAGTACCCCGGCCCTGCCCGGTGCTGCGCGTGTCCCCCGACCGCTCATCGACCCCGTGCCCGTCCTCAGCCCTCGGCGGCGAACCCGCGCGGGTGCCGCGACTGCCAGCGCCACAGGTCGGCGCACATGTCCTCGACGGTGCGGGTGGCGGTCCAGCCGAGCTCCTCGCGGGCCCGGTCGGCCGAGGCGAAGCTCTCCGGGACGTCGCCGCCGCGACGCGGACCCACCTCCCGGGCCACCGGGGCACCGGAGGCCTTCTCGAAGGCGTCGATGACCTCGAACACCGAGGTGCCGATGCCGGTGCCCAGGTTCCACACCCGGGCGCCGGTGATCTGGTCCAGGTGGTCGACCGCGGCCACGTGCCCGTCGGCCAGGTCCTGCACGTGGATGTAGTCGCGCAGCGGGGTGCCGTCGGGCGTGGGGTAGTCGTCCCCGAAGACCGTCAGCTTCTCCCGGCGACCGACCGCCACCTGCGCGACGAACGGCATCAGGTTGTTGGGGATGCCGAAGGGGTCCTCACCCAGGTCGCCCGAGGCGTGCGCGCCGACCGGGTTGAAGTAGCGCAGGATCGCGATCCGCCACTCCGGCTCCGCAGCGGCCAGGTCGACCAGGATCCGCTCGATCATCATCTTGGTGCGCCCGTACGGGTTCGTCGGCGCCAGCGGCTCGAAGCCCTCGGTGTAGGGCAGCGGGGCCTCCTCGCCGTACACGGTCGCGGAGGAGGAGAACACCAGCCGGCGGCAGTTGCCGGCCTCCATGGCGCGCAGCAGCGCCAGGGTGCCCTCGAGGTTGTTGCCGTAGTACATCAGCGGCTTCGCGACGCTCTCCCCGACCGCCTTGTGCCCGGCGAAGTGGATCACCGCGTCGAAGGCGGTGGAGGTGAACAGCTCGGTGAGCCGCTCCTCCTCGCGCAGGTCCAGCTCGTGCAGCACGACCTCCTGCCCGGCCAGCTCGCCCATCCGGGCCACCACCTGCGGGGAGGAGTTGTGGAACGAGTCGAGGACCTGGACCTCGTGGCCCTGCTCGAGCAGGGAGAGGACGGTGTGGGAGCCGATGTAGCCGGCTCCGCCGGTGACGAGGATGCGCATGGGGTCAGGGTACGGGCACCGCGGGGTGCACCCCGGCCGTTCCTGAGGCGCAGGCACGAGAAGGGGCGCCGGTGGGAACCCCCGCTCCCCGCCGACGCCCCCAGCCCGGTGACCCTCCCTCAGGCTCCCGCCTCGTACTCGACCCAGCGCTCCTCGGGCAGCTCGTAGGCCCACGGCCAGGTCCGCACCGACGCCTCGTGCAGCGCCAGCAGGTCGGCGTAGAGCGCCCCGGCGTCGGCGTAGTCGGCCGGCATCAGCGGCGGGTGGCAGATCACCCGCGGTCGGTCGCCGGCCCACTCCGAGGTGACCACCACGACCGGGGCGTCCTGCTCGAAGGCGAGCCGCGGCGCCCCGAACGAGGCCAGCCGGTCCTTGCCCAGGAAGTGCACCTTGGTGCGGCTGGTGACGTCGGAGGCCATCGCCACCACCCGGCCCTCGCCGAGCAGCCGCCGCACCAGGTCCGAGCCGCCGGAGATGTCGTGCAGCGTGGTGCCGAGCTTGAGGATCCTGCCGTGCTGGTTCTGCCAGTAGGTGCCGGTCTCCTCGAGGATCACCGGCAGCGTCATCGCGTCGGTCTCGACACCGGCGTTGCGCAGCGCCAGGAACATGCCCTCGTAGTGGCCGTAGTGCATGAACGACAGCATCACACCGCGGCCCAGGTCGCGGGCGCCGGCCAGGTGCTCGATGCCGACGACCTCCTGGTCACCGACCAGCTCGGGGTGGAAGCGGTACTCGGCGCGCCGCTGGGTGAACCACACGTGCCGGCGGGTCATCTCGGCCAGGTCGTACTCGGGCAGCGCGTCCAGCAGGACCCGCATCGACTTCGCCGACCGGCGGGTGTGCCGCTGGCCGCGCAGCGCCAGCCAGGTGCGGGCGTCGACCAGCAGCGGCACCATCCGGTCCGGGACGGCCGAACGGACCGGTCCCGCCCAGCTGCGGGCCAGGGTACGCACCACACCGACGTCCTTCGAGGTGGTCCTCATGCCGCCACCCCCCAACGGCGCAGCGGCCGGTCGTAGGCCTGTGGCCAGGCGCGGACCGAGGCCTCGTGCACGCCCAGCAGGTGCGAGAGCAGGTCGCCGGCGGAGCCGAACGCACCCGCCTCCACCGGCTCCCCCAGCTGCACGCGCTGGGTGCGACCGTGCGGCCAGAAGGTCATCGGCACGACCGGGACGTCGTGCTCGTGGGCGATCCGGGCCAGACCGAACGAGCCGATCCGCGGCTGGCCCAGGAACTCCACCGGGGTGCGGCCGATCGCGTCCAGCGCCATCCCCACGTTGCGGGCGGCACCGAGCAGCTCGATCACGCCGCGCGAGCCCATCTCGACGCTGTGCAGCCGGCCGCCGGTGCTGCACACGTAGGCGTGCTGGGCGACGAAGTCGGGGGCGTCGTCGCTGACCATCAGCGGGTCGACGACCAGGTCCAGATCGACCCCGGCGGCACGCAGCGCGGGGAAAGCGCCCTCGAAGTGGGCGTGGTGCAGGAAGCTCAGCAGCACCCCCTTGCCCCGGGCCGCGGCAGCGGTGACGTGCTCGACGCCCTCGACCTGCTGGTCGCCGACCACGTCGAGGTGCCAGCGCAGCTCGGCCCGGCGCAGCTCCCAGGCCAGGTAGTCGCGGGCCAGCCGGTCCAGCTGGCGGTGGTCGCTGCCCAGCAGGTGTCCGATCTCGGCCCGGGCGCGGGCCATGCTCGCGGGCCGGCGGCTCTCCAGGGCCACCCGGGCCCGGACCAGGGCCCGGACCAGTGGCATCGGCAGCGAGCGGCGCAGCTGTGCCGCGGTCCCGCCCGGTCGTGGTCGCATCGTCAGCGGCAGCACGGTGTCTCCCCTCCCCCTGCGGCGCCGGATCACCTTTGCGGCACCGCCTCGTTGTTCTCCTCCGGAGGGCCGAACGATCCACCTGTGGGGTGGGTCACGGCACGGGCGGAACCGAGTGCACCAGGGAGGCGCACGCATGTCCTTCTCGTTCGCCGAGAACCGCGACCGGGTGCTGCGCGCACCCCTGTACGCGTTGAGCACGCTGGTCGCCCGCTGCTGGGTCCGGGACCGCAACCTGTGGGTCTTCGGGCGACGCCAGGGTGTCGGTGAGGGACCGCTGGCGGTGTACCGCGAGGCCCGCCACGACCCGCACCTGCGTCTGGTCTGGCTCACCCAGGACGCCGAGCAGGCCGCCCAGGCCACGGCCGAGGGCATCGAGCACCACCCGGTCGACTCGTGGAGCGGGCGCTGGTTGACCCTGCGGGCCGGGGTGCTGGTGCTGGCCTACGGGCTGGGCGACGTGGCCCGTCCCTTCGCCGCCGGTGCGCACGTGCTGCAGACCTGGCACGGCGCCCCGTTGAAGAAGATCCACCTGGACTCACCGGTCTCGTCCTCGTCGCGGTTGTTCACCTGGCTGTTCCGGCGTTCGGGGAAGCTGATCGGGACGGTGCCGGCCGGCTCGGAGCTGGTGGCCGAACGGTTCCGCAGCGCCTGGGGCTGGTCCGACGCTGACCGGGTGCCGGCGCTGGGTGACCCCCGCTGCGACACGTTGTTCCGGATCGGCGGCCCCCAGGCCCCCGACGGCGCAGCCGCCGAGGCCCGCCGGCACACCCGGGCGCTGCTGGCCGACCTGTGGGGCACCACCGAGGCCGACCTGCCCGCCCACCTGGTGCTCTACGCGCCCACCTGGCGCGACGGGGAGGTCGGGCCCAGCCTGGCCCCGGAGGACCTGACCGAGGAGCTGGTGGCGGACCTGCGCCGCGCCGACGCGTGGCTGGTGCTGCGTTCGCACCCCTCCGGCAGCACCGCGGGCGCGTTCGACGACCCCGACCTCCCGGTCCGGCTGCTGCTGCCCGAGACCCTCAACGACGTCAACGGCGCCCTGCCCGGTTTCGACGCGCTGGTGACCGACTACTCGGCGATCGCGATCGACTACGCCGCCCTGGGCCGCCCGGTGGTGGGCTACGTCCCCGACCTGGCCGAGTACACCGCCCGGCGCGGGTTGTACGAGCCGTACGAGGTGTTCAGCGGTGGCGCGCACGCCGCGACCTGGGGGCCCGTGGTGCGGATGCTGGCCGACGCCCTGACCGACCCGGCGGCCCTCGAGGCGCTCGCGGAGCGGACCGGGCGGCAGTTGCAGCGCCGTTACCACGCCCGCACCGACGGTCGCAGTGCCGCGCGGGTGGTGGCCCGGGTCCGTTCCCGGGTCGGTCTGGCGCCGTACCCGGCACCGGAGGACGCCGGGGTGCGGACGGTGGTGCACGTGACCGAGGCCCTGGGCGGGGTGGAGATCTACCTGCGGCTGCTGGTGGAGCACTGGGACGACCCGGAGACCCGGCTGTCGTTCGTGCTGGCCACCGACGGCCCGTTCGCGACGTGGCTGCGCGGCCGGGGCCACGAGGTCCGGGTCACCGCGATGCCCCGCACCCGCGGGAAGGTCGGCGAGCTGCGGGGGGTGGCGCCGCTGCGGCAGGTGCTCGACGAGCTGGGCCCGGACCTGGTGCACCTGCACTCCTCCCAGGCCGGGTTCCTGGGCCGGTTGGCGCTGCGCGGCTCCGGCACCCCGGTGGTCTACACCCCGCACGCCTTCCACTACCTGGGTCGCACCGGGTTGTCGCGCCAGGTGTTCCTGCGTGCCGAGCGGGTGCTGGACCGGGTCTGCCCCAGCACGGTGGTCGGCACCTCGCCCTCGGAGCACCGACGCGTGGTCGAGGAGGTCCGGGTGCCCGGGCAGCGGGCCACCTGGTTGCTCAACGGCGTCGCGGTGCCGGCGCAGGGCGGCACCGGCCGCACCACCGGCAGCACCGCTGGGGTGCGGCCGATGGAGGTCGGGATGGTCGGTCGGGTCACCCACCAGAAGAACATCGAGATGTTCCTGCGTGTCGTGGTCGAGATGCGCGGCGAGCCGGTCCGGTTCACCCTGATCGGCGCCGGCCACTACGCCGACGACCGGGCCCGGTTGGAGGCCGCGATGGCCGCGACCGGGGTCGGGGCCGAGGAGCTGACCGTCCTGGACTGGATGCCCCACGAGGAGCTGCTGGCCTGGAAGGAACGCTGCGACGCGATCGTGCTGACCAGCCGCTACGAGTCCTACGGCTACGTGCTGGCCGAGGCCGCGGCCCGCGGGGTGCCGGTGGTCGGCACCCGGGTCGACGGCCTGCGTGACATCGTCCTGGAGGAGCGCACCGGCCTGCTGGTCGACCCCGACGACCACCGCGGGATGGCGGCGGCGCTGCGCTCCCTGGCCGACCCCACGGTCCGGGCCAGCTACGGCCGTGCCGCCGCGCAGCACGCCCGGGAGGTGCTCTCGGTGGAGCGGTTCGTGCGCCAGCTCAGCGACCTCTACACCAGCGTCGGACCGGTGCCCGCCGATGCTTGACCGGCACCCCGACCACCAGGTGCTGCGGCGCCTGCTGTTCTGCTCGGCGATCTACCACGCCACCGTGCTGATCTCGGTGGTGCTGCCGTTCGTGTGGTCGGCCAAACGCTTCATCGACGGGGCCCGGATCATCCACACCCAGCCCGGTCGCGGCGAGATGACCTCCTACGACGCGGCCCGGATCGCGTTGCGGCCGATCTTCACCGCGATGGACGCGATGGGGCTGGACATCTGGTCCTACGGCCGGGTGCTGGACGGCGACTTCCTGCTGATCAACATCTTCTTCGGCACCCTGGTGTTCGCCCTGGTGGCGGTGGTGATGCTGGCCTACGAGCTGCCGTCGCGGTTCGGCTGGGACGCGGTGCTGGTCGCCGGGGTGGTGGTCGGGCTGTCGCCGTGGTCGTTCGTGGTGTCCAAGGAGATCGTGCCGCTGGCGCTGTGCACGGCGGTGCTGCTGACCGCCCGGGCGTTCCGGTGGAGCCCCACCCACGTGGCGGTGGTGCTCGGCGCGGGACTGGTGCTGATGAGCTTCTACTACCGCGCCTACTACCTGGTCATCGGCGCCCTGCTGGTGGCCAGCTTCGTGTTCGCCCGACGCCCCCGGATGCTGGTCCTGCTCTACCTGGGGTTCTTCGTGTTCATCTTCGTGGCCTACCAGAGCCTGCCGCTCGACGAGTTCACCAAGGGCCGCGCCGACTACCTGGCCGACACCACCGCCAGCCGGATCTCCTACCCGTTCGGTGACGGCGGGCGGGTCGGGTTCACGCTCAACCGGTTCGTGACGTTCCTGTCGCTGCTGGTGCCGGTGACGCTGCCGCTGCAGGCGCCGGCGTACCTGCCGTTCGCGGGCCTGCAGCTGGCGATCACCTGGCGGATGCTGCTGGCGCTGCGCCCCACCACGGACGCGTGGACGATGCTGGCGGCCCACGTGACGCTGGCCGTCACCGCCACCTCGGCGCTGTTCGAGCCCGACTACGGCTCCTACTTCCGGCACAAGGTCGGGTTCATGGTCTTCCTGGTGCTGCTGCTGTGCCCGGCGGTGCCGGCCCGGTGGGGCACCTCCTCCGGGGAAACAGCCCCCGCCCCCGCAGACCCGGACGACCGGGCCTGTCTCACGTCGACAGCGGTGCCTGCCACGCGCTGAGCGTGGTGGTGTCGCGGCCGGCCCGCGAGATCACCAGCTGGGTGGCGACCCCGGCCGCCTCGAGCCGTGCCTGGGAGCGACGCAGCTCGCCGCTGGTGGTGCGGTGCGGGTCGAGCACCAGCAGCGCCAGGTCCACCCGGCCGAACAGCTGCGCACCGCTGCCGGACAGCGCCGGCGCCCCGTCCAGCAGGACCACGTCGTAGCCGCGACGGGCGTCGGCGACCAGCGCGGCCACCCGGTCGCTGCCCAGGAGGTCGCTGCCCCCGGCCGGTACCGGACCGGTCGGCAGCACGTCCACGGGGCCGACCCGCTGCAACGCGTCGCCGAAGCCGCCGTCGCGCAGCACCGTGAACAGGCCGTGCGGGGCCTCGTGCAGGTCGAGGCGTCGGGAGAGCCCGCGACCCACCGGGTCGACGTCGACCAGCAGCACCCGCTGCCCCACCCGGGCCAGCGCCACTGCCAGGTGGGACGCGACGGTGGTCGCCCCCTCGCCACCTCCCGGCCCGGTGGTGAGCACGACCTGCGGCGGGACGGTGGCGGCGTGTCCCAGGTGGGTGCGCAGGGTCCGCAGACCCTCCTCCCAGCCGGGCGAGGGGGCGCCGGTCGGGTCGGCGGCCGCGGCCTGCGGGTCGTCGACCAGGGCCCCCAGCACCGGCAGGCGGGAGGTCTCGGCCAGCACCTGCGGGGTGCGGAGCCGGACGTCGGCCAGTTCCCGCAGCAGCGCCACCGAGAACGCTGCCGCCAGGCCGAACAGGAGTCCGAGCACCAGGTTGCGCGGCCACGAGGGCGAGACCGGGTCCGTGGCGGCCACGGCCGGCTGGACCACGTCGGCCTCCACCAGCGGACGTCCGCCCCGGGCACGGGGCTGCACCTGCGCCACCATCTCCACGAACTCGTCGGCGTAGCCCTGGGCGAGCTGGCGGGCCACCTCGGGGTCGGCGTCGCTGATCTCCAGGTCCACCACCAGGGTGAGCAGCCCCGAGCGTGCCACCAGCAGCGGACGGATCCGCTTGCGCAGGGCGGCCGGTTCGACCTCGACACCGGTCCGCTCGAGCACGCGGGTCGCGACCGCGTTGCTCTGGGTGACCCGCAGCAGGGTGGGCAGCGAGCCGTTGGCGAGCAGCTGGCCGCGCGCCGCCCACGTGGGGTCCCAGCTGGCGCCGCGCAGCATCACCTGGGCGACCGACTCGTACTGGGGCGTGACCAGCGCGGTGAGCCCGGCGGCGGCCGAGAGCCCCAGGAGACCACCTGCGAGCAGCATCACCACGTGCCGGCGCAGCACGGTGAGCACGCTGCGCAGGACCCCGGTCCGGGGTCGGGTGGTGGGCTCGGCAGGGCGGGGCACGTGGCGAGGATAGGGCGCCGGCAGCCCTCTGCGGGGCCGCTCGGCGGGATCGTCCACGCCCGGGCACCGGCACGTAACCCGCCCCCGTGGGCCTCGTTGTTCCCTCATCGCGACCACCGCGCCGTCAGCACACGAGCACCCTGGGGACCCGATGACCGTTCTCGCCAGCGACCTGGCGCCTGCCCAGGCGCGCCGTGTCGCCGCACTGCGCTACCTGCCGTGGACCGCGGCCCTGCTCGACCTGACCCTGGTGGCCACGTCGGCGACCGTCGCGGTGGTGCTGCGCAACACCCTCGTCGACGACGGCGACCTGCGGCTGGCGAGCTCGATCACCGAGGTGCGGCTGCTGCTGGTCTTCTCGGTGCTGGGGCTGGTGGGCCTGCTGGGCGGGTACTCGCGGGCCGTGTTCGGGGTCGGCACCGACGAGTACAAGCGGGTGCTCACCGCGGCGCTCGCGTCAGGCGGCATCACGATGACGGTGTGCTACCTGATGCGCTACGACCTCTCGCGGCTCTTCGTGGCGACGTTCTTCGTGCTGTCCGCGGTGGCGCTGGTGGTGGGGCGCTACTCGCTGCGCAACGTGCTGCACAGCGCCCACAAGTCGGGGCTGATGCGGCAGCAGGTGCTGGTCGCGGGGTCGCCGGTGCCGAGTGCCGAGTTGGGTGAGGTGCTCGAGCGGGAGCGGTGGCTGGGCTGGGACGTGGTGGGTCACGTCAACCCGGTCGCGGAGTTCGGCACCTACCCCGAGACCGAGCAGTACCGGGTGCTGCGGGTGGTGGACGCGGCCATGGCGCGGGGGGCGGACACGATCGTGGTCGCCGGCGGGGCCTTCGAGTCGGCGCCCGAGCTGCGTCGTCTGGCCTGGGAGCTGGAGTCCCACGACATCGGGCTCGTGGTGGCGCCGCGGGTGACCGACGTGTCGATGGAGCGGATCAAGGTCCGCCCGGTCGGCGGCCTGCCGCTGATCCACGTCGAACGGCCCCGCTCGATGGCGGCGAGCCGGTGGAGCAAGCGCACCTTCGACCTGGTCGGCTCGGCGTTCCTGCTGCTGGCCCTGGCGCCGCTGCTGGTGGCGCTGGCGGTCCGGATCAAGCTGCACGACGGCGGTCAGGTCTTCTTCCGCCAGCAGCGCGTGGGCCGGCTGGGAGAGTCGTTCGGGTGCTGGAAGTTCCGCACGATGGTCCCCGACGCCGAGCAGCGTCTGGCGGCGTTGCAGGCCCAGGTCGGGTTCTCCGGTGGGCTGTTCAAGATGACCGACGACCCGCGGATCACCACGCCGGGCCGGTGGCTGCGCCGGTTCTCCCTCGACGAGCTGCCGCAACTGTTCAACGTGCTGGTCGGCCAGATGAGCCTGGTCGGGCCGCGCCCGCCACTGGAGTCGGAGACCCTGGGCTACGACGCGGCGATGCGCCGGCGGCTGCACACCCGCCCCGGCATGACCGGGCTGTGGCAGGTCTCCGGCCGTTCGGACCTCTCGTATGAGGAGGCGATCCGGCTGGACCTGTACTACGTCGACAACTGGTCCATGGTCCAGGACCTCGCGATCCTGGCCCGCACCGCCGGTGCCGTCCTGGGCTCCCGCGGCGCCTACTGAGCCCCCCCCCTCCCCGTCCCCGCCGACCTCCCCGCTGACCGGGCACTTCCGCGACACCCACCGGGCACTTCCGCGACACCCACCGGCCGTTTACGTGGTGCCGACCGGGCACTTGTGCGCCGACCGGGCACTTAGGTGATGCCGACAGGGCACTTCCGTGACCCTGACCGGGCGTTTACGTGGTGCCGACCGGGCACTTCCGTGGCGCTGACCGGGCACTTGTGTGGATCGACAGGCGCGTGCGCGGGCCCTACGCCCGCCGGGCCCGGGTCCAGGCCCGGTGGCACATCAGCAACGTCGCCGCCACCACCGTGACGAGCACCGCGGTTGCAGCCCCCACAGCTCCGCCGAGCAGGGTTCCGAGGGCGGCTGCCCCCACCTGGGCCACCGAGCCGATCGCGGCGGCGTACCCGATCCACCGGGCCTCCTCGCTGGACTGCGCCGTGAGCAGCACCGCCACCAGGATCGTGATCCCCACGAAGACGGCCGTCACCGACGTGATCCGCAGGACCCCCACCGAGTCGGCGTACCCGTCGCCCAACAGCTGCGGGAGCCAGGGGGCCGCGAGGAACGTCGCCACCGCGACGAGCAGCACCGGCACCGTGCCGGCCGCGACCACCAGCACCAGCTCGCGCCGGGTCAGCCCGCCGCGCCGCGCCACCCGCGGGAAGAGCACCTGCCCCGCGGACTGGGTGATCATGTTCATCGGGTTGATGAGCCGCGCCGGGAAGGCGAAGATGCCGCCGGCGTGCGCACTCACCGCCGCCACGGCCGCCACGTCCAGGTCGCGCAGCTGGGACCCGACCTGCCCCCACCAGAAGCCGAGCTCCCAGTCGATCGAGGTCGGCAGGTCGGCACGTCGCAGCAGCAGCCCGCGGGCCCAGGTCTCCTGACCCGAGCGTCCCGCGAGCCAGGACAGCGCCCCGCCGAGCCCGAGCCCCAGGGACCACGCCCACAGCACCGACCGCTCCGTAGCCAGCGCCCCCAGCATCAGCGCGACCACGGGGCCGCGACGCCACAGGTAGGAGAAGAAGAGGGCCCGGCAGTTGCCGTCCGCGGTCGAGAGCCCGTTCCACACGGTGGTGGTCTGCTCGAACAGCAGCCAGACCGCCAACGGCGCCAGAACGGCACACCACGGGGATCCGGTGACGAGCCAACCTCCGAGCGTGCCCAGCAGCCACAGCGCCACGCTCAGCCAGGTGAACCCGAGCCGGGCCGCGAACATGCCGGGCAGGTCGGGGTGGTTCCGGTCGCGGGCCCGGTGGTAGTTCATCTGCCGCATCAGCCCGAAGCCGTTCGTGGTCGCCACCAGCGTCATCACGACGATCACGGTGCTGACCACGCCGAACCGCTCGGGGGCCAACGACCGGGCCAGCAGCACCAGGACCACGATCTGCAGCAGCGCGGCGAGCAGTTTGGCCGACAACGACCAGGCCAGCTGCTCGGCAAGTGCCCGGCGGTCGCCGACCACCGGTGCCTGCTCGCCGCTCCCCGGCTCGGCCACCACTCCCACGGAACTCCCAACGACGTCGGTCGTTGAGCCGTTACGCCACCGGGCAGACCGGTGGTCGGGCGGCGGAGGAGAGTCCGCACCAGGGAGGGCAAACGTGACCGAGCACGTCGAGGCACCGCACGCACCGCGGGGGCGTCACCAGCGCGTCGTCGACCCGTCCGAGGAGCTCGAGTCCGTCTACCTGGAGGCATGTCAGGCGATCGGCGAGCACCTGCTGGACGCCTTCGCCCGCGCCTGTGCCGAGCTCGGGGTCGAGTGGTGGCTGACGTCGGGCACGCTGCTGGGCGCGGTGCGTCACGACGGGTGGATCCCGTGGGACGACGACGTCGACGTCATCGTGCGTCGAGCCGACGTGCCGCGGCTGCTGGCCGGGTTGGCGCCGCTGCTCCCCGACGACGTCGAGCTGAGCTGCCGCGAGACACGGGCCGACCACATCTCCGCGATCCCGCGACTGCTGCACACGGGCAGTCGCCGGATCCACCAGGGCCGCCGCCGCGCGCACCTGCCCGCCGAGGCCCGGCACGTGCCGCTGGACATCTTCATCCTCGACACCGCGCCCCGCAACGCGCGGGTCCGTGCGCTGTGGACAGTCGCTGCGGAGTCCCTCGACCGGCTCGTCACGGCACGGAACACCACCGTCGCCGACGTCGTGGCCGAACCGCTCACGGGGCCCGGTCGCAAGGTCGCCGAACTGGTCGCCGTCGCGCTCTCCCGTGTGCTCCCCCGATCGAGGTGGCACGCGCTGCGCGAGCGGCTGGTGACCCGGCCCCGTCGGGGACCTCTGGTGGCGACCAACTACCACCAGCCCTCGGGACGACGCCTCGTCTTCGATCCCGACAGCTACGCTGGCACCGTCCCAGTGGCCTTCGCTGGCCGGACCTGCCCCGCCCCCGTGGGCACCCGCGAGGTGCTGACGGTCATCTTCGGTGCCGACCACCACGCCCTGCCGCCGCTCGACCAGCGGCACCCGGCGCACCTGCGCGGTGGTCTGGTCGCCACCCTGGGCGGTCGCACCTGGCACGTCGAGGTGCCCTGACCCTGCGCTGACCCTGCGCTGACCCAGTGCCGCGGCTCGGCGGAGGCGGGGTCTGCCCGGTCGGCCACAAGTGCCCGGTCAGCGTCGCGTAAACGCCCGGTCAGCGTCGCGTAAACGCCCGGTCAGCGCCACAGAAGTGCCCGGTCGGCGTCGCGGAAGGGGGAGGTCGGCGCGGTCAGGACGGCGTCGAAGAGAGCCGGTCCCGGATCCGACGGCCCACCCCGGCGGTGGCCTCACGCAGCCAATCCTCCTCGGACTTGGGCTCGTAGCCGTACCCGTAGCCGTAGCCACCGTAGGACTGCCCCAGCTTCCCGCCGGGCACCATGTTGCGGACCACCCCGACCAGGGTCGCGTCGACCCGGGCCAGGCGCTCCACCGAGCCGGCGACCTGGCCCTGCTTGGTCCGGCCGTGCCGGGTCACCAGCAGCGCACCGTCGGCCTTGGTGGCCAGCAGTGCCGCGTCGGTCACCGGCAGCAGCGGCGGGGTGTCGATGACGACGACCTCGTAGCTGGCCCGCAACCGGTCCAGCAGCGCCACCATCGCGTCGGTCTGCAGCAGCTCGGCCGCGTTCGGGGGCGTCACGCCGGACGGCAGCACCTCCAACCCGGTCGTCCCGTAGGGCTGCACCGCGTCCTCGAGCGCCACCTTGCCGACCAGCACCGTGGTGACACCGGCGGACTGCTCCAGCCCCAGCCACCCGGCCACCGACGGCCGGCGCAGGTCGGCGTCGACCAGCAGGGTCCGCACACCGGCCTTGGCCAGACTGATCGCCAGGTTCACCGCGGTGGAGGTCTTCCCCTCCTCGGGCAGCGACGAGGTCACCACCAGCACCTTGTGCGGCTTGTCGATGTCGACGAAGGAGATGTTGGTGCGCAGCACCCGGAACGCCTCCACCCGCGGGGCGTGGCTGTCCAGCTCGTCGATGGTCACGCCGCGGGTCTGGGTGCCCTCGGCCGCGATCGTGCCCATGATCGGGGCGTCGGTGACCCGGGCGATGTCCTCCGGCGTGCGCAACGACGTGTCCAGCAGGTGCCGCAGCACCGCCGCGACCAGACCCAGCAGCAGCCCCGCCAGGAACGCGACCAGCACGTTGAGCAGGGTCCGCGGAGCCACCGGGTCGTCGGAGAACGACGCCGGGTCGATGACAGTCGCCTTGATCGGGATGTCCACCTCGCCGTCGATGGAGCGGGTCGCGACGACCAGCTCGTCGGCGTAGGCCTTGGCCGTGGCCTGGGCACGTTTGGCGTTCGTGTCGCGCACCTTGACCTGGATGATCAGCGTGTCCGGGATGACGGTCGCCTCGACCCGCCCGACCAGGTCGTCAGGGGTCGCGTCCAGGTCGAGCTTGTCGATGACCTGCTGGGCCATCAGCCGCCCCGAGGCCAGCACCGTGTACGAGGCGACCCGCTGCGCGGCCAGCGCACCACCCTGGAACGCCTCCAGGGCGTTGGCGTTCTGCGCGGAGGAGACCATCAGCTGGGTCGTGGAGGCGTAGACCGGTGTGCGGGTCAGACTCCAGCCGGCGGCCAGCACGGTGACCAGCACCGTGCACCCGACCACCGCCCACACCTGCTGACGCAGCACGCGCCAGTACTCCTGAACGTCCACCAGACCTCCCACTGCCGTGACACCGGGCGCCCCCGGAGGGCACACCCACCGGGTGCTGTCCCTCCACGGACACCCGGACCCGCCCCGGCAGGACGCGGGGGCGGCAGCTGGATCAACTACCCAGCGACCCCGGGGTCACGCGTGGGTGACGAGCTCGACCAGGTACTGCCCGTAACCGGACTTCAGCAACGGCTCAGCCACCTCGAGCAGCTCGGCGTCACTGAGCCAACCCATCCGCCACGCCACCTCCTCCGGGGCGCCGACCTTGGTGCCCTGGCGACCCTCGAGGGTGCGGACGAAGTTGCTGGCGTCGTTGAGCGAGTCGAAGGTCCCGGTGTCCAGCCAGGCGGTGCCGCGCGGCAGCACCTCGACCTGGAGCCGGCCCTCCTCCAGGTAGGTGCGGTTGAGGTCGGTGATCTCCAGCTCGCCGCGCGCGGACGGCTCCAGCGCGGCCGCCCGCTCCACCACGTCGGTGCCGTAGAAGTACAGCCCCGGCACCGCGTAGCTGGACCGCGGCCGGTCCGGCTTCTCCTCCAGGCTCAGGGCGCGGCCGTCACCGTCGAAGTCGACCACCCCGTACGCGCGGGGATCGGAGACCCGGTACCCGAAGACCGCGGCCCCGTCGATGCCCTCGAAGCGGCGCAGCGTGGTGCCCAGTCCGGAGCCGTAGAAGATGTTGTCGCCCAGCACCAGCGCCGAGGTGTGGCCGGCGACGTGGTCGGCACCGATCAGGAACGCCTGCGCCAGCCCGTCGGGGGCGGGCTGGGTGGCGAAGCTCAACCGGATCCCGAACTGGGAGCCGTCGCCCAGCAGCCGCTTGAACGAGTCCGCCTCGTGCGGGGTGGTGATCACCAGGATGTCGCGGATCCCGGCCAGCATCAGGGTGCTGAGCGGGTAGTAGATCATCGGCTTGTCGTAGACCGGGACGAGCTGCTTGCTGATCCCCTGGGTGATCGGGTGCAGCCGGGTGCCGGTTCCGCCGGCGAGGATGATTCCGCGCATGGGGAGGGACTCTAGTGGTGACGTGCGCCACGCGGGAGGGGTGCGCCCCGGTTCCGGACCGCCGGTCGTCGCGACCGCCCGGAGCCTAGGATCACCGGCATGCAACGGGTTCTCGTGACCGGTGGTGCCGGCTTCATCGGCGCCAACTTCGTCCACCACCTCGTCGGGGCGACCGACGCGACGGTGACCGTCCTGGACAAGCTCACCTACGCCGCCAACACCGAGGCGCTGGCTCCGCTGCCGGCCGACCGGGTGCGGCTGGTGGTGGGCGACGTCGCCGACCCGGTGGTGGTCGAGGAGCTGGTCGCCGGGCACGACACGGTGGTCCACTTCGCCGCGGAGTCGCACAACGACAACTCCCTGGACGACCCCAGCCCGTTCGTGCAGACCAACCTGGTCGGCACGTTCACCCTGCTGGAGGCGGTCCGTCGTCACGACACCCGCTACCACCACGTCTCCACCGACGAGGTCTATGGCGACCTGGAGCTCGACGACCCGGACCGGTTCACCGAGAGCACCCCGTACCGGCCGAGCTCCCCCTACAGCGCCACGAAGGCCGGGTCGGACCACCTGGTCCGGGCCTGGGCGCGTTCGTTCGGGGTGCGGGCGACGCTGTCGAACTGCTCCAACAACTACGGGCCCTACCAGCACGTGGAGAAGTTCATCCCGCGGATGATCACCAACCTGGTCGACGGGGTCCGGCCGCGGATCTACGGCACCGGCGCCAACGTGCGGGACTGGATCCACGCCGAGGACCACTCCCGTGCGGTGCACACCATCGTGGAGCGGGGCCGGATCGGGGAGACCTACCTGATCGGGGCCGACGGCGAGCGCGACAACCTGCAGGTGGCCCGGGCCCTCAACGAGCTCTTCGGCCGCGACGCCGACGACATCGACCTGGTCGCCGACCGCGCCGGGCACGACCTGCGGTACGCGATCGACCCGACCAAGCTGAGCACCGAGCTGGGCTGGACCCCGGTGCACCGCGACTTCGAGCACGGCCTGGCCGCGACCGTCGAGTGGTACCGCGCCCACGAGGACTGGTGGCGTCCGCACAAGGCGGCGACCGAGGCGGCCTACGCCGCGAAGGGGCAGTGATGGGGCCGCTGGTCGAGACCACCCCGATCCCGGGTCTGCTGGTGGTCCGTCTGGACCGCCGTGACGACCCGCGCGGGTTCTTCAAGGAGAACTGGCAGCGGGAGAAGATGGTGGCCGCGGGGCTGCCCGACTTCGGGCCGGTGCAGAACAACGTCTCCTTCAACACTGACCGGGGCGTGACCCGCGGCTTCCACACCGAACCGTGGGACAAGCTCGTCTCGCTGGCCACCGGGCGGATCTTCGGGGCGTGGGTGGACATGCGTGAGGGGCCGACGTTCGGCGCCACGTTCACCCTCGAGATGGGTACCGACGTGGCGGTCTTCGTGCCGCGCGGGGTCGGGAACTCCTACCAGACCCTCGAGGACGCCACCGCGTACACCTACCTGGTCAACGCGCACTGGCGCGAGGGGATCCGCTACCCCGCCGCCGACCTGGGCGACCCCGCGATCGGCATCGACTGGCCGATCCCGCTCTCCGAGGCGGTGCTGAGTGAGAAGGACCGCCACCAGCCGCTGCTGGCCGAGGTCGACCCGGTCGGCCCGGCGGGGGTGCTGGTGCTGGGGGCAGGTGGCCAGGTGGGCCGGGCCCTGCTCGCGGCGCTGCCGCGCGCGGTCGGTGTGACCCGGGCCGAGCTCGACCTCACCGACGGGGCGGCGCTGGCGGCGTGGCCGTGGCACGAGTACGGGGTGGTGATCAACGCCGGCGCGTGGACCGCGGTCGACGCCGCCGAGTCACCGCAGGGCCGCGTCGGGGCCTGGGCGGCCAACGCGACCGGCCCGGCGGTGTTGGCGGCGCTGGCCGTCGAGCACGGGTTCACGCTGGTGCACTACTCCTCGGAGTACGTCTTCGACTCCCCCGCCGACCCCGGGACCGGTCACCTCGAGGACGCCCCGCTGGCGCCGCTGGGGGTGTACGGGCAGACCAAGGCCGCCGGCGACCTGGCCGTCCGGGTGGCGCCGCGGCACTACCTGCTGCGCACGTCGTGGGTGATCGGCGAGGGACGCAACTTCGTGGCGACGATGGCCGACCTGGCCGGGCGCGGCATCGACCCGGCGGTGGTCGACGACCAGGTCGGGCGGTTGACGTTCGCCGAGGAGCTGGCCCGGGCCACGCGGCACCTGCTCGAGCAGCGGGCGCCGTACGGGACCTACCACGTCACCGGCGACGGGCCGGCGGTGTCGTGGCACGAGGTCGCTCGTGCGGTGTTCGCCGGGGTGGGGGCCGACCCGGACCGGGTGAGCCCCACCAGCACCGAGGCCTACGGCGCGGGCAAGGACCTGGCGCCGCGACCGTCGGTCTCGACGATGTCGCTGGACAAGCTGCGGTCCACCGGGTTCACCCCGCGGGACTGGCGCGACTCCCTGGCCGACCACCTGGCCTGAGCCACCACCTCACCCGGTGGTCGAGCCTGCCGCGGTGGTCGAGCCTGCCGCGGTGGTCGAGCCTGCCGAGACCCCCGGGACGTCAGCCCTCGCGGCCGTAGTCGTCCTCGAGCCGGCAGATGTCGTCCTCGCCGGTGTAGGCGCCGTGCTGGACCTCGATGATCACGAGCTCCTCGGCGTGGTCGTTGATGATCCGGTGCGCGACGCCCTGCGGCACGTCGACCGAGTGGCCGGGGCCGCACACGACGGTCTCGCCGTCGATCAGGCAGGTGGCGATGCCGAAGATGACCACCCAGTGCTCCGAGCGGTGCTCGTGGGTCTGGTACGAGAGCCGCTGACCGGGCTTCACGTGGATCCGCTTCACCTTGTACCCCTGGCCGTCGTCGAGGACGTGCCAGGAGCCCCAGGGGCGCTCTTCGGAGTGCAGGATCATCGGTGTTCCTCGCAGGTTCGGGGCGTGGTCGGGGGTGGTCGGGCGATGCTAGCCGAGCGCTCGGTGCCGCTGCTCAGCGGCCGAGCACCTCGCGCAGGGCCGGTCGGACGTCGACCAGGTAGACGATGGCGGCCACGGTGAAGGCCAGGTTCACGATGCTGACCGGCCCGGAGCCGAAGATCAGCTCGGCGGCGACCCCGATGCCCAGGATGATTCCCCAGCCCTGCTTGGTGAGCTTGCCGGCGGCGGTGAACGCCTCGGCGGGGAAGGAGAGCGCGCTGACCAGCACGTAGATCTTCAGTCCGAGCAGGACCAGGAAGAGGACCAGGCCCAGGCCCGCACCGAACGGCAACAGCATCAGGTTCACACCCTGACCCTACGTGCCCGACCCACGGCCCGGGGGAGGTGCGGCACCCGCGGCAGACGCACCGGACCCCCGGCCGCGGCATGCGGTCGGGGGTCCGGTGGGTTCAGAACAGCGTCAGCTGCTCCGGTTCTCTTCAGTCGCCGACCTTCTCGGCACCCTCGGAGACGGCCTTGGCCACGTTGGTCACCGCGGTGGTGGCGGCGGTGGCGGTCGCCTTGGCGCTGGCCTCGGCGTTCTCCGCGGCGGTCTTCTTGGCGGGCGCCTTCTTGGCCGGGGCCTTCTTGGCGGCCGGCTTCGCGGCGGTCTTGGTCGCGGTCTTCTTGGCGGGCGCCTTCTTGGCCGGGGCCTTCTTGGCGGCCGGCTTGGTGGCGGTGCGGGTGGTCTTCTTGACCTCGGCCTTCACGTCGGCGACGGCCTCGGTGACCTCGGCGGCAGCCTTGTCGACGGCCTTGTCGACGGCCTTCGCGGCGGCCTTGGTGGCCTGGGTGCGGGTGGTCTTGGCCTTGGCGGCGGTGGTCTTCACCGCGGCCTCGGCGGCCTGGGTCGACTCCTGCTTGCGGATCCGCTCGACCAGCGACTCGCCGCGCTGGGCCAGGTCGGCGTAGGCCTTGTTGGTGGCCGCGACGTTCTCGTCGATGCGGGCCTGGACCTTGGCCGGGTAGCCGCGGACCTCACCCTGGAACTCGGCCACGCGGGCCTCGACGGCGGTGCGGCGGGCCTTGGCGTCGGCCTGCAGGGCCTCGACGCGCTCGTTGACGGCGGTCACGGCGGCCTCGCGCAGGACGGCGGGCTCGAGCGACTTCTGCACGTCGGCGACCTTGGCGGTCACGTCGGCCTGCGCCTCGACGAGCTTCTTGGTGACGTCGGCGACGAACTCGCGGACGGTCTCGACGGCCAGGTCGGTCACGCCGACGCCGGCGTAGAGCGGCCGGGTGGCGGTGACGGGGATGTCAAAGGTGGTCTTGGCCATGGTGCTTCCTCCTGCGGTGGTTGGATTGCGGTGCTCTCGGGATCGCGCTCAGTCCCCCGACTGCTCCGGCTCCGTGCGGTCCTGGTCGGCGTTGAGGGCCAGGAAGGACTGGTACACGTCGAGCAGCGACTGCTTCTGCCGCTCGGTGAGCCGGGTCTCCCCCAGCACGGCGAGCTCGACGGAACCGCCGACACCGTCCTCGGGGCTGAGGATCCCGGCCTGGATGTAGAGCTGTTCGGCGGAGATCCGCAGAGCCTTGGCGATCTGCTGCAGCACCTCGGCCGAGGGCTTGCGCAGGCCGCGCTCGATCTGGCTCAGGTACGGGTTGGAGACACCGGCCTGCTCGGCGAGCTGGCGCAGTGACAGGTGCGCACCCAACCGCTGGTCCTTGAGGTAGTCCCCCAGCGACTTCGCGGTGCGGTGCACCTTGCCCGTGTCCATGCCTCCATGGTGCTAACTTTTGTTAGCGCTTGCAAGAGCAAGCAGGGTGAAGTGGGTCACA